>JAZLFJ010000028.1:0-82961 GCA_045615665.1 Bacilli bacterium
CTCTTGAGATTTTACGAATCTCTCCGATAAGGTAAGATAATTGTGGGGATGAAGTAAATGGATGAGTTGCTACATATTTAGCAATTAACATCGCATCTAGATTATCCGTTTTGGCCAAGTTAACTGATTCAGCGTCGCGAAACTTAGAAATCAGACTTGGATTATAAATCTGGAATTGGTATCCATTAGAGATTAAGCATCTCACTAGACAATTCATATAATGTCCAGTGGCTTCCATCCCTATTTTTATTTGCTCTTTTTCTCCGAGCAAACCTAATTCATTTAAGAGTGAATCAAACCCTTCTCGAGAATTAGAAATATCGAAGCTTTTCTTTCTAACTTCTCCATTTTGATCGATGATAGCGACAGTGTGTTTAAACTTACTAACATCGATTCCAACATAAAAGTCCATAAGACCTTCCTTTCTAGCCGTCTTAACCATATCAGCTTATCTTTTCGAATCATCTGTTAATGGAACGTCAAAGCATTAATCAACCTATTAGCGATTAAAAGAAAAGCCGTATGCCTGAGCATGAAGTTTGACAGTCAAAGCTGTACATAAATTAAGCAGGATAACGGCATATATTGATTATACTTGCTAGATAAAAATAAAATCTAACCAAGTACATGGCTAGATTACATTATTTGTTAAACAGACTATAAATTATATCTTGAGGAATCAAATAGATTATATGTTGTATATCTTCAACTAATATCTTATTTACAAATGAATGTAGAAGCTCACCAGTAACTTCAAAATCACCATCTTCAATTTCTATTTATGTTTATAGAACAGATCCCAGCAAGCAATTCAAAGAAAAGAATCCTGCAAAATGGGGAGCTGCTAAACTTTATATTAATAAAGATCTACTTGAAGGTGACTACTGGACCAGTGATGGCACTAGTGGCACAATGACAATTAAAAAAGTATAGATTTGAATATCTCTATTACCTATTATTTCTTTGTTTTTTTACATTTGAATAAAATCATTTATTAGACCGGACCTGATGGTACTATTTGAAATAGCTCAAAAGTTGGGATTGTTACAGCACGTTAAAGACATTTTCACAATTCTTCACTATTATGATATATTATTCATAATATGAAAATATCAGTCGCAGGAACGGGCTATGTTGGATTATCAAATGCTATAATCCTAGCCCAACATAATAAAGTATATGCCGTAGATGTAGTCTCATCTAAGGTTGATTTAATTAACTCTAAAAAATCTCCTATAGTGGATAAAGAAATAGAAGACTATTTAGCGAATAAATCTTTAGATTTAGAAGCCACACTTGATGGCAATAAAGCCTATAAAGATTCAGAACTAGTGATAATTGCTACTCCTACTAATTATGATTCAGTAACAAATAAGTTTGATACATCATCAGTAGAATCTGTAATCGAACAAGTTAAAGGAGTTAATCCAAATGCTTGGATAATTGTTAAATCCACTGTTGGAGTGGGTTTCACTAAATATGTAAGAGAAAAATATCAATATGATAAGATTCTTTTTTCTCCAGAATTTTTAAGAGAAGGAAAGGCATTATATGATAACCTTTATCCTTCAAGAATTGTCGTAGGTGTCCCTGAGAAAAAAGAACCTTATTTATCTAAAGCAAAACAATTCGCTGAACTTTTAAAAGAAGGTGCGCTTAAGAAAGACATTGATGTTCATATTTTGGGATGTACTGAAGCAGAAGCTGTTAAGCTATTCGCAAATACATATCTTGCTTTAAGAGTTGCATACTTTAATGAATTAGATTCATTCGCACAAACCAAAGGTTTAGATACCTTAGATATCATCAAAGGTGTATGTGGTGATCCACGAATTGGGGATTATTACAATAACCCATCCTTTGGTTATGGTGGTTATTGTCTACCAAAAGATACAAAAGAATTGAAAGCAAACTTCGAAGATGTTCCAGAGAATCTTATATCTGCAATCGTGGAATCTAATAGAACTAGAAAACAATTCATCTGTGACCAAGTTCTTAAGATGGCGGGTTATAAGAATGATGGAAGAGATAATATCACTGTTGGTATCTATAGATTAACTATGAAATCTGGCTCTGATAACTTTAGACAATCATCCATTCAAGGTGTTATGAAAAGATTACACGCGAAAGGTGTAAAGATTGTTATATATGAGCCAACACTTAAAGATAAAGAATTCTTTAATTGTAGAGTTGTTAAAGACTTTGATGAATTTAAAAAAATATCTAAAGTCATCATTGCGAATAGATATGATTCATCCTTAGATGATGTTGAAAAGAAAGTATATACGAGAGATCTTTTGAGAAGGGATTAGTATTTTTGCCGCATTATTTGAAAACATAAGAAAATGGAAACAATAGGCATATTTGGGCTTTCTTGCAAAAGAATCAATTCTACAAAAGAACATCGTCACAACAAGGCGTTAAGGCCTAGTTCTTTTGATACGGACTTGATGAAAGTGTTGTCGTGTGCTGCATTTAGACGCCTTCAAGACAAAACGCAATTGTTTCCACTAGAAGAAAACGATTATGCACGAACTAGATTGACTCATTCATGCGAAGTTGCTGCAACTGGAAAAGCTATTGCTTTTTTAGCCGGCAGATATATCTCTACCGAAGGAAGCAAAATAGTGGGAGTCCTTAATAACATTGTTAATATTTGCTGTTATTTACACGATATTGGTAATCCACCATTTGGACATTATGGGGAAGATGTAATTAGACAATATTTTAAAAACAATTGGGAAGCCCTCGAATATAATGACAATGGTTCTAAAATTCATATAAAAGATTTATTTGATGTGAATTCTCAAGAATATAACGATTTTGTAAATTTTGATGGAAATGCTCAGGCTCTCCGCGTGGCAACAAAACTTGAAAGATTTCTTAATAATAATGATGGGCTCAATCTTACATCAGCTGTTTTAGGTGGGTTGATTAAGTACCCTTACAATTCCTTGGCCGGTTCAAGTATTCACAAATTTGGTTATTTTAAATCCGAAGAAGATGTAATTGATTTCTTAACTGCTCAGCAAGACTTTCACGAAAACAGAATTCATCCTGTTGCATTGTTAATGGAAGCTGCAGACGATATTTCGATGTTTGTTTCAGATTTAGAAGACGGCGTAAAAAAGGGAATAATAACGGTCAATGATATTTTAAAATATAGGACACCAAGAGGAAAAAATGGTTCGGTTTCACCTTGCATTGCCTTTAAAAAAGAACTAGAAAAAAATTATCGAAACAACTGTAAAACTTATTCAAATGTAAATAGTGCAATTAATTCATTCAGGCCGCTACTTTATAAAATTAAGAATGATTTAATTAGCGAAGTTGCACAAAAGTTTTGTGACAATTATGAATTAATTTCTAAAGGAGATGTGTTTTTTCAAAGGAATGGAAAAAATAATTATGTATCTCTTGTTTCATTAACATCACTTTATCCACTTGTAAAAATGTCTAAAACTATATTAAAGGAAAAAGTTTATTCAAACAAAAGTATCATACTTCCAGAGCTGAAAGGCGATGTTATTTTAACTAATATTTTAAGTCATTATTGTGAGTCTATTTTAAGCTTAAGCGAGAGCGAAATAATGGGTATCGATTCTCATCACAAAAGATATAAATATTTAAGACTTATCTCTAAAAATTTCTTTGATTGCTATGTTGAAGAAATAAGAAAATCAAAGAGAGAGGGGCGTTATTCTTCTAAGTTTGATGCATACTACCGCTTAAAATTAATTGTTGATGATGTTTGTGGAATGACGGATAGTTTTGCCTTAACATTATCAAAAGAATTAACTGTGTAAAAAAAGAAAGGCCACCATTTTTTACGTGGTGGTTAGGTTGCCTAAATTTTACATTTAGTCAAATCAAATGTCAATACACTGCCTGTAAATATGAAAATATAATCATAAGTGTCGCGGACTAATAATCTTTTATTTGTGAGCGTCTTTTAAAAACATTAATGACATTCATAAACAATTTAGATTGCATTAAAGAAAAATTACTTCAAGTAGATTTACTTTTTGACAGTCAGTTTTTTTGCTAATTTTCTTAATCATTAATTCCAAATTTGCTATGATTTTAATATGATTACAAAAAAGCCGTTTTTATCCATAAATAAACAGGTTAAAAAACTTAAGTCACAGGGTTTGTATATCTATGATGACGATTACGCAAAAAAGATCTTGATTACGCACTCATATTACTCTTTTGTTAATGGCTACTGCGATTTGCTGGTTAAAGGAAAATCCCCTCGCATATTTAAAGATCATACTAAATTTGAAGAACTTGAAGCAATTTACGACTTTGATACTGGCTTTAGGAGATTTTTATTTCCTCAAATACTTTATATTGAAGAAAAGATTAAAGCCGTTTGTATAAATAAGTTTTGTGGTAAAAAAATGAATGGCGTTTATATTAATGAAACCGACAGTTATTTGTCCGAACTGAGTTACGATACGATTAACGATGTTAAACTAAAATCTGTCGAAAAATTAATTTCCGATTTTAATAGTGCAATTGAATCAAACATAAAAAACAAGAACAGAGCTTTTGTCCACGCACAAGAGAATTATGGTTACATACCTTTTTGGGTTTTGGTTACAAATTTATCGTTTGGCCAGATGAGTAAATTTTACGAGTGTTGTTCTTATGATGTTAGGGTCCAAATTGCCAATGTTTACCATTTAAATGAAAAAGATTTGAAAACCATTCTAAAGATATTGAACAACGTCCGTAACGCCTGTGCTCACAATAATAGAGTTTATATTTCTAATATACCAACAATTCTCCCGAGCAAAGTTGGCAGTGGAGATTCTGTTGTTTTTATCGACAACAAATGCGACCATAAATTTGGTAGCGTTTTATATGCGATAAAATTTCTATTAAGTGACAAGAAATTCAAAAAGATTATTGATGAACTGAGCAAAGAATTAACAATACTTAAAAATTGTTTATCTTCCATCAAAATACAAGATGTTTTATTAAAATTGGGCATTTCATCAAAGATGGTAAAGGAGTTTGGAATAGAAATACGCTAGGTTTGGACTCTAAATTAATAATTGATTGTTGCAATTGTTAAAAATGTGATATAGTAGTATTGCGAAAACACCTATGGCAACATAGGCTATGAGGGATGAATATGCCCTCTTTTTATTTGCTTGGTAACGATGTTCATATCAAACTAACATCTTTTTTGATTTTTAATATATGAAAAATACCTTGCACAATAGAAAGGATTCACAAAAAGATTTCTTATGTAATAACGGACCAAAACACATTTTTAAAATCTCTTATGTATAGGCACATGAAAAATGCTGAATTACTAAAAGGAGAAAATATGAACACTAACAATTTAGAACAAAAACTTTGTTTTGAAATTAAAACCAAAGGCAATTTTAATGGCTTTTCAACAATAATTAATCGTTTACAATCAGAATGCAAAACCCAGCAAAAAAGTAAAAGATTGCACAATTTAATACCATTTATTATTTCGTTGGCTGTTGTGTTGGATATTTTGGCCATATTTCTTGCGGTTGCATTGTTGAAACCCGTTATCTTTTCATCTAATAAAAAGCAAAATCAAGTAAGACAATTAAATTACGATGTCTCATCGCCAGACACTGCGATTCTCAGACCGTTTAATGAATGGACAACTTATGAAAAATATAGAAGCTTAAATTTTAATGGCAAAAACTATTTTGGGTACGAGGATTCTATGCATATATCGTACATCGCCGACGAATTCGTGGACAAAAAAATTGGTGAGTTTGAGTTGGAATTTCGAGATCTTGATAATTTTGTAATTGATGAAACAAACGCTGCTATTTATCAAATAGAAGGCATTTCCCCCGATTTTGGAATAGCGGTAAAATTCGAAAAAGAAGAAGGTTCTTATTTTTATTCTTGTACAAGACCAATAACATACGGATTGTCGTTAGACGAATTCATGAACGAGTTAAGTTTTGATAGATATTTTTTATTTCAAAATGCTACATATTCATATCTTTATTCCAATAGTAAGGATAGCGGTGTGGTAAAGCATATATCTAGCAATAAGGTTGGTGATAACGTTTTAAAAATTTTAAAAACAAATAAAGATACTAAGAATGTGTATTCTTCAACACATGGCGATTCGTTAGAGTCTTTTACATCCAATATTTCTATCAAATTTTCCGCTCCATCTTTAGGTTTAAACAACATTGCTCAACTGCAAATCAATTTGGATGGAAGATCTACTTTCGCTTCTTTTATTGGTGCAAATACATTTTTATTTTCCAAAAACGACATTTTATCATTAAAGAAAGCCATTTATACTGACACATAATCATATCAACAATTAGTTTCAAAATTCTATTGCACCAAAATGCATCTTTTTAAACTCATATATAATATTGATTATATGCAAGGTACCGAGATAGCAAGATGTATAAAAAAAGGAAGTAAAGAAGAAATAACCGCCCTTTTTGAAAGTGTTTATAACGAGTATTTCAAGCTTGTTTATTTTGTCGCGTTCTCTTATCTAAAAAACGAACAAAAAACCGAAGATATAGTACAAGATACTTTTCTTCATTTTTTTGAAAAATGTATGGATTTTAGATGGGTTTCTCAATTATCAAATGTAAAAGCATATCTTTGTTCATGCGCCAAAAATGCCGCATTTAAGGAAACAAAGAATCAAAACAGGTTGAGCGATGTGGAGAATATCGAAACTTTAAAGGCTGAAGAAAAAGAATATGTGCTAGAAACAGATCTTATTAATATGCTCGAAGGAATTGATACCGAATCTATTGATATCATAAATGATCACATTTTTCTCGGACTCCCATTTAGTGAGATCGCTAGAAAGAAAATGGTCTCCATAAACACCATTAAGAGTAAATATAGACGAGCTATTCAAAACATAAGGAGGAAATTCAAACAATGAGAACCTCTAAATTCGAACATTCGATTAAAAACTCCATAAAATTCGATGGTAATTTTTCATCGCTTAAAAAACATATTGATAAAATTGTTGCTGAAAGAATTGATTCTTGCTCTGTGAAGAGCAAATACACGATTTTGATTCCGTTTATCAGCGCCGGAGTAGTTTTAATACATATTGCAGCGATTCTTTCGATTATTTCTATGACTCTGAAAAATAGAACTGTTCAGCAACACGAACCCACAAGTAATACCGCGCCGCAATCCGGTGACTTAATAAAACCATATAAAAAATATCAATGGTTCACTTTCAATAATAGAAAATACAAATGCGTTGATTTGGATTATGATTGCATTTTGCAACAATTGATTGGGGAAGAAATTGGGGAGATGGAAGTTATTTCTACACATTTTAATAGAATAGAAGATAAAACTAACATAATTATTCATTCAATCGACAAAATAGACAGTAATTATGGAATTGCTGTTAATTTTGAAGGCAACTCTGGATATTATTTGTATCTCATCGATTCTTTAGAGCCAAACACTCGTTTGGGCGATTTAATAACTAAAACCGGTCTACTTGAATACGGCGTTATTCGATCTTCCTCCTATATATATAGTGATGGCGATGATACTAAAACTATTGTGACAAATAAGGCAGATGCCGTTGTCGAAGAACTTTTTGCGAATAATTATGACAAAACAAATATCTATAGCGTGGAACCATTTAGTCCATACAACACTTTCGATACAGATATAACAGTGGAAATCAAAATGTCTTCATTAGGAGAATTTTCTACATATTTATATTTGAACTTAGATGGTTGCAGTCGTTTTTCGTTGATTGGTAGCAACACATACTTAATTGATGTTGAAGATGTCAAGGCATTGAAGAACTTTATTATTGAAAATGAAACCAAGTAAATTTTTGTGCACCAAAATAGACATAGATGTACTCTTATAAGTGAAGAGGTTATTAGGAATGAAGAAGAAAATGACTTTTTTACTAAGTTTGGTGGCTGTTCTTTCTTCGTGTTCGAACGGAAGCATTAAACAAAAAGAACAATACAAACGCGAGGTTGACGTTCTAATCGACTACGGCAATATCGTTGATAACAAAGCCAGTGTAATTTTTTCAGAGAATATTAATCTTGATGGAGTTAGATTGCTTTCAAAAAACAATAAAAAGGCTACCCACTTTATTTGCGGTGAGAAACTTGAAGTATATTATAAGACCAGCGATTATAAAGAGATTGACTACGCTATCTTGGATTTCGACGATCTTGTTTGTATCGAATTAACAAATGCCCCAATTCCTGGATCTAACAAAATGGACATTTTTCCTGTTCAATGTAGAAGTGAGCTTGGGGGTTTGACAATCGGTCGAAAAAACATTGATTATGTAATTAATGAAGACGAAAGTTTCACATCTCGAGAAGAATTGGAGATGTTTAGCAAGTTGTGGGGTGTTTATAAAAAAGAAGATATCGAGGTCGTTGAAATAAATGATCACTTAGGATATCGAACTTCTGAACGTGTTGAATTAATCGCTGTTTATTCGTTCGATATTACAAACGATATAGAATAAAATATAATTATTGATACATCATTTGTTCGCTTAACACTCTTTAAAGAAATAAACTTTAAAGATTTTTAATTGCAGCTAACATGTGATAAATTATATATAATATGAAAATATTGATTACAGGTGCAGCAGGTTTTGTCGGATCGTTTCTATGTAAACGCCTTTTGGAAACTACTGATGATGAAATAATTGGTTTAGACAATCTAAATGATTATTACGACGTTTCTTTAAAAGAAACTCGTTTAGACATGCTTAAACCATATAAGAACTTTAAATTCATTAAAGGTGATATTTCAAATAAAGCATTTGTTGATAAGTTATTTAATGAATATAAGTTTGATGTGGTGGTGAATCTAGCCGCTCAAGCGGGAGTCCGTTATTCAATTGATCATCCAGATGTTTATATTCAATCAAATATCATTGGATTTTATAACATCTTAGAAGCGTGTAGAAATCATCCTGTTAAGCATCTCGTGTATGCTTCGTCTTCATCTGTATATGGAGGAAACACTAAAGTGCCATTTTCTACAGATGATAAAGTAGATAATCCAGTAAGCTTATATGCTGCGACAAAGAAAAGCAATGAGTTACTCGCTCATGCTTATAGCAAACTATACAATATACCAACTACAGGATTAAGATTCTTCACTGTATATGGCCCTATGGGTAGACCAGATATGGCCTACTTTAGTTTTACTAATAAATTAATAAAAGGTGAAGCAATCGAAATCTTTAATTATGGCAATTGTAAAAGAGACTTCACCTACATTGATGATATAGTAGAAGGCATCATCAAGGTGATGAATAAACCACCTTTAAAGAAAGATGGAGAAGATGGTTTACCAATCCCTCCATATAAGATTTATAACATCGGTAATAATCATCCAGAAAATCTTTTAGATTTCGTTAATATATTATCTGATGAGTTAATAAGAGCAAATGTCTTACCAAAAGACTTTGACATTAAGAAGCATATGAAGCTTGTAGCAATGCAAAAAGGTGATGTTCCTATTACATATGCTGATACAAGTGATTTAGAAAGAGACTTTGGTTACAAACCATCCACAAGTTTAAGAGATGGATTAAGACACTTTGCAGAGTGGTATTCGTCTTTCTATAAATAAATCGAGCAGCGATAATCGCTGTTCTTTTATTGATTGACAATAAATAACAATGTATGATACTACTTGTTGTTTTATGAATAAAAGACAAAAGTGTTATCTACCATTTAAAAGATTAATTGGAATAATAGGTTCGATTATTGGAATCTTTTTTTGTTTAGCTTTGTTGTGGTGGTGGGCCGTTCCTATAAATTTAATTGTTACAAAAGGGCATCCGTTTTTCTTACAGAAACGCTATGGAAAGAACGAGAAAGTCTTTAAAATCATAAAACTTAGATCCATGAAAGTTGGTGCAGATCCAAACTTGGCTCCAAGCAATATAACCGCCGAACAAAAAAAGGCAATGGACACGAAATTTGGATATTTTTTAAGAAGATTTTCAATTGATGAAACACCCCAATTATTTAATATTTTGATTGGCCAAATGGCCTTTATTGGCCCTCGACCAGGAGCCGCAGTAAACGAAGAGGTTTTAAGAGAATTGAGAAAACAATATACCCCTAATGCATTTGATGTTCTTCCTGGTTTGAGCGGTTACGCTCAAATTAATATGAAAAGAAGTCATGTTCCTTTAGATAAAGCGAGACTTGATCACGAATATGTCGAACGATTATCTTTTTGGTTAGATTTAAAAATTTTTTTGAGCACAATCTTTGGAGTTTTTTATTCTACAAAGGGTGAGTAAAACTATTAAAATTTGTAAATGAAAAAAAATAAAATCTTGTTTGTTAATCCGTATGAAAGTTCATTGTTTTCGTTTCGGAAAGAATTATTAGACAGCTTAATTGACTGTGGTTACGAAATTGTTTTATGCATCAACAGCACCGAACGAATTGAAAAAGAATATACAAAGAAAGTATCAAAAATTATTGATGTTAGGATGAGTTTAAAGGACAAGAATCCTTTTTCAAATCTTAGACTCAAAAAACAATACAGACAGATTATAAAAGAAGAAAAACCAGATATAATTTTGTCTTTTGGTTTTAAGCCTAACATTTATTGTGGTATGGCTTCTAAAAACGTTCCTATTGTCGCGAATATAACAGGTTTAGGAAACCTTTTTTCTAAAAAAGGGTTTCTTTTTAGAATAGGTTTGTTTTTATATCGAAAAGCTTTCAAAAAAGTCGATTATGTTTTATTCCAAAATGAGGATGAAAAAAAGTTTTTCGACGATAATAAAATAAGCATTCACAGATACCAAATCATACCGGGGTCCGGCGTTAACACGGAAGTTTTTGTTCCTGGTGATGAAGCAAAGATTTTTGCTAGCGACATTAGATTCCTTTTTGCATCTCGCGCTTTACCTCAAAAAGGCTATGATTTGCTTTTAAGAGCAATTCCTATTGTTTTAAGTAGCAATGACCATTGCCATTTTACAATTGTTTCTGCTGAAGAAGATATCTTTAGCGACAAGCGTTTAATGGATTTAGTCAATAAAAGCAATTCTAATGTTAGCGTTATTAACAGAGTTAATGATATGGCGCGTTTATATCGTGATCATCATTTTATTGTTGCTCCATCCTTTTATCGTGAGGGCATTTCAAACATATTGTTGGAAAGTTTAAGTTGTGGAAGGCCCATTATTACCACCAAGGACAATCCTGGCTGTAAGGAAGTGCTTGTTGATGGTGAAAATGGGTTCGGCGTAATATCGAATGACTTAGATTCACTAGTCAATGCTCTAAATAAAGCTGCTTCGTTGGATAAAAATCAGATTTTTAAAATGGGTTCCAAAGGAAGAAAAATGGTTATAGAAAAGTTTGATCGTTCAATTGTTATAAAAATATATCAAAACGTTATCAAAGAACTTTGTAAAATATGAAGCAATCAAGAAACGGTTCGACAAAAGTACTTATGGTGCTCGGCAGTTTAAATTATGGTGGAGCAGAAATTTTCTGTTTGAACTTTGTTAGAAATATAGATAGAAAAAAATACAAAATTGATTTTGTTGTTTCAAAACTTACCAACAGTGACATAGAAAAAGAAATCGTTTCTTATGGATGTAAAATACATCTGGTTCCACATTTTAATGTGCTAAATACTCATCAATACAAAAAGGCTTGGAAAGAAATCTTTGCTAATGAAAAATACGATATTGTTCACGGCCACGCAAGTGGTGCAATGTCTATTTATTTAGCTATAGCAAAGAAAATGGGATGCGTAACAATTGCTCATAGCCATAGTGCTTCTACTAGAGGCAATATTTTGGTCAAAATAACAAAAAAAGCATTAGCTAAGAAGATAAAAAAATATTCAGATTATTGGTTTGCATGTTCTGATTTGGCCGCAATTAGATTATTTGGTAAAAATTTTGAGAGCAGCGAAAAGTATTCTTTTATTCCGAATGGCATTATTCCTGAGAATTATGCTTTTAATCCAAAGGCTAGATTTTCGCTGAGAAAGCAATTTCATATAGCTGATAGTGAAATTGTTGTTGGTCACGTTGGCTCTTTCACGAAGCCAAAGAATCATAGTTTTTTATTTAAAGTATTTTGCGAATTAAATAGATATTTACCAAATTCGCATTTGATATTATGTGGTGATGGTCCGTTAAAAAAGCATTATGAAAAAATTGCGGACCATAAGAACAATAGAGGCCAAATAAAATTCGTAGGAAACGTTAATAATACGAACGATTATTACTCGGCTTTTGATTATTTGGTTTTTCCATCGTACTTTGAAGGCCTTCCTATGTCGCTTGTTGAGGCGCAAACCTCTGGTCTACCTATTTTTTGTTCAGATTCCATAACAAAACAGATTTGCATTACTGAGAATGTTCATTTTGTGTCACTAAAAGAAAGTCCAAAAGTATGGGCCAAAAATATAATCGATTATCATAACGCAAACAAAAAAAGAGATGATTGTTTATTAAAAATAAAAACCAGCTCTTTTGTGATTCAAAACACAATTAAAACAATTATAGATATTTACGACAAAATAAGCTAAAAACATTGTTGAGTGTTTACTTTTTACATACAAAAAATAGTTTTCTATTTTTATTATTGCTATAATGTCTAACTGGTAAGTACCCTATGTTGGCAAAATTATTTAAATATAATATTCCTTTACACATTTTCTTAGGTTCAACACTTGTTACCCTTTTGATTCTTTCGCAATGTTTTTTTGGCATTAGTGAAATAGTTTTCGGCAATACCTGGCCTTTCAAAATACTTCTTTTGATTGGCAGTTTCGTTGGCTTTTTTTATTCAGAAAAACATTTTCAAGTTAAGCAATTCGCAGTTTTATTCGGGGTTTCGTTCTTTTTTCTCCTTACCTTTATCACCGAAAACAATTCATTCTTATTGGATTATTTTATTGATTTTCTTGTATATGGCGGTTCAGCTTTTCTTTTGTCATTTTCTAAAATTAATGAAAAAATCGTATTCTGGTCTTGCGTTATTTTTGGTTTTTTCTGGCTTGGATTATTTTTGATAACTAACCATTTTATTGTGGAAGACACATTTTATTTTGGATACACAATTCTTCCGTTAGTTGTGGCTAGTTTTCTCCTTTTAACATACAAAGACAAAAACATCCTTAGGTTTGTGGTCAAACTAATTCTTTTTATGATTGCTGCAGCATTGTTGGTTTTAAAAGGTTCTCGAGGTCCTGTTGTATGTTTTTTATTTTTCTTATTTATTCATTTTCTGCCTTATATAAAAAAATGGAAAGGTGCCATTATTTACTTTTCTATTTTGGCGGTTTTTGTGGTGCTTTTAATCAATATCGAAGGAATCGTTACAGCTTTGCATGATGCAATGCCTGGCAAAATTTCATTTATCGATAAAACGTATGATTTACTCACCAAATATGGTGAAGTATCTAATAGTAGATTTGCGATTATTGCTGAAGTGTTTAGTGAATACGGTCCAAGAGATTTAATTTTTGGCATTGGCATAGGAAATTATGCGGCTACCCATCCTCAATATGAGTACACTCACAATATCTTTATTAGCATTATGCTCGATTGTGGAATAATAGGTGTTTTATTTGCTTTATTTATTGTGGTTTTATTCTTCTATTTCATTTTTAAACGAAGTGATGAAAGGCGTTATTCGGAATTGTTATTTAGCGTTTCGTTTATAACCTTATTGTTCTCCGGAAATTATTGGAAGTTCTTTACTTTCTGGTTAGTTATTTTCTACATGCTCAATGTAACCAATATGTTTTTTGGTGATATCAGAAAAATACAAGAAAAAATAAGTTTTAAGCGAAAGGAACACCATGCTAAAAAAACTTGCTAATCTATCCGTCGCCGTTAAAGCTTCTATTTCCTTTTTTATCGCGACCTTGATAACAAAAGGCATTTCTTTTATTGCTACGCCTATTTTTACGAGGTTATTATCCACCGAGGTTTTTGGTCAGGTTAGTGTTTATTATTCTTGGATGCAACTATTCGGAATTATTGCGATGTTTTGCTTGTCGTATGGAGTATTTAATGTCGGACTATTAGATTATCCAAACAAACGAGATGAGTTTTCTTTCTCAATGCTTATTTTAAGCAATATTATTACCATCTGTTTTGCTGGCATCATTTTTTGTTTATACCCGTTTGTCAAAGATTATCTTCATCTATCGATATCAATGCTCGTTTTAATGATTGTTTTCTTTCTTTTTCAACCGGCATATTTGTTTTGGCTAGCTAGACAAAAATACGAATACAAGTATAAATGGCCATTTTTTTGGTCTTCTTTTGCAGCAATTCTATCTATTGTAGTTCCTGTTTTATTAATTGTTTTATCCAAAAACGAAGCTAATAATTTGTATTATCGAATATTTGGTGCTGAGGTAGCACTCATCGTAGTTTATATCGGTTTCTATGTCTTTTTAGCTGTCAAATCAAAATTTAAAGTAAATCCGTCTTATTGGAAGTTTGTCCTTCTTTTTAATCTACCATTAATACCTCATTACTTATCCGCTTTCATTTTGAGCAGTTCAGATAAAATAATGATTTCGTACTTGATAAGCGATGAGGCAACAGCGTACTACACAGTTGCTTATCAAATCGCCACGATTGCCTTAATTCTTTGGAGTGCGATCGATGCATCGTTCATGCCTTATACATTCCAAAAACTTAAAGGCAATGATTATGAGTCAATAAAGCGTACTTCTATTCCAATACTTGCAATTTTTGCAATAGGCTGTTTTATTGTCATTATGTTGGGGCCAGAAATTGTTAGATTGTTAAGTACCGAAGGATATGAACAGGCCGCTAACGTTATCCCTCCAGTTGTTGGTGGTGTATTTTTCCAAATACAGTATTTTTTATATTCAAATGTTTTATACTTTTATAAAAAACCGCGCTATGTCATGATTGGAAGCGTTGTAGCTGCATCATTAAATATTGTCCTCAACTACTTTTGTATTAAACGATTTGGTTATATTGCCGCAGCATTCACGACTTTAGGTTGTTATTTTATCCAAGCATTTATCGATTACTTCGCCACGAGAAAAGTATCTAAACATAATATTTATAATATGAAGTTTGTTGTATGCTTATCTTTGGTAGTTACGCTTGTTTCTGTTTTTGGAAGCTTCCTGTATAAGGTGACGTATGCAAGGTACGCGATTATTCTTATGTTTCTATTTTTGCCGCTCGTTTTTTGGAAGAAAATATGTGGTGTATTTATTGAAATGAAAAAGGCGAAGAAAAATGGCTAAAGTTCTTTATTTATCAATCTTCGATAATTCTAAAGTATTATCGAATGGAGTAATGAAAAAGATCAATCTCCACATTGATTGTTTAAAATCTTATGGTAATGAAGTTGATTATGTTTTCACCGATGGGACCAATGTTTTTTTTCGCACACCTAATGAAACAATTTTGCTCGGGAAAAAGAAATATAACGGGTACTTATATTTCAATAGACTTATGTTTTTGTGCAAGCAAGCAATAAAAAAACGAAAAATCAAATATGACTACATATATATTCGCTATATAGCATTTAGTTTCAGAGGATTTTCATGTCTAAAATATTTCTCGAAAATATGTAAAGGAATCTATCTTGAGTTTCCAACTTTCTTTATTCCAAAAAAGAACCCTAAAAATTTTATAAAGTACTATTTTAATAAACATTTGCATAAGTATGTTTATAAAGCTGTAGTTGATAGTTTGGACAAAACTGCGTATGGCATGGCAACTTTAAGGGTTATAAACGGAACTGATCTCAGCAAAATAAAACCTCGCATTCCGACTTACTCGCCAGTAATCAATGTGGTTTTAATGGCTTATCTTCAAGATTATCATGGCGTTGATAAGATTATTAAAGCCACAAAAAATTATTATGAGAATGAAGGCAAACGGGAAATTTTATTCCACATCGTGGGTGAAGGACCTATGTTCCAAAAATATGTAAGCGAGTGCAAAAAACAAAACGTCGAAAATCGTATTATCTTTTATGGAAATTTAAGTGGAAAACCATTAGATGATGTTCTTAATAAATGCGAAATTGGTATTTCTTCTCTTTCAAACAAAGAGATAGGGGTTACGTGCAGCAGCACGCTAAAAAGCAAAGAATATCTCGCAAAAGGATTGCCTGTATTATCCGATACAATGTTGGATGTATTCGTTGATAATCCGAAATATTTCTTTTATCAGCTGAAAGAAAGTTTTAATATAAATGAGTTGATATCATTCTATGATTATGTCTATTTAAAGCATGATAAAATGCAGGTAATCAATGACATTAGGAGATTTGCGGATAAAACGTGTAATATGTACAAAGTGTTTGAGATTGTTAATAACGATTATCTCACGCAATTAGCAAATATTGAGGTCAAAAAATGAAAATACAATTAATGAACGTCCAGAGACAACACAGCAAACATAAAAATGAGTACGAATCGGCCGTTTTAAATGTTTTGCGTAGTGGAAATTATATTGGTGGCCAAGAAGTAGTTCTATTTGAAAATGAATTTGCACAATATATGGGCGCTAAATATGGTGTTTCTTGTGGAAATGGCACCGATGCAATCGTTATCGCATTAAGAGCTTTGGGTATCGGGCCAGGAGATGAAGTTATTACTTCTGCATGGTCTTTTTTTGCTACCGCCGAAAGTATTGCTGCGGTTGGTGCAACCCCAGTTTTTGTAGATATTGATAAAAATACTTATTGTATAGACCCAAACAAAATCGAAATCGCAATTACTTCTAGAACAAAGGCTGTTTTGCCCGTTCATTTATACGGCAATAGTTGTGACATGGATTCTCTTAGAAGAATTTGCAAAAAACATAATTTGCTATTAATTGCCGATTGTGCTCAGTCTGCCGGCACTAGATTAAATGGCAGCAGAAAAGAGACATTGGGTGATGTTTCGTGTTTTTCATTCTTTCCAACAAAAAATCTTGGTTGTGATGGGGATGGTGGAATAATTTTAACAGACGACGAAAGAATAGCTGAGACTTGCAGATCCTTACGTGTTCATGGATCTGGCAAAGATGGGCTAAGAGCACTCAAGTCAGAGTACGAACGAAAAAATATTACATTTCCTGAAGATATGCCGACCGGTGATACAAAATACTTTAATTATTTTGTTGGATATAATTCTAGATTGGATGCGATACAAGCTGCTATTTTGAGGAAGAAATTAATATATCTCGATGAATTTGTCGAAAAAAGAAGGCACAATGCCGATATATTTAACAAATCTTTTTGTGGTACTGGTCTTACAACTCCGTTTTCTGGCGATAATTGTCAGCATTCTTATTATATTTATGCTTTAAAACATGAAAAAGCCAATGAATTTATTAACTTGCTACAAGAACGAGGAATAGCTAGTGGCGTTTATTATCCTGTTCCGCTTCATTTGCAGGGAGCATTTTATAAACTCGGTTATAAGAAAGGTGATTTTCCTGTAACAGAAGAAGCTTGTAAATCTACTTTTGTATTACCTGTTTTTCCAGAACTTTATGACAACGAAAGAGAATACATTATTCGAAATGTTCTACAAATCTTGGAGATTTTAAAATGAAATATGCATTGATAGGCTGCGGCAGAATTGCCGTAAATCACTTAAAAGCTGTATTCAACAATGATTTAGATTTGGTTGCACTTTGCGATTTAAAAAAAGATCATATCAACAATCTCACAAAACAATTCAATATCATCAACATTTGTGAATATTTGGATTACAAAAAAATGATAATTGAACATCCAGAAATCGAATTGGTTGCGATTGCTACTGACAGTGGGGTTCATGCCGAAATCGCACTTTTTTGCTTGGAAAACGGCAAACATGTCATAGTTGAAAAACCAATTGCATTATCAATGGATGATGCTGATAAAATGATTGATTTGGCTATCAAAAAGAACTTAAAACTTTGCGTTTGTCATCAAAACAGGTTTAATGAAGCTGTTAAAAAAGCGAAACAAGCTCTTGATGATGGAAGATATGGCAAACTATCTCACGGCGCAATTAATGTTAGATGGGCAAGAGATAAAAAATATTATGATCAGGCTTCATGGAGAGGCAAATGGCTTTCTGATGGTGGAGCACTAATGAACCAATGCATTCATGGTATTGATTTGTTTCGTTGGTTTTTCGGCAACGAAATTGAAGAAATTTATGGTGTAACAAGACGACAATTTCATGATTATTTAGAGTGTGAAGATGTTGGCATGGCTGTTGTCAAATTTAAAAATGGTGCAATAGGAACAGTGGAAGGAACAGTTAATGTTTATCCAAAAAATTTAGAGGAAACTCTCACCATTTTCGGGGAAAATGCCACTGTAAAGATTGGTGGAACATCCTGCAATAACATAGATATATGGGATTTTAAATCTGAAAATAAGGACGATTCAGCAACAAAGTTTTTGCATGAACAAACTGCCAATGTTTACGGAAACGGTCACACCTTGCTTTACAAAGATATGATCGAGTCAATCAAATGCAATAGAAATCCATATGTTGATGGAAAAGCAGGAAAAAATGCTTTGGAAGTTGTTTTAGCAATTTACAAAAGCCAACTTACTGGAAAGCCAGTGAAGATCCCTCTTAAACATTTTGGTGTTGATAAGATGATTGGAATTTTCGATAAGAGGTAAATATGATGAAAAAATACGAACGTACAATTGGCTTCAAAACGATATTTTTGATTTTTGTAAGGCGTTTTGAATTTATTTTATTTACATTGATTCCAATTTCGTTGATTTTGGTCATTACAACGCAATTTGTTTTGCCAACTTCTTTTTACAGTACTTCTTCATTGAAACACTACGATTCCGTAATAAAAGACAATGAATATAAAACTATTGTTAATTATGTAACGAGCAGTGGAACAGTTAATGGTGCAGTCAAAGAACTCGAAAACAATAATGTTTATCACGCTAATGGCAGTTTAATTACGGTTAATGAGATTTCCACGGGTCTTTCTGTAAATCCACTTTCATATAATTCGACAGTCGTTACTATAACTTTTGAATCATCTGACAAAACAATAGTAAAAGAAGTTTTGAATCGAGTTACGGCTTTTACATTAGATGGTCTAAAAAAAGATCCCTTAAAATCTTTGCATGAGTTTTCTATTGCTGAACAGGCAAATAATCCTGTTGAGAGCGATAAAAACAAGAAAACCCTAATATATGGTCTTTCTTTTGGCCTAGCAGTCTCAATTTTTATTGCATTTTTTGCAGAGCTTTTACTTGATGATGTTTATGACAAAGGTGATATTGAAACACTAGGGGCATCTGGTTTTGAAATTAGTTTGCCTAAATCAAGAAAGGACAAATAATTTATGTATTTTTTGAATTCAGCAAAAAAGGAAAAAGCGAGATTAAAAAAGTTCCTTAGCATCCAAGAGAGTGATAAAACTTTTGATGAATTAACTATGCTTCAAAACGAAATTAATACTCATGGTGATTCAAGTAGGATTATTATTGCCGGAATTAACGACGACTATTTAGCCGCAACTTTCTCAAAAGCTTTTGCAGACGCATATGTTTTAAAAGGCAAAAAAATTATTATTTTTGACGCCAATTTTTACGAACCACAGTTGGCACAATTGTTAAATATTCAATCAAATAAAGTGGAAATGATTAATAAAAACGAATCTATTTTTTGTTTTGATCGAGATCCTTATCCAACAGAGAAAAATAAAATTGATTCTTTTTTAAAAACGATTAATTCAAAAGCGAAATCTTTTGACTATACGATTGTTGTAGCACCAAACACAGTTTCTCATAGAGATATATTACTTTTGGCTAGAAAAACCGACCACATTTTGCTCGTCTCGAGAAGAGATGTTACTGAACGAAAAGCTATTTTTAACTCTTTAAAAATTTTTGAAGATTGTTCATACCCGACACCAGAAGTTATTGTTGTCAAATAGAAGCTTATTCTCACATGAATGTTAAAGTAAGAAGATTTAAAATTTGTCGATGGATCTTTTTGACTTTTGCAATAATTTTGAATTCTTTTTTGATCGTTTATTCTTGTTTTGATAATAAAACAACAACAGAAATTGGCAGACCGTTTACCAATTTTTTTACTTCATTAATTAATACATTTACACACAAGGAAATCGATAATGTTCCGCTACAAAGCATCAATGCTTCTTTTTCGTCTAAACAAAACCATCAATACAATTATTTGCCTGGTTACGAATTGAACGAAATACCACTAGGTAGTGCCAAACAAATTGAATGTTCTTTTAATCCAGAAAATGCTACAAATAAGACAGTTAAATATGTTGCAAATCCTTCCGATAATGTTGTTTTAAATCAAAGTGGCTCAACTTTGTCAATCATTGGGTTAAAAGTGGGGGATTGCAGAATTACAGCAAAAAGCAATGATGGTAATTTTGAATCATCGGTTGACGTGAGAATTGTAGAAACTGTCGCACCTCAAGTTTATGATATTTCTTTGGAAAAAACAGAAATCGCAATAGGCACTACTCAAACGATCTCTTTTGATATAGATGGTGGGGTTTTAACCCATGATGAGCTTATAAATTTTAGATATTACGATACGAAAAAATTAACATATTTATCTAGCAACAATGATGTGGCAACAGTCGATACCAATGGAGTTATTCGACCTGTTTCAATTGGGTACTCAACTATTACGGTTTCTAATGGCGATTATTCAAAATCTGTTGATGTGTCTGTTGTTGCCGGCTCGTTACCCGATCCATATACAAATTTAAGAATAAATGGCAGCAATGTTTGCTATGCAAATGATATGATTCTTGACCAAAGGACAAAGAAGAACCATTACCAACTAATACCATACGACGGAAATGTCGAACTAAAGCCAGACGATTTTATTTGGGCGTCTTCCAACGATTTACTGGCAAAAGTTGACAAACATGGAGTATTAAGAGGCTTCAGAAAGGTTTCGGATTCCGATGAAACCGCCACAATTACTGCTATTTCGAAGCTTACTGGTCAAACAACCTCTTTTGTTGTTATCGTTAAAGATCAACTTCCTAGTACAATGAATTTTTGCATTGTAACATCGGATAAACGGCAATGGGATAAGGATGAATATTCATTGACTGTTGGCGATGACATAAATCTAATTGTCACCTTCGATGTACAGGTTCCTTTCGACCATGTTGTTTTTAGCTCAAGCGATGATTCGATAATTGAAATAATAGATGAAGGAAATCAAGCAAAATTGATAGTTAAAAATGTTGGTACTTGCAATATTTCTGTTAAAACTACCTTAAACAATGACTTATTGGTTAGCTTCAAATGTGTAACCATTTCGTCTGGTGCGATTTCATCCAACGATATAGAAAGCGTTGGCGTGGTCGTAAGAAAGTCGATTGGACACGCTGCGATGTTCATGGCTGCTCAAATCTTTACATATCTAACTCTTTATATGTTCTTCTACGATAAGAAATGGTGGTTCTATTCCTCAATCTCCTTAGGAGAAGGATTGTTTATTTCGGGTTTATCCGAACTAATTCAATTCTTTGTTCCATCAAGATCCGGTGCCTTCCTCGATGTTCTCATTGACTTCACTGGTGTTGTTGTAGGAGCGGCCCTAACCTTCCTTGGCATCTACATTGTTAAGAAAATAAAAGAGAAGAAATCTCAAAAAGAAACAAGCAAAAATAACTAGTTTCATTTATACATACGTGTTTTTAGGTTAATATGTTAGAATTAACTTGTTAACTTTTGATATGGAAGAAAAAAGTATAGATTATAGCTTCGAAGATGAACGAGATGAATTCGTTCCTTTAAAACAAGAAGATGAAAATCCTGAAGAATCGAAAAAGAAATCGGTTCTGAAATTTTTAATCTATTTTCTCATCATCATTGTTTTAACTGGTTTAGCGCTCTTCCTATCTTTATATAAAGATTATGAATCGGTCTTAAATGCTTTGAAACATTCTGATTGGAGATATCTTTTAATCATCTTCAGTATTGTTACGTTGACCTATCTAATTGAAGCCTTCACTGTATTTATATTCTCTAGACTATATACGAGGAAATATAAATATCATCAAGGTTTAGCGGCAGTCATGGTCAATGCCTTCTATAGTGATATCACTCCAGGAGCATCCGGAGGACAAATCATGGAAGCCTATACGATGAAGAAACAGGGTATGGAAGTTTCAACATCCGCGTCTATCTTAATCATGTCCTTCATCGTCTATCAAATCTGTTTAATTGTTATAGGAGCGATCGGTATTGTTTTCTCTAACGGCTTACTATCTTCAATCGCGACCTTTGATTTAAATATCAATGGAGTGATAATTCCTGTTCCTACCATTTTATTTACTATCCTAGGATTCTTATTAAATGTCATTGTTATCGTGATGTTATTTTTAATGTCATATTCACATAAGATTCATAACTTCGTCCTCCATAGAGGAATTAACTTCCTTGCCAAACTAAAATTAGTGAAAAACCCTGATGAAAAAAGAGAATCACTTCGTATTCAAGTTGAAAACTTTAAAATTGAACTTAGACGTTTAATATCTAATATTCCAGTCTTTGCTTTAATGATTGTATGTTGGTCAACTGTTTTAATTTTAAGGTTCTCCATTCCTTTCTGGGCGGGTCTTGCTCTTAATGGATATGGTTACTGCCTAAATAACGATGGTTCACTTATCTTAAAGACTGTTTTAGATAATAGAGGTCAAGTCATTGGAATCGCTCCAGTGATGTCCACTGGTGGACCAGATATTGGTTCCTTCTGGCAGGCCGTCTTCCTATCAAGTTATCACCAAATGGCAACCGGACTTGTTCCTATTCCAGGTGCCGCTGGTATATCTGAATACTTCTTCTCAACAATATTTTCTAAATATTATATTTCTAGCTACGTTACTACAGCCGCTCAAATTATTTGGAGATTTTCAACCTTCCATATCGTCTTATTGGTCTCCGGTATTGTCGCTGCGACATATCGTAGCTCACCTAAGAATCAAGTTCATCACGCTAATAGAAGATCCTTTGTCACCTTGCAGTATCAAACCTATACTGAAAGAAAAGCGTCCGCTGATACGATGTATAGCACTTCCTCTTTAAGTGCGAAAGCCGTTCAAGAAAGACTTCGCTTCTTAAATAAGAAGGAAAATGAAGAAAAGAAAAAGAAAGAAAAACCACCTAAGAAGGTGAAAGAAAATAAACCTCCTAAGATTAAAAAGGAAAAGAAGAAAAAAACTAAACTAGAGGATTGGGACGAGATTCAAGCAGGAGACGATGAATAATGCCCATCTCTAAAATAGTTAAGAAACTTAAAATAGGAGAGAAGAAGGTAGTCATTGTTTTTTCTAATGATGAAAAGCTAGAGATCGCTCCTGATGTCTATACTGACTTTCATCTCTTTAAAGGAAAAGAAATCACTAATAAAGAGATTAATGAAATCAAAAGAAGAAACGATTTAGATAAATATCTTAAATACGCTTTTAAGTTAACTTCTGAAAGAAATTATTCTAAACATCAAATAAAAGAGAAGCTTCTTAAAAAAGGAGCGAGTGAAGATCAAATTGAAGATATCATCGCTACACTAGTGAAATATAACCTCATCGATGATAAAGAACTTCTTAAAGAAGTCTTAGAATACGGCGATTATAAACATTATGGATTTAACCGCATCAAAGATGAATTATTTAAAAAAGGAATATCTTCTAAATATATTGATGAATTAGTTTATGATGAGACTAGAGAATATAAGCACGCGATGCTTTTACTCAAAGATTATGAAAAGAAATATGCTAAATATAATTACGCATCACTTAAGGAGCATATCTATCAAGCCTATCTTAGACAAGGCTACAATAGTGATATCGCTTCTAAATGTTTAGAAAAGATATCACCAATGGACATAAAGAAAGAAAAAGAACTTCTAAAAGAAGATTATCAAAAATTAATCAAGAAATATCAAAATAAACTCCCTAAAGGAGAAATAAAAGAAAAGATTATTAATAGCCTATTAAATAAAGGTTATAGCTACAAATATATTTTAGAGATAAAGGAGCAATAAAAATGAAATGGATTAAAGAATTCTTAGATGGTGAAAGAATCATCGGACAACTCTTAGTGGTAAGCGCGACTAAAGGGGTCACCGAAAAAGGCATGAATTATATTAATGTCACCTTCCAAGATAAATCAGGAACTTTGGATGCTAAAAAGTGGGACGCCAGCGATGAAGATTTGCAAATCTTAGTACCAGGCACTGTTGTAAATGTCGATGGAAGAATCAATGTCTATAAAGGTGCAAACCAAATGAAGATAAATGAAGTGAGCAAAGTCACCGATTTATCCGAAATTGATTTATCAAGCTTCCAAAGAGTATCACCGATACCTTTAGAATTAATGAAAAAGAAATTAGATGCTTATTTAAATTCATTTACTGATAAAGATGTTGAAGTAATCACTAGAGCAGTCATTTCTCATTTCTATGATAAATATATAACCTATCCTGCTGCGGTAAAGATTCATCATGAATTCGGTAGTGGAATCATCCACCATTCTCTTACAATGGCAGATCTTGCCGAAGATATCGCGAAACGTTATCCAGAAGTTGATCGAGATATCCTTGTCGCAGGTGCGCTTATGCACGATATAGGTAAAACCATTGAATATGAAAATCCTTTGATGCCCGCTCAAACAACTGAAGGTAAATTATGTGGACATATCGCTATTATGTACGCGGAATTTAAAAAGATTGTGGATGATTTAAATATCAAATCTGAAGTCCCAATCTTACTTGAACATATGATATTAGCCCACCATGGCAAGCTCGAATGGGGTTCACCAGTCGCTCCTGCTACTAGAGAAGCATGGTTACTATCTCAAATCGATTTGATTGATTCTCACCTTATGGTGCTCTCAAAAGCCCTTGATCCAATCGAAGAAGGTAGTTTCACACCAAGATTATGGGTTATGGATGATGTGAGCTTCTATAAGCCTAAAAATCGCAAAAAATAGGATGTTAAAGAAATAGACAAGGTGACGAACCTTGTCTTTTCTTATATTTATACTAAATATCGCTTATTTATTGATATTTGATAATCGCCATTTCGCCATTGGGTGATTTTCGATTTTGTTAGCAATCGGCTCATCAAATAACAAGGATGGCTTATAATTACCTTTTGAGAATTCGAATAAATATTGTTTTTCGTTTTCAGGGAGCACTAATAAATCTTTTAATAGATTAGTGACGTCACTTTTTGTTTTTTCCAAATCGATTCTTTCTTCCTTTTTTAAAACTGGCCACAATTCTTTCTTTATTTTGTAATACGTAACTGAGTCAATTCTTTTAAAAGAAGAATCGTTGAGTTCAAAGACATTATTTAATGATAAGTAGAATACAACTGCTTTTCTTAACATATCTTTATCAAATAGTTTCATGTTATTAACAAGAAAAGCAGCATCGTATAAGTCCCTTGGTTTACTTCTATCAATAAGCGCATTTATTTTCATTCCAAATAATTCTTCAATGTTTGGAGTCTTAACAGTAACTGTTTTATCAAAATAACAAACAGTAGTCGTTTTAATCGGATACGCATGCACTCTATCTAAAAAGTTAATATCCACCTTTATCGTGTCATTATTTCCAAATGCATTTTTGAATTTATAGATTCTAGAAAATAAGATAAATGAACTTCTTGAATCGTTGGATATTTCATATTTTTCTTTAAGCATATATTTATCCAATTCTTCTTCGAGTATCTTTCGATCACTAAAAGTGACGGCCTTTTCTAGAGAACCACAGTAATCAAGGTCGATGTCTACAGACAATCTTTTTAAATTGGTATAGACCAAATTGATTGCGGTTCCGCCTTTCAAAATTAACTTATCTTTGAAAGAACTTTCAGAAAAAACGAAATTTAAAACATCGAGAAGTCTCACGACCTTCTCAACGTAGTTTTTAATAAAACCAGTTTCATTAGAGTATTGTTCGATTTGTTGTTTAGAATAGTTCATTAGGTAGTTCTCTTTCTGTCGGCACCATTAATTTCCATTTTAATACTAATTTGGCAAAGCCAACGTTTGCCTCAAAGTACTGAATCCTATTACCTATTCGCGATAGGCATAACTGGTAGAAAGATTCTGGGACCCTATCCCCAAAATATTTCTCGAATAGATAACCCACCTTTTGATATAAAAATGCTTTATCGTAATATTCAAGCATCTTTATTACTTTATCTAGATACAAATCCCGACATCCAGCTAAAGCATTTTCTATTTCTTCTAGCCCACCAGCGTAACCAGGATTGTTTATACAATCCACGATTGCGCGTTCCAAAGAAACGACCCGTGTTCCCTCAGATTCCATTTGATCAAGTATTTCTAGATCACAATTATCCTTTTTAGATATGTAAGTTACATCTTCAAACTCCAAATCATTCACATACACATGTGCGAGATAGGTAAACTGCGATACGAATACTTGGGTGGCTAGTCCATAGTATTCCAAAGCTTCATGATAAGAAAAATAGGAATCATCAAATAGATGAGACGCTATTTGGAATCGCGAAGCATAGATTCCGCCAGTTGTACGATCCACTAAAGCGTATAACCCCTTTTTAATTTTCTTAATAGTTCCATTTTCTAGCGAACGACGCAAAAAAGAATTGAAACTATCACGATTAGGATAGATATCCTTTACATCCTCATAATTGAAAAGCATAGGCAAGATTTTCATACCATAATTTAAGCACAAATGTTTGAAAACGACAAGTTCTACTTAATAATAGGTATAAAATAGCTATTTTGTTTTACATAAGGTTTTTGGTTTTCGACTAAATCGACAATGCATTGCTGTTGTGGTCAAAAATTTGAGAAGGAAAAATCTCAAAATATTCCTTCCGAATTTTTGGCATCAAAAAAGCTTCCACAAATGTAGAAGCCTTTTCTTATATCTATATAAATTATTTAATTTCTTTTGAAATTGTCTCTGCAATAACAGGGAGAGATAAGTCCTTTAATTCAGAAGGCTGTTTAAATTCAATCTTAAGTCCTTCTTTTACGCCATATCTAGGAATGACATGGGCATGGAAGTGAAAGACGCTTTGACCTGCTTCCTTATTGCAGTTCGAAAGGATATTGACACCTTTCGCTCCCAACTTCATCATTTGGACTTGTCCAATCCTTTGAGCGACATCCATAACCTTATGCATTACCTCTTGAGGTGTGGAAAGGAAATTGTCGTAATGTTTCTTAGGAATAACTAGGGCATGTCCTTTCGTGACTTGTCCAATATCTAGGAAGGCTAAAACATCATCATCTTCATAAACTTTATGAGAAGGAATCTCGCCTCTAACAATTTTACAAAAAATGCAATTTTTTTCGTTCATAATAGACCCCTTTTAAACAAAGAGGAGCGACATGCGCTCCCCTAGGTTAATTATTCAAATAAATCAGGATAAGTTTCCTTGATGTAATCGTAGACGGATGTATCGTGATAGGTGAAGGTATAGAGCTTGAGGTAGCTAGTATAAGCATTGGTTTTGTATGTATCCTTAGTACCTAAGATCTTCGCGATATGTCTAGCGACTTCTTCACATTTGAATGGATTGCCGCTATTGACGTATGATTTAGCGTTATCAACAGATTTAGTTAATTTAGATGTTGATGCAGCTTCTAAAATCTCAACGATGTAGAGGTTAGAACCATCTTCATCTTCGATAATGAAGTTATAATCGACGTCTTTAGCAGCCGCTGGAGTCAAATATTTGTGACCTTTGAGTTCATTGAAGTAACTCTTTTCACGGTCATAGCTCCAGTCTTCTCTATCAAAATCGTTAGCGACTTTGATGTTAAATAATCTAGACTTGACTGTTTCAGGAAGTTTTTCAAGTGGGTTAGCGGTATCGTTTTTAACGAACCAACCTTCATCTGAATATTTCTCTAAAGCGAGTTCGGTAATCTTTTTGATTAAACCTCTTTCTTTAGATTGTTTACCTGAATCGGTGAAGTTTTGATATTGGGTGTTATCTTCATCGGATGCGAAACGTGTTGCGCCACCGACGACAGCCTTTTCATAATTCTTTAAGATTTCACCAAGTTTGGTGTTTTCATAGAATTTGAATGAGGTTGGATCAATTCCGTATGTGCTTAAAGTATCGAATAATGTTGAGCCATCAAAAGATGGATCCTTATCACATTTAGCCTTTAGCAAACGTGGTTCACCATAAATTTTAGTGAGTTCAGCTGTTGGTGATAACGGTTCAATGGTTGGATTGCTACCAACTAATGAAACGCCTTTAAATCCTTTGAACCAGGAAACTAAGTCATCAAAGCTGACTGCAGTTTCTGCATCGATGGTATTAAGTTCTTGTTCAGCGAATAAGTGGACTAAACGATAAGCGGTGTTGCTATCATCGCCTAAGGATGAAACTTTAACATAGTTAATTTTACGTCCATAAGCACGTCCAAGTGCGCTGTAATTGTTATCGATGATATATTCTTCGATTAATTTATCACGGTAGACATCTGGAATGATCTTTTTGGTGATGTAATCGCCATAAGTATCATCGAATTCATTGAAATAAGAACGAACATTCTTTTCAGTGAAGGTTGAGGTGATAAATTTCTCAGCAAAGCTGTATCCCTCTTCGACTTTACCGTCTTCGGTGAAGTGTTTGATATCGAAGTTAGCTTCGCGTTTAGCACGAGCATACTTTTCTTCAACGAATTTAGTTTTGTCTAACGAATCACGATAATTTTCAGTATCGCCATTGATTTCGTCATAGACGACCTTGTCGATACGTTCATTTAAATCTTCAAAGAAGAGTTTGAATCTCTCCATTCTGATTTGATCGGCATTCATGCCTTTTGATTCATAATTACCATCATCATCTTCCATGAATTCATGACCGTATTTTGCGATGTGGGCTTTGGCCTTTTCTTCGATAACATTGCCTTCGCTATCGAAACATTCTTTAAGTTCGGCATAAGTACCGAATTCTTTTTCAGCAATTTTTTCTAGTAATGTAGAGACAACCGCTTCGTTTTTGTTATCGATGAGTTGTTCGTAGAGATCACCATATTTGTTTTCTTCATCATTAAAAGCATTGCCATCTTTATAGACGATTGGGTTTTGATAATTTTGAGGAATTGCTTCAACGTTATCGCACGCGGCGAGTATAAACGCGGAGGAAAGTGCGAATATACCAGTAAGCAAAACTTTCTTAGCTGTGTTTCTTGCCATTGTTGCAAACACCTCCTATTGAATCCCATGCAGCCTTGTTGCTTGGATCTTCTGGGTTATCACCAGTAGCGTGATTAGAGAAGTAAATACCACATCCTTTAGCAACTGCTTTTTTGGATTGGATGCTAGTCGCTTCCGATAAGTTTTCGACATATAACTTCCAGTTATTTTCCCATTTGGTTTGGCTGTTATAATCTTTGTTTTGTTCGGAGCGGGCCATCCATTTATTTAAACCAGCCGAAATCTTTTCATCTTTGATTTCGAGTCTGCCAGCTTTTAGATATTTTCTAAAGACAAAGTGTTCAAGACCATCAGAGTTGAATCCTTTAATAGCGGTTAAAACATCTTTTGCTCTAGTTTGATATGTACCTGAGTCATTGGAGAAATTAACATAGTTAACTTTGACATCAGTTGGATAATCGGTTTCACCAGGGAAGTGAGTTGTATAGTATTTCTCTAAAGTTGCAACAGTTTTATCTGCTTCAACTTCAGCTACATTTCTAAACTCGAATGGTGAACGATTAACGACAATGAAGTGGATACCTTGATAGCCACCTTCACCAGCAGAACCACCTCTAACAACTAAGATTGGACGATAAGCAATAGTGTTATCACCTAATCTAACTGTTGTAGCAAGGTATTCACCTTCAAAGGTAACGCCATCGGCAGCACTAAAGGTATGGAAACCAGTTCCTTCCTTCTTGCTACCATCAGTATTTAACTCGTCTAGATTGTTATAAATTTCGATTTTATCATCGGTGATGAAATCATAGTAACTATCATCGCCACTGATAGTTTTACCAGCCGCAAATGGTGAAACTAAAGCGAATGAATGTCTATTCAAGTAGTGGTTAAAGAAGATATTTCTTGGGAAATATTTTTCTTCGCCATCATTAACTTGTTGATCCATAGCGCCAGTTTCTCTTTCGGCGTTGGATTTTAAGATTTCAAATGCACCGAATGGAATAACTGAGAAGCCTTCAGAAGATAAAGTGTTAGCCTTATTAGCGCCAACGTAAACATCATCATTTGATAAGTGGTTAACCTTTTCGTAGGCTTCTTTTGTTTCGGCGTAAGTTTCTTCGCTATCAATTCTGATATTTGATGCTTGAGCTCTATCGGTTCTACCATAGAAGTTCTCAAATGCATACAATGCATATTTGAATTCATTGATGTAGGTATCTGTCTTATCCATATCGACGAGACCTAAGTCGCCATCCTTGGTATCATCAGATAATTGGGCAGCACCCGAGAACGAACCACGATAGTTATTCGCGAGAGCGTCTGCGACTGAGAACAATTTGTTAGCATTGGCTTTCGAAATTGTTGCATCAGCGTAGTTTGTGGAACCAGAGTCATCAATTTTCACTAAAATGTGTGAAACATGATATGGAACTTTGCTTTCGAAGTATCCGGTGAATGGATTATCTTCATGTTGATCAGTACCAGCGGTTCCGCTTTTTAAGATTGATAAGTTTTCTTCGAGTGAATCGAAGTTGCTGTCGAATCTTTCTTTTTCATACGTATACAAATAGTATTCGTAGAGTTCATCTTCATCTTTACAATTCTTTTCGTTTAAGATTTTGGAGAATTCTTCGTCGTATGATGTGCCGTTCTTTTCACGATTCTTTTCAGCAGTTTCTTTATCACCAGTAACTGCTTGTTCAGCTTTTTTCTTTAAACCGGCGAGTTGTGCTTTACCATATGATCCATTGACGCCTTCTTCGACTTCAATGAAGTAGTTTTTAACAACTAATTTGTAAATGGTTTTGAAGACTGTATCCCACTTGGTCGATTCGTCTAACTGATCATAGAACAAATCTTCAGCGGTATATTCTTCTTTGACACCGTCTTTGCCAGTATAGGTTAATATGACGCCTTTTTCATCATAGGACACAGGACTACAAGCCGCTAGTGATCCACCAGCAAGTAAGCTGGTCATGAGAACAAGAGCAATTTTGGATTTTTTCATATTCCCTATTTTCCTCCTTTTCAAATATAGTGAGTATATCTTATAACTTTACTTGTATAAATACAACAAACATTTTCATCGAATACTAATAGATTAATCTATTGCATAGGATCAAAACTGGTGAATTAGGAAAATACTTCAAAAACATAGTTTTTGTTAATATTTTTTACAATATGATTTTACTTTAGCGTTTTTATCACATACAATAGTTGCACTTCGCTAGGAGGTAACTCATATGTCAAAACTGAAAATAAATGATCTGCATGTCGCAGTAAAAGGAAAAGAAATCCTTAAAGGATTAACTATCGAATTTTCCACTGATGAAACCGTTGCTTTACTTGGTCCAAACGGCAATGGAAAATCTACTCTTTTACAGACAATTATGGGTAACCCAAATTATGAAGTTATAAGCGGATCAATTTATTATGATGATAAAGACGTATTAAAGTTAACGACTGACGAACGTTCTAAACTTGGAATTTTCCTTGGAATGCAATATCCAAGTGAAGTTCCTGGTGTTAATAATTCTGATTTTCTTAAAGCCGCTTTAAATGCACATCGAGAAAAACCAGTATCGTTATTTGAATTTTATAAGCTTTTAAATAACGCGTACCAAGAAATGCATATTCCTTTTGAGATGTCCGCTCGTAATCTAAACGAAGGCTTCTCTGGAGGCGAAAAGAAGAAAAACGAAATTCTTCAAATGCTCGTTCTCAACCCCGATTTAGTTATGCTTGATGAAATTGATTCGGGATTAGATGTCGATGCGATTCAAGTCGTTGCTTCAACAATTAAGAAAGAGCAAGCCAATAGAGGTTTCCTCATAGTAAGCCACTATGCCAAACTATATGAGCTTATTAATATTGATAAAGTATATGTGCTTGTAAACGGTAAAGTCGCTAAGACTGGCGATAAATCATTAATTAAGAAGATAGACCAAGAAGGTTATGAATGGTTAAAAGACGAAGGAATCGAATTCCCAAATGAAGAGAAAATGAACACTACTTCAATTGGAACTTGTGCGACGAAAGAAGTTTTGAAAGGTAAATAATGAGCGAGCAAAAAATCATTGTTAATAATAAAGAAAATAAGGTTATTGAATTAACCGATTTTTGTGATTTGGATATTGAAGTTTTAGATGGCTCAAATCTAACTTTAAAACTTGCAAATTTCTCAAAAAACGAAAAGATGAAATTTACTGCAAATGTTGGAAAAGATTCGACTCTTGCAGTGATTTTTGCAGATTTTGCTCAATCTAATATTGCTTTTAAAAGTCAGGTAAATTTAATTGAAAAAGGCGCGAATTGCACTTGGCATTTAGCCACTCTTTCTAACGCTAAATTTGAGAAGAAATTTGATGTCTCTTTTATTCATGAAGTTGGTGAGACAACTGCTTTAATGGATAATTATGGCGTCGCTAAAGATGAATCAAATATCGTTTTCTCTGGTGTGAACTTTATTAAGAATGGTTCTAAGAAATCAAACACCAAACAAAACGCGAAGATAATTGTCTTTGATAAAGAAGCTAAAGGAACAGCCTCACCTATTTTAAAAATTGATGAAAATGATGTTCAAGCTTCCCATGGAGCGGTCGTTGGTCAACTTAATTCGGACCACATGTTTTATCTTATGTCGCGCGGATTAAATAAAGAAGAAGCAAAAATGATTATTACTCTTGGTTATCTAAAACCAATTTCCAATAAATTTTCTGAAGATATTCAATCAAAAATTGAAAATGTAATTAAGGAGGCTATGTAATGTTAGATCCTTACAAGATTAGAAAAGATTTCCCAATGTTTCAAAATCACATTAAGATGCAGGGCAAAGATCTAGTGTTTCTTGATAACGCTTCGACTACTTTTAAACCATACCCAGTTTTAAAAGCTATCGAAGATTATTATTCTTTTTACACTTCAAACCATCATCGTGGCGATTATGATCTTTGTTATAACGTCGATGTCAAAATTAAAGAAACTAGACAATTAGTCGCAAAATTTATAAACGCTGATGTTAATGAATGCGTCTTTACAACGGGTACAACCCAGTCAATAAATATTATTGCCAATGGTTATGCGTTAAAGAATTTATCAAAAGACGATGAGATTTTAATTTCAATCGAAGAACATGCTTCAAATGCACTTCCTTGGTTTGAAGTCGCTAAAGCTATCGGCTGCAAAATTAAATATATTGAATTAAATAAAGAAGGAAGAATTACTTCTGAGAATGTTAAGAAAGCAATTAGTAAAAGAACCAAAATCGTTGCAATTGCTCAAGTTAGTAATGTTTTAGGTTATTTAGTTGATATTAAAGAAATCGCGAGAATTGCACATGAAAATGGTGCTATTTTAGCCTGCGATGGCGCTCAAAGCGTCCCACATCGAAAAACCGATGTTAAAGATTTGGATGTTGATTTCCTATCGTTCTCTGCTCACAAAATGTGTGGTCCAACTGGAGTCGGAGTGCTTTATATAAGAAAAGAATTATTTGATAAAGTTTCACCAGTCTTTGCGGGAGGCGGTAACAACGTCACCTTTAAACCAGAACACGAAGTAACTTACTATTCAACTCCAGCAAAATTAGAAGCAGGAACGCTAAATATTGAAGGCATAATTGGCTTCAAAGCAGCCCTTGAATATCTAATGAAAATTGGAATGGAAAATATTGAACAATACGAGCAAAATCTTCGCAAATACGCGATAAAACGTATCAAAGAAGTAAAAGATTTGATTATTTTTAACGAAGGTGCAGAAGAAGGAATTATTACCTTTAATATGAAAGGAATTTTTGCTCAAGATTTTGGAACTTATCTCAATTCAAAAGGTATTGCGGTTAGAACAGGGCAGCACTGCGCTAAAATGCTTCCGCTTTTCTTAAATACTCCTGCAACTGTTAGAGTTTCACTATACTTCTATAACACAAAAGAAGATATTGATATATTTATTGAAAATTTAAAGAATGGAGGAAATTTCTTAGATGCCTATTTCGCTTAGTCCCCAAATGATGAGACAAATCATCATGGATCATTATGAAAATCCTCAATATAAGAAAACTCCTGAGGATGCTTCTAAATATGAGCAACTTCACATGTTTTCTGATAACTGCATTGATGACATCATCGTTTATGCTTTGGTCAAAGATAACAAAATTGTTGAATGTTGTTGGAGCGGTGTCGCTTGTACGATATCAACTGCTTCAACTGATATTATGTGTAGCCTAGTTATTGGCAAAGACTTTGATGAAGCTAAATATATCATCGATCAATATAACCACATGATTAAAGAAGAAAGTTACGATGAATCAGTTCTTGATGAAGCCATCGTATTCATGAATACATCCAAGCAAGCTGCTCGCATCAAATGTGCGACAATTGGTTGGGACGCATTAGAAGAAATTATCCATAATCATCACCATGAAAAATAAGAATTTTGAACAAGAATATAAATACGGTTTTAAAGACAAAGATGTCTCAATTTTTAATACTGGAAAAGGCCTTAATGAAGAAGTAGTTAGGGAAATTTCTAGACTTAAAAATGAACCTGAATGGATGCTTGAATTTAGACTTAAAGCATATAATGCTTTTAAAGAGCTTCCAATGCCATCATTTGGTCCCGATTTATCTTTTTTAGATTTCGATTCTTACACTTATTTTATTCGTTCCTCTAAAAAGGTTGAAAAGGATTGGAATGAGGTTCCAGAAACTATTAAAAATACTTTCCAAAAATTAGGAATTCCTGAAGCTGAACAAAAATATCTTAGTGGTGTTACAACTCAATATGAATCTGAAGCCGTTTATCACAATATGCTTAAAGAAGTTGAGGACAAAGGCGTTATCTTTTTATCAACTGACCAAGCTGTTCAAATGTGTCCAGACTTAGTTAAAAAATATTTCAATACAGTTGTCCCGTATAAAGATAATAAATTTTCTGCTCTTAATGGTGCTGTTTGGTCTGGAGGATCATTTATCTATGTTCCAAAAGGAGTAAAACTAGATAAACCTCTTCAATCATATTTTAGAATCAATAATGAAAAATCAGGTCAATTTGAAAGAACTTTAATCATTGTTGATGAAGGCGCTGATGTTCATTATGTTGAAGGCTGTACCGCTCCTATATATTCTAAGGATTCTTTACACGCTGCAGTTGTGGAAATTATCGTTGAAAAAGGTGCAAAATGCAGATATTCGACAGTTCAAAACTGGTCTAATAATATTGTTAATTTAGTTACAAAACGTGCCTTAGTTAAAGCCAATGGACAAATGGACTGGATTGACGGAAATATTGGATCTCAAACAAATATGAAATATCCAGCTTGTATTTTATCAGGCGAAGGTGCTCGTGGAAATTGTATTTCCATCGCTGTTGCTGGAAAAGGTCAATATCAAGACGCTGGAGCTCGTATGATTCATTTAGCGAGTAATACCTCTTCGACTATTATTTCTAAATCAATTGTCAAAAATGGTGGAGTTGCTAATTATCGTGGCTCTGTTAAACATATGAAGGGTGCATTAAACTGCAAATCTCATGTCGAATGTGACACCTTGATTTTGGATGACATTTCAAAATCCGACACAATTCCAACTAATTTAGTGCAAAATAACACTTCATTTATTGAACATGAAGCTACTGTTTCAAAAATTAATGAAGATCAACTTTTCTATTTAATGTCTCGGGGAATTTCCCGTAAAGATGCTACTCAAATGGTCATCATGGGATTTATTGAACCATTCTCCAAAGAACTTCCAATGGAATACGCTGTTGAACTAAATCAACTTATCAAGATGGATATGGAAGGTAGCGTAGGATAATGAAAGACTATCAAGTAATTGTAGTGGGTGGAGGACACGCGGGTGTCGAAGCATGTGCTGCTTGTGCACACATGGGTTTAAGCACACTTCTAATTACTTTGAATAAGAAAATGATTGCAAATATGCCATGTAATCCTTCGATAGGAGGATCTGCTAAAGGCATTGTTGTGCGTGAAATTGATGCTCTAGGTGGCGTGATGGGAATCGCAGCCGATCACGAGTATTTACAGATGAAAATGCTCAACACTGGTAAGGGCCCTGGAGTGCAATGTTTAAGAGCTCAAGAAGATAAATTTTCATATCCTCATTATATTCAAGAATTATTGGAAAACACTGCAAATCTTGAAGTAATTGAAGGAGAAGTTACAAAAATCGATTATCACGATGATATTGTTTCCGGCGTATTTTTAAAAGATGGAACGCTTATCAAATCTAAGGCTGTTGTCATCGCGACTGGAACTTATATGGAATCGAAAATTCTTCGCGGAAATAAAGCGATTTCAGCTGGACCAGATGGCGAAAAGCCTTCAATCGGTTTATCTAAATTTCTTCAAGAAATGGGTTTAGAGATTTTTAGGCTTAAAACAGGTACTCCTCCAAGAATTAAAAAATCATCAATAGATTTTTCAAAAGCAGTTATTCAAGAAGGCATGGAAGGCAATTTAGCGTTCTCCTACCTTACAAAAACTTTCAAACCTTTAAGCGAGCAACTGCCTTGTTATTTAATTTACACAAACGAATCAACCCATGATTTAATTAAGAATAATCTCAACAAAACTGCCACATATAATGGTTTACAGACAGGTGTTGGACCACGTTATTGTCCTTCAATTGAATCAAAAGTAATGACGTTTAAGGATAAAAAGCGACACCAATTGTTTTTAGAACCAGAATTTAAAGATGGCGAATCGATTTATCTTCAAGGATTCTCGACTGCTATGGAAGAATCTATTCAAGAAAAGATGGTTCATTCCTTAGAAGGATTAGAAAAAGCTGAATTTTTAAAATATGCTTATGCAATTGAATATGACGCTTTAGTGCCAACTCAATATGATTTAACTCTAAGAGTGAAGAAATACAAAGGTCTATATGGTGCTGGTCAAATTTGTGGAACCTCTGGCTATGAAGAAGCGGGTGGTCTTGGTTTAGTTGCTGGAATTAATGCAGCCTTATATGTTTTAGGCAAAGAGTCATTTATCTTAAAACGAAACGAATCATATATCGGTGTCATGATCGATGATATCGTTACTAAAGGAACTGAAGAACCATATCGACTTCTTTCTTCTCGAGCAGAATATCGTTTACTTCTTAGACACGATAATGCAGATCTTAGACTTACACCATACGGCTATAAATTAGGCTTAATTTCTGAAGATAGATATGCAAACTTTGTTAAGAAAAACGAGAACGTTAACCAAGTTAAAGAGATTTTAAATAACGTTCATTTAGGTAGTTCAAAACGTGTGAACGATTATTTAAAAGAACATAACTTGCCTACTTTAAAAGCAGGTGTTTCAGGTACCGAATTTTTAAAAAGACCTGAAATTCATTACGAAAATGTTCGTGATTTAATACCCGAAATAAGGGATATTGAATTAGATTATATTGGAATATCTCAATTAGAGATTTCAGTTAAATTTGAAGGTTATATCAAAAGAGAAGAAAATGAAGCAAGATCCTTTGCGAAATTTGAAGAATATAAACTTCCTAATGATATTGATTATCTAAATATGCACGGCTTAGCCCTCGAAGCTAGACAAAAATTAAATAAGATTAGACCTACAACCGTTGGCCAAGCATCTCGTATTTCAGGTATTAATCCAACTGACATTTCGGTGTTAATATTAAATTTAAAGAGATTAGAAAAATGAAACTTCTAAAAGAATATGGTTTAAACGAAGAATTGATTGCTAAATTCGATAAATATCGAAACCTTCTTTTAGAATGGAATGATAAATTCAATCTAACCGCAATCACCGATATAGATGAAATCGAAGAAAAACATTTCATTGATTCTTTATCTTTAGATAAATATGTCGATTTAAATCATAAGTCGTTATTAGATGTTGGTTCTGGTGCAGGTTTTCCTGGCCTTCCTTTAGCGATCGTTCATCCTACCACTCAAGTATATTTATTAGAGTCAAATGGTAAAAAAGTTAAATTTTTAAACGAAATGGTTAAAGAATTAAATTTAGCTAATGTCACAGTGATAAACGCTAGAGCGGAAGAATATTTGAAAAGAGAATATTTTGATATAGTTACTGCTCGTGCTGTTAAAGAATTAAATATTTTGTTAGAGATTTGCTTTCATTTCGTAAAAGTTGGTGGTCAATTTATTGCCTATAAATCTAGTAATATTAATAAGGAAATTGAAAACGCAAAACATGCTTATAAAGTGCTTGATATTACTGAAACTAAATTAATTGAATATCAACTCCCCAAGAGTAAAGATAACAGGGTTTTGCTGCTAATTTCAAAATCAAAACTAACCAAAAAGAAATACCCAAGAAATTATTCTGAGATAGTAAAAGCGCCCTTATGATGATTGGGCGTTTTCTTTTACTTCGTTATTTGTTCCGATTCTTTCAATTAAGATATGTAATCTCTTATATAAAAGTAAGACAACCGCGATTACGATTGCATCTTTGATTAGATTCATTGGAAGAACCATTATTAGAGCATATAGCCATAACCAGTTATCACCACTGATAGCTGGAATGATTGCGCTACACATTCCTTCAAGACTTTCAATTGGCATTCCATATAGATATGAATAGAATGGCACCATGATATAAACGTTAGCGATCATGGCAAATAATACATGAGCAGCAGTGGACAAACCTAAACCAATAAAGACTGATGAAAGTTTTCTTTTTCTTTCATAGATCATGATTGCGGGAAGAACGAAGATCATCGTAAAAACAAAGTCTCCCAATTCTCCAACTCCAGCAGTTGAGGTCATCGGTAATTTAATTGCAGTTTTTACCAAAGTGACCATTATAGCTGGAAGCGGTCCATACATATAACCAACTAAAAATATCGGTATTTCATCGAGATGAACCTTGAGCCATGGAGCGGTAAAACCGAGACCAAAATCTGGCACCAATACGTAAAGTATTGTGGCAAGCGCTCCAAAGACACCAGTCACTGCGATAAATTTGGTAGGTTTAATGTTCTTTTTCTTATATTGAAAAATAGATAGAACAACTAAACCCGCAACTACTAAAATCATGAGTCCGATAATTACCCACTTAAACCAACCCATGAACTCTTTTAGTTCTTGATTTGACATAAATAAAATCCCTCCTTACTTCAGGTGGGATTATAAATAGCAACTACTTCTGCTATCCGGACTTTACCGTTGGCCTAGGACTTTCACCTAATCATGCTCTATTGAGCTCGCGGGCTATACCGCCAGTCGACGTAATTAACGTCACCCTGAAGTGTCTTTATTATATAACAATAAATCAAAAAGAAAAGCCCACATAGTGGACTCATCTAATTATCTTAATCAAATTATTCGACTTCGATTGCACCGAATGGACATTCAAATCCTAATTCATCGGCGATTTCATCGACAACAGCATGAGCTTTGCCTTCATCATCAAATTCGAATACTTCTGGGCGTGAACCAACGCATAAACCGCAGGATCCACAAGCATCAGAGTTAACTTTTACTTTTGGCATGTTTTCTTCCTCCACGTGAAATTATTATATAAAAATGATTTTCAACGTTCAATAATTCTTCAATATTTAATAGATTTCTATTAATATATTTGTTTGAGGTTATTATGACTAGAGTTGAAAAATATCGTGAATATCGTCGTGAAATTCTGAACTCTTTTTACGTCGATAAAAAAGAGACCAAAATATCAATAACTTCTAACAAAGTATCTTCCGCTACAATGAACAAAGACACCGGTAATACATTATCTGTAGATGAAGTGCTTGAAGCATATGAATTATATGACGATAAAAAAGAGACTATTGAGAAGAAGAAACTGAGCACCGAAAAGAAGAAAGAATTATTATTCTTTTTGATTGGTATTGGAGTTGCTGTTATACTTCTTACTAGTTTAATCATCGTTGGCATATTGGCCTTTGGAGGAAAATAAGATGAAAAAGATTGTTGTTGCAATTGATGGACCTGCCGCAAGCGGTAAATCAACTGTTTCAAAAGCTGTCGCTAAAGAATTAGGATTTACCTATATCGATACAGGTGCGATGTATCGTGCTTTTACTGAATATGTTTTACGTAAAGGTGTTGATCCAAAAAATGAAGCAGAATGCGTAAAACTTATCCCAGAAGTTTCAATTGAACTTGATCCAGACGGAACAGTTATTTGTTCTGGTAAAGATGTCACTAGAGAAATCCGTGAACCACATGTCAGTGGTAACGTTAGTTACATTGCTTCATATAAAGACATTCGTTTAGCCTTAGTTGAACTCCAAAGAAAAATGGCAGATATACAATCAGTCGTCATGGATGGTAGAGACATAGGAACATACGTTCTTCCAAACGCTGATGTAAAAATTTATCAAATCGCTTCCGTTGAAGAAAGAGCGAAACGTAGATTTTTAGAAAATCAAGAAAAAGGAATTCTTTGTACTCTTGAAGATGTTATTGCTGATGTTAAAAAGCGTGATCGAATTGACTCCTCAAGAGCTTTCGCGCCTCTTAAACCAGCGGAAGATTCAATCCAATTAGATACTTCTAATTTAAGCATTGAACAAACTAGACAAAAAGTTTTAAAAATTATTAAAGAAAAGACAGGCATTTAATGAGCATTGGAGTAGTCGCAATCATCGGTAGTCCTAACGTTGGGAAATCAACGATTTTTAATCGTATTGTTGGTCGACGTAGAGCAATAGTGGACGATCAACCTGGTGTGACTCGCGACCGTTTATATGAAAATGCTGAATGGTTAGACAAAGAATTTCGTCTCATTGATACAGGCGGAATTGAAATCGCTAATAGACCTTTTCAAGAACAAATTAGGATGCAAGCTCAACTTGCGATAGATGAAGCTGATGTCATCTTGTTTGTCGTGGATGGTAAAAAAGGCTTATCCGAAGATGACCGCATGGTCGCTAAATTATTATATAAATGTAAAAAACCAATCATTCTTGCAGTTAATAAAATCGATAATAATCAAATGATTTCAAATGCATCTGAATTTTATGCTTTAGGTTTAGGTGAACCCATTCCAACCTCTGGTGAACACGGAATCGGAATTGGTGATATTTTAGATAAAATCGTTAAACATCTACCTAATGAAAAAGAGGAAGATTTTGGTGAAGCAATCACCTTTTCAATTATTGGTCGACCAAATGTTGGAAAATCATCTTTAGTCAACGCCATTCTTAAGAAGGAAAGGGTAATTGTTTCAAATATTGTTGGTACAACAAGAGATTCAATAGATACATTCTTTAATCGTGACGGACAAGACTATGTAGTTATCGATACCGCCGGACTCAAGAAACGCGGAAAAATATATGAATCGGTTGATAAATATTCGATGTTACGCGCTTTAGCGGCAGTGGATAGAAGCGAAGTAGTTTTACTTGTTATCGATGCTAATGAAGGAATTATCGAACAAGATAAACATGTCGTTAGTTATGCGGTCGAGAAAAAGAAAGCAATTATCATCGTTGTTAATAAATGGGACTTAGTTAAAAAAGAACAAAACACCCAAGCTGAATTTGAGAAAAAAGTTCGTAAAGAATTCCAGTTTTTAGAATACGCTCCGATTGTCTTTGTTTCTGCAAAAACCACTGCAAAAGTCGACAATATCTTTGCAAAAATCCAACAAGTTCATTTAGCATATGATACGCATATTGCGACTTCTTTACTAAATGATGTCATTCAAGATGCACAAATTATGAACGAGGCGCCAGACTTCAATGGAGGACGTTTAAAAATCTATTTTGTTAATCAAGCGAATTCTTGCCCTCCAACTTTTGTTCTATTTGTCAACAAACCAAAATATGCTCACTTTTCTTATTTAAGATATATCGAAAATAGGCTTAGAGAATCATTTAATCTAGATGGAACACCTATTGAACTAGTCTTAAGAGAAAGAGTTTAATTATATTGAAGATATAAGAACTATTTATTAGAATAATCCCAAGGAGACAATCTATGAATAAAACGGATTTAATTAATGCCATTACGGAAAGATCTGACTTATCTAGAGTTGAGATCGAATCAATTGTCGATGAATTTTTACAACTTATTGAAGATGAAGTATTAAAAGGCAAAGAAGTTAAACTTTCTAACTTCGGTGTCTTTTATAAAAAAGCTCGTTTGGCACGTAAAGGAACAAATCCTAGCGATGGCTCTCCTATTATAATTCCAGCGAACAACACTGTTGGGTTTAGGCCTTCAAAAATCTTAAAAGAAAAATTAAATTAAGAGTCATATGACTCTTTTTATTATGAATTTAAATATATTCAAATCACTTGCAAATTTATTTAAGGAGAACGGTTTCTCCCTTTTCATGATTGGTGGAACCTCCCGGGATTATCTTCTTAAGTTAGATGTTCTTGATTATGATTTTGTTAGTGATGCGACTCCAGAAGATATGAAGAAATTTCTTCCCGACGCTAATTATCATTTTGAAAAATATGGAAGTGTAAGATTAAAAATTGAAGGAGTGCATGTTGATATAACCACCTTTAGAAGTGAAGGTGAATATTTAGATTTCCGTCATCCAAATAGTGTTAAATATGTCAAAACCATTGAAGAAGATTTTGTAAGAAGAGATTTTACGATAAACGCAATTTATATTGATGAAGATATGAAATGCATCGATCCTAGTGGTGGACTAATTGATTTAAAAAATAGAGTTATTAGATTCATTGGCGATCCTATTAAACGCATAAAAGAAGATCCGCTTCGCATTCTTAGAGCAGAAAGATTTGAAGAAAAATTAAATTTTGAAATCGAAGAAAAATCACTTGAAGCAATCAATAAATACCGTTATTTACTGGATAAACTAAATCCAGAAAAAGTTAAAGAAGAATTAAGAAAATTAAATCATAAATAATCTTCTTTTAATTTATTAATTAATTTAATAAAATAATAGCACTATGTCAGCAGCGCAAATGGAAGCATTAGACTTCCGCTACCTATTATTAGAATATTATCGTAAGCTCAAACTCAACGAGAATGAACTTGCTACTATTTTGATGATTGATCATCTTTTAGGCCAAAAGAATACTTTAGTGACTCCTGATCTTCTTTCTTTAAAGATGTCATTATCTTCTAAAGAGCTTGATAAGATTTTTGTTAGCTTAATCGAAAGAGAATATTTAATTTTCGATACAGGCAAAAAGATTAAAGTATCTTTAAAGCCATTAAAGAAAAAATTATATGAAGTATTCGAAGAATCTTTAGCAAAAGAACACGAAACCAAAATCAGTGAAGAAAAATCCAAAGTTCTTCAAAACATTTATCAAGTCTTTGAAAGTGAACTTTCTAGACCACTTTCACCATTAGAATTTTCTCTGATAGGTGAATGGGTTGATCGCGGATTCAGTGACGAAAGAATAATCGAAGCTCTTCGCCTTGCTTTATCTAGAGGCAAAAAGACACTTAAAAGTGTCGATAAAATCCTCCTACAATGGCAAGCCAGAGACGATATAGAAAAAAGCGGTGGCACCGCGGTGAAAGATGATTGGGATCAAGATATCGAAAAAACGATGCAAATCATCAAAACAAAATGGTTAGATGACTAATAAACAAGAGACAATATTTTCTTATTTTGATGAGCTTTATCCAAACGCTCATTGTGAACTTAATTATTCGAAAGATTACGAATTATTAATTGCAGTAATGCTTTCGGCCCAAACAACTGATAAAGCGGTTAATAAAGTGACCGCTATTTTATTTGATAGATATAAAAGCATTGAATCATTAGCAAATGCTTGGTTAAGTGATGTTGAAAATATCATCTCTACCATCGGGATGTATAAGGTTAAAGCCAAAAATGTTATTGGCATTTCTCAAAGATTACTAGCAAAACATGCAGGAAAAGTTCCTTACGATAAGGAAAAACTTATGCAATTGCCTGGTGTTGGAAACAAAACCGCCAACTGTGTTTTAGCAGAACTTTTTAACGAACCATATTTGGCAATCGATACTCACATGCAAAGATTTGCTAAACGTCTTGGAATTGCAAAAAGTAATGATTCAGTTGAAACAATGGAGAAAAAATATCTTCGTTTCATTCCTAAAGAACGCACAATAAAAACGAACCATCAAATCATCTGGTTCGGTCGATATAAATGTAAGGCAATTTCTCCAAAATGCGATGATTGCAAATTGAAGGAATTTTGCAAAAATATTTAACTTTTGATATAGATTTTTTCAATTATTGGAAGATAATCGAGACGAGGAGCAAATCCTCTTTTTATTTTGTGAGCAATCTCGGTAAATTTTTCATATGGAATTGATTTTCTTTCACCATTTTCATAGAAGTGAATCACATATTTAGCGTTGAGTAAAAATACTTCGTTTTTGCTGACGAATTCGATGATAAAGAAGGCAATTCCGCCATGCTCTAAGACATGCTTTAGATGTTCAATCTGATGCTTTGAAATATTTGCTAATGGAAAACTCGTTTTTGATTTAGTTTGTTTTGCTTCAAAGTCGATGTATCTTCCTTTATAAACTCCGTTATAGTCAGTGGTCGATTGTTTTTCAAAATAAGCGTTTGTAATTATTGCACCTTTTGAATAATCAACTTTTACAACGTTAATTGGGGTTGGTCTTTTAGTGATTAAGCATAAATCATGCTCTTTGTAATATTCATTCGAAGCATTGATATCGCCTTCAAGACCCATACCTCTATTCGCACTTGAAAGATGACGCTTTAAAGAACTAACCGATTTGGTTTCTTTCTTTTTGATGTCTTTAGGCGAATAGGTTTGGCCGTTTGAATATTTAATCATTTAAGTGATTCATCGACGTAACGTTCAAATTCGTCGAGAGTAACAGTTTTATTATTAAGCAAATCGGTAAGAATATTATGAATTGGTTCAGGAAGATGCCTCATTTTAGCAAGAACTTTCATATATTCATCTTTGACAATTTCTTTGTTTTTTAAGAACGCATCGTATAAATAAACGAGGTTAAGTGCATCAGCTAATGCATTATGCTGTGTGCCTTTGAAATCAAGATGGAAAACCTTCAAGAAATTCGCTAACGAATAGGTGTTATTGTTTTCATCTTTAATATAATTTGAAGCAAATTCAGATAAATCGAAATCATGTTTTATTAAGATTTGAACATCTTCTTTTTTAACATCAAGATTATAAGCTAATGATTGAGCGATAATTCTTAAGTCGTGAGACCCAAATGTGACGTATTTACTTTTACTAAAATCACGACCCATATATTTTTTAAGATTCTCTAACGCTACTCTAAATGGAACGCCATTTTTTCTTAAATCATTATCGGTGATACCGGTTAGATCAGTAACAACTTTTCCGACTCTATTTTTAGCTTTGACAAGCGTGTAGATTCCACGATGAATCTTTTTGATAGAGCCATCTTTTCTAATGCTAACTTTGACTGCACCAATTGCAATCATTTCATGCGAAAATTGTGTTCCTTCTAAATCGAGGAAACATAAAGTTTTCACATTATTGAGGTACTTGTTCAAGGCTTTCATAACGCTTGCTATTATATCATAACAAACTATTCATAAAATGAATTGTTATTTTTTTATTCATTCACTATAATATTTCCATCGGTGGAATAATATCTATGAATTACAATTCAAAATCATTATTGGATATTAAATTTGATAAAAACGTCAAAGGCTACGATGCTTTACAAGTTGATGAAACCTTAGACCAAGTTATCGAAGATTATGAAGAATATGTTAAGAAGATAGCTCAAGATAAAAAAACCATCGAAGAACTTAAAGCAGAACTTTCAAAAGTAAAAGAAGATTTGTTCAATGCTGAAATCGAGGCTAAGAAGTATAAGAATATTGTTGATTCAATACCTAATGGTCCCGAAGTTAATAAACAAAATATCGTTTACCTAAAAAGAATTGCTGATTTAGAGAGGGCTCTATATAAAAAAGGAGTCGATCCTAAAAAGATTTAATCCGACCTGGATAATTGCTGGCATTTGCTAGAGGAAAGTCCATGCTCGCACCATCTGTGATGATGGTAGTGATTGCGCTAGCGGAAGAAATAACGCTAGGTATGCAGGAGTGCATAACGGCGGAACTATTCTAAAACTTCGGTCATGAAAATGTTCCTTAAGGTGCCACAGAGACGAGTTCAACGGAAACGCTGAAGTGAAACGTTTGGTAAACCCCACAAGCGAGAAACCCAAATTTTGGTAGGGGAGGTTATCGAGGCGAATCGAAGCCAAGATAGCACGCATTGCGTAGATAAATTATTATCCTAGACAAAACATGGCTTATAGGGTCGGATACTCACAAAAAGGAGAAAGACAATGAATCTTCCAAATAAAATTACACTATCGAGAATCATTCTTATTATCGCGATGATTATAGGAATATTTGTTTTAGCGATTACAGAAATCGCACTCGGTCCAAATAACTACTTTATCGCGCCAAATCTCGGCAATTCTCGCATAAATTTAGTTTATTTAATCATCTGTGTTGTTTTCATTATCGCTGCAGTTACTGATTATTTAGATGGCCATTTAGCTAGAAAACTTAATCTCGTAACTGACTTTGGAAAATTCCTTGACCCTATCGCAGATAAGTTACTTAACGATGCGACGATGATTTTCCTTCTCGTCCCACAAATTTATGCTCCTGATCAAAGAAGCAATCCACTTGCATTAACTATTCTTGCAATCTGTGTCATCGTTATGATTGGCCGCGACTTAGTGGTTGATGCGCTTCGTTTAATTGCTGTTAAAAATAATGTTGTTATCGCAGCGAATAAATTTGGTAAGGCAAAAACTGTCTTACAAATGATTGCTATTCCGATGCTTTTATTAAATGATTGGCCTTTTCATTATTTTGATAATAGTTGGCCAGAAGCACTTCAAGTTTCGAATTTATTCTTTTATGCTGCGACAGCCATGTCTCTAATTTCTGGAATTATCTACGTTTATCAAAATAGACAAGTTCTCAAAGGAAAGAAATAATGTTTGAATTAGTTGATAAACTAAAGGAAAAACATTTAACCATCGGTTCAATTGAATCAATGACCGGTGGTTTATTTGCTTCTAGCATCACTTCTATACCAGGTGCTAGCAAGGTTTTTAAAGGAAGCGTTGTTTCTTATTCTCCTTTAATTAAAGAAAATGTTGTTGGAGTAAATAAAGAAACTATTTCCAAATTTGGAGTGGTTTCGAAAGAAGTTGCTTCCGAGATGGCTGTAAAAGGAAAACGGCTTCTCGAGGTCGATATTTGTGTTTCAGTTACTGGTAACGCTGGTCCAACCGCTGAACCAGGTGAAGAAGGCGTTGGAAGCGTCTATATTGGCATCGCATTTAAGGATAAAGTCGTTGTTAACAAGAATTTTTTCTCTGGCAGCAGAGATGAAATTCGTCAAAAAACTCTTCTTGCTATGCAAGAAGGTGTGCTTAAATTATTATAAGATAGAAAATTTTCACACTTTTTCCGAAAAATCTCAGTATATAGTTAGTGAAAGGAAGCTAATAAAAATGGCAAAAGAAACTAAAAAAGATACTAACTTAGCAGAAGCCCTTAAACTTATCGAAAAAGAATTTGGCAAAGGATCTGTTATGAAACTTGGAGAACGTCCACGCGTTGATGTTGACGTTATTCCATCTGGATCGTTACTAATTGATAATGCATTAGGTGTCGGTGGTTATCCTAAAGGAAGAATCATCGAAATCTATGGTCCAGAAAGCAGTGGTAAAACAACTCTTGCACTTCATGCGATTGCTGAAGCTCAAAAGAAAGGCGGTACAGCTGCTTTCGTCGATGCTGAACATTCTATCGATCCTGTCTATGCGAGAAATTTAGGAGTCAATATTGATGAACTTATTCTCTCCCAACCAGATAGCGGTGAACAAGCCTTAGAAATTGTCCAATTACTTGCGAATAGTGGTGGTGTTGATATTATCGTTGTCGACTCTGTCGCTGCTTTAGTTCCGCAAGCTGAACTTGATGGAGCAATGGGTGATAACTCGGTTGGGTTACAAGCTAGACTATTATCCAAAGCAATGAGAAAACTAGCGGGTATTCTTAACACCAACGAATGCACCGTTATCTTCATTAATCAGCTTCGTGAAAAGGTTGGAGTTATCTATGGTAATCCAGAGACAACCACTGGTGGACGCGCTTTAAAGTTCTATGCCTCTGTTCGTCTTGATATTAGACGTGCTGAAGCAATTAAGGATGGTTCAACAATTATTGGTAATACCGTCAACGTTAAAGTTGTTAAGAACAAAGTCGCACCACCATTTAAAAATTGCCAAGTCGATATCATCTATGGAAAAGGTATCAATAAGACCGCTGAAATACTTGATGTCGCAACGCAAATGGGCATTTTAACTAAGACCGGTTCCTGGTATGAATATAATGGAGAGAGATTCGCTAACGGCCGTGATAATGGCAAAGCCTATCTCGATGCGAATCCAGAATTTAAAAAAGAACTGGAAAGCAAAATCCAAACCGGTGAAGTTAAATAACAAATTACAAGGGCACTTATGTGTCCTTTATTTTTTGCTATCAAAGAAACAATATTTTGATATAATTATTATGTATCAAAAGATACTTATTACCATATATCGTAACTATTCGGCATTGCCGTTTAAATACATTAGAAAGAACCCATTAGGGAAGATTTCAGGTAATAATCTAAGTTATAGATTGGATACTTATTTCTTTTAGAAATATTTAGGCCAATCATTCATATATTAGGAGGCAATAAAATGCAAACACTATTTAGTATTTTAGCTATTGTTTTTGCTCTTATCGTCGGCGTTGCTATTGGATTTTTCTTATTAAGATTTATTCCATCAATCAAAGCAAAAAATGCTGAATCGAAAGCGGATAAAATTATCCGTGACGCTGAAATAAGAGGCGAACAAATTAGAAAAAATGCACAACTTGATGGTAAACAAACCATCGCTGAAATGAAGCAAGAAGCTGAAAAAGATATCCGTGAACGTAAACAAGAATATGCTCAGCTCGAGAATAAGCTTAATCAACGTGAACAAAATATCGATCGTAGAGACGCTAACTTGCTCAACAAAGAAAACGCTCTCGAAGAGAAAAACGAACTTCTCACCAGAAGACTTCGCGAGTGTGATAAGAAAGAAGCTCAACTTCAAGAAAAGATTGATTCGATTATTGAAGAACTTCAAAAGGTTGCTCAACTTTCCGTTAACGAAGCAAGAGACGAAATCTTTGCGCGTGTGGAATCGAAGATGAGCAAAGAAATCGCTGCTTACATCAAAAACAAAGAAGATGAAGCTAAAGCAACTTCTGAAGAAAAGGCTCGTGAACTCCTTGGACTTGCTATAAGCAAATATTCGCAAGAAGAAGTTCAAGAAAGAACTGTCTCGGTTGTCGCTTTACCATCCGACGAGATGAAAGGCCGTATCATCGGAAGAGAAGGCCGTAACATTCGTACCTTAGAGCAACTCCTTGGAGTTGATTTAATCATCGATGATACTCCTGAAGTTATTACTGTTTCATGCTTTAACCCAATTAGACGTCACATCGCTACTAAGGCTCTTGATTTGTTAATCAAAGATGGCCGTATTCAACCAGGACGTATTGAAGAAATCGTCGCTAAGGTCCAAGAAGAAGTCGATTCTGATATTCAAAAAGCCGGTGAAGAAGCCGCCTTTAAACTTGGTTTACCTAAGATTAATCGCGAACTTCTCAACTATGTTGGAAGACTTAAATATCGTACTTCATATGGTCAAAATGCTTATGATCACTCCATGGAAACTGCCTATCTTGCAGGCATCATGGCCGCGGAACTCGGCTTAGATCAAAACCTCGCTAAACGTGCTGGTTTACTTCATGATATTGGTAAAGCTGTTGACTTTGAACAAGATGGTAGCCACGTTGAACTTGGTTCAAGACTTGCTAAAAAATATGGTGAACCTTCTGTTGTTGTTAATGCGATTGAATCTCACCACGGAGATGTTCCAGCGACTTCGGTTATATCTAACTTAGTCCAAGCCGCTGATACTTTAAGTGCTGCTAGACCAGGCGCTCGTAGTGAAACACTTGAAAGCTACATCAAACGTATCGAACAACTCGAAACGATTTGTAAGAGCTATGAAGGGGTTTATCAATGCTACGCTATGCAATCAGGACGAGAAGTCCGCGTTATGGTTGTCCCAGACAAAGTTGATGATTTAGCCGCCTTTAAGATGGCTCGTGATATTAGAGAAAAGATTGAAACTGAAATGACTTATCCTGGTCAAATCAAAGTTTCAGTTATCCGCGAATATCGCGCTACAGAAACTGCTAAATAAATATGAAAATTTTATTTTTTGGAGATATAGTGGGCCAAGTTGGCCGCAATGCTATTAAACATAATGTCGAAAAACTTGTTAAAAAATACCAAGTCGATTTCGTCATAGCTAATGGTGAAAATGTCACGCATGGAAAAGGTCTTATCGAAAGACATTATAACGAACTTTTAGATGCTGGCGTCGACTGCATTACCCTAGGTAATCACTATCTCTCCAAGGATAGAATTAATGACTATATTAATGATGCCACTAACCTAGTTAGACCGCTTAATCTACTCAATAGTTTTGGTGGTGTTGGCTCTCAAACATTTTTAGTTAATGGCATTACTATTAGAGTCACAAATGTTCTTGGTACTGCTTTTATGAAAGAAGAAGTATCCGCTCCATATTTTGCTTTAAAAGAACTGATTGATGAAACAAAGGATGAAGATTCAATTCATATCGTTGATTTCCATGCCGAAGCGACTGGTGAAAAAGCTTGTTTTGGCTATGCCTTTGATGGATCAGTTAGCGCAGTTATTGGCACACATACGCACGTGCAAACAAACGATGCTAAGATTCTTCCAAATGGAACCGCATTTATTACGGATGCTGGGTTGTGCGGTGCTGCTAATGGAGTGCTTGGTTTTGAAAAGAATTCGGTCATGAATAAAACCTTATTTGGATCGACAAATAGATTTGATTTAGATACTAGCGATACCGAAATGATCAATGCGGTAATTTTAGAAGTCGATGAAATAAGCAAAAAATGTCTCGAAATATTTCCAATAAAAATAATCGGAGATAAATAATGGCGAAGACGCTATATAAGACTTTACCGGAAGTTGAATCTGCTCGAAGGAGAAATATTTCCTTTAATTTTAATTATGAAGAAATCAATGTTCCTACTTCTTTAAAAGAATTTGCAAAAGGCAAAACTTATCACATTCATACTTATGGTTGTCAGGCTAATTACCGCGATGAAGAAATAATGGCGGGTTTGCTTGAAAAAGCCGGGTTTTGCAAAGGAAATAGCGAAAAAGAAGCCGATATTATCATCCTCAATACTTGCGCAGTTAGAGAGAATGCCGAAAAGAAAGTTTTCGGTAAAATCGGCGATTTAAAATCATTTAAAATTAATAACAAAAATGCCGTTGTTGCTGTTTGCGGTTGTATGGTTCAACAAAAACATATTATTGAACACATTAATAAAACTTATCCACATGTCGATTTAATTTTTGGTACGCATAACATTATTGATCTATTGAATTTACTTGATGAAGTTATCACAAAACGATTAAGAATTGTTGATGTCAAATCTCTTCCTGGAGATATTCACGAGAACTTACCAAGTGTTAGACAATCGAATTTCAAAGCTTTTGTAAATATCTCGTATGGCTGCGATAAATTTTGTACCTATTGCATCGTTCCTTACACTAGAGGCAAAGAACGTTCTAGAAAGATGGCCGATATCTTAAAAGAATGCCAGGAATTAAAAGACTTAGGTTATAAAGAAGTTACTCTTTTAGGTCAAAACGTCAATGCATATGGTAAGGATTTAAAAGATGGTTCTAGCTTTGCTAGATTACTCGATGAAGTCGCTCAAATTGGTATTCCAAGAGTGAGATTTTTAACATCGCATCCATGGGATTTCTCAAGTGATATGATTGATGTCATTGCAAAACATAAAAACATCATGAAATATATTCATCTTCCTGTTCAATCTGGCAATGATGAAATATTGCGATTAATGGGTCGAAGATATACTTCCGAGCAATATCTAAAATTAGTTAACGAGATTAAAACAAAAATTCCTGATGTTGCTTTATCGACCGATATTATTGTTGGTTTCCCAAACGAAACTTATGAACAATTTTTAGATACCTTAAAGATTGTTAGAGAAGTTAAATATTACTCAGCGTTCACTTTTATTTATTCGCCTAGAAACAACACTCCTGCAGCAAAGATAAAAGATAACGTCACTCCAAAAGAAAAGAATCAACGATTCCAAGAATTAGTAAAAACACTTGAAGAAGTCATTGATCCAATAAATCAAACATTGGTTGATAAAACTTTCCCTGTTTTAGTGGAATCAGTCTCTGAAAAGAATAGCGAACTTCTATCGGGTTATACTGAACATAATAAATTAGTCCATTTTAAAGCCGATAAGAAACTTATTGGTGAAATTGTTAACGTAAAGATTAAAGAATCTCATCTATATTTCTTAATGGGGGAACTTGTCGATGACTAATTTTGAAGAAGCTTTACAAGAGGCTCAAGAAAAGCTTTTTGATGAACCTCTCATAAAGGAATATTTTCGTCTAAAAGAAATAATTGATAACGATAAAGAACTTCAAGAATTAGATAAAAATATGCGCCAACATCAAAAAAGAATGTGTGAATTTGAAAACGACGACAAAATCTATTTTTTTGAAAAGGCTCAATATGAAAAATGTTTAAAAGAAATTGAAAATAATCCAATTTATCTAGACTTTAAAGAAGTTCAAAAAGAGGTTGGTGAACTTCTAAAAGAAGTGAGGAATGCGATTAATTAAGATGATTATTGTAATTACAGGTCCAACTTGTTTAGGAAAATCTCAAACCGCTTATGAGCTCGCTAAGGTGATTGATGCTGAGATAATAAACGGTGATGCTTTTCAATGTTATAAAGAATTAGACATAGGCGTTGCAAAGCCAGATGATAAATATTTAAAAGACGTTAAACATCATTTGTATTCTTTTGTTGAAGCAAACTACAATTATTCAATTGCAGAATATCAACTTAATTTAAGAAATAAAATCGATGAATTAACTAAGAAAAATAAAAACATCATTATTGTAGGAGGCTCAGGTTTATATATTCGTTCTGCCTTATATGATTATGACTTTTTAGATGATAAAAAAATTGATATGTCTAAATATGAGTCCATGGATAATCGCACCCTTCATGAAGAATTAGAAAGAATCGATCCAAGTGAAGCTAATAAAATCCACATGAATAATCGTAAGAGAGTTTTAAGAGCAATCTATATTTATTTATCAAGCGGCGAGACTAAATCAACTTTAGTAGCCAAACAAGAGCATAAGCCTATTTATGATGTTAGATTCTTCGTGAGAGATTTCGACAGGGATTTGCTGTATAAAAACATTGATCTGCGCGTTGATACGATGATTGAAAAAGGGTTAGAAAACGAAGTTAAGGATCTCTATGTTAAATACGGTAAAAATTGCCGCGCTTTACAGGCTATAGGTTATAAAGAATTCATTGAATATTTTGAGCACAAAATTAATCGAGAAGAAGCGATTGCATTGATTAAGAAAAATACTCGTAATTACGCCAAAAGACAGCTCACTTTTATTCGACATCAATTTCCGGTTGAATTTTATCAAGATACTGCGGATTTGCTGAGGATAATTAACAATGATTAACTATTTAGATAGATCGATAAAAATGCTTGGTAAAGATAAGATAGACTCCTTTAAAAATAAGTTGATTTTAATCGCAGGAGTAGGTGGTGTTGGCGGCACTGCTCTAGAAGCTTTAGTGAGGTCTGGTTTCGATTGCTTTATCTTAATTGATTTTGATGTAGTTGATGCATCAAATCTAAATCGTCAAATTCTTTATACTAATGAAGATATCGGAAAAAGAAAAATTGATGTTGCAAAAAAGCGCATCTTATCTATAAATTCATCTGCAAAAATCGAAGTAATTGATGCAAAAATCGAATCTAATTCCTTTATAAATGTAACTCAAAAAGTCGATTTTATCATAGATGCAATAGACTATGTTCCAGGTAAACTCGAACTTTATCGATATGCTTTAACAAATAACATTCCTTTAATTTCTTCCTTAGGCATGGGGAATCGAATTGACCCATCGAAAGTTACAATTACAAAACTTAATAAAACTGAAGGAGATCCTTTGGCGAGAAAAATTCGTTATGAATGTAAAACAAATGGATTTGATTCGAAAAAGATTAGTGTAGTTTTTTCAAGTGAAATTCCTTTAATAAAAAGCAATAAACCTGGTTCAATGATGATGGTACCATCAACCGCTGGTTTATTAATCGCACAGTTTGTTATTGAACACATTGGAGGTAACTTATGATTGAGACAATTGATAAGATTGCTAAAAAAGCAAATATTGCCGAACAATATATCGACTTCTATGGTAAATATAAAGCCAAGATAGATTTATCTATTTTTAACGAACTTAAAAATAAACCAGATGGAAAACTTGTTTTGGTGACTGCAATTACTCCTACAAAGGCTGGAGAAGGTAAAACCACTATGTCAATTGCCTTAACCGAAGGCTTTGCAAAAAATGGAGTCCGCTGCATGCTCTGTCTAAGAGAACCATCAATGGGGCCTGTTTTCGGTTTAAAAGGTGGAGCGACCGGTGGTGGTTTAGCTTCGATTGAGCCGAAAGATGATATCAATCTTCATTTTACAGGCGATATGCATGCTTTAACGAGCTCGATTAATTTAATTGCTGCTGTTATCGATAACCATATTTTCCAAGGAAATGAACTAAATATTGATCCAAATAAAATCGTTTGGACTCGCGCTCTAGACATGAATGACCGCGCCCTTAGAAGCGTGACCATCATGCAAGACGAAAAGAAAGGTACACCTCGACACGATTCGTTCGTAATAACTGTCGCTTCTGAATTGATGGCGATTCTTTGCTTAGCAAAAGATCCAGGAGATTTCAAAAATAGGGTAAATAATATTCTCGTAGCATATACCTATGACGATAAGCCTGTATATCTAAAAGAATTAAGAATATCTAATGCGATTATGAAGCTTATGAAAGAGGCATTAAAACCAAACTTGGTTCAAACTGTTGAAAATAATCCCGTACTTGTTCATGGTGGACCGTTTGCAAATATTGCTCATGGTTGTAATTCGATAATTGCACTCAAGATGGCGCTTAAACTTGGCGATGTAGTTGTAACAGAGGCAGGCTTTGGCGCTGACCTTGGAGCCGAGAAATTTTTAGATATATGTTGTCCAACTGGAAATCTCAAACCAAATGGAGTCGTTTTAGTTGCGACAATACGCGCCCTAAAGGAACATGGCGGCGTAGCGTTTGAAGAATTAAATAAACCAAATGTTGAAGCTCTTAAACTTGGTGTAGCCAATCTTAAATTACATCTTGAGAATATCTCTAAATATGCTCTTCCAGTTGTGGTTGCGATAAATCACTTTGCCGACGATTCTAAAGAAGAGATAGAATACCTTACAAATTGGTGCGTTGAAAATGGCTATGAAGTTAGTTTTGTCGATGGCTTTTTAAAAGGCGGAAATGGATCGACCGATTTAGCGTCAAAAGTTTCAAAAGTGCTTGCAAAATCCGAATCAAATTATAAAAAGTTATATGGTTTTAACCTCCCAATTAAGGCGAAGATTGAAACGATTTGTAAAGAGATTTATCGTGCTGGAAAAGTTGAATTTTCTGATAAGTCATTAGAAGAGATTTCTAAGTTTGAAAAACTAGGCTATTCTCACACTGCAATCTGCATGGCAAAAACACCTTTATCTATTAGCGACGACCCTAAAGTATTTGGAGCTCCAATTGGTTCGACAATTCATATTAGAGATGTCAAATTATCTAGTGGTGCTAATTTCATCGTTGCCTTAACCGGAAAAGTGATGACAATGCCAGGTTTACCAAAAGTTCCTGCCGCTGTTAAAATGGAAGACGAATAATGAAAACGTTTGATTATCAACTTGGCGATATCGTGGAAATGAAGAAGCCTCATCCTTGTGCTTCTCATTCCAAACTTTTCGAAATAGTTAGAGTTGGTGCAGATCTTAAAATAAAATGCCTCGGATGCGGAAATATTATCATCATCTCTCGAGACAACTTTAATAAGCGTTTTAAAAAAGTTATCAAAGATAAAAATAACTAATTCAACAAATATCGATTTTATCTCAGTAATAAGTATATAGAGATATGTCGATATTTTTATTAGAAAACATTTCCAAAATTTATAAGACCGGTAGTGGTGAGTTTTATGCGTTGAAAGATATTTCTCTTTCTTTTAGATCTACTGGTCTAGTTTCAATAGTGGGAAAGTCTGGCTCTGGTAAATCAACTTTATTAAATATATTGCTAGGAATTGAAAAGCCATCATCTGGGTCCTTGAAGTTTAATGGTCGTCAAATTAATAAGATGTCAGATAAGTCTTTCTCAAAATATCACCTCAATGATGTTTCAATGGTTTTTCAACACTACAACATTTTTGATGATTTAAGTGCAAAAGATAATGTAATGCTCCCTTTGCTAATGAAGGGTTATTCAAAAACTAAAGCAGAAAAAATCGTTAATAAATATTTTGAAGACTTTTCTTTAACTTATCTTTCTAATCAAAAATCAAAACTTCTATCAGGAGGAGAAAAACAAAGAATTGCAATTTTAAGAGCGATAGTCATTTCACCTAAAATTATCCTCTGCGATGAACCAACTGGCGCGCTAGATTCAAAAAATTCTCTAGCGATTATGGAAATGCTTAAAGAATTATCTAAAAAGATTTTGGTAATCCATGTTTCTCATAATAAAACTCTAGTGAACCAGTTCTCAGATCGAATCATCACTTTAAAAGATGGTAAAATTTTTGATGATAGGACAATTAATGAATCTGGAAATAATTTTCCCAACAATTTTAAAGGAGCTTATTCTTCAAAGTGGTCGACTTTGTTCGTAAAAATTAATCTAAAGATTAATATCAAGAAAAATATCTTTTCTATCATCGCCTGCACAATTGGTTTTGCTTCTATTCTTCTATCTTTTGGTTTTAAAGAAGGCAGCAATATTTCTCAAGAAAACGCGCTAAAGAATAATTTATCTTTGCTACATGCTACTGCTTCAGAAAAAACAACTTTTGAAATTGAAAATTCTCCTTTAAATTACGAAAAATCAATTCGCCCTTCTTTGGAGAGCATTGATGGAAATTTAGAGAATATTGATGTCGCTATTGAACCTTGTTTATCTTATTTATTTCCAACTTATCCATTTGGTAGATATCAAAATGTGGTGGTGGAAAATTTCCAGATGGTTCCTCTCTATGACATTTCTTTAGAAACATATGGAAAACAACTACTCGTCAGTGGAATCCCTCCTAAAGAAAAGATCGATGAAGTTATAGTGAATGAGGAATTCGTCAAACTTCTTAAGAAAGATAATATGTCGATTATTGATGATTTATTCAATATCTCGTTTTCGACATCATTAAATTATTCAACAGGTGATTTTGATAACCCAATCGTTAAAGATGATTTTTCTTTTGACTACAACTTAAGAATAGCGGGGGTGGTGAAAGAATTCTCTTTTTTAAACACCCCTAAAATTTATTATTCTTATAAAGCATTGAAGAAAGAATTAGATACATTGTATCTAGAGAATATTTCTTTATCTTTAAAAAGGCCCACAACCATTCTTGATTATTTAGAAAGCGTTAAGGAAGATGATGTTATTTCGAATTATTGTTCTGAAATCTTTTTAACATCGATTGATGACTCGTCTATCTTTTTTGAAACAATTAAAAAGCTTAAAGATAACAATTCGTCGTTTCAAATTGAATCGAACGCTTATGATATTCAACAGTCATATAAAACCTTTATTGAGTCGTTTTCTACTGCATTATTCGTTTTTGTTATCATTGCTTTTATCGGAGTCAATTTCATCTTAGGAATGATTTCTTTATCAACCTTTATAGAAAATAAAAAGAATAGTGCAATTTTAACTTGTTTAGGTGCAAGGCATAGATCAATCCAGTCGATATATTTAACTGAGAATTATCTTCTTATTACGATATCGGTTATTTTATCGATTTTTTTATCGCTTCTGAGCCAGTTTGTCTTAAACAACATTATTAGTCAAAACTTTGCGTTAAATAATCTTATTAGCATCCCTTTTTCAAATTTCTTAAATGTGCCATTTGGGCTAGTAATATTTTTGTTTGTTATCGCTACTATTTTTTCAACTGTATTTACATTAACACCGATGCTTATTTATCGACACATTTCATTAAGCGATGAATTGAGGGATGAATGATGATCGAAATTAAAAAATTTTCAAAGCGTTTTGGCGAAAGAATTATCTATGATAATATTTCTCTTTCTTTACCCCAAAATGGAGTAGTTGCAATCGTCGGAGAATCAGGAAGCGGGAAGACGACCTTATTGAACGCTATCGCTGGACTAGATTTTGATTACGATGGCGAAATACTTATCGACTCCACCAATCTAAAGAGTTTGTCCCAAAACGATATATGCGATTATCGAATTCATAACATCGGATACGTGTTTCAAAATTTTAATTTGTTAAATCTCGATAATGTTAAGAACAATATCCTTTTACCTTTCGAATCAATTTCTAATTCTTCAAAAAAGGTTAAGGAAAGAAAGGTTGATGAGCTCACCAATCTCTTAGGAATATCAAAACTAAAGAAGGAGCCTATTAACAAATTATCCGGAGGAGAAAAGCAAAGGGTCGCAATTGCTCGGGCTATGATCAACTCACCTAAAGTAATTTTATGCGACGAACCTACCGGTGCATTAGACGAATCTAATAGTGATCAGATTTACGCGCTTTTACGAAAAATATCCCGCAAATCCATAATATTAATTGCCTCACACGATTATGAAGGAGTTAGCAAAATCGCTGATAAAATCATAAAAATAGAAGATGGAAAAATCTTTTCAATTCAAGAAAACAAAATCGAAGATGATGAAGAAGTTCATTTTTTAGAAAACAATCACGAAGTAGATAGCGGTGCTTTACCAGTAGGCTTCAAGCTTCGTCATTCGTTACAAAAACTTAAATCGAAGAAATATCGGAGCCTAATAACTAACGGGATGCTTTCTTTATCTTTGACTGGAATTGGAATCGCTATTATTCTTGCGACTTCTGTTTCAAAAAGGATTGAAGAAGCTTTTTCTTCTTTAACAAATGGCAATCAAATTGTTATGTCTTTGAAGCAAGAATCGCAGAATACTTTCTCAAACGCTTACAGCGCACCCTTGGATCGAGTAGAAGATATTTATGATAAATATAATTACTATTTAAAAGGAATAGGCACTAATTATTTGGTGAACTTTGAGGATTTCTTTAAAGATCAAAATGATGTCTATGTTTCTTCAACTCCTTATAAAATTTCTCTTCCATATTATTCAACTCGTTCTATCAACGATTTTAAGTGGTTAAATGATGAGCAAAAAATCTTATATCCTTACAGCGCCCCTATTTTAGAAGAGGACCAAGTTGTTTTAGGTTTAACATATGCCCAAATGGTGAATTTATGTTTTGAACTTAAAATACAACGAAACTTCACATCCCTAGGGCATTATCTTTATGAGAACGGCTTATCTATCACATTAGAAATAAGAAATAATTCCTGGCAATATGATGATGAACAAATCTTTGAAGTTAAAGCGGTAACCGAGACTAATCGCGCTATCTTTTATCACACCAATACATTGTGGAATGAAAAAGTTTTTGAAGAGACGATGCTTTTACCAAGTGATGATGATGGTGAAACATTTTTTCCTTGGGAAATGCACAAAATTTACTATTTTGAAACAATCGAAGATCCACAAACATTTTTGGATGCGATATTTTTTGATGAGGAATTCTCTGATTTCGTCTTTGAAAGAACTAATGCTAACTATAATCCAAATCTATGTTTAGAAGGAGAATTATGTTCTGAAAACCGAGTGATGATTTATTTGGCAGATAAAATCGCCATCTCCCCTAACGACATCAAAAATTTAGAAGAAATAGAACCAAATATAAAAGATTACTATTTTATCAGTGAATTCGGTTACGCAAGCTTTGCTTCTAATTTATTGAGCGGTTTTTCAAAAAGTTTATTTGTCTCGTGTGATGAAACAAAAATCCTTATGGCGGTCGATGCTGATTCAGAAATTCAAGATTCAACAGTTCAAATCGATCTTCCAGACGATGTCGCCCAGGGTAATTTTTTGAATGGAATTTCGGGTGGAGTAAGATTTTCTTCAAAATTTGACAAATTAATCGAAGGAAGAAAGCCGTCAAATAATCATGAAATCGTTATCTCGAAAGGGCTGGCCTCTAAAATAGATCCACAAGGAGTTGGATTAGGAAAATATCTCTATATTGCGGGGGAAAATAACGAATATTATTCTCAAGAAGATAAGATAAATAAGGAATATCAAGTTGATAAAGTGGTTATTGTTGGTATCACCGATGAAGAGAAAAATTATCTTTATCATGATTGCCTTTGGACAATATCCTTTTTTCGAGATAGGCTTGGGGTTTCTTCTTTCCATTTGATTCCTACATCCGCTGTGATTGAACTCGACGATAAGGTGGATGCTTCTAATCTAGTTAGTAAATTGAATTCAATATTTCGTGAATACAATTTTTCTTCTCCGGTGGATGAGATATCAAAAAGCGTTGATTCAACTTTAAAATATGCAAATGCGATACTAATTGGTTTTTCTACCTTGGCAACTCTAATCTCTATTCTTTTACTTGGAACTGTTGTTTTGCTTAATGTTTTAGAAAGCAAAGATGAAATATTTCTACTTGGAGTAGTGGGAATAAAACAAAAAGAAATCAATTCATTGTTTGTTGTTCAATCGCTAGTTCAAGGTTTGATCGCCTTCATTCTTTGTGCAGTCGAACTTATTGTGGTGGATTACGTCATCTCTCTAGCACTTGGTGAAACACTTCACACTAAGATTGGTTATACGTTTAATTATCTTCCGATTCTAATCATCTTTATCTTTGCAACCATTCTTCCATATTTAACCTCACTTGTTTTAGTGAAATCACTAACGTTTAGAAAGGGAAAAGAGGTTGCTAAAAGCAAAGCAAATTGATAACCTTATTACCATGGAAACGAAGTCGTTATTTATTCTTCCAATTCTAGCAACCTTCTTAGCGAGTTGCGGTTTTGGTGGTACTCACATCATTAATTATGATTCAACTTCTTTAGTTCCTATTGATCCTCAACAGCCAGATTCTGGTGATGGCTATCAAAAAATATCAGAATTCGCTTTTAATCTTCAGGATGTTAAAAAGACGACCGAAACCAACGGTCTATCATCTACCGGAGATAGCAAACTGTTAGTTGTACCAGTTCAATTTTCCAACGCTCCAGAATGGACGAACGCTAAACTAGAAGTAATTCAACGCGCCTTTTTTGGTGAAGCAGGAGAGACAAGTTGGCAGTCTGTTGCGTCTTACTATAAAACCTCTAGTTATGGAAATTTAAATATTAGTGGTGAAATCGCACCAGTTTTTAAAGTGGATGTTACGATGGAAGAAGCTTCCTCTTATGTTAAAGACGACAATCCTTCTCCAGATGCTGTTGTTACTAGTTATTTTAAAGAAGATAAAAATTACGATGAACTTCGTAAAAAATACGATGTTGATAATGACGGTTATGTTGACTCTATTGCTTTTATCTATTCCAACTCTCCAAAAAACCAAAATGGTTATTGGGCTTGGGTTTACTGGACCGATGAAGTTCGTTCAAGCGAGCTACCAAATGTGAATACTTATCTTTGGATGTCCTATTCTTTCTTTACTGGTTCTAAATATGCTGGTTATGGCTCAGGAATAGATGCTCATACCGCAATACATGAAGTTGGTCATCTATTAGGATTAGATGATTATTATTTGTATCAAGACGATCCATATGAAAAAACATTTGATCCAAGTGGTGGAATCGAAATGCATTCCTATAACATTGGAGACGATAATATCTATTCAAAATTCGCTCTTGGATGGGTTAATCCCTATTACGTTAAAACAGAAAAATCCGTCTCTTTGAAGCTTAGATCCTCCGCTTTGTATGGTGACGCAATCATCATCAACGATTCCTGGAACATGAATTCGATGGATGAATATTTAATAATTGAATATTACACTCCGCAAGGTATGAACGAGAAAGACGCGCTTCAATCTTATTCGGCAAACACAACTTCTGGAACAGACAGGATGTATACCGTAAATGGATTTAGAATCTATCATATAGATTCACGATTAGTTGAGATCGAGGCTAGGGGACGCGCAACTCGCTACGTCGAAACTCTTGGCGATAAATATTATGCTGTTGGAGCGAGCAATACCCCTGAGAGAAGTCGCTTATCTGATTTCCAAAGCATGCAAAACGCTATTGATTATAAATACGTACATTTGTTAGAATCTAATGGAACAAATACATTTAAGAAAGGTTCTTTCGCTACAAACGCAACCCTGTTTAAAGATGATTCTTCGTTTGTAGCTAGTTCCGAGTTTTTCCCCAACGGGGACAAATTCAACAATGGGACGACGGTCGGTTACAAAATTACAGTTCAAAAATGTACAAGTGATTTTGGGGAAATAACAATCACCAAAATATAATCTATTCTCATTTCATAAAAGGTGGGAATAGAAAGTGACGATGTCACTAGAAAGGCCTTTTTATGAAAGGGAAAGTAATTAGGTTCAATAAGAATAAGGGCTTTGGTTTTATCAAAACCGATGATGGCAAAGACGTGTTCTTCCATTATTCTGAACTAGTCATGGAAGGTTTCAAAGACATAGCAGTTGGTTCGGATGTTGAATTCGATGTCACAGAAACTGAAAAGGGACTACGTGCCTCAAATGTGAAAAAGCTCTAAATAATACTTGTATCAGCACTATAAGAAAGCCTATTTGAGGCTTTTTCTTTACTTTGTTTTTCACTCTACTATAATATAGTAAATCTAATGGAGGATTGATATGTCACTTAAAGCAGGTATAGTCGGACTTCCAAATGTTGGCAAATCAACTTTATTTAACGCAATTACGAATTCTCACGTCGAGGCAGCGAATTATCCTTTCGCGACCATTTCCCCTAACACTGGAGTAGTCAATGTTCCAGACGAGAGATTAGATTTCTTATCCAATTTATTTAATCCAAAACGCACGATTAATGCGACTTTTGAATTTTATGATATCGCCGGTTTAGTTAAAGGTGCTTCCAAAGGTGAAGGTCTTGGCAATCAATTTTTAGGTCACATTCGTGAATGCGATGCGATTGTTGAAGTGGTGAGATGCTTTGATTCAAGTGAAATCATCCACGTTGAAGAAAGCGTTGATCCAAAACGAGATATCGAGACGATTAATCTTGAACTCGCTATGGCGGATTTAGCAACAGTTGAAAAACGTATTGCTGCTGTTGCAAATAAAGCGAGAGTCCAAAAAGACAAAGAATCTATTTATGAAATGTCTATTCTTGCTCCTTTACAAGAACTTTTATCCCAAGGTGAACCTGCTCGTAAGCTTTCTTTAAAGAAAGAAGATTATGAATACGCTTTTAAGAACTATCACCTATTAACTCTTAAACCAATTATTTATGTCGCTAATGTTTCTGGCGATGATTATATGGATTTAGATAACTGTAGATATCTTAATATCGTTAAAGAAATCGCAGCACAAGAAAAATCACAAGTAATACCAATATCCTGTGAAATTGAATACGAATTATCATCTCTTCCAAAAGAAGAAAGAATTGAATTCTTAAAATCTTTAGGCGCTAGTGAATCTGGCTTAGATAAAGTAATCAAGGCCGTGTATAAATTATTAAATTTATCAACATTCTTTACTGTCGGTGAAGATGAATGCCGCGCTTGGACATTTAAAAATGGTATGAGTGCTCCAGAATGTGCTGGAATCATCCATACCGATTTTGAAAAAGGTTTTATAAAAGCGGAAGTTTATTCCTACGAAGATATTCATACTTATAAATCCGAAATTGCTTTGAAAGAAGCAGGTAAATTAAGAGTGGAAGGAAAGACATACGAGATGAAGGACGGCGATGTCGTCTTCTTTAGATTTAATGTTTAAGGAGAAAATCATGTATCGAATCGGTTTTAGTGAAGATATTCATCCAGTCATTGCTGGTCGAAAATTAATGCTTGGAGGAATAGAAATTCCTGCTCCTTTTGGTTTAGAGGGTCATAGCGACGCTGATGTCGTCTTGCATAGCGTTTGCGAATCTATTCTCGGTGCACTTGCCTTAGGCGATCTTGGAAGCTACTTCCCAGATAGTGATCCAAAATATAAAGGAATTGCTAGTTCTATTCTTGTAGAAGAAGTAGTCATGATGATGGAAGAAAAAGGCTACAAAATCGGGAATATTGATATCCAAATCGCATGTGCTTCGCCTAAATTAGCGCCTCATGTTTTGGCGATGAGAAGTAACATTGCCTCACTACTTAAAACCGAAATTGATAATGTTTCAGTGAAGGCGATGAGTTTCAACAAAGTTGGAGCGATTGGAAAAGGCGAAGCCATTCGTTCACAAGCTGTCACATTGCTAATCAAAAATTAACTTGCACGTACACATATATATACGTATAATACTACCCTATGGATATTGAAAAGGTCTTAAAAGAGAAAATTATTGAGGTGTTTAATAAATTAAATGTCTCTTTAACTTTATCCGATATTGTCATTGAAAAATCTCGTTCAAGTGAACATGGAGATTATGCGAGCAACATCGCTTTAAAATACGCTTCAAGACTTGGTAAAAATCCACGTGAACTCGCCTCATTTTTAGTTGAGAACATAAACAAAGATAATATCGATCATATCGAAATCGCCGGACCGGGCTTCATTAATTTCTTTATGAAAAACGATGCGATTAATTCCGTCGTTAAAAAGATTATTGAAGAAGGCGAGAACTATGGTCGGGGTGAAGATAAACATAAAAAGATAAATGTTGAATTCGTCTCCGCTAATCCAACTGGTGATTTACATTTAGGTCACGCTCGCTGTGCAGCGGTAGGTGATTCCATCTGTAGATTGTATGAATTTGCTGGCTATAATGTCACCCGTGAATTCTACGTTAATAACGCTGGTAATCAAATTAGAACACTTGGCTTATCTTTAGATACCCGTTTAAGACAACTTCATGGCGAAAATATTGAACTTCCAGAAGATAGTTATCACGCAAATGATATCATCGATATTGCTAGGCAATATGACAAAGAATTTGGCTCATCTTATAAAGTTAATGATCCTGCTTGTTTAGCCCATCTTACCGAATATGGTATGAAAGCTGAACTCGCTAAAATTGAAAAAGATTTAGGGCTCTTTAGAACTAAATTTGATATTTATTCTTTTGAAACCGATGTTCGTAAGGATCATCATGTTGAAGATGTTTTGAATAATAAATTTAGCAAATATTCATATGTTCAAGATGGTGCAACTTTCTTAAGAACAACCGATTTTTTAGATGATAAAGACCGCGCAGTTATTAAATCAGATGGCTCATTTACTTATTTGATGCCAGATATTGCTTATCACTTAATAAAATTAAGTAGAGGCTATGATTTATTAATTGATGTTTTAGGCGCCGATCATCACGGTTATATTAACCGTATGAAATCCGCTTTAATGATGCAAGGCTATTCCAAAGATATTTTGGAAGTTGAACTTGTTCAAGTTGTCCGTCTCATCAAAGATGGCAAAGAAGTTAAAATGTCTAAAAGAACTGGCACAGGTGTTTCTTTAAGAGAACTTTGTGAAGAAGTTGGTGTTGATGCGACCAGATATTTCTTTGTCTCTAGAGCAGCATCGTCTCATTTGGACTTTGATCTTAATTTAGCAAGCGAACAATCGTCTAATAACCCTGTGTATTACGCTCAATACGCTCATGCTCGAATCGCTAAGGTTTTAGAGAGCGCCAAGGATATTAAAATAGATGAAGAGGCTCCACTTCTAAAAGAAAAGAAGGAAATGGATCTACTTAAACTTCTCATTGAATTCCCACGTCTCATCGAATCAAGCGCTACTAAAAGAGCACCTTATCTAATTGCAACTTACATTCAAGAATTAGCAGCCGCTATCCATGGCTTCTATACTGAATGTCGAGTTATAGATCGTGATAATTTAGATGTCACATCCTCAAGACTTGCTTTAGCAAAAGCTAGTCAAATCGTTATGAAAAACGCATTAAATGTAATCGGAGTGTCCGCTCCAAATAAAATGTAAGGAAGGAAAATTTTTATGGAAAAAGCATTTGTTGAATACGCTTATGATGTTGTCTCAAACAGCAAAGAGCCTTTATCACTACGTGAAATTTTTGATAAAGCATTAAAACTAAGTGGCCTTTCTCTTGATGAAGATGCCAAACTTACAAAGATGTCCAAACTTTATATGTCGATGTCAGAAGATGAAAGATTTGTCCTTATGGACAAGAAATGGGATTTAAGTGCCCGTCATTCCTTCTCCCAAATCCATAAAAATGATGTGGACCTCGACGATGAAGAAGAGGAAGATATGGACGAAGAAGAAAAGGAATATCTTCGCGAAGAAGCCGGCGAAGAAGCCGAAGAAGAATTTGAAGAAGAATCCGATGATCTCGACTTTGATAATAAGAATCCTGACGAAGATGAGGATGATGACTTACTTTAATATATGAAAAATCGAGCAATAAAAGATATTTATAAACTCATCAAAAAATATGATGTCATAACCATTTATGGTCATGTTAATCCTGACCCAGATTGCTACGGCTCATCTTTAGCTTTACGAGAAATTATCAAAGATAACTTCAAAGGAAAAGAGGTTTACGCTTTAGGTTATGGAAGCGAAAAACTTTATGACCGCTTAAGCACTTATGATGAAGTTAGCGATGATAAAATCAAGGAATCTCTCGCTATTATTTGTGACTGCTCTGAAATTGAAAGAATCAGCGAACAACGCATTCGCTTAGCAAAACAAATCATTAAAATCGACCATCACATTGAAAGTAAACCATTCATTGGAGTTAAGTGGGTTTATAATGGTTCTATCGCCTGCGCGCAAATGATTGCGGAATTTGCTTTTACTTATAAATTAAAAATTTCTAAACTTGCTGCCGAATTAATGTACTTAGGTATCTGTACCGATTCAGGTAGATTTAGATACGCCCCAACAAATGCTAAAACTCATCTAATCGTTTCAAAACTTTATGATTTAGGGATTGAGCCAAAATCAATCTTCTCAATCATTTATCAATCAGAAGAAGCATTTGTGAAATACCAAGCTTTATTAATTACAAAATTCCAAAAGACTGAACATAATGCTATTTACTGTTTTGCGGATGTTAAAGACTATGAACAATTTGGCTTAAAATTCGATCAAGTTTCGAAAAACGTCAACGTTTTAGGAAATATTATCGGCTGTCCAATCTGGTGCTTATTTACTAGAAGTCCAGAAGGCATAATTAGAATTGAATTTAGATCATCTGGTTTAGATGTCCAAAAAGTCGCTGTTAAATATGGTGGCGGTGGACATAGACAAGCTGCAGGAGCGAGACTTGAAAATCAAAAAGATTTCAAACTTGCTAAAGAAGTTGTTAAGGATCTCGACCTTCTCGCTGAAAAAGGAACATTCGAATAAATGTTTGAAAAAGAACTTCAAGTAGCTCTTGAGGCTGCTAAGAAATGCGTCCCATTAATCTTGGAGATATATAACTCCGATAATATTGGACTTGAAATCAAAGATGATAATTCGCCGGTCACAAAAGCTGATAAGGCGAGCGATAAAATTATTAGAAAGTGCCTCAAGGAGGCTTTTCCTTCATACGCTCTTTTAACCGAAGAAAGTGAAGACGATAAAACTAGATTAACTAATGATTTTGTCTGGATTGTTGACCCAATCGATGGCACAAAAGAATTTGTCGCTCATAGCGATGAATTTACGATTAACATCGGTTTATCTTATAAACACGAACCTGTTTTAGGAGTTATTCTCATTCCTGTTACAGGCGAAATCTATTATGCGATTAAAGGTCAAGGCGCCTATTATCAAAAAGGCGAAAAGAGAGTTAAAATCCATGTCAATTCCCGCACAAATGATTTAACTACGCTCGTTTCTAGATTCCATTCTAATAATGACGAACAAGCGATGATTGCTATGCATAGCGACAAAATTAAACATCAAAAAGTGGTGGGTTCATCTATCAAAGGTTGTGTTATTGCTAAAGGTGATGCCGAGATGTCGTATCGTTTTTCTAGCAATACCAAAGAATGGGACACATGCGCGATGCAAGCTATCGTTGAAGAAGCGGGCGGATATGTCCTGAAATTCAATGGGGAAAGAATACATTATAACCGCAAAGATGTTTATAATCGTGATGGATATGTGATTTGCAATTGCAGAGAAAATTTTTTAATCTAATATCAAGGAGATAATAAATTATGAGGAAAGCAAAATTCTTAATTTGTTTACTTAGCGCACCTCTATTAATTGGTTGCGGAAATTCTGGTTCAGGTGGTAGAGGCAACACTAAAGGTGAAATTGATTTTGATCATGCAACTCCAACAATTGATGTTGATAGTTTAACCCCTCCTTCTTTAACAAAAGACGCTTTAGGTGGAGATATTAAAGAAGAAGACGGTAAATTGATATTTGATTTTTACGAAGTAAGCGACTTCCATGGCGCGGTCAATTATAGCGTGGACGATAAGACAATTGGTTTAAGCAAAATAGCGGACTATTTTTCTAAAAAGCGCGCTGAAAATCCTGGTGGTACAGTCGTTATCTCTAGCGGAGATATGTTCCAAGGTAGTGCTGAATCCAATCTAACTCACGGCTATTTAGTGAATTATGCGATGAATATCATGGGTTTTGAAGCAATGACATTAGGCAACCACGAATTCGACTGGTCAGTCGATTGGATTAGAAAGAACGCTAACCTTAAGATTGGTGATTACTCCATTCCTTATTTAGGAGCGAATATCTTTGATAAATCTACTGGTAAGATTTTAGATTGTTTAAAACCTTCCACAGTTATTACCAGAGGAGAATATAAGATCGGCGTAATCGGAACGATGGGTGATGGAGCAGAAAAATCCATCATGCCAGCTTTAATCGAAGGTCTTGAATTCAAAGGCGAAGTCGCCATTGTTAAAGAAGAAGCTCAAAGACTTAGAAGCGAAGAAAATTGTGACGTTGTCGTTTGGTCATCTCATAGAGATATTGATGAATTAGCAGGCACAGTTAGCAAAACTGATGGTATCGACGCCATCTTTGGTGGTCACACTCATGAAAGTAAAACCAAGATGACACCAGATAGTCTTGTTCCATGTCTTGAAACAAAGAATTATGGTAAAGGTATCGCTCATGCTCAATTAGCGTTAGATCCAATTACTAAAGAAGTTACTTCTGTCGCTGCCTCAGTTGATGAAAAACCATATGAATATGCTGGTTTAGTCGAACACACCGAAGTTAAGAAGATTATGGATTTTTATAATACTTATATCGATCCAATTAAGAGTGAAGTTATCGGCCAAGCTGATGGCGTGCTCGATGTTAGCTCTAAATTCGTTCTCACCGACTTATGTGTTGATACCATGGGTATCGCTGCTCAAAAGTGGGCTGATGCAAATGGTGGAATGAAGATTTCTTCAACCTATCATAACGCTAACGGTGGTATCCGCGCGGATATCGCTGCAGGTGATATCAAGTTTGGTGATGTCTATCGTTCATTCCCATTTGATAACGAATTAGTCGTTATTAAAGTAAAAGGTTCCAAACTTAAAGAATATTTAAGTAAAGCTAAGAAATATGGTTTCTGGAGAAACCTTGAAGTTCTTCCTTCCTTATCTGCAGTAGTTGACACCGAAGATTATTATTTTGCATCAACCGACTTCTTAGTAACTTCTAAGAATGAAGCGTTTAAATTAGAAGAAAGTGACTTTATTAGAACCGGCTATGTCATTCGTGATATCGTCGCGGCGAGAATCAAATGGGAAAAGACAGTTAAAGCATCTGAGTTTATTCAATCAAAGAATAAACAATTTATGGTTCCTGTTGAATAAATAATATTGATAATAAAAAAATACGGAGGTTATTTGGCTTCCGTATTTTCTTTTTTTGGCATTTGCGATGCGAGCCTAACTCCAAGCACTCCAGGTACTTCTTCCATCAAGATGATTTCAATTCCATCTGATAAAGTGGAGTCAATTAAGACACAGTCTTGACATGCGCCCGCCATATTTACATAAACGATCCCATCGATAAAATCGACGAATTCAATATCGCCACCATCCCTTTGGATGAAAGGGCGAATTTTATCTAATGTTTTTTGAATTAAACTTACTGTATCTTCCATAAAGCAAGAGATATTATAAACACGCTTAGTTACTAAATCAATAAATGTGCTAAACTATTTTTATGAATAAAAAGCGTGATGATTTTAGACTTACTACTTCGCATTTTAAGATTCTTCAAACTGTTGATGAATTAAATAAGAAACATCTTTATCCTACCGCAAGAGGAGTGAATAACATTCTTATGGGGAAGTTAGATAGAGAAACGCGAAAATATGCAGATATAAAGACATATGGAACATTGATTTCCTTCCCTGGTCGTAAATTATGTTCATACATCTTAAATATGACTAGACGCGGTTATCTTGGATATATCTATGATAAGAAGAGCGACGATATGTATTTAAGAATAACCGAAAAAGGTGAAGGCGAAATCCTTCATTATGAAAAGAGGCACAAGAATGCATATCGCAAAAAAGAGCCTCATCATAAACCTGAAATAGTTGAAATCAAATAAAAAGAAAACCGCCTAGGCGGTTATTTCTTTAAGTATGAATAACTTGATTTAGAAGTGATGGCTTTCTTTTCACTTTGCATCATTCTAATTGCGAAGTAAATGGAGACGAGTCCTGATAAGACAAGAAGCGCCCCGATAAGATAACTTATCCAACCAACGTTATATAAACTTCTTGTTAAATTGAAGACACTCTTCTTACTTGCTTCCATCGCGAAGAATAAGACGGATGTAGCAACATTAAGTAAGCCACCGAGTAAGACAAGTGCACTGGTCTTTCTTGCTAATGCATAGGAGCACAAGGCTAACCCCATCAAGACGATTGAGGTAATTCCTAAGCCACTTAAGTGAGTCATTCCAGATTTTTTGTAATCAGTTTCGCTTACCGCATTGAAGAAGAATTGGTATCCGCTAAATGAAGGATAAGCGTGGACATCAGTTACGATGAATTGTGGAATAGCGAGTAAACCGAACGATAGAAGGATTACTGCTAAAGAAGCATATATTATTAATCTAACTTTTTTCTCCATCTTTCTCTCCTTAGTCTTTGTGGTTGGGGCGACTGGGATCGAACCAGTGAATGGCGAGTTCAGAGCCCGCTGCCTTACCGCTTGGCTACGCCCCAAAATTAAAAGGTGGCGTTTTGGTAAATGGTGCCCGGGACCGGACTTGAACCGGTATGAGTTATTCACTCGAGGGATTTTAAGTCCCTTGCGTCTACCAATTTCGCCACCTGGGCAATTAAATGGTCTCCCGTAGACGATTCGAACGTCCGACCCCTTGATTAAAAGTCGAGTGCTCTGCCAACTGAGCTAACGGGAGATGGTGCAATTTATACAAAATTGCTTTGATATTATTGCATATATTATTTATATAATCTACAACTTTTTTACAAATTGGCTAAATAAGAATAAAAAAATCACCAATTAGGTGAATTTTTAATGGTTGGGGTGGCTGGGATCGGACCAGCGAATGCAAGAGTCAAAGTCTTGTGCCTTACCACTTGGCTACACCCCAAGAAGATGGTGGAGGAAGGTGGATTTGAACCACCGAACCCGAAGGAATTGATTTACAGTCAACCGCGTTTGGCCGCTTCGCTATTCCTCCACATGCTGTCAATGGTGGATGTTAGAGGGCTCGAACCTCTGACCCCCGCCGTGTAAAGGCGATGCTCTCCCAACTGAGCTAAACATCCAATTACACTTTGACGTGCTAGATAAATATATCATTATGATATAGGCAAGTCAACGTGAATTTTAAGTGATTAATAACCCTTCTTTCCAAGCAAATGGAACATGTTCTTTTTATAGACTTCAACACCTGGTTGGTTGAAAGGATTTACTTCAAGAAGATAGGCTGACATAGCACAAGTTTTCATAAAGAAATACAATAGATAACCTAAATTAAAGGCATCTAATTTATCAACTTCGAGAATAATGTTAGGAACTCCACCTGTTTTAGTGTGAGCTTCTAAAGTTCCTAAGAAGGCTTTTTCATTTACAAAACCGAGTGATTTTCCTTCTAAATAATTTAGACCATCGAGATCTTTTTCATCATGAGGAATAATTACATCGTTATTTGGACTATGAACAAACAAAATCGTTTCAAACATAATCTTATTGCCATCTTGGACATATTGACCCAAAGAATGTAGATCGGTTGAGAATGTTGCAGAATCTGGCAATAAACCTTTTCCGTCTTTGCCTTCTGATTCTCCAAACAATTGTTTAAACCATTCACCTAATTGGGTGAGTCTTGGTTCATAAGTTACAAACATTTCAACCGATTTTTGGTGACGATAGAAATAGTCTCTAAGCACTGCATATTTATACGCCGGATTTGCATCAATTAAAGGATTTTTGCAGGCTTTTTGAGCTTCTAAAGCGCCTTTCATAAGCGAATCAATATCGAGTCCAGCACAGGCGAGTGGGAATAGACCAACCGCGGTGAAAACTGAGTATCGACCACCAACATTTCCTGGAAGATTGAAAGTTACATAACCTTCTTTATTTGAGAGTTCTCTTAGAGCCCCTTTATGAGCATCGGTTGTGGCAAATATAGCTTTTCTAGCCTTTTCTTTACCTACCTTTTTCTCAAGCAATTCTTTAACTAACCTAAAAGCAATTGCGGTCTCGGTTGTAGTACCGCTTTTTGAAATGACGTTAATAGCGAAGTTTTTCTTTTCTAAATATTTCAAAGTTTCATAAACATAATCACTGGAAAATGTTTGACCAAAGAAAATGATTTCGAGTTTATCATCGCTTCTTAGACCACGTAAGGCTTCGATAGCAGCTCTAGCACCTAAATAGGAACCGCCAATTCCACATACAACTAAAACTTCGTATTTGTTTCGAACTTCTTTAGCGAATTTTTTGATGTTTTCAAATTCAACTTTATCAAAAGTTTCAGGATAGTTTACCCAACCGGTGTAATCATTTCCTGCGCCTTTATTTTCATCGATCATCTCATTAATTTTTGAAACTTTTTCTTGGTATGACTTGTAGTCAACCTTATTCAAAATGTGCGCGTCATTTACTTTTAACATAGTTAATTCTCCTTTTTAGCATTTTCGATCCATTCTGGAAGTTTTGCTTTAAGAGCAGAAAAATCAATATATTGAGGATCGATTTTTTCTTTCTTAACGCCGCTTCGATGGTATTCATCTTTTTCTTCTTGGCTAATTTGAGACATGGATAATTTTAAGAATCCATCTTCTTCAATGCCAATTATTTTCACTTGATAGGTTTTACCTATTTTTAAGTATCTAGAAATGTTTCTAATGAAGGTATTGGCGACTTGTGAAATATGAAGAAGTCCTTTTTGACCATCTTCAAAAATCATTATCGCCCCGAATGGTTTGATATTGATAATTGTGCCTTCGATAATATCGTTAATTTTGTAAGTGTTCATTTTGTTCAATATACGCTTCTATGGCGTTGGTGTCTTCTAATGTGGTGATTTTTTTCAGTTTTTCTTCACCAGGAATGATAACAACTTTTTTATCTAGTAATTTAACTAATTGTGTGTCATCGGTAGCCTCTTTGCCTTCAAATTTTTGATGTGCTTCTTTAATTACATTAACTTTAAAGGCTTGAGGAGTTTGAATGCGATACAATTCGTCTCTATTCTCGAATGATAATAGTTCACCATTTTTGACTTTGACGATTGTATCGACAACTTTAATTGCAGGGGTTGCTCCGTCTGCATCTTTAAGGGCTTCTATTAAGGAAGAGATAACCTTTTCATCGACGAGTGGTCTAGCGGAATCATGGATTAAGACGTAACCATCTTCTTTAATGTAATCTAATCCATTTTTAACGCTTTCCTGTCTAACGTTACCGCCGACAACGATGGCTTTTACTTTGGTGAAATTGTTTGCGTTTACTAAATTAGTAATAATCTCAAAATCTTCACTAGAAGATACAACAATTATTTCATCAATTAATTCTGAATTATTGAATGTATTTAAGGAATAATATAAAACTTCTCTTCCTTTAACTTTGAAAAATTGTTTTTTTGTATTATCAGCAAATCTAGTTGATGATCCTGCTGCTAAGAGAAGAACAAAAGTTTTCATTTTATTCGCCACTAAGTTTTTTAAATGTTTCGTCTTCTTTACGTTTTAATTCGGTATTGACGGCAACTTGTTTAATGATGGATTTAACCGTTTTATCTAGGTTTGAACCTTCGGTATAATTGCCAGTAAATGCGAAATTAACACGATTTTCTTTAACAAGTTTTTGTATGCTACTTTTGTCCTTTTTCGAATAGATGGCGATTGATTTTCCGCCATTGTTCTTAAGAACTTGCATACATGGTACATCGGTCATTCCGTCACCAAGATAAATCATATTGGTGTATGGGATGCGGTGTTCTTTTTCTTTTTCGTTAATCTTTTTATCATCTCTTAGGTCTGTTGCGCCTTTAGAAATTCTAAAGAGATATTGTGTCTTTTGAGTGTAGTTGACCGCAAGTTTTGGCCAGACTGGAACTTGGGTTTCTGGATCAAAATAGAATTCGCAGCCATAGATTTCTTTGAAATATTTAGCGATTTTCGAACCTTCAACAATTTCTTTTGTTCCAGAACTTAATAAATAGTGTTCAACTTTAACATCGTGGGCTTGACCATATTTATTAATTCTTGAGAACCAGCTTTCCACGCCTGGATAATATTCGATTTTCTTTCCGCATTCATTAAGGAATTTTCTTGTAAGTTTAATTCCTTTTTCTTCGGAAAGTTTAATCATCATATACATATAGGAAAGAATTCTTTCAACTTCACTTTTTTTAGAAAACTCTCCTGTTGCCCCCCAGAATTCATCTGGTTTCATTCCAAGGGCTGGGATGAACGAATAATTCTGCATATCGGTTGTCGATAGAGTTTTATCGAAATCATACAGAATTGCGACGATTGGTTTTTTCATATGCTTACCTCGCTTAAAACATTACCAAAAGGTAAACGCTATGTCAATTTATGTGGTTGGCAAAATTGCCAAATTATAGTTTTTTATATGGGAGAGGATAACGAGATGTTAAAGCAATAACTTTCTTATGGATTTCTTGAAGTTTTGTTTCATCATCTTTGCTTGCGATAGCTTCATCGATATATTTGGCTACGAGTTCCATATCTGCTTCTACAAATCCCCTAGTGGTGATGGCGGCAGTTCCAATACGAATACCGCTTGTAACCATTGGTGGAAGTGGATCGCCTGGAATGGTGTTTTTATTGACAGTGATTCCTACTAAATCAAGGAGTTTTTCAACTTCCTTACCAGTCATTCCTTTTGTAGAGTAAGTATCAACTAAAATTAAGTGGTTATCTGTACCACCAGTAACAAGCTTGTATCCACGCTTGATTAAGGCTGCAGCAAGAGCCTTACAATTCTTAATGATTTGTTCACAATATTTCTTGAATTCTGGTTGGAGATCTTCGTTAAAACATACGGCTTTTGCAGCGATAATGTGCATTAATGGGCCACCCTGGATACCTGGGAATAGCTTGGAATTTATGGACTTATAAATCTCTTCGTTGTTGGTTAAAATCATACCGCCACGAGGGCCTCTTAAAGTCTTGTGAGTTGTGGTGGTAACAATGTCTGCATAATCGCAAGGATTTGGATGGAGACCAGTCGCGACTAAACCAGCGATGTGAGCCATATCAACCATGAAATATGCACCGACTTCATCTGCAACTTTTTTGAAGAAAGCGAAATCAATAATTCTGCTGTATGCAGATGCGCCAGCAAGGATTAGTTGAGGCTTTTCTTTAATAGCAAGTTCTCTCATTGCTTCATAATCAATGAAACCATTTTCGTCGACGTCATAATGGACGAAAACGTAATCGCTTCCTGAAAATGACAATTTATGACCATGCGTTAAATGTCCGCCATTGGAAAGTGACATTGATAAAATTTTGTCCCCAGGTTTAAGAATTGAACGATAAGCTGCCATGTTGGCTTGACTTCCTGAATGCGGTTGAACATTCGCGTATTTAACGTTGAATAATTGTTTGGCTAAATTTTGAGCTTCTCTTTCAACCATATCGACGTTTTCACAGCCACCGTAATAACGTCTTCCTGGATAGCCTTCCGCATATTTATTTGTGAGAATAGATCCACAGGATTCTAAAACATCGTTAGAAACATAGTTTTCAGACGCAATTAATTCAATATTATTCTGTTGTCTTGCTAATTCGGCATTAATAAAATTTCTTATCGTTTCATTTTTCATATAATTAACCTCGTCTAAATATAATACTTACTGAAAGTAAGATTGTAAATAAAAAGCAGAACTTTTGTTCTGCTATTTTTTATAAATGGTGCAGCGAATGAGAATCGAACTCACACAGGTTGCCCTATACGCCCCTCAAACGTACGCGTCTACCAGTTCCGCCATCGCTGCAGCGATAAATAATATACTATTAAATTAGTCTATTAACAAGTAGAAACTTAGACGCTTAATTTTCTTCTTTTATTTGTTTTAAAGCCTGGGCTAATTGATCTGGACAGCTAGTTAAACCAGTTCTAGATCCTCTGCACTGAATTCCTTCGAGCAATGCAATAACATTATCGATAGAACGACCTTCGACTAGTTTCGCCACTGCTTGTCTATTACCCTGACAACCACCAAATATTTCGACATGTTTAATAACGCCATCATCGACTGAGATGATCATTTTTTGGGCGCAGACATTTTTGGGCGCAAATTCAATTGTTTTCATTATTTAACAATTTCGCCATAGACTTCGCCAGAACACATTCCAGCGTTTGATTCATCGGTGTCAATATGCATTGCTAAAGCAAAATCATCTCTAACTCTAATGACAACATCATCAAAGACAACTTTACGACCTTCACGTCCAGTTGCAACTTTGACAATTTCACCATTCTTAACACCGAATTCTTCAGCATCTTTTGGTGTCATATGAATATGACGTTTAGCAACGATAACGCCTTCTTTGATTTCAACTTCACCTGCAGGACCAACAATTTTGATACCTGGAGTACCCGCGACATCGCCAGATTCTCTAACTGGTGCTTGAATACCTAATGTACGAGCGTCGGTTAATGAAATTTCTACTTGGTCAGCTTTTCTAACTGGTCCAAGAATCGAAACTCCTGAGATGGTTCTTTTTGGTCCAACTAAATCAAGTTTAGTAAACGAGACGAATTGTCCTGGTTGAGAAAGCATTGCTTTCACTTCTAATTTTGCATCTTTTCCGCAAAGGGCTTCTAATGTTTCTTGAGTGACATGAATGTGTCTTGCGGATGTTTCTACTAAGATTTTTTTCATAAAACTTTCCTTCTTATGGCTAGTATTGTAGCACATTTAAAAAACATTTTACTTTCTTTATTTAAGTAAAGAATATAAAATTTTTGAGAAAGGATTTGAAAATGGAAAACGAATACATTTCAACCGCTCAGATTGAAAAGTTAATTGACGAGAAAAAAGTAAAAGAAATTCGCCAAATTTTTGAAGTGGTTCCAACTATTGATATCGCTGAAGCATTATCCGATATCGAAGATACCAAGAAAATCATTTTCGTTTTCAAAACTGTTAAATCCGAATACACTGCCGATTTATTCACTGAATTAAAACCAGAATTAAAAGAAGATTTAATCAATTTACTTAGTAATGATGAACTTGCTGACATCTTAGAACAACAATTCACCGATGACTTAGTTGATGATCTTGAAGAATTACCTGCAAACATAGTCACTCGAGTTTTAAGAAATGTTCCGAAAGAAAGACGCGCGACTATTAATAAATTATTGAATTATAAGGAAGACTCAGCAGGTTCAATCATGACAACTGAGTTTGTTGTCCTTCTTTCAAATTTAACCGCTGATGAAGCAATCGCGGAAATTAGAAAAACTGGCAAAAACAAAGAAACAATTTACACATTGTTTGTCATGGATAATAAAAGAAATCTTGTCGGCACCCTCGACTTAGATGATTTAATCTTTGCAAAAGGTGATCAAAAGATTACTGAAATTATGAACCGTGACTTTGTCACCGTTAATGTTAATGATGACCAAGAAGAAGTTGCTAACGTGGTTAAGCGTTATGACTTAAACGCTGTTGCAGTTTTAAATAACGACGGCCGTTTAATTGGTCTTGTTACCGTCGACGACGTCATGGATATTATCGAAGAAGAAACAACCGAAGATATTTCCAAAATGCAAATGGTTACTCCTTTGGAAAATTCCTATCTTGAAACTTCGCCTTTAAAAATGGCAAAGAAATGTGTTCCTTGGATTGTGGTTTTACTTATTCTTGGAACGTTCTCCTCGATGGTTCTTTCCATCTTCGAAGACCGAATCGCAAGCATCGCTATTTTAGCAGCCTTTATTCCAGTTCTTATGGATACCGGAGGAAACGCTGGAGGACAAACTATTGCTCTTATGATTCGCGGCATTTCTCTTCAAGAATTTGGACCAAAAGATTTTTGGAAGATTATGAGAAAAGAATCTGTTTCTGCGGCGATAATTGCTGTTTGCGTTGGTATTTTTGCCTTTGTATGGTTCTCAGTTGAACAGTATTTTGGAATAGTCACAAATTCGAATTTAGGCTATGACGCATCAATCTGGATTGGCAATTGCTGGAGTCAAGAATTCCTACTTGAAGTCATTAAAGTTTCTGGTCTTGTTGCAGGCACTTTAACTATTGGAATGTTCCTTTCGAAAATGGTCGCCGTTTTTCTTCCAATGGGTGCGGCCGCAATTAAAAAAGATCCAGCGATTGTTTCCCAACCTTTATTGACTACAATCGTCGATGTTGCATCCTTGCTTGTTTATTTTGGAATAGCATCTTTAATTTTCGTTTTCTAAAAATATGTCTAATATTGCTATCGATATCGTTTGTCCAGTTTACGGAAAACTCGAAGAGATTTCTTCTCTTTATGATTCCTTTTCAAAGCAAACGAATGTCGATATCAAAAAGATTGTTTGTCCTTTAACGATTTCAAATGAAGAAGAGGCAAAACAAATTGAAGAATTTTTCAAAGAAAAAAACATCATTTATTTTTTAGTTAGAAAAGAAGATTTTTCTCATAGTTTGACACGTCAAAAAGCCATCATCGATTATTGTAAATCTAGATGTGTAATCATGATGTCTCAAGATGTTAAGCTCATCAATGAGAATGCTTTTTATAATCTTGTTAAATCAATCGATTCTAAAGAAACTGTTTATAATTATGGTCGACAAATCTGTACGAACCATTCAATTGAAAGATATATCAGGAAGAAAAACTACCCAAAGAAATCACTTGTCGTTTCAAAAGATGATATTGAGAAATATGGGTTACTAACTTTCTTCTCATCAGATGCGTTCTCTGCATATGATCGCGATGTCTTTATTAAAGAAGGTGGCTATAATGGTTATGACGTTATGATGAGTGAAGATATGCTTTACTCATATTTCATCATTAATAAAGGCTATAAGAAAGCTTATGTTGCTGAAGCGGTGGTGGCTCATTCGCACAAATACAAACTTAAACAGCTTTATCACCGTTATGAAGAAACTGGTAAGTTCTTTAATCAAGTTAAATTATTTAATGATTATGGTGCGACAGGTGGAGGACTTAAACTCGCAGTTTATGTTTTCTTCCAAGCCTTGATTCATTTTAATATTCCAGTTTTATTTAGATGGTTCCCAGATATGTGTGCTAGATATTTTGGAATGAGGAAAGGAAAGAAAGAGTAATGAAAAAGACATTATCGATCTTATACACCATCCTTTTATTCCTATTCGTTTTCCCGTCAGGAACAGTTTTACATGTTCCAGTGAAGATAATAACAATGGCGTTACTTTTATTTTTCTATATTTTATATAGAAGAAAAATTGTTATTGATGACTTAACCAAAGGAATCTTGTTTATCTTTCTAGGTTTTATTATCTGGTCTTTGTTTGCGATAGTGAATGGCTATTTAACATCAACGTTAAAATTAAGCGTTAATTTTGTTTCATTATTCTTAATAGTCTGGATAACTTATGAGTTCTATCAAAATAAAATCATCGAATCTAAAAAGATATTAAAAATCGTTACAATTGTATCTATTTTGATCATAGTGTTTAACATTTTAGTAAGCCTTGCTTTAAGCGCGAACATTTTGAATGTTGATTCGTTCTACGACTTCTATAATTTGTTCTTTAATGCTGCACCAATGACGGTTTTGGTTAACCTTGGATCAATTTCACTCTATCGTGTCCAGATGGCCAACAATACAATCCCATTCATTTGGCTTGGCTATTCATTAGTTTTAGACCGCAAAATCCTTTATAAGTTCTTCGCTATTGTGATGATTGGAATCTTGGCGGTCATTTCTTTCTCGAGAGTTTTAATTGCCGAATATTTTGTTTTACTTTTAGGTTCCCTAATAATTCGTATCCTACAAAATTCAAAGAAAACCAAAGACGAAGCCATCTCAATCGGCTTTACTGCGGTGGTCATAACCCTTGTGTTAGGATTTGCCATCTTTAGATATGGCGGAGTCGCTATCGACTACATCCAAATGAGATTTAATTCCAATCTCACCGACTTTTCTGATTCGTTTAGAGATATCCAACGTGAATATCTACAAGTCGGATTCGGAGAATCGCCTTTATTTGGTCATGGCGCAGGCTCGTATGTTAGAGAATACGTTCGTTCAAGCTCAGATCCATATACCTATGAGTTAGAATATCTATCTTTCTTATATCAATATGGTCTAATCGGATTTATTTGGGTTATCGGCGGCACGATTGCTTTATTCTATTACATTTGTCTAAATAGAACCGATAACTTTAATATAAAATTATTAGTCATTCTTAACTTAACTATTTGGGCAATTAAACCTTTATATAATCCAAGCTTCCTTTCGTCTAATTCAGGAATAATTATTTCAATTATCTTCTTATATTCTCATCAAAAAGAACCATCATTAGAATTCGTTAGTAAGAAACAACATATCGATGAGAAGCTAGTGGAGGTCTCAAATACATAATTTGACAAAAATTATTTATATTTTTCTAAAAAATAAATATTATTTAATACGAGGAGATTAACAATATGGAACAAGAAAAATCAATTACCTTTGGAAAATTTCTTAGAGTAGCGTTTGGAAGTTGGAAAAGACTTCTAATTATCACTGCAGCATTTACCGCTGTTGGATCTTTAGGTCTCATCTTCGGCTTTAACAAACTCTCTGGAAAATATGTTTCAACATTTTCTTACAATAGAAGCGATTTAAATCAAGGAATGTTTGCTGATGGAAGCAACTTCTTCTATTCAGATATTTTTAGTAGAGCAAACTTTGATCGAGTTGTGTCTAACAACGAAGATTTAAAGGGAATCAATTTAGACAAGATGTTTGATTCAAATGATGTGAATTATTCAAGAAAGATCGAAGATGACATTTCATATTACACCTTATCCATCCCTTCAAAATATTTCTCTGGTCAATCACAGGCTAAATTATTCTTCAAAGAAGTTTCTGACTATCCAATAGATAAAGAAAATTCTTTATTAGATAAAACTAACTTTGAATCAAGTTTAAGAGATTTTGATTCCGCTACAACATTTGAAAGCGAAATAAATTTCTTAAAGAGCCACGCTGACTCACTAATAAATTCTTATGATGTCGTATTAGACAACGAAAAAATCGAGATTGGTGCGTCTGCACGTGCTGCCGCTGAGGCAGGAAAAGCAGAAATCGTTAACATTGTTGGTCAAGACGATTCACTTTTAGTAACTTTAACTCACACCATCTCCGCGAATGGTTTTGTTAAGGACTACAATTCTCCTGAAGCCAAATCATTTGAAGCAACCAAAGCTTCGCTTCAAGCAGAATACGATTCTAATCAAGCGAAGATTCAAGCCTTCAAAGATGAAATCGCCACTATGGGTTCAACAACCGTAGTTCTAAATTCTATAGACGAAGCTTTGTCTGAATTAATTCAACGTAATGCTGAAATCAAAGAAGAAATCGACGCTATTGCATTAAAAATAGCTAAACAAAGCGACACAAGTGAAGAATATCTTGCTGCTAAAGCAGCATTTGCAGATAGACTCGTTTCAATTAGAAATGATTTATCTAATTCAACTTCAACATATATTTCTTTCCTTCAAATCATGTATGGAAAGACCGACTCTGCTTCATTTAACGAATCAAGTATTGTTATAAATGGTGGTGTGGTTTCAATCCCAGTTGCGATCGTTGTTTCGTTGTTATCTGGTATCGTTGTTGGTGCGGTTGTTAATCTCATTGTAGACCGCAAAAAATTTAACGAAGATTAAATAAAGAAGGGGCTGTTAAGAAATTAAAATCTTAACGCCCTTTTTGTTTTGAAATAAAAAAAGCCCGAAAAACGAGCTTAATGTACAATATTCTTGTCTAAGGAGGTATTGTACATGCCTTATTTTACCACGGAAAAATTATTTTTG
>JAZLFJ010000029.1:0-1056 GCA_045615665.1 Bacilli bacterium
CTATTGATTTATGTATGGATGGGAGTTTACTCACAATCCGAGAATAAAGAAATAGGAGGAAATAATAAAGACAATCCGTGCAATCTGTGGAATCTGTGAGAGATAAAAAATGGCGGAAAACGAAATAGTTATATAGAAGCGGATATTGGATTATTGTACTCAAAAACATTAACATCTATGGCTAGACCAATTCGTGAAACACCTATTTTAACAGGAGAAGATGCTCTTCGTTTCGATGAAGAAATGAAGCGCGTGGAAAGTATGCCTCGTAGTGAGCGTCGTCAAAATAGATTAAAATTAGAGCGCTCTTGTCATTCGTTTGTTAGCAATCTTACAGTTTTAATTTGATGGAACTCAAACGGTTGACTTCGGCAGAACCAATAGTCGCATTTAGTTGTGGTGATGAGGACCTTAACGGATTCTTATTAGAGGATGCTATCCTTTCTGCAGAGAAACGCATAGCAAACACGTTCGTACTTTACGAAGGAACGGAGGCTACTGCTTATTTCTGCTTGTTAACCGATAAAATCACTAAACAAGAAGTTTCTAAAGCCGATTGGCGTCGGTTTAAGAAACAATTCCCCAACGGAAAGCAATTTAGCAGTTATCCGTCCATTAAGATAGGTCGATTTGCTGTATCTGAAAATCAAGTGCATTTGGGTATTGGCACGAATTTATTAAGTTGGATTAAATTACAGTTATTGCAACAAATTACGTTACCAGCCTATCGTTTCATTACGGTTGATGCATATTTGTCAGCTATTCCTTTTTATGAAAAGAATGGCTTTAAGCAATTGCAACCATTGGACGACAATAAAAACACGCGTTTAATGTACTTCGATATATTAAGTTTAATTGATTAACACCCGCCTATGATTGACCGGCATCGTAAAGGCGATGCATAACATATAAAATATAGCGTTGTAAGCCCAACTTGATTCTTCGAAAACTTCGACACTTTTCAAGAATTATTACTTATTCAAGTACGGTTTTGCACGCTCGCGTTTCGGCGTGAGTTTTCTGTGCGTACATTTGAATAAGTAAGGTAGTCGAAGA
>JAZLFJ010000030.1:0-6134 GCA_045615665.1 Bacilli bacterium
ATTGATTATTACAATAATAATCGGATTAAAAACAAAACAAAATGGATGCCTCCATCTAAGTTTAGGGAAGCATCCATGTTGGCCTTATGATATAATCCAGTTAACAAGCATTTAGTGTCTAGGAAACTGGGTACCCATCAAATAGAGGCATCTTTTTTCATATTTAAAATCATTTTTGTCTTTGCTAGATAGCCTCCTTATGGAGGCTTTAATTTTTCTAAATTATTTTCAACAAAATTTCAAAAAATCTCAGTATTAAGTATATGGAGGATGTTTTATGAAACAACACAAAACACTACTTTTTAACTAAAAATTAACCGATCGAAAGGTCGGTTTTATTTTGCACGTGAATATATACACACGGGTTGATTATATATTTTAAAGTGTTACAATGTAAGCGGTTACATATGCTAAAAAGATTGTGAAATTAAATCATTAAGCAGCATTAAGCTGCTTTTTTAGCTAGAAAGGATAAAAAATGTACAAAAGTAGTTATTTGAACCGTGTTCTTCGTGAAGTCAAAGCTAAAAACAAAGAACAAAAAGAATTCATCGCAGCAGTTGAAGAATTCTTTGACTCGATGGATTTTGTTGTCGATAAAGATCCACGAATTGAAAAATTTGCGATTTTAGAAAGACTTGTCGTCCCAGAAAGAATTATCACCATGAGAGTTCCTTGGGTCGATGACAGAGGACATATTAAAGTCAATACAGGCTACCGCGTTGAATTTAATTCAGCGATTGGTCCATATAAAGGTGGCATGAGATTTGATAAATCAGTCAATCTTTCCATCCTTAAATTCTTAGGTTTTGAACAAACCTTTAAAAACTCCTTAACCGGCTTACCAATGGGTGGCGGTAAAGGTGGTGCTGATTTCGATCCACGCGGAAGAAGCGATGGCGAAATCATGAGATTCTGTCAATCCATGATGACCGAATTATTTAGACATATCGGTCCAAACACCGACGTTCCAGCTGGAGATTTAGGTTTCGGTGCTAGAGAAATCGGTTATATGTTTGGTTATTATAAGAAACTTAGAGATGAATTTACTGGTGTCTTTACCGGTAAGGGAATGTCCTATGGTGGTTCTTTAGGAAGACCAGAAGCAACTGGTTATGGACTTCTCTACTTTGTAGAAGAGATGATGAAGGAATTTAGAAAAGAACCCATTAAAGGCAAGAAAGTCATGATTTCTGGTTCAGGTAAAGTCGGTGGCATGGCTGCTCAAAAGGCTTATGAATTAGGCGCCATCTTAGTGGCAATGTCCGATATCGATGGCTATGTCTATGATCCAAACGGATTAGATGTTCCTTACATCGTTAAGAAAGCCAAAGAAAAAGGCTTATTCTCCAAAGATTATGCCTCTGACCATAAAGGCGTTAAATTCGTCGCTGGTCCACATGGTATGTGGTCGCTTCCATGCGACATCGCACTTCCATGCGCAACCCAAGGTGAAATTCATGAAGAAGACGCTAAGCTTCTCAAGAAGAATGGCTGCTTCATGGTTGTCGAAGGTGCGAATATGCCTTGCGATGTTGAAGCAATTAGATACTTCAATACTAACGGAGTATTATTCGCTCCAGGTAAAGCATCCAATGCTGGTGGCGTCGCTGTTTCTGGCTTAGAAATGAGTCAAAACGCCATTCACTTATCATGGACCTTCGAAGAAGTCGATGCTAGATTGAAACAAATCATGAAAGATATCTTCAAAAAATGTCATGATACAGCGGTTAAATATGGTCAACCAACCAACATTGCATTAGGTGCAAATATTGCCGGATTTGAAAAAGTCTTAGATGCAATGATTGCTCAAGGAGTTTGCTAATGGTGTTTAAAACCATTAAAACTCCGCATATCCTCCTTCCAAAAGAAGGAACAGACATGAATGCTTGGGCGGTTATCGCCTGCGATCAATTTACATCTCAACTTGATTATTGGAAGGATGTTGAAAAGATTGTTGGAAATAAACCATCAACTTTAAGAATGATGTTTCCTGAAGCTTATTTAGGAAAAGTTAACGAAGAAGAATTCATTGCTAAAACAAATAAGACGATTGAAACCTACCTTAAAGATGGCACATTAGTGGACCAAGGTGAATGTTTCATTTTGGTCGATAGATCAACACCAGACGTCAAACGTCGTCTCGGCTTAATTATCGCGATTGATTTAGATGATTATACTTACGAAAAAGGCGTTAAATCTCTGATTAGAGCAAGTGAAGCAACTATTGTTGAACGTATTCCGCCTCGCTTAAAAATTAGAAAAGATGCAGCGGTGGAACTACCACACATTCTCTTCTTATTTGATGATAAAAAGCGAGAGATCATCGAAGGGCTTTATGAAAGAAGAAATTCTTTTAAGAAAGTTTATGACTTTGATCTAATGAAAAACGGTGGTCATATCACCGGTTATAAGATTGCAAATACCAAAGAAATCATCGCTCAATTTGAAAAGCTTTTAAAAGAGAATAATAATGGACTACTTTTCATCGTCGGTGATGGAAACCATTCTTTAGCGACCGCGAAGGCGCACTGGAACCAAATCAAAGTTTCACTTAGTGAACAAGAAAAGGAAAATCATCCTGCTCGATACGCTTTAGTTGAAGCGCTAAACATCTATGATGAAGGTTTGATTTTTGAACCGATTCACCGTGTCGTTTTTAACCCAGACAAAGATTTTGTTCCTGGATTAGAAAAAGTGCTTAAAGGTGAAAACAAATCTTATATTTATTCATCTAACTTTGGAAAGAAAGAAGTTTCACTTCCAAAAGTAGGACCCGAGGCTTATAAGATTGTTCAAACATATATCGATTCTTATTTGAAGAATCACAAAGAAACTTCAGTCGATTATATTCACGACGAAGATCAAACGATTGAAGTTGCTAAAAATAACCCTAATAGTGTGGCGTTAATTATGCCCGCACTAACAAAAAGCGATATATTCACATATATTGCTAAAGATGAAGTCTTACCGAGAAAAGCCTTCTCGATGGGACACGCTGTCGAAAAGCGTTATTATCTTGAATCCAAAAGAATTAAATAAGGAGGAGATTCAATGGGTAGAATTTATAACTTCTCAGCCGGTCCAGCAATGCTTCCAGAAGAAGTACTTAAGACCGCCGCAGGAGAAATGCTCGACTATCACGGCTGTGGTATGTCAGTTATGGAGATGTCACATCGAAGCAAAGTTTATCAAAGCATCATCGATGAAGCCGAAGCTGATTTACGTAAACTAATTGGCATCCCAGACAATTACAAAGTTTTATTTATGCAAGGTGGCGCAACCCTTGCGTTCGCCATGATTCCAATGAACTTCATGGTCAAAGGTAAAACTGATTACATCAACACTGGTGTGTGGACTAAGAAAGCTATTAAAGATGCAAAACTTTATGGTGAAGTTAATGTCGTCGCTTCTGGTGAAGAAAACGGCTTTAAAAAGATTCCAGATATGAAAGGCGTCAAATTTGATAAAGATGCCGATTATGTCTATATGTGTGATAACAATACCATCTATGGTTCAAAATGGAAAGAATACCCAGAGACTGGTGATATTCCATTAATCAACGATATGTCATCATGCTTCTTAAGCGAACCAATCGATGTTAAGAAATTTGGCATGATCTATGCTGGTGCTCAAAAGAACGTCGGTCCTGCTGGTGTCACTATCTGTATCATTAGAGAGGATTTACTTGCTAGAACTCCAAGAAATCCACTTCCAGCTTATCTTGATTATAGACTCCACGTCGAAAATGGTTCGATGTATAACACCCCACCAACATATGGAATCTACATTTGCGGTTTAGTCTTCAAATGGTTACTCGCCAATGGTGGACTTGCAAAACGCAAAGAAATCAACGAAGAAAAAGCCAAAATCTTATATGATTATTTAGATAATTCTAAATTATTCATCCCATATGTCGATAAGAGCTGCCGTTCACTTATGAACGTTACCTTCCGCACTCCAAGCGAAGAATTGGATGCTGAATTCCTTGAAGGTGCTAAAAAATACAAATTCACCAACCTTAAAGGACACCGTTCCACTGGTGGTTTACGTGCATCTATTTACAATGCGATGCCAATCGATGGCGTTAAAGCTCTAGTCGCTTACATGAAAGAATTCGAAGAGGCTCATAAATAATGAATATTCTTTGTTTAAACAAAATTTCCCCAGTGGGAATGAAGGTTTTACCTTCCTCTTATAAAGTCACTGAAGATATTAACGAAGCAGACGCTATTTTAGTGCGTTCAGCTGCGATGCATGAAATGGTACTTCCAAAACGCGTTGTCGCTGTCGCTAGAGCGGGTGCTGGGGTTAATAACATTCCATTAGATGTTTATGCTAAAGCAGGTGTCGTCGTCTTCAACACTCCAGGCGCTAACGCTAATGCGGTTAAGGAATTAACTATCGCTGCTATGCTTTTAGCTGCAAGAGATATTCGCGGATCGATGGAATGGGTTAAAGCTAATAAAGAAGATGAAGCCATCAATAAATCAATGGAAAAAGCTAAAGGTGCATTTGCTGGAACCGAAATCCTTGGTAAAACCTTAGGCGTTATTGGCTGTGGTGCAATCGGTGCATTGGTCGCTCAAGCTGCTGGTGCTCTTGGAATGCATGTTATTGGTGTTGAACCAAGTGCAGCCACCATTGAAAAGAACAAACATCTTTTCCCAAAAGATATGGAAATCGTCTCTTATGATGAACTTTATAAACGTGCTGATTATATATCGGTTCACGTTCCATTATTGGACGCTACCAAAGGTATGCTTAATAAAGAAGCATTTGCTAAGATGAAAGACGGTGTCATCATCGTCAACTGCGCACGTGATGCAATCGTTAACGATAACGACTTAGAAGAAGCAATCAAAGCTGGTAAAGTCCGTCGCTATGTGACCGACTTCCCAAATCATAAGACTGCAAACATGGAAGGCGTCGTCGCTATTTCTCACTTAGGTGCTTCCACCGAAGAAGCTGAAGATAACTGTGCTGCAATGGCGGCCAGCCAAGTTGTCGACTATGTCGAAAATGGTAATATCATCAACTCCGTTAACTATCCACGTCTAGATCTTGGTAAAAAAGAAGGCAAACGTGTCGTCGTCTTATTTGAAGGCGATAAAGTTAAAGAAGTTAGCGATATCGTTTCTAAATCAGGCGCGAAAAAACTTGTTTCCGGTTTAAAGGGCGCATTTGGTGCTCTATTAGCCGAAGTTAGTGGCGAAGTTGATAAAGCCGCTCTTGAAGCTATTTCAGGCGTCACTAGAGTAATGGTTTTATAATTAGTATACCCAAACTTAAACAACCATCAGGTTTATCCTGTTGGTTTTTTATATAAAAACCTTGTTATTCAAATAGTAATATTATATACTTTAAATAGTAAAAAACTACTATGGAGGATAACGTATGATTATCATGGCATCTGCAGAAATCCGTCAAAATTACAATAAGGTGGCCGAAAAGTGCAAAGAGAGCGGTGAACCAATTTACTTAACTAAAAACGGGCAAGGAGAGTTGGTTGTCATGGATATCGCTTCTTTTGAAAAACGCGAGCAAGAACTTAGAGCGCAAGAACTTGTTCTTGAAGCGTATTCATCTTATTTGTCTGGCGATAAGACTTATTCTCCTGAAGAAGCTCACAAACGTATAAGAGAAATGATTGAGGCGAAGTGATGGCTGTTTTAAAAATCGTTTTGACATCAAATGCATACGCTGATTGGCAGAATTGCGTTTCTTTTGTTTTGAACGTTTCAAAAGAAGCGGCTATAAAACTTGACGATGAAATAAAAGCAGCAATTGATAATTTGAGTAATTATCCAGAAAAGAATCCGATTTTTGAGATGAATCGAACTTTTCCGTTTGTAGTAAGAAAATCGATTTTAAATCGAAGATATGTAATTTTATTTAGTATTAATGAACAAGAAATACTGGTTTATCGTATTCTCGACGTTAGAAGAAAATTTGAAGCATTAATTTAAAACAACTCAAATAACCATCAGGATTTGAACTGAACCCAATTTAGTTCACAGGAAAAGAAAAAGCCTTCTATCGTATAATTGCGGTAGGAGGTTTTCTTTATGGCAAGTAAAGGACAAAAGTTTGGGAAATATCCATCTGAATTAAAGAACAAGATACTCAAAGAG
>JAZLFJ010000031.1:0-7846 GCA_045615665.1 Bacilli bacterium
TCGCAGATAACTCCCTTTCGGAAAATGGAATATATTCGATGACAAAAGCGATAAGAAACGGTCATAACCCACGCTCCATTTCAGTTCTCACATTTGATCCGAAAGAAACTGAATTGTCGATTCCGTCTGAATACCCGGAAAGGATTGAAAGAATTTTCCGCCTTATCAGCAAACTGTACGCCATTTACGACGAATGCGGCGTTGACACCATGACGCCTTACATGAAGCAAAAGCTCACAAAATGCAGAGCGCTCATTGAGCCTTATAACGACGACAGAGCAAATAGCAGCAAGCAAAGGTGCGATTGGCTGTTGAAAGAAATTCCGACGCTTGAAAAAATGAATCAAGGAAATTCGAATTGACTGGTGGAAATAAAGTTTCCAACAAATTTTTCACATTAAATTCTGTGTGAACAGGCCAGTTCTTATTGACCGCCCCCCTGGGTTTATTTATATTCTTGATGACATAGTTCAGTTTTGCGAAAGCGAGGCTGAACGCAGATTTTCTTGAGTTATTTGCTCTAGTCTCTACTTCGAAATCGCCAAATTTCACAGCTTACGAGAATAGGGTGAACCGCTCACGTCCCGATTGGGGCGTGGGTCGTTTGCGTATATTGGTAAGCAAGGCTTTGGCGAGCCTCGAAGTACAGTGTACGATGTTGCGACTCCACGCCTTTTTTATTTCGGCAGGGATCCGCTATTGTAAGCCTAGGGCGGAAGGATCCCTATGGCCGAAAACGAAAAACAGTTTGATTTAGAAAAGGCTTTACGTAATTTTCAAAAGGCTGCGGAATGCTGCAGTCAGGGGCGTTTTGACGCTGCAAAAGATTTGCTTTTGAAAGGAATCAAAGCATGTCCTACCCATTCCGAATCGCATAGACTGCTAGGGCAAATTTACTTTCAAAACGGAGATACCGAAAAGGCTGAGAATACCGTTCTCGAAGCATTACGTTTAGACCCAAAGAATATGTGGGCTCTAATCCTAATGGGGAACATCTTCGCGAAAGATAAAGATAAGTCAAACGTTGCTGAAACATACTACAACAAGGTTCTAGAGTATTATCCGGATAACGCCATTGCATTGAACAACGTTGCAGGAACATTCCTGGCAAAAAGTGAATACAGCAAAGGTATTTTATATCTAGAAAAGGCTCTTGAGATAGACGACACCTACATCAACAGCTACTATGGTTTAGCTCTGGCTCATTACAAAAACAATAATTTGCAAGAAGCCTTTAAATATGCAGCAGCAGGAGTCAAAAAAGGCAAGAACAGAGCTGAAGATCCGGCTGTTAGAAACGAACTTCTCAAACTTTTTTTTACCATCGCTAGAGATATATGCGAATCAACAGATTATGAATCTATGGTCTTTGATATCGCACGCAAATTGGAAAATGATTTCAACATTACAATCAAATTCCAACAAAAAGATGATCTTGACACATTGGCAAAATTGCAATTTGCTGATTTCTACAAAAGGGATTATCATCTCGTTCTTTATAAGAAGGACAAACTTTACCAGCACTATATTCTCCATGAATTAACTCATCTTGACATGATGCTGCGAGCAAAACAAGCTGGCGCATTGAAAGTCATTGGCTCTTCACAGAATAATTTTGACTTATTCATGCAAGAATACAAGCGCCACTTTGATGGACTCAAGAGAACATATTCCCAAGCCGACATACAGAATCTTGCAAAAAGTCTTTTCCAGGGTTTATCGCTACAACTGATGAACAGCCCTTTGGATATGTTCGTTGAAGAACGAATTTTTGCAAAAACAGAATTTAGACCATTGCAGTTAATGTCTTTATTCAACATGGAACAGTCCAATCTTGGCTCTGTAAAACAAACTGCAAATGTCCAGGAGTTTCCGCAGTTTATCAAGGATACAAATAAGTTGCTCATTCTTGGACAGTCTTTAATGTTAAAGCGTTTGTATGGCATGGACTTTATCGCCAATTTTGGCTCATCGTCCAACATGCTTAACAACGCCCACGAAATGTTTAGCGATTTCGAAAATTCATTACTTGGTTACCATGATGGCGACGAGTATGAATTGTTTGAAAGATTTGCCACAAAACTTGGGCTCATCAAATACTTCGCAATTACAAATTTTGCTGTAGGCAAAGATGCAACCTTAACAGAAAACATCAAAAATGATGTAGACCGTAAGCAAGAAGTTTTTGACAGCACCCACAATCCTGAAAGCGTTGATCCAGCCATCACCATGATGATGTCTTGCTATATGGTTGGAGCCATGAAATACTTTGAAACACTTCTCCCAGAAGATGTGAAGAAAATTGCATTTGAAATTGCAATGGTCGGGCAAAACGGAATAAATCCTAACCAAAAATCTGGATACACCCTCAAATCCATTCCCGACAAGGACTTTGGTGGCTACGAACTTTTAGCCTATTACTATACAAGCTGGGCTCAAGTAGCTCCCGAAATGTTGAGTCAATTGGGACTTCCTTTTGACGAGGCCTATAAAATGGCAAAGAAAATGCGTGACGTGAGATAAACAATGGGTGACATTCAAGAACTTCAAGATAAAATAGCACAATTCTCAAAGGATCGAGATTGGGATCAGTTTCATGACGGCAAAAACCTTGCTATCGCACTTTCCATTGAAGCGTCGGAGCTTCTCGATGTTTTTCTTTGGAAATCTCCGAAAGAAGCCAAGGTTGAAAAGGTTAAAGAAGAACTGGCTGACGTAATTAACTACGCCCTCCAAATTGCAACGAAGTATAATCTAGATGTCAAGCAGATTGTTCTTGATAAGTTGGCTGTGAACGCCCAAAAATACCCTGTCGAAAAAGCCAAGGGTAATGCGATGAAGTATACAGAATTGTGATTATTTTGTTTGATAAAGAGTAGCATTGGACAATGTTTAGGCCCATTCCTAATTGGGGATGAATAAAGAATCTTAAATCACTTTTGAACTTGGTGGGCAAAGAGCCCCTTTAGTTTTGTTTCGAGGAAATTCTTTACTAATTCATATTTACTAATAAAAAGGTTGTTTGTTATGGTTTTTGATAAATGTGAAAAAACTTATACGATTAGAACGTTCAATTTTAATGAAATGATGACAGAAAAGAATTCTGGCATTAGGTTAGATTGTGAATTAATGGGGTCAAACTGGCCTGCAGTCTATATTTTGCATGGCAGTAGAGAAGTGTATGTTGGCGAGTCCAGTAATGTTTCCGTACGAATGAAGCAACATTTGGATAAAAATGGGAAGTATTACGCAAAACGTTCGAAATTGGAAACGGTTGAAATTGTATTTGATCCCCATTTTAATAAATCTGCAGTTCTTGATTTTGAACAACAATTGATTGAATTATTCAAATTTGAAATTAGGCAGACAAGGAATAAAGAAAAGAAATCCCTTGTGTTTGATGTTTTGCAAAATGGTAATCGAGGCCAGTCCAAAATGCATAATTATTATAGACGGTCTTATTACCAAGATCAAATCCAATTATTATGGAATGAATTGAAAGATAGGGGACTTGCAAGGAATTATTATAATGACATAAAAAATGATTCATTATTTAAGTATTCTCCATACACAACATTGAATGAACAACAGTATCAATTTAGTTTGGATTTTTTGGAAAGAATTACGGAATCGTTGTCCCAAAACGACGGTGAAAAAAATTCAGATTTTACTGGTTTAATAAATGGGGCCGCAGGAACAGGAAAAACAATTTTTTTATTAAATATTTTGCGAATAATTGCAAATTCTGCTGAACAAAATCAAGCTGATTACTTAGATGGGGATTTTGATGCGTCTGAAGAGGATTTGATAGAATTAAAGCGATATACAAGAATTAGTGGAGAAATTGAAAAAATAATCAAGAAGAAAAAAGGATTGAAAATTGGTTTTGTTACTCAGGTTAAATCTCTTCAACGTACTTTTAAGGAAGTTCTTGCGGCTAATGGATGGCAAAAAAATATTGTGATGACTCCAAATGAAGTCGTCAAGAATTATTGTGATACCGGGATAAAATTTGATGTTCTATTGGTTGATGAATCACACAGACTATGGCGATATCGCAAAATCGGTAGGGCTGCAGGTAGTTATAAAAACGCCTGTGCGTCTTTATATGGTGAAACTGATCCTTCTCGAATAGAAAAGTTGTGTAGAGAAAAAACAGCGCTTGATTGGATCTTTGATTGTAGTAAGACTAGAATTCTTGTATACGACGCTTTGCAAACAGTTCGAGAAAGCGACATTACTAAAGAACAATATAATGCGGTAATTTCGTCTAGAAAAAAAGATACAATTCTTTCGAAAGAATTGACTATTCAGATGCGATGTATGGCGGGCATGGACTACCTTCAATTTTTAAACGCGTTGTTTGACAACAAAGCTTCTTCCCACAAAAAGGGCGAATTTGGAACTTACGACTTTATGTCTTATGATTCTCCAAATGAATTAATCGCAGATATTGTAAAAAAAAATAAAGATTATGATTTAAGCCGTGTTGTTGCAGGCTATGGTTGGCAGTGGCAATTGAATAAGTATGTAGCTTGTGAAGAAGATTATAAAAAGTCAGTACAAAGTAAATCTATTGAAAATACAAGAAAAAATAGAGTTGATTTCTATTTAAATCATTTGCAGAATGAAGACGGCGTGATTGAATTCGAAGGCGGCTGTCGCTATGTCAGAAATCTTGATGATGATTGGCTTATAAAAGGAGATCCAAGAGAAATAGGTTGCATTCATACTTGTCAAGGATATGATCTTAATTATGTCGGTGTACTTTTTGGACCGGAGATTGATTACGATTCTGAACGAGGCGTTTTTGTTGATGCAGCAAAACTTGGTGATACAAACAGTGTTGGAAAAAATCTCGATACCGATGTAATTCGTGATTATGTAATAAATGCATACAAAGTCATGATGGAACGAGGAATTAAAGACTGTTACGTTTATGCATATAATCTTGGGTTGAGAGAATATTTGCGTAAAATGATTCCGAGTAAAGAATATACCCTTCCGCAGTTATCAGAATTCAGTGGCGCCTTTGCAGCTGAAAGTAACGCTGCAAAAACTTACATTGAAAATGCAAAAAAGAAGTAGTAGAGTTATTCTATGCCTTTAAACACTGTTATTTATAGCGCTTCTCAGCAAGATTTCTTTGAAGATGTAAATCTTAATCAAGTTTCTGAAAAGATGCTTGAAAATGCAAGACAATTGAATATCAAACCTGGTTTATCTGAAATATCATCTTGGAGTAATAACGCCCCGCGTATTAAATCACTTCTTGAATTAGCTAAAGTTCAAAATTCTTATGTTACTTTTGAATATGTGATTCCATACAATCGAAAACGAATCGATTGTATGATTTACGGCAAAGGGAAGGACGGCAAGGGCAATGTTGTTCATTTGGAATTGAAACAATGGTGCAATGAAGGAGTTTCTCCGGCTGAGTCTGCAGGGAATTTTGATGTAGATGAAAGTTCTGATGAAGATGTTGTATATAGAGTAAATGCGGTTACCGGAGGTGGAGTTCGTCTAGTAGCTCATCCGTCTCAACAGGTTCGTGGTTATAATGATTATCTCACTGGATTTGTTGAAGTCTTAAGCGAAAGAGAACTGAACCTTACAGGTGCAGCTTATTGCTATAACTATAAGCGTTATAATTCTAACAAGACAGCTTTGTACGATTCTAGGTACGATCAGTTGTTGAATCAGTATCGCACATATGCTGGTGATGAAGTTAAAGAATTAGCATCGCTTTTGGGTGAAGTCCTTGGAAATGGAGATGGTCTAAGCATCTTTAATAAGATGATGAATTCTCCAATTCGTCCTTCTCAAAAACTGCTGGATTCTGCTGCAGAATTGGTTCATAAAGGTAATGCTGCGGCATTTTCCTTAATAGAAGATCAAATTGTTGCAAGAAATATCATTCTTGATAAGATCCGCAATTTCCATAAATTGAACAAAAAGTCTGTTATTCTTGTAAAAGGTGGTCCTGGAACCGGTAAGACAGTTATTGCACTTCATCTACTAGCACTGATTGCTGGAATGAAAGATTTTCGCTGCAATGTTCACTATGCGACAAAATCCAAACCTCTTTTGGAAGGAGTTAAATTCCAATTACCAAGAGGTTCCAAGGCAAAGATGTTATTCCATAATGTAACGCAGTATGTTCCTGCAAATTGTGATGAAAACGGAATTGATGTCTTGATGGTTGATGAGGCTCATCGAATAACCAAATCTTCTAATAACCAATATACACCAGCAGAAAAAAGAACTGACATGTCTCAGTGCGAGACTTTAATTCGAGCTGCGAAGGTTTCCGTCTTTTTTATTGATGATAAACAAGCTATTCGTGGGGTAGAAATTGGTTCAACAAGTCTGATCCGTCATTATGCAAAACAATACGGGGCGAAGATTGAAGAAGTTGAACTGAAATCGCAGTTCCGTTGCAATGGATCAGACAATTACCTTGATTGGCTTGAACAAATACTTTATAACTATCCTAGGGCAACATTATTTGATAAGGATGAGTTTGATTTTAGAGTTTTTGATTCTCCAAACAAGCTGTATTCAGCTATCAAAGAAAAAGATTCCGCTTCAAATACCACCGCTCGTTTATGTGCAGGATTTTGTTGGCCGTGGTCAAGTAATTTAGGACCAGATGGCGATTTAGTCAAGGATGTTCGTATTGGTGACTTCGCTATGCCATGGGAAACTAAAGACACGATTAAGAATGTCCCTGCGGGCTATGTAAAATGGTACGAATGGGCTTATAAACCTGAAGGAATCAAGCAGGTTGGGTGCATTTACACTGCTCAAGGTTTTGAGTTTGATTATGTAGGCGTGATTGTTGGTCCAGATATCTACTTTGATAAGACCGATGGACTTGTTAAAACACGCATATCAGAATCCAAGGATCCAGTTCTTAAACGTAGTGGGGAAGGTATTGATGGGTATATTCGTAACATCTATCGTGTTTTGATGAGTCGTGGCATGAAAGGCTGCTATGTTTATATCTGTGATGAATCTCTTCGTGAATATGTTGAACAGTCTCTGAAAATTGTTCATGAAAGTGGCTATAAGGTGAATGTGCCTATAATGATGGCTGCGGACAACAAAACAATTTACAAAGCATAATATCATCCCATCCATTTTTACGAAAACACCTTCTTTATTTCAAATCCCCGACGCCTTACACCAGCATCGGGGATTTTTTTCAAAGCAGCACCTCCAGGTAAGTTTTCAGAATTTTGGAAACCCTAAATTTCTTCGCATATTCAACAAGTTTATATAAACTCTTGACAATCGCCAAATTTATGCCCCCCCCCCCTTGATTTAACAAAATTCAATATATACATTATATATATAAACAGGAAAACCTGCAAAACAAGGAGAAAATGATGAAGTCAAATTATGATTTTTCCAATGCAGTTCAGAATCCTTATGCGAAAAAATTGAAGAAGACCATCTGCATCAAACTTGACGAGGATGTCATTGATTATTTTAAGGACCTTGCCGAAAAGGTCGGTGTTCCGTATCAAGGACTGATCAACATGTTCTTGCAACAGGTCAAAAATCAAAAAATGGTTCCCCAATTCGTAAGCACTCCAAGAGGCAGAAAGACGCGAGCAGCTTAATGGGGTATGCCGACGCCTTACTCCGGCATCGGGGAGTTTTTCAAAGCAGCTCCTCCAGGTAAGTTTTCAGAATTTTGGAAACCCTAAGTTTCTTCGCATATTCTGCAAGCTTATTTAAGTCCTTGCCATCCCATGCAGCGAATCTTTTAATTGCCGTAAGCAAGAGTTCGTTGCTTACGCGAGATCTGTTCTTGACTAAATCACAAATTGTTTTTTCC
>JAZLFJ010000032.1:0-5623 GCA_045615665.1 Bacilli bacterium
AGATGATGACTACTAATCAAGTTTTTGAAAACATTAAAAAAGATTAATTGAAGCTAAAATCTCTATTTTTAAAAAAAGCAAAGCTTTTGCTTCTTTTTGTCGTATCTTTTTATAAAAATTTATAAGATAATAGTTGTATGAAACAAATTAAAATTATCTTTATTAGATCAAAAATCTCTTCAGATCCCCGTCAACTCGAGGAACAAAAGCAGCAATATTTATCTCAAATCAAAAAAGAATTCACACTTAGTGAGGTTGGCGAAGTGTTTTTCTTTATTGAATCTGGAGGCACCGAAGAACAATTTAAAGAAATATATTCTTCTTATAAACCTCCCTATAATTTAATCGCGACAAATGCGAATAATTCGCTTCCTGCTTCACTAGAAATCGCCTCATTTTTAAAGAATAAAAATTTAGAATATAATCTTTATCACGCTTCAAAAGAAGACATTATAAATGTCTTAAAGCATAATAGAGCGGTTAATAAAGGTTCAAATTTAGCTTTAAATAAGACTTTAAAATTGCTCGATAGTAAAAGATATGGCGTCCTCGGAAAGCCATCGAATTGGCTCATTTCTAGCGATGTTAATTATGCTGATGCGAAAGCTAAATTCGGCGTCACACTTATCGACATTACTTTTGATGAATTTAAAAATGAAATCGATCATGCCCAAGAAATCATTGATCCAATAACTTTTAAATCTAAATTAAATAAGACAATTGATCAAAAAACTTTAGAAGGCGCTTTAAAAATTTATAGCGCGCTTTATTCAATAATTAAAAAGCACAACCTAGATGGTTTAACGGTTAGATGTTTTGATCTCTTAGGAATTTATCATAATACTTCATGTTTAGCGTTAGCGATTTTAAATAGCCAAGGTTATATCGCTACCTGTGAAGGTGATGTTCCAGCGATGCTAAGCATGGCATTTATTAAAGAAAGATTCCATGTTTCTAGTTTCCAAGTTAATCCATCCTATATTAATGAAAAAGAAAAATATGGCTATTTCGCCCACTGCACAATTCCTTTAGATATGTGCATCGATTATGATTTTGATACTCATTTTGAATCAGGTTTCGGAATTGGAATCGCAGGCAAGATTAATTTAGCGAAAGTAACCATTTTTAAGGTCGGCTCTTCACTTGATAAATATGAAGTTTTTAAAGGACAAATTATTGAGAATCCAAAATTTAAAAATCTTTGCAGAACTCAATTAAAAATTAAATTTTGCGAGGATATTTCCTCTTTATTAGATCTTCCTTGTGGCAATCATTTAATCATTTTTAAAGGTGATCACGAGGATGAAATTAAATCGCTATTAAGCGAATAGAAACCTATTATTTTGCAATTAACCTATTTGTGTGTTATATTTTTTGCAAGATAATTTATTATCTTTAAACTAATATGGCTGTAACTAAAAAAACTACCCACGGTAGGATAAACATTACTTCAAAAGCGATTGCCACAGTCGTTGCAAACGCTGCTTTAGAATGCTATGGAGTCGTCGGATTAGCATCTAAAGGAACCATTGCAAGCAAGATTCAAGCTATCTTATCTAAAGACGAATATTTAAAAGGTGTCATCGTCGCTCAAGAAAGAATATTGGTCACCATTTCTTTATATTTGATCATCGCTAAAGGAGTTAAAGTTACTGAAGTCTTAAGCGAAGTTCAAAAGAAAGTAAATTATGTTGTCTCAAAAACATTCGATTTAAAAATTAAGAAAGTTAACGTTTATGCTATTAGCTTAAGAAAGATTGATTAATATGCGTTCAATAGATGGACTAACACTTAGGCAGATGTTGGTGTCTGCCGCTAACAATTTATACAATCACTATCCTGAGATAGATGCTTTAAACGTATTTCCTGTCCCTGATGGCGATACGGGAATGAACATGAATCTCACCCTTGCTAGTGGTTCAAAAGAGATCGCTAACAAGAATGATGACGATGTCTTTTTAATCGCATCTAGCTTCTCTAAAGGTTTACTTATGGGCGCTAGAGGAAACTCTGGTGTTATCACTTCGCAAATCTTTAGAGGTTTCGCCGATTCTTTAAAAGGTAAAAACGGTATTACCGCCAAAGATTTAGCCGAAGCTTTTGCAAATGGCTCAGCAATTGCATATAAAGCCGTTATGAAACCAGTTGAAGGTACAATTCTCACTGTCATTAGAGAATCTTCAACCGCTTTAGTAAGTTATGTTGATAAACACGATGTTTCGTTAGAAAATGCGATGGAATATCTATTAAAAGAAGCTTATGCTTCTCTTGATAGAACTCCTGAACTACTACCAGTTTTAAAAGAAGTTGGAGTTGTTGACTCTGGCGGTGCAGGTTTATGCACGATTCTTTCTGGCATGAATGAAGCCTTGAATGGTCGCTTTATTGAAAAGAACGCTGTCGAAGTTCAAGGTAACGAAACCGATAAAACTAATCTCGCTAACTTCAAAGAAGATGATGAATTTGGTTATTGTACTGAATTTATTATGCGATTAGGACCAGATTCGGTTAAGAAAGTTTTCAATGAAAATAGATTTAAAAACTGGTTACTTGCTCAAGGTAATTCTTTAGTGGTTGTTAGAGATGATGATATCGTTAAAGTTCACGTTCATACTTTAACTCCAGGTCACGTTTTAACTTACGCTCAAAATTATGGTGAATTCATTAAATTGAAAATTGAAAACATGACTGAGCAACACACCAATTTAACCACTAAACCTGAAGAACCTCGTAAAGAAGTTAAAACTGTTAGCGAGCATGTTCCAACCAAAAACTACGGTTTGGTTGCTATTTCGGCTGGCAAAGGTATTGACGAATTATTCACCGACATCGGCGTTGATAAAATCGTCAGTGGTGGTCAAACTATGAATCCATCCATCGAAGATATTGTTAACGCTATTAGAGAAACCGAAGCCAAATCTGTCTTTGTTTTCCCAAATAATTCAAATATTATAATGGCTGCTTTACAAGCTAGTGATGTTTTAGCAGACGAAGTAAAAGTCCATGTTATTGCCACTAAAACAATACCTCAAGGCATTGTAGCGGCTTCAAGCTTCTCTCCGGATTTATCTGATAAAGAGAACGTTAAAAACATGAAAGACGCGATTAACCATGTTAAATCCGGTTCTGTTACCTATGCGATTAAAGACACTGTTATCGATGGCGTAGCAGTTACCAAAGATTATTTTATGGGTATTACCGATAAAAAGATTATCGCCTGCGAAAAGAAACCATTAAATGCTTTATATAAACTTCTTAATTCAATGGTCAATTCTGATTCTTATTTAATCACCATTCTTCTTGGTGAAGATGTTAAGGACGAAGAAATTAAAATTATCTCTACTAGATTAGCTAAGAAATATCCAGATGCTGAACTCGACATTCGTCGTGGTGATCAACCTGTCTATTCTTATCTTGTTGGTGTTGAATAAACATTAAGGCCTTTGGCCTTTTTTCTTTTATGAAATTTTCTAAATCTCCTCGTATTAATCAAGCCTTATACAATATGGGTCTTTATTCTTATAAGGACATCATTTTGCATTTACCTCGTAAATATGAAGATCTTCATCCAACTCACGAGAATAATTTAGCGGATAAAGAAAGAGTTGTTTTCGTAGGTAATATTGTTGGGACACCTTTAACTCGTCGTTTTTCTAAGATTAATGTTACTAAATTTAGTTTTGTGACGTTGAAGAAAAATGTCTTTTATGTTGAAGCTTGGAACCGTCCATATTTAAGCAAGACTCTTGAAGGTGGAGATTTATTTACTTTAATCGGAAATTATGACGCTAAGAAAAACAAAATCAATTTAGTCAATATCACTAAAGGAGTGGTAAAAGACGATAATTACATAAAACCAATCTATTCACTTCCACGTAATATCGATAATTACGAATTTATTAGACTAGTAAGAAAAAGCTTTGATGAGATTGAAGAAAAAGATATTTATGATGAAGTTCCTGCTTATTTTATGAGCAAATATCGTCTTGAAAAAAGAATTGACGCTCTGCGTCTTGCTCATAATCCAAAAGATTTTAAAGATATTTATAAAGGTTTACGTGTTCTAAAGTACGAAGAATGTTTGCTCTTTTCTTTAAAAACGCAGATGATTCGCAATATCAATAAAGAGTTAATCCACCATGAAAGAATTCAAATCGAAGAGTCAAAGATTAAGCAATTTATTGAGGAATTGCCGTATAAATTAACTAAATCACAACTAGATACTGTAAAAGAAATATTAACTGATTTAAATAAACCAAATTTAATGTATCGTCTCCTTCAAGGTGATGTTGGTACAGGTAAAACGTTAGTCGCTATTATCACTTTATATGCTAATTATCTTAGAGGTGAACAAGGCGCTTTCATGGCCCCAACCGATGCTCTAGCAAGGCAACATTATAAGACTTTTGCAAAGATTTTAGCTCCTTGCGGAATTAGAGTGGCTTTGTTATTAGGTTCAACTTCTTTAAAGGATAGGTCACAAATTCGTAAAGGATTAATGAATAATGAAATTGATGTTGTAGTGGGCACTCACGCTTTGTTTTCAAAAGATATTTCATATGGTTCGCTTGGTTTAGCAATTATTGATGAACAACATAAATTCGGCGTCAACCAAAGAATGCTATTAACATCTAAAGGTGAAAATGCTGATTTACTTTTAATGAGCGCAACGCCTATTCCGCGTACTTTAGCTTTAACTTTATATGGAGATTTAGATGTTTCAACATTGACTGATTTTCCATTTAAAGAAAGAAAAATAGCGACAAAAATTGTAAAAGATGACGATAAAAAGATCTTTTCAGAAATCGAAAAATCTATCTCAAGTAATAAAAGAGTTTTTATCGTTGCTCCTTTAATAATTGAGAACAACGAAAAGCAGATTTCGGTCGAAAAATTATTCGCTAAATATTTGCTTAGATTTCCGGGAAAAGTCTCGCTTTTGCACGGAAAATTAGATCAAGATGATAAAAATTTTGCCTTACAAGATTTCATTAGTGGTGACTCGCCAATCTTAATTTCCACCAGTGTAATCGAAGTTGGAATCGATGTTCCAAATGCAGATTTAATGATTATTTATGATCCAACACATTTTGGTCTTGCTTCTCTTCATCAATTACGAGGACGAATTGGTCGAGACGGTGGAGAATCCACTTGTCTTCTTGCCACTAATTCTAATGATGAAGAAGAACTTGATAAATTAAATGTTTTAGTTAGATCTAATGACGGCTTCTATATTGCTGAAGAAGATTTAAAACGTCGAGGCCCAGGTGAACTTGGTGGCGTTCGACAATCTGGAATTGCGAATTTCTTATTCGTAAATCTCGTCGATGATTTTAGAATGTTTGAAGCGGCTAGAGACGACGCTAAATTTATCATTGATAATTCTGATCAAATTGGCTTTAGACATATTATTAATCGAGCTAAGAAAGAAATCGATTCATCCGACTTCACCAACGTTTAATATAGTATAAATAAACAATTTATTGGGCGAAACGCATGAAAATGTAAATTAGCCAATAAAAAATTGGGAAGAACCGGTAATCCGATTTCGGAGAGCTGGTTTTTTCTTATAATTCATACTGTCAAAGTGTGTAGTATTTTTTTGAAACGCATGAAATTTCAT
>JAZLFJ010000033.1:0-28017 GCA_045615665.1 Bacilli bacterium
ATCACATCTTTAGAGCATTACATTCAACTGGTAGAAGAATGGATTGCTTTCTATAACTCAACAAGACTAAAAAACAGGAACCTTAATTGATTCCTGTCTTTTGGCTTTTTTGAAGTGTGTCCGTTTCGGGGTTCACTTCAATTGTCCTGGTGGTTTTTTCTATTTAGCTCTTAGAGCAAGAACACTTCTAAACAATTTTAAAGTTTAATTTTGCTTAATCATAAAAATAAGAATCAATTTTATTTTCCAAGAAGATTTTCGTTTATAATAAAGTTGATGAGATTAACTGTAGACTGCGTTACTTCTAATGAATATCCTGATGTTTTCTCGATCGGAGATCTTTTAAGATATCGAAATGTTGAAGCTGTTCCTTGGCTAGTTGTTGGTGTGAACAACGTCTTCTATCGCACGAAAGATTTCGAAAATGTCTATCTAAAAGAAGGCGATAAAGTCGATTTGGTTTATATTCGTGGTGGTGGATAATATGTCAAAATTGTCTAAAAGACAAGCTGATAAATATTTTTGCTCCACCTTTTTAAAAGAAATCGGTGAAGTAGGACAAGAAAAATTGCTCAAAAGCAAGGTTTTAGTCGTGGGTGCAGGTGGACTGGGAAGCTCAAATATTTTGTGTCTTTCTTCAATTGGTATTGGCACCTTAGGAATCATTGATTTTGATAAAGTATCTTTAGATAATCTTCCTCGACAAGTTTTATATGGCGAGAATGATGTCGGTAAGAATAAAGTCGACGTTATCAAAGAGAAATTCTCTGTTAAGAATAGCGACACAAAAATTATTGTTTATAAAGAAAAACTCGATTGCAATAACGCTGATAGAATAATCAAAGATTATGATATAGTCCTAGATTGCGTGGATAATTTTGATACCGAGTTTGTTCTCAATGATGTTTGCAATAAGAATAGAATTCCTCTAGTGGTCGCTGGTGTAAGTGGTTTTAAAGGCCAGGTTACATTGGTAACATCTGAATCAAAACATGATTTTAGATCGTTATTCTCATCTATTCCTAACATTACAAAAGAGATTAAAGAAAGCGATAGAGGAGTATTTCCTCCCGCTGTTGCAATTGTGTCTAATATTCAATGCGCCGAAGCGATTAAGTACTTACTAGGTATTGGTGAACCCTTGGTTGATACAATGCTAGTGATTGATACAATCGCAATGCGATTTGAGAAATTTAAGATGTGAATGCAAATATGAGAAAACGGGCATCTTCGCCCGTTTTCTCTACTTTTCGCGATAATGTGAGCCACACTGAATTATCTTTATTGAATCATTTTCGATTTTGTACACAATTCGGTTGCAATCATCGATTCTCCTACTCCAATATCCGGAGAGATTACCAACTAATGGCTCTGGTTTGCCGATGCCGTCATATCCATTACGATCAATATCTTTTAAGAGAAGATTAATCCGTCTTAGCGTTTTTTTATCTTGGTTTTGCCAATAGCAATAATCTTCCCAAGCAATAGTTGTGAAGGTTTTAAACATCTAAATCAATGTCGTGGACCGTTCCTCCAGTTTCATCCATTTCCTTTTTGCTCTTCATTAGAAGAGCTTGATTGGAATCACTGTAGAACGGATCGGCTTTGATTTTGAATGGGATTTCCCCTTCGCGAATTGTTGCTTTAATGAACATATTGATGGCGGATGACGCAGTCAAACCCACAGAGTTGCAAAAAGCATCGAAGAGCGTCTTGTCTTCAGCGTTGACTCTAGTTGTTATAATGGCTGTCATATAACCACCTCCACAAATAGTGTAATACAAAAGATATACAAAAGCAATACAAACGAATACTAACTTTTTGAGAGAAAAGCGACCCTAATTAGTCGCTTTCATTTACTTAATTGAATTCTTCTCCTGACACTATTTGATAATTGTTCCAGCTTTTAATTCGACAGCGAGATTTGCTTTCTCTAAAGATGAAATAATCGCGGTTTTGCCAGGTTTTTCGTTTAAGAATTTAACGCAAGCGTTAACCTTCGGATACATACTTCCTTTGGCAAAGTAGTCAGTTTTAAGATATTCTTCCATCTCTTTTTTAGAAACGCTTTCAAGTTTCCTTTCATCTGGTTTACGGTAGTTAATGTAAACATTATCGACAGCGGTTAGGATAACAAGATAATCAGCATCTACTAAAGCAGCAACTTTTGCAGAAGCATAGTCTTTGTCAATAACGGCAGCGACACCTTCAAGTTTTTCACCATTTTTGATGACAGGAATACCGCCTCCGCCTGCACAAATAATGATATCACCTTGTTTAACTAAGGTTGCAATCGATTCTTTTTCGATGACATCGATTGGAAGCGGGGAAGGAACAACTCTTCTCCAACCACGGCCAGCATCTTCTTTCATTGTGTAGCCTTTTTCAGCGGCAATCTTCTTAGCTTCTTCTTCACTATAGAAGGCACCGACTGGTTTGGATGGGCTTAAGAACATTGGATCGTTTTTATCAACGAGCACTTGTGAAACAAGTGTAACAACATTTCTTTTAAGTTTTTCTTCCTTTAAAGCATTATAAATTGCATTTTGAATGTGGAAACCAATATAGCCTTGTGACATTGCTCCGCATTCAGGGAATGGCATATCTGGAGCAGAAGTTGATTCAGTGAATGCTAAATTGATCATTCCAACTTGTGGTCCATTGCCATGAACAATAATAACTTCGTGTCCTAATTTAATAAGGTGAACGATACTTTTGGCAACACCGACGAGAAGAGCTTTTTGTTCTTCAGCGTTATTCCCAAGAGCGTTGCCACCTAATGAAACTACATATCTTGACATAAATATCTCCTTTATCGCTTCCTAATTATATAACTAGCATCAAAAATATAAAAATATTTTAAATTAAGAATATAATATATTTTGAATATATATTCAAAATTTAAATACCTATTTCATGCTCTTGTACGCGCAACGCACACTTGAAAGCGCTTAACCGCTCGTGTAGAATTATAAATAATTCATGATGACTGGTCTAATTCTCGCTGGCGGATGTTCTAGCCGCGCTAAAACAAATAAACTACTCCTAAAGGTCAATAACAAGCCATTAATTTTAAATACAATCGCATCTTTAAGCTCGCTTGTGGATGAGCTTGTCGTGGTGACTGGTAAATTCGACAAAGAACTTAGACCATATCTTAGCAATTTCAAAGTTATTTATAACAAGGATTATGAACTTGGAATGTTTTCGTCTGTGAAAGCTGGAATTAAAGATATCAATTCCGATTTATTAATTCTTCCTGGAGATATTTCAAATGTTTCTTCAAAAACAATAAGCGCAATCATTGCTAACAAAGGACTCATCACTATACCGACATATAAAGGTAAAAGCGGTCATCCTTTATTCTTAAATAAAGAAATGGTGAACAAACTTAAACAACAAGATATTAACTCAAATTTAAGAGCGTTCATTAATTCAAATATTGACTATGTCAATTATGTCGAAGTAGATGATCCGTTCATCAATTTCGATGTCGATACAATCGAAGATTATAATCGTTTAGTAAAACAAGGAAAGGAACTAACTTATGAAAGCTAATTCTTATGTAAGCGTTGGCTCATGGCAAGAAGCTTACAAACTCCTAAAGGCCTCACCCAAAAACAAAATCATTGGTGGTGGTCTTTGGTTAAAGAAAGGAAACGCTCAAGTTGATACTCTCATCGATTTAAGCAGACTAAACCTTAAGAAAATCGAGGATAAAGGTGCCTATATTGAAATTGGCTCAATGGTCAGTCAAAGAGAACTCGAACAATCTTCATTAATTAAAGGTCTATCCAATGGGGTTATCTCTGAGGCCGTTTCTCAAATCATGGGTCCAGCTTTTAGAAACGTGGCCACTGTCGGTGGTTCCGTGTACGGAAAGTATGGATTCTCCGATTTAATTGCGGTTCTTTTGGGATTTGAGGTCGAACTTCAATTCTATCCAAGTAAGACTATGTCTTTAGAAGAATATCTTGCTCAACCAGGTTTCTATGATGGAATCCTTACTCATATTAGAATTCAAAAGAAAGATGCTCGAGCATTCTTTAAAAAAGTTTGTTTAACTTCCTTGGATTATCCAATCTTAAATATCTGTATCACCAAAGGTGAGAAATATGTTGTTGTCGTTGGATCACGTCCACTTGTTGCGACGCGATTAACTAAGACGATGGAATATCTTAATAACGGCGGTAGCGATTTTAAAGAAGCCGCTAGAATCGCTGTTGAAGAAATTAAAGTCGGTGATTCTGTCGCCACCAAAGGTGAATACCGTAAAGAACTCGTAAAAGTTTACGTTGAACGTGGACTTGAGGAGGTAAATAAATAATGTTAGTGAAATTTAACCTCAACGGACTTGAAAAAGAAGTCAATGTTAAAGCAAGCGAATATCTTTTAGATACTCTTCGCTCCATAGGTGTTAAATCCGTTAAGAAAGGTTGCAATGCCTCTTCGTGTGGTGTCTGCACTGTTTTATTGGATGATAAACCTGTTTTGTCTTGCTCTATCTTAACTGTTAGAGTTGCTGGTCATAAAGTTGAAACCGTTGAATCAATTCAAGAAGAAGCCGCTAAGTTAAGTGAATGCTTCTCTAAAGAAGGCGCTGATCAATGCGGTTATTGTAATGCTGCTTTTGCTCTTATGGTCCACGCCTTAAGAAAAGAAAATCCAAATCCGAGTGCCGAAGAAATTAAGGAATACCTAAAAGGTAACCTTTGTCGATGCACTGGTTATCAATCTCAACAAAAAGCCATTCGTGCTTACTTAGGGGGTGAAGAAAAATGAGTAAATTTAAAGTAGTTAATAATGTTACCCCAAGTGTTGACGGAAAAGGTATCATGATGGGTCGCGCCGTCTTTACTGACGATCTCGCTCCTCAGAATTCTTTAGTTTTAAAAGTTTTAAGATCACCACATGCTTTCGCACATATCAAAGATATCGACACAAGCGAAGCTGAAAAATATCCAGGTGTAGCCTGTATCTTAACTTATAAAAATGTCCCTCACGTTCCATTTACACGTGCAGGACAAGGCTATCCAGAGCCATCTCCACACGATAAGTTCGTCTTAGACGAATATGTTCGTTATGTCGGCGATGAAGTCGCTGTTGTTGCGGCCGAAGATGAAGAAACTGCTCTTGAAGCAATGAAACTCATCAAAGTCGATTATGAAGTGTTAAATCCTGTTCTAGATTTTGAAAAGGCTATGGATAACGAATCAGTCATCCATCCAGAGGACAAGATTCATGAAATGTTCCCAATTGGTTTTGAACCAAAAAGAAACATTGCGGCCGCTTATGAAATGGAAGTAGGCAATGTCGAAGAAGAATTGGCAAAATGTGATTATGTTGTCGATGAAACCTTCTATTCACAAGCTCAAGCCCATGCGATGATAGAGCCACACGCCTCCAATGCTCGCTTAGACGAACATAATAGACTTGTGATTTATTCTACAACCCAAACTCCATTCCATATGCGTCGTATAATTTGTAAGACATTAGGTCTCCCGGTTGATAAGGTACGCGTTATTAAACCCCGTGTTGGCGGAGGTTTTGGTGGTAAACAAGCTTTCCATGGTGAAATGTTTGTTTCGTTAGTTACTTTAAGAACCAATCGTCCTTCTAAACTCGTTTATACTCGCGAAGAAGTTTTCGGTTCATCCTATACGCGTCACCCAATGCGCATTGCATTACGTATTGGCGCAAATAAAGACGGTAAAATCCAGGCAATTGATTGTCGTGCTTTAAGTGATACTGGTGCATATGGTGAGCACGCTTTAACAGTCTTTATGATTGTCGGCTCAAAAGTTTTGCCACTTTATAACAAAGTTAAAGCAGTCAGATTTGGAGGCAAAGTTGTTTATACTAATCATGTTCCTGCTGGAGCATATCGTGGTTATGGAGCAATTCAAGGCAACTATGCATTAGAATCAACGATTGATATGCTCGCGAAAAAGATGGGCATGGATCCAATCGAACTTCGTGAAATCAACTCGATGAAAGAAAAAGAAACATCCCCAATCTTTGAAATCATGGGTGAAGGTACCGAAGGTACTGCTATGATTATGGAGTCATGCAAGCTCCCGTACTGCATTAAACGCGGACGTGAACTTATGAATTGGGATGAGAAATATCCTGTTAAACAAGTCAGTCCACATAAAGTTAGATCTGTTGGTTGCGCAATCGCCATGCAAGGTAGTGGAATCCCATTCTTAGATATGGGTTCTTGTACAATCAAACTTAACGATGGCGGCTCATACATGGTCACTGTTGGTGCAACTGATATTGGACAAGGTAGCGATACCATTATTTCTCAAATTGTTGCTGAAGAACTCGGTACCACTATGGATAAAATTATCATCTATTCTTCTGATACTGACTTAACTCCATACGATTGTGGTGCTTATGCTTCATCTACAACCTATGTTAGTGGCAATGCCGCTTATAACGCTGCTGTCAAGATGAGAGAAAGACTCATTAAAGAAGCTGCCCAAGAATTAAAAGTTAAGCCCGATTTAGTTGAATTTGACGGCAAAACCTTTACTTCTGGCGATAAGAGCGTCACTTTAGAAGATCTTTCAACCGGTCGACTTTATAATAACGATACACATCAAATCGCTGTTACAGAATCCTTCCATGGACATGTTTCGCCACCTCCTTTTATGGCGGCATTTGGCGAATTTGAATTCGATACAGAAACCTATGAATATAAGATGGTGAAGTATGTCACCGTTACTGATTGTGGTACAACCATCAATCCAATGCTCGCGAGAGGTCAAGTTGAAGGCGGTGTCATTCAAGGTTATGGAATGGCTTCTAGCGAAGAAGTCTTATACACTCCAAAAGGTAAATTGTTATCAGATAATTTCGATATGTATCATATTCCAACTGTAAAAGAAGTTGGTGAACTTGTTTCTGAATTTGCTGATTCGTATGAGCCAACTGGCCCATTTGGTGCTAAATCGGTTGGTGAAATTGGTATTGATACACCTCCAGCTGTTTTATGCAACGCTGTTTATAATGCCTTTGGAGTTAGAATCCATAGATTGCCAATAACTCCTCAAAAGATTTTTGAGGCAATGAAAGAGAAGGAATAAAATGAACGATCTTCTTGTTAAAAATGGTTTAGTTTACCTCGATGGTAAATTTGAGAAAGTCAATCTCGCTATTTTAAACGAGAAGATTTCTTATATCGGAAAAGAAGAAGTCGATGCAAAAGAAGTGTTTGATGCATCAAATCTGAAGATTCTGCCTGGCTTAATTGATCCGCACGTTCATTTTGAACTCAACTGCGGAAAAGTTACTTCTGTTGATGATTTTTACTATGGTAGCAAATGTGCAATTTATGGTGGTGTCACTACAATTGTTGATTTCCTTGATCCAACCAGAAATGCTGAAGAACTTGAAAAATCATTCTTTGAAAGAGTTGAGTTAGCAAAGAAATCACTTGTCGATTATCACTTCCACGCTTGTATTAGAGAGCCAAATGGATCTTTGGAAGATTATGTTAAAAAGACTGTTGAACTTGGAATGAGAACAATTAAGTTATTTACAACTTACTCTGACAGTCATCGTCGAACATATGACAAAGACATTATTGAATTGCTCAAATTAAGCAAAAAATACAACGTGCTAATTTGCGCGCATATCGAGAACGATGATTTAATCGATTTAAGAGACAAATATACCTATAAAGATTTGTCTTTATCTAGACCAAGCATAGCCGAGACTAGTGAAGGCTTAAAACTCGCTAAATATGTTAAGAAGACCGGCGGAAACTTCTATATGGTTCATTGTTCGAGTGGACAAACCTTAAAAGCTTTAAAAGAGCAATTCGGAGATATTTTGAATAAAAACTTCTTTGTTGAATCTTGTCCTCAATACTTTATCTTTAATAATTCGGTTTTAAATGAAGAAAACGGCAGATTATTCACTTTCGCTCCTCCACTAAGAAGCGAGAGGGAAAGACAACTTTTAGTAGCTAATTACAAAGATATTATTTCGATTGGTACCGACCATTGTGCGTTTATGAAGGCTGATAAAGACTATCCAACTTTAAAAGGTTTCCCACTTGGAGTTGGAGGTGTCGAACACGCCTTCCCACTTATGTATAGACGTTTCGGTGATGAAATTATCGATAAGATGAGCGTTAATACTGCCAAGGTACAAGACTTCGTATCTAAAGGAATGATTAAAGTGGGTCTTGATGCTGATTTAGGATTTTTTAAAGAAGATGATTCTACAATCGAAAACGAAAACCATGGAAAATGCGATTACTCAATCTATGACGGCTTAATTTCTTCCGGACAATTTGTTCATGTTTTAAGAAGAGGAAATTTTGTGTTAAAGGATAGAAAGATTATTGAATCGCAGGGAAAATTGATTAATTGTGGGGAAAAATAAGATGAAAGCAATTATTAACGCAAGAATTTATGATTACACCAATTATATCGAAAACGGATATGTTATTTTTGATAAGAAAATCATTGAAGTAGGTTCTATGAAAAATTATAAAAAACCTGCAGAAGCTCAAGAAATTGACTTTAAAGGCGATTTATTAATTCCTGGTTTTATTTGCAATCATGCACACATTTATTCGATTTTTGCTAGGGGTTTAGCTCTTCCGTTCAACCCTAAAAACTTTCAAGACATTCTTGATCAAATGTGGTGGAGACTTGATTCAAAACTTACTAATGAAATGACCTACTATAGCGGTATTGCCGCTTCATACGAATTCTTACTTAATGGCGTCACAACTGTTATTGATCATCATGCGAGTGGCGAAATTAAAGGTTCTCTTAAAAACTTAAGCAAGGCTGTCAGTGGCGTCGCGGGCATGAGAGGCATATATTGTTTTGAAACATCTGATCGCTATAATGTCGATGAATGCTTTAAAGAAAATGTTACTTTTGCAAAGAAAAACCAAAACGATAAAGTTCATGGCTTATTTGGAATGCACGCTTCAATGTCGTTAAGCGATAAAACACTTAAGAAGATTTCTAAGAAAAACGAATTCCCAATTCATGTTCATGTTGCTGAATCAGATATGGACGAGGAAGACTCGTTAAACAAATATAAAATGAACATTATTTCTAGATTTGATAAATATGGATTAATTAAACCTAATTCTTTGATTGTTCATGGTGTTTTCCTTAGCAAAGATGAACTTGAAATTATCAAAAATAGAAAGGCCTATATGGTCGTTAATACCACTTCGAATATGAATAATGCTGTCGGGCTACCTGATGTTAAATCTTATTTGGAACACGATATTCCAGTTATGGTTGGCAACGATGGTTTGAATTCTAATATGGCTAGCGAATATATGAACGTTTTATATACTTCGCATCTAAAAAATAAACAACCAACAAAGCTTAACTTAGGAGATGTCTTAAATATGATTAAGACTTCCTATAAATATATATCAAATACCTTTGGTATTAAGTTAGGAGAAATGGCCAAAGATTACGAAGCCGATTTCTTAAGAGTGAAATACACTCCGTTTACCAAGATGGATGAAAACAATGCTTTTGGCCATCTCTTCTATGGAACATTCCCTAACTTTAAACCTTCTCATGTATTTATAGGTGGCAAGCTCCAAGTTAAAGACTACAAAGTTGTTAATAAAAAACTTAGCAATGAGTTTACTAAATGCAATACTTATTCCAAACAACTTTGGGATTCATTAAAGGAGGCAAAATAATGGATTTAAGTTGCAAATTTGATGGCATTAAGATTGATAACCCTTTGATGCCAGCAGCAGGACCCCTAGTTGGTGATGCTGAAAAAATGTTATGGTTAGAGCAAGTTGCTGGTTGTGGTGCAATTGTCGCGAAAACAATTTCGACAAAAGATGCTCACATTCCGCATCCATGTATTTATGGTGACAAAGATTACATCATGAACTGTGAACTTTGGACCGAATACACCAAAGAAAAATGGCTCAATGAATTCTTACCTTACTACAAGAAACATTCAATTGGTAAGCCTTTAATTATCTCGGTTGGTTATACCAAAGAAGATATGGAAGTACTTATTCCACTTCTTGATAAATATGCCGATGCATTTGAAGTTTCTACTCATTATGTTGGTAATGATTTAAATGCTTTAGGGGAAACAGTTAGAACGATTCGTTCATTAACTAAAAAACCTTTCTATATGAAGATTTCAGCCCACATGCCAGATCCAGAAGGCTTTGCTCATACGATTAAAGTCAATGGCGCGAATGGAGTTGTGGCAGTTAACTCTCTTGGTCCATCCATGAAAATTGATATTGAATCTCGAAATATCATCTATGGCAACGCAAAAGGCTTTGCCTGGACGAGCGGACCATATATTAAAAACATTGCTCTAGCAACCGTCTATACAATTAAGAATGCCGAACCATCTTTAACCGTTATTGGTGTTGGTGGTATTGCCTCTGCAAGCGATGTTATTGAATTCTTACTTGCTGGTGCTTCAGCGGTTCAAATGCTTTCGGCGGCTATGCTAAGAGGAAAAGACTTATATAAGAAGATTATTGACGATCTTCCAGCTGCACTTACAAAATACGGCTTCTCTTCAGTTGAGGAAGTTATTAACACAAAATTAGTCAATCGTGTCGTTTATGAGAAGGGCGACGTCCCTCAATTAGATGCTGGAAAATGTATTAAATGCGGTACTTGTAGCAAGGTGTGTCCATATTTTGCAATTGAAATGGACGGCACTCCAAAATTCAATAATGAAAAATGCTTCCGTTGTGGCCTCTGCGTTAGTAAATGCCCAACCAAAGCTCTCAAATATATAAAGGCGGAAAAATAGTGAAATCGAAATATCCAACATCAGTTAAAAAAGTGGATTTTGCAGCGAAATTTGCTGGAGAAGCACTTTTTAGTGATGACATTCCTCTCGATAACGCTCTGCTTGCTAAGACGTTGAGATCTACGATTTCGAGAGGAAAAATCAAAGCGGTTCATCTTCCTAAACTTCCAGAAGGTTATTATTACTTTGACCGCAATGATGTAAAAGAAAATGTCGTCAATATCATCTTTTCCGATTGGCCAGTCTTTGCTGATGGTAGAGTTAACTATCTTGGTGAAGGAATTGGTATTTTTGTCGGTGAAAACATGGAAGTTTTGAACAAACTCGTTGAGGAAACAAAGGTTGATTATATCGAAGAAACACCTGTTTTTGATATGAGTGAATCATATATCCATAAAGCTTTTAAAAAGGGCGACTATGAAGCCGCTAAGAAGAAAGCAAAAAGAATTATTAAGCGCACTTATGAAACCTCGTTCCAGGAACAAGCATATCTCGAAAACCAAGCAATTATTGCATATTTTGATGAAAACGATAAACTTACGCTTACCGGATCGATGCAGTGTCCATTCTATATCAAACGCGCTGTAATGAGGTCTCTAGGGCTTGGTGATGATCAAGTTAGAGTAATTCAACCAGCAGTTGGTGGAGCCTTTGGTGGCAAAGAACATTATCCATCGCTAACCGGCTCGCAAGTTGCAACAGCTGCACTTAAACTTCATCGTCCAGTAAAAATGATTTATGAAAGACCAGAAGATATCGTTTTCTCAACAAAACGCCATCCTTCTCATAGCGAATATGAAGCATTGATTGGCGAAAACAATGAGATTCTCGGCATTAAAGCCCACATCAAATTGGATGGTGGTGCCTATAAAGGTTGCAGTGGCGTCGTTTTATCACGTGCTCTAATCGCTTCGTGTAACGCTTATGTTTTTGAAAATATTGATATTACTGGCGATGCTTGCATGACCAATCATGTTCCTTGTGCAGCGTTTAGAGGTTTCGGCTCTCCTCAAACTATTTTTGCGATGGAAATGTTTATTCATCATATCGCAAAAGAAATTGGGGTTGATCCACTCGAACTTAGATTAAAATACCTTGCAAAACAGGGAGATGTTACTACAAATAGTGGACATTTCCACGATCCAATAATCCTACCAGAGCTTATTAACAAAGCAATGGAAATGAGCGATTACAAACGCAAGGTAAAGGAATATTCAAAACCTGGATGTCTTAAAGGAATTGGCATGTCTTTATTCCTTCATGGATGCGGATTTACTGGTTCAGGAGAATCAGACATTATTAAAGGCAAAGTTAAATTAGTTAAAGACGAAAATGACCACGTCTATTGTTATGCTTCCAGTGTTGATATGGGTCAAGGCTGTAGAACAGCTTTGAAAAGAATTGTTGCGAAAAATCTTGGTCTATCAGATGAACAAGTAACGATGGATGGACCAGATACAGATGCAACCCCAGATACAGGCCCGACTGCAGCCTCAAGAACAATTATTATTGTTGGATTCCTTATGGAAAAAGCTGCGAAGAATCTTAAAAAGATTTGGAAAAAAGGTGTTAGGCAAGAGCATATCGAACCGTATGTCGGTCCAAGTTATATCCATTGGGACGAAGCGACTATGCAAGGTGATGCCTATCCATCATATTCTTGGGGCGTCAATGTTGTAGAAGTTGAAGTTAACCCAATTACATATCAAGTTGAAGTTAAGCATACTTGGTCAACTTATGATGTTGGTCGAGTTGTTGATGAAAGAATCGCTGTTGGTCAAGCTGATGGCGGTCTACTTCAAGCGCTTGGATATGGTTATTTAGAAAATATGCGCTGCGAAAATGGTAAATTTAGACAAAGAAGTTTGTCGGATTATATTGTTCCAACAGCGGTTGATGCACCTCCAATGGAAACTGCCTTTATTGACAATCCGTTCATTTATGGTGCCGATGGAGCTAAAGGTATGGGTGAATTAACGTTTGTTGGTGGCGCTCCAGCTATTGCTTTAGCAATTGAGAATGCAATCAAGAAAGAAATCCATTCTATTCCTGCTAGCCCTGAATATCTTATGGAGGTAATTAATAATGGCAAATATTAAATTTACCTTAAATAATAAAGCAGTCGAAGTTGATCTTGATCCTTCGATGAGACTTATTGACGCTTTGCGCTTACACTTTAAACTTACCGCAACCAAAGAAGGATGCGGTGAAGGAAGCTGTGGTGCATGCGTGGTTCTCATGGATGGCAAGGGTATTAATTCATGTTTGATGCCGCTTGCTAATATTAATGGTCATTCAATCATCACTCTCGAAGAATACAAGAAAACAAAACAATTCGAAGTGTTAGAAGAATGTTTTGCTGATGAAGGTGGCTCACAATGTGGTTTCTGTACCCCAGGAATGATTTTTGCGGCTCAGTCTTTGCTTGCTAGCAATGCTCATCCAAGTGAAGAAGAAGTTCGCGAAGCTCTTTCTGGAAATCTCTGCAGATGTACAGGTTACCAATCAATCGTTAACGCTATTTTAAGAGCAGCAAAGGAAGGAGAAGGCTTATGGTAAAATACATCCCAGCTTCGAAAGAAGACGCTTTAAATTTCCTCGCTTCTCATGATGCCTATATTGTTGCAGGCGGAACCGATATGATGGTTCTAAAAAGAAATGCAGCAGGATTGCTTCCAAAATTTGATAAGGATGTTTTATATATTTCCAATTTAAAAGAACTTAATAAGATTTATGAAGATAAGGAATATATTCACATAGGCGCAACCGCAACATTAGATGAAATATACAATCATCCTCTAACTCCAAAATTACTAAAGGAGGCTGTTGGAGAAGTTGCCTCAATAAATATTCGTCATTTTGCAACTCTTCCTGGCAATATCGCTAATGCCTCTCCAGCAGGAGATACGATTGTCATCGATTATCTTTTAGATGCCCTTATTAAACTCGAGTCCAAGAATGGCGTTAGATTAGTTAAGGCTGAAGACTTTGTCTTAGGCGTTAGAAAAGTCGATCGTAAAAGCGATGAACTAATTACTGAAATTATGTTCCCTCGTTTCTCCTATGACGGTGATATGTGGTACAAAGTCGGTTCTAGAAAAGCTGATTCAATTTCAAAAGTGAGTGTTGCGGGTCTTTATTTTATAAAAGATGGTAAGATTTCGAAATTTGCTCTCGCATTTGGCTCTACCGCTGTTACAGTTCGTAGAAGTCACGACTTAGAAAAAGAAATTGAAGGTTTAACTCAAAAAGAACTTCTCGAGAGATGCGAAGAATTTGTTGAAAAATATTCTAAGATTATTTCGCCTATCGATGATCAACGTTCCAATAAAGAATATCGTCTAATGGTCGCGAAAAATATTACTCGTAAGTTCATTAAACAGGTTGGGGAGGGAAAATAATGAGTTCATACATTAAAGGTTATAAATGCACGATTTGCGGGGAATTCTTTAAACCAGATGAGGTCAATTTAACCTGTCCACACTGTGGCGAAAAAGGTATTCTCGATGTTGTTTATGACTACGATTCATTAAAATCTATTCTCACTAAAGAATACTTTAAGAATAATAAAAACTATTCAATGTGGAGATACGCTCCAATTATGGGAATTAAAGAAGACCATATTGATGAGATGCTCCGTGTTGGATGGACTCCTCTGTATCACGCGAGAAATCTAGAAAAAGAATTAGGCGTGAAAAGACTATATGTAAAAGATGACGGTTTAAATCCTAGTGGATCAAGCAAAGATCGTGCTAGTGGTGTAGCGGTTTTAAAAGCAATCGAAGCTGGCGCGAAAGTTATTGCTTGTTCTTCAACTGGAAATGCCGCATCAAGCTGTGCTTGCCAGGCTGCTCATATGGGACTTAAAGCAGTTATCTTTGTTCCAAAAAGAGCCCCGATTGGCAAAGCTACTCAAATTTGTTTATACGGTGCTACTTTGGTTAAAGTTGATGGTGACTACAAAGCCGCTTTCTCTTTATCAAAGCAAGCTATCGATAAATACGGTTGGTATAACCGCAATGCCGCCATTAACCCTTTCATGGTCGAAGGCAAGAAAACTGTTGCAATGGAAATAGCTGAGCAACTTAACTTCGAACCAACTGATTGGGTAGCGATATCTGTAGGCGACGGATGTTCTATTGGCGGCGTTTATAAGGGATTTGCAGAGTTTTACAAGTTAGGTTTAATTAAACGAATCCCAAAAATCTTGGGTGTTCAATCGACTGGATGCGCACCGTTTGTTATTTCAAGTCAAACTGGTGAGCCTCTAAAAGAAGCTGATGAAAACACTCTCGCTGATTCTATCGCTGTTGGTATTCCTCGTAACCCAATGAAAGCTATTAATGCAGTGAAGCTATCAAAAGGTGCTTGGATTGCTGTACCAGATGAGGACATTATTAAAGCAATGTCTTTATTAGGAAGAACCGAAGGTATCTTTGGTGAACCCGCCGGTGTAGCGGCAATAGCAGGAATTAGAAAAGCTGTTGAACAAGGTATCATCTCGCCTGATGAAACCGTTACAACAATCGTTACTGGAAACGGTTTAAAAGATCCAGTCAATGGTCAAAAGGCAGTATCCATGCCTGAACCAATGGAACCAAATCTTGAAACATTGGATAAATTTTTGAAAGAAAAAGGAGCAATTTAGTATGTCAAAAATTCCATTTGGACCAACGTATGATGAAATGCTTAATCCATCACATGTTGACCCAGAAACTAGAGCTAAGGCTCTAAAGGCACTCAAGGAAAACGAACTTGATCCTATTAACCTCTTCAACATCACTTGGAAAAATGAGAAGAACGAGGTTAACAAAATCGTCTTACCAAAAGCTTTAACAGGCGTCGATGCTAACATCGTTGTCTTGCTTGGTAAGTATTTCCCATCTGGCTCACATAAAGTTGGACCAGCTTATGCAACACTTATCGAAGGATGTGTTGATGGTGAAATTATCCCAGGAAAACACACAATTCTTGGTCCTTCAACTGGTAACTTTGGTATCGGCACAAGTTATATCACTAACTTAATGAAATATGATGCCATCGTCATCATGCCAGACAACATGTCTAAAGAAAGATATGAAAGAATCTCTAGATATGGCGCAAAACTCGATTTAACTCCAGGTTCTGAGTCCGATGTTATTCTCACCTTAGAGAGAACATACGAACTTAAGAAGAATCCTCTTAATAGAACCTTAGCTCAATTCGAACTTCTTCCAAACTACAGATTCCATCGTCATGTCACAGGTAATTCTGCTATCGAAGCTGTCAAAGGAATCGGTAACGGTCGTATTGCTTGTTTCTGTTCTGCCCCTGGTAGCGCAGGTACATTAGCGGCTGGCGATCAAATCAAAGTCGCATTCCCAGAATGTAAAGTTGTCGCTTTAGAACCACACGAATGTTCAACTCTTACCAATGGTGGTCTTGGACAACATCGTATCGAAGGTATCGGCGATAAGATGATTACTCTTATCCACAATGTTTTAACAACTGACTTCATCACTCAAATTATCGATGAAGATTGCGTCCGTGGTTTAGCAGTCGTTCATGAAGGTAGCGATATTCTTGCTAAACATGGTGTTGATCCAAAAGTTGCTAAAGCAATGACTGATTTATTCGGTGTCTCTGGCATCTGCAATATTTTAGGTGCTATTAAGATGGCTAAATATCTTAAACTTGGGCCAGAAGATAACGTCGTTACAATCGCAACTGACTCATTCGATAGATATCCATCAGTCATCAAGAATCTCCATGATAGAGAACTTGAAGTTACCAATAACGTCCTAGAAAGATGGTTTGAAGACGTCTTTGATCAAGCGGATACCCGTTACGTTTTAGATACACGTGGCAAAGAAGCTAAAGAAAAACTCTTCACTCAAAAGGAAAAAGATTGGCTTAAGTTTGGTTACAAACAAGAATATCTTGATTCAATGAGAAAACCAGAATTCTGGGAACACGAATATGCTTTAATCAAAGAATATGATAAAAAGATTAAAGAAATGCGTGGAAAGGAAATCAAATAAATGAAAGTTTCATTTGAAGAAATTCTAAAAAAAGCAGAGTCGTATCAAAAAGATATGACCAAATTCCTTCGTGACATGGTTAAGATTCCTTCTGAATCATGTGGCGAAAAGGAAGTCGTCCTTCGCATCAAACAAGAGATGGAAAAAGTTGGTTTCGACAAAGTCGAGATCGACCCAATGGGCAACGTATTAGGTTATGTTGGCCATGGTAAACACCTCATCGCTATGGACGCTCACATCGATACTGTCGGTATCGGTGAAATCAAAAACTGGAAGTTTGATCCATATGAAGGTTTCGAAGACGATACCTATATTGGTGGTAGAGGAACTTCCGACCAAGAAGGTGGCATGGCTTCAATGGTTTATGCCGGTAAAATTATCAAAGATCTTGGTCTTGAAGATGACTACACTTTATTAGTGACTGGTACAGTTCAAGAAGAAGATTGCGATGGCTTATGCTGGAAATACATCATTGAACAAGACAAAATTAAACCAGAATTTGTCGTCTCGACCGAACCAACTTCTTGCCAAATCTATCGTGGCCATCGTGGACGTATGGAAATCAAAGTTAATGTCCGCGGTATTTCTTGCCATGGTAGCGCACCAGAACGTGGTGACAACGCTATTTACAAAATGGCTGATATCATTAAAGATATTGAAAAACTTAATGAAACCGGCCTTGCCTATGATCCATTCTTAGGAAAAGGTACAGTTACCATCTCTCAAATCTTCCATAAATCACCAAGCCGCTGTGCGGTCGCTGATGGTTGCTGGATCTCTCTTGATAGACGTTTAACTGTTGGTGAAAATGATAAGACTTCAATTGCTGAAATTGAAAACTTACCATCAGTCAAGAAAGCTAAAGCTGAAGTTACGATGTACGATTATGAACGTCCAGCGTATACTGGCTTAGTTTATAAACAAGAATGCTACTTCCCAACTTGGGTTATTCCTGAAGATTCCATTTATGTTCAATCGTTGAAACAAGGATATGAAGGATTATTCAAAAAAGCACCACTCATCGATAAGTGGACTTTCTCCACAAATGGCGTTTCCATTATGGGTAGATTCGGCATTCCATGTCTCGGATTTGGTCCTGGTGATGAAAAAGAAGCTCACGCACCAAATGAAAAGACAAGAAAACGTGATTTAGTCATCTGTGCTGCATTATATGCTACTATCCCAGGACTTTATCTCGAAAATTTAGCGAAGCAAAAATAAGGAGAAGTTATGAAAAAAATTGAACCAAAATTCGCTGGTCGTCATCTTATTACCTTAGAAGATTTTTCTAAGGAAGAAATCGACTATATCTTAAAAGTCTCTCATGAAATGAAAGACGCCTTCTATGCCAATGAAGAAACTCAATGGTTAGTAGGCAAAACTGGTTTCTTGATGTTCTTTGAACAATCAACCAGAACCAGAAACTCCTTTGAGTCAGGTATGGCTCAACTCGGTGGACATGCAACATTCTTAGATACATCTATGATGCAAATCGCTCATGGTGAATCTGCAAAAGATACCGCTGTCATCCTCTCAAGCTTTGGTCATATGATCGCTTGTAGATATTGTAACTGGGGCCTTGGAAACAAATATATCCGTGAAATGGCCAAATGGTCCACAGTCCCAATAATTAACTTACAATGCGACCTTTATCACCCAATGCAAGCTTTAGCAGACTTAATGACAATTGAAGATGAATTTGGTAGAACTAAAAATCTCAAAGTTTCTGTCATTTGGGCTATGGCTACAACTCATAAGAAACCGATTTCAGTTCCAGTTTCACAAGTCTTATTATTCCCACGTTATGGAATCGATGTGACTCTTGCTTATCCAGAAGGTTATGATTTACCAGACTGGGTTATTGAAAAAGCTAGAAAGAACGCTGCTGAAAATGGTGGATCATTAACAATTACCCACGATATGGATGCTGCATACAAAGATGCAGACGTCGTCTTCCCAAAGAACTGGGGAAGTTGGGTTACCAACCAATCCACAACAGTCGTTGATGATGCTTTGTTAGCACTTAAAGCTTGGAAGTGTACACCAGAAAAAATGGCACTTGCTAAACCAGGTTGCCGCTATATGCACGCTCTTCCGGCTGACAGAGTCAACGAAGTTGTCGATGAAGTTATTGATGGACCACAATCAGTCGTCTACCAAGAAGCCGAAAACAGAATTCACACTGCAAAAGCTGTTATGGCCTTATTTGTCCACGACAAAGTTCCATCAGATAGACGTTAATTGCTCCTATTAAATAGATGGGCGGACCTCTTAAGAGGTTCGCTTTTTCTTCTCTTTTTTTGTATTGCTGCTGTGTTGACAAACGCAACATTAATTTTATAATTTAATTACAGAGGAGCGACTGTAGAAAGGTAGAATATATGGCTAATGTCAATGTTAGGATTGATGCTGGTGTAAAAGAAGAAGCCGAAAAAGTTTTTGCTAGTCTCGGTTTAACAGCATCTGCTGCTATCAATCTTTTTTACAAACAAGTCATTAGAACCAATTCCATTCCTTTTGAGTTAAAAGCAGAAGTTCCCAACAAAGAAACCCTCAAGGCTCTTAAAGAAGTTGAAGAAATGGAAAAGAATCCTAAAAAAGGCAAGAGATATACTTCTACCAAAGAGCTTATGGAGGATTTACTGAGTGATTTATGAAATAAGGCAATCATCAAGATTTAGGAAAGACTTTAAACTTTGTTTAAAAAGAGGATTGGATTATAAGAAATTTGAGGAAGTGATCGAATTATTAAAAAATGGTTCATCATTACCAGAGAAATATTTAGATCATCCACTCCAGAATTCAAAAGATTTTAGGAATTGTCGAGAACTTCATATACAGCCTGATTGGCTTCTTATTTACAAATATTCGAATAATAAAGTCATCCTTTATCTTGTTAGGACAGGAACACATTCCGATTTGTTTTTATGAGCGAACTAAGTAAAGTTCGCTTTTCTTTTTACCATAAATTGCTATAATGATTTCCAATGAAATCGCTTAGATATTTATATAGAATCGGCCATGGACCATCCTCATCGCATTCAATTGGGCCTTATAGGGCCGCTAAATATTTTCGTAAAAACTATCCAAACGCGATAAGTTACGATGTAACATTGTATGGCTCTTTAGCATTAACTGGTCGAGGCCACTTAACCGACAAGACCATAAAAGAAACGCTTGAACCAATCGATACAAAAATCGTTTTCGATTATAAAACACCCGTTCCTCATCCAAACACAATGGATTTCACATTGTATTTTGCAGATGGCTCATCTATTACCAAGAGAGTTTTCTCTGTCGGTGGTGGCGCTATCAAGATTGAAGGCGAAGTAGAAGAAGCAGAAGAAGAGGTTTATCCAGAAAAGAATTTTGCCGAAATATCCGCGTTATGCAGAGAAAAAGGCTGGTCTTTAGTGGATTATGTTCGTCATTACGAAGGTGATGAAATCTTTGATTATCTCGCCAAAGTTTATAAACAAATGATGGAAACGATCAACAAAGGTCTATCTGCAACTGGCGAACTTCCAGGTACGCTTCATGTTAAACGTCGCGCTTATGAATTTTTAACTTCGATTTATGAAAACGAAAGCGCTGTGGGTAGAGCGTATCGTTCTATTATGGCCTTTGCGTTTGCAACAGGCGAAGAAAATGCTGCTGGCGGAATGGTTGTAACCGCGCCTACTTGTGGATCAGCCGCCACAATGCCAGCATTGCTCAAATATTATCAAAAGATCTATGAAGTTCCCCAAAAGAAAGTCATTGAAGCATTAGCAGTCGGTGGCGTTTTCGGTAACGTTATTAAACAAAACGGTTCCATTTCAGGCGCCGAAGCAGGTTGCCAAGCTGAAATTGGCTCAGCCTGTTCAATGACTGCGGCAGCTTATGCTTATCTTAAGGGTCTACCCCTTGATGGCATTGAATGCGCTGCTGAAGTTGCAATGGAACATTCTTTAGGATCAACCTGCGACCCTGTTGGTGGATATGTGCAAATTCCTTGTATTGAAAGAAACGTTTTAGCTGCCACTAGAGCCGAAACCGCTGTTAGATTAGCCGAATATGCTGCAGATACCCGTTCAATTTCATTCGACGCCATTGTTCAAATAATGATTGAAACCGGAAGAGATTTAAAGAAAGCATACCGTGAAACTTCAAAAGGTGGTCTTGCTAAAGAAATAAAAGTTAGGAAAGAAAAATAAGCTAATTACAATTAGACATATGGAAGTCAAACTCTTTAATTCATTAACAAATCAACTCGAAACTTTTAAGCCTATTAAGCCTGGCGAAGTTTCAATGTATTGTTGTGGACCAACGGTTTACGGCGATGCTCACGTTGGAAATATTCGTCCAGCGATTGTTTTCGATACTTTAAGAAGATTTTTTGAAGCAATTGGCTATGATGTTAAATTTGTGTCTAATTTCACCGATGTTGATGATAAAATCATTAAAAAAGCTTTGGATGAAGGCGTATCAGAGTCGGTTATCACTGAAAGGTATATTGCCGCATATAAAGATGTTTTAACGAAGTTAAATATTAAACCACATTATGAAAATCCACGTGTTACTCAATACATGGATTCAATCATTTCATACATTAAGGATTTGATCGATGAAGGCGCTGCCTATGAAATCGATGGCGATGTCTTTTTTAGAATTAGTTCAATCAAGGATTATGGTGAATTAAGCAATATTAAAAAAGACGATTTAGTCGTCGGAGCCCGAATCGAAGAAAATAGTAAGAAGGAATCTCCCTTAGACTTTGTCTTATGGAAGAAAACTGATGTCGGAATCAGATGGGATTCGCCATGGGGAAAAGGTCGTCCTGGCTGGCACACAGAATGCTGCGTCATGATTGACTCCATCTTTGATGGAAAAATTGATATCCATGGTGGTGGTTTCGATCTCAAGTTCCCTCATCACGAAAACGAGATTGCCCAAGCTAAGGCTCATGACCATAGCAAACTCGCTAATATTTGGATGCATAATGGTTTCGTTAATTTTGGAAACGAAAAGATGTCCAAATCATTAGGCAATGTTGTCTTAGCTAAAGACGCCATCGCAAAATACGGTGGTAATGTGATGAGATTATTAATTCTTTCCACTCACTATAGAGCACCAGTAAGTTTCACCGAAGAAAGCGTTGTTTCAATCACAAATGAATTAGACAAGATTCAAAAGGTTTATAACCAACTCGCGGTTAAACTTCAATTTGCTCACGCGGATCTCAATAGCAAAGATATTCGCATCGAAAAATTCCTCTCCTCTTTAGCAGATGATTTGAATACTTCAAATGCTTTAGCCGATTTATTTGAGATGGTTAAACAAGGAAACGCCGAATTAAGGAAAAACCCCGCAGATATCAAACAAATTGAAATAATTTGGGCCTCCTTAAATGAGATGCTTGATATATTAGGAATCAAACTCGATTATCCTATTCTCACCAAGGAATTAGAAGAAATCTATTCTCAATATCTCAAATTCAAAACGGAAAAGAATTTTGAAGAATCTGACAAATTAAGAGACGTTTTGCTTAACGCCCACATTATCTAAAATGCAAGATTTCAAAAATAATCAAAACTATGTTTATGGAAGGATTCCTTCTTTAAACGCTTTAGAGAATCGCAAAACTACAAAAGCATTTGTCCAAAAAAGTTTTTCAGACGAACGAGTTTTAAGCGAAATCAAGAAGGCGAGAATTCCACTTGCTTATGTCGATATTGCTAAACTCGACGAATTGTCATCAAAAGGAAATCACCAAGGAGTCGTTTTAGAAGTTAAGCCATTTGAATATAGTGATTTAACTTCAATTATCAATATTTCTAAAAAGAAAGAACATCCTTTGATCCTCATCCTCGACGAAATCGAAGATCCCCATAATTTTGGTGCGATTATCCGTTCTGCGGATGCCTTTGGTGTTGATGGAATCATTATAAAGAAACAGAATCAAGTTCCTGTCACTATGATAGTTTCAAAAGTTTCAACCGGAGCGATTGAATTTATGAGAATAGCACAAGTGGCAAATTTATCCGTAGCCATCGAAAAACTTAAAGAAAATGGCTATTGGATTTATTCGGCTGATGGAAGTGGCAATGATGACTATCAAAATATCAAATACGATGGTCCTGTTGCTCTCGTGGTTGGTTCTGAAGGAAGAGGCATATCTCGCCTTGTTCTTAAGAATTCGGATTTCATTATTAAAATACCTATGAGCGGTCATGTGAACTCGCTAAATGTTTCGGTCGCTACCGGAATCCTCTTATCTAGAATAAGAAACAAATAATTTTATTTATTATGAACACATTTTATCCAAACGTCCCTGACGAATCTTTGTTTTTATTAATGTCTCAAGGTAGCAAAGAAGCCCAAGATATTTTACTTAGGCGTTATGTCCACCTTGGAAGGCAGATCGCCGGTGCGCTAATTCGTCAAAGAGGTTTAAGAAATACTACCGACGAGTATTTCATTCCTGTAATTTATGAAACAATATTTAAAAGTTTTCGATATTATCGAATGAATGATTGCCATTATTTTCTTTATTGTCGCGAATTATTAAATCAAAGTATCAATTCAGAAGCCGATATTCGAGAAGAAGAATTAGAACAAGATAGAGCAACTTTTTATCTTGATGACTTTATTAATGGATCTACTAACACTTATCACGAGATTGTGTCGGATAGTGAAACTTCACTTACTGTTCCTGAAGTTGCAGACGTTAATGAATTTTTAGAACATCTATCATCAACTAATTCACCAAAAAAGCGAAAGCTTGGTAGAATATATATCCAGATGGGTTATACCATAACTGAAATTGTTGAAAAACTGCAAACAACCCAATATACAGTTAGAAAAGTAATCGAAGATCCTCAAAAATACATTGATGGCATCAAAGATAATCTAAATATGAAATAAGGAGAGATTTTATGGCAGATTGTAATCACAAATGTGAAGGCTGCAGCGTGGAAAACTGTGAGTCGAGAATTGAAAAAATTAAACCTAACGAATTGAGCAATATCAAACATTGCTATGCAATAATGTCTGGCAAAGGTGGTGTTGGTAAGTCCTTAGTGACTTCTTTAATCGCTTCAGAATTATCAAAAAGAGGCAAATCGGTTGCGATCATCGATGCCGATGTAACAGGACCATCCATTCCTCAAGCCTTTGGCTTAAAAGGTAAATTTGCAAAAAGTGATGAGACGCATATCTTTCCAGTTTTATCAAAGACCGGTATTAAAATTATGTCTGCGAATTTATTAATGGAAGACGAGGAAGCTCCAATCGTGTGGAGAGGACCAATCGTCTCTGGTTTTGTTCAACAGTTATACACTGATGTCGCCTATGGCGATGTCGATTATATGTTCATTGATATGCCACCAGGAACAAGCGATATTCCTTTAACTATTTTCCAAATGATTCCAATCGATGGAGCCATTGTGGTTACTTCTCCTCAAGAACTAGTTTCAATGGTTGTTTCCAAATCGATCAACATGGCGAAGATGATGTATATTCCAATGATTGGTGTGGTGGAGAATATGGCCTACGTTAAATGTCCTAAATGCGATGAAAAAATTCGCATATACGGCGATGAATCTTCTAAAGAAAAAATTGAAAAGAACGGGGTTAAAGTTCTCGCTGAATTACCAATCGATCCAGAGCTCGCTAAAAAGGTTGATAAAGGTGAAATTGAAGATTATCAATGTGATGCATTGAATGAACTAATCTCCGCTTTAGATTCATAAGCGAGTTTACAAATTATTTTTATCGTATTATGATTCCGTTTTAATTTTATTATCAAAAAATCTTAGAAAAGAGGTATTTATGAAATTTAAAAAAAGTATTTTGCTATTTATTATTCCTTGTTTTTTACTAACTATTAGTTTAACTTCTTGTGGTGGAAATCCACCTCATGAACACACTTTTGATGAGAAGTGGACTACTAATGAATCATCACACTGGCATAAAGCTACATGTGAACACACTGATTTAAGTAAAGATATAGGCAATCACATTGATTCTAACAAAGATGGGAAATGTGATGTATGTGAGTATAATTTACCAGTGGATAAATTTACTTTTATATTTAATAGTGATTATTGCTCTTTAAACAACAATGATTCTTACACAAAAGGTATTGATGTAAATCTAATTTTATCTATCAATGATGAACAGAAAGAATATTATGTTGTTCCTAATGATGTTAATGTTTTAATTGGTAAATCATTAGGCGTTAAAGGTGTTGATTATACATATTTGGTGAATAAGCAAACAAACACTGCAGCATTATCATTAAAAGTTACTAATAATGTTGTTATAACGGCATTATATAAAGATTCTGAAAATATATATAAAGTTGGTCCGAACCAATTAACGGAAGCAAAGGATTTTTCTAATGTAAGTTATGTTCAATCTCATTATGTAAATTCAAAAATATCTTCTTCTATTTCTGTGATTAATGAATCCTTTATTGATCTTTCACCTACAGTCAATTACCAATACGGCTGTATGGCGACAAGTGGAGCTCATGATTATATTAATTATGAGATGCTTTTTTATGAAAATTGTGGGGATTATTTAAACAAATATAAGTTTGATATAAATGACTTTTCTTGGAATAAAACTCGCGAGGATGACACTAGTTATTTTATGCGCGGTAATGACCTTGCTAGTAGAGTACTATATCGTCTAGATTTAATTACATACGATTTAATTAAAGATGGTTATGACGAAAATTCTAAATCTTATAAGTTTGCCCTTTCTGATGGCACAAAAAATTATGAAGTATCTTTATCTTTTAATGAAAATAGAATTGTTTCAGCGACTTATACATGTATGCAATCCAACAATATTGAAATAAAAGAAACTTATCTAAATTACAAAGAATATACTCCTGAACTTCCTATAGCAAATTCATAAATCTATTGCATTCGCTAATCTATAATTGTGCCAACAGGCACAAATATTAGTCGACAAAAGCATCTATTGTGTTTAACTGATAGTAATATGTTATTTACGTTAAAATCACAGTTTAATATAAGGCAGGAAATATAAGTGTTATTCCAAAAGCGGCGTTTTTGTTATAATTTAATTATCGAAACAGTTCGATAGATGGGGTAAATTATGAAATTTAAAAAATTTATTTTAATGTTTGCTATTCCTTGTTTCATAGGAGTGTCATTGACTGGTTGTGGCAATAACTCAAAGCACAATATGTCACGTAAAGATTTTTTACTTGCCAATAATGGGTTAGATTATCTTTATGAAGTCACTTATAACGATTATAGTTGGGATGATGTTACTGAATGGATGAATAATGGAATTAAAAACACTAGCAGTGGTGCGTTTGGTTGCTCTTCAGTTCACAACGGCAATTTTTATGGAAGAAGCTTTGATTTCTTCTTTACTGATATGTGTGAATTCGTTGTTAGAACCAATAATGAAAATGGGCATTACGCTAGTATTGGTGTCGCAATTGGTGATTGTAATTTAAATAAAGAAAGTATTAATAGAATTCAATCAGGCCAAAATCTTACTGAAAAAGACAAACTTGATGAGAAACTAATTCCCTTTTCTATGGTAGATGGGATAAATGAAAATGGTGTTGTTTGTAATACAAATGTTGTTCCTGCCAAAGATTTAATTCCACATGAAGGGGAAGAAAAATATTTTACTCACGGCACAAATCCTGGTAAAGAAGATTTATTTTATCAATTTATGCCTAGATTTATTCTTGATAACGCCACAAGCGCTAAACACGCTGTTGAATTATTGAAAAATAGAAATATAACTGCGATGAATAAAAACGGTAAGCAATGTGATTATTTTGGCGTTAGCAATATGGGATATGAACTTCACTGCATGATTGCAGATAGAGACGACACCTATATTGTCGAACTTGTTGATGATAATTTACATGTTCTTCATTCTGGTGCTTCTATTATGACTAATTATTATTTAACCAATCCTTCTCCAAGCGGTGCAGGATTTGAACGTTATTCAACTTTATATGACAATTACGATGAGGGAAAAACGTTAGAAGGAATGAAAAATCTTATTCACCGTGTTAAATATTCACCTTGTTATAACCCTAACTGGCAAGAAGGAGCTACTCACCCTATGTGGCCAACAGAATTTGCTGGTAATGACATCGTTGATAAAGAAGGAATTACTCAACATTTAACTTTCTATAACGCTCAAGAATGGTTTGACAATAACTGGAATGATAAAATTGCTAGTTCATTACAAGGTGCATATGACACAGTTAAAGATAAAGATGATTCTAAACGCGCCACTAAAGGTGGTGGTGCTGTTCCATGGATTTCCACTCATGCTTCTGTTTTTGACATTGAAAATAAAAAAATGCATTTAGTTACCCAAGAAAAAGAAGTCAATGAGGTATACGATTTTAAAGAATATATTCTTTAAGCAAAACTAAACGATGTTTCAAAAAATATTAAGGCTTACTGGCACGAAAATAATATTGTGAAATTTATTATTTTACTTCCAGCGTTGCTTTCTGGATGCGGACAAAACCAAGCAAAGAAAACTCTATCTGAAAATATTCAAGATTATATGGCGAAAACAAAAAAATCATAGGATCTTATGATATTGATTGTGCTACTGAATGTTCTAATGGTACTTTTCTTGGTAAGAAAAATAATGATGGGATTGTTATTTGGAAGGGTGTTCCTTATGCAAAACAACCTCAAGGTGACCTTCGTTGGAAACCAGCTGAAGAAGCACCGATAAGTAATAAAATTTATGAAGCGTATTATTTTGGCCATTCTGCGCTTCAATTTGAAAACACTGATGAAGCAAGTGGATATTATCCTCAAGGAGAAGATTGTTTAAATATTTCAATTTGGAACAATAAAACCGACAAAAGCACAAATAAACCTATCATGATTTATATTCATGGAGGAGCTTATATTCAAGGAAGATCTTGTGAGCCAACACATGATTTAACAAATTTTGCAAAGGCAAATCCTGAAGTAATTGTTGCTTCTATTGATTATCGTGTCAACATTCTTGGTTTTATGAATTTAAGTATTGTCCCTGAAGATTTGTTTCCATGCTCATTTATAAGGCTAGTTGGTATGGGAATACGATTATTAAAGTTCCCGCTAATTACGCTTCTAGTCAATTATGTTCTTTATGTGGATATCAAAATAAAGAGGTGAAAAATCTCAAAATAAGAAAATGGACTTGTCCA
>JAZLFJ010000034.1:0-1545 GCA_045615665.1 Bacilli bacterium
TGATTACATTGACTTTATTAACGATATATGATAAAAGTGACATCTCTAATTTGAAAGAGAGTTTTATTAATTGGTTGATACAGCAAGTAACAACAAGTGATTTATAATATTATATTTACACAACTTTTAAGCGGTAATATCAGTAGCGATGTTACCGCTTTTTTGTGTGCGTCCCATCGGGTGTATCAAAGTAAGGGTAACTCCCGTAGCACTTCGATGGATGTACGTAGGATGTAAGTAGATTTTGAGTTGAGATTTTGGAACAGATTTTTAGTTAGATTTCTGAGCGAAGCGAAATGAAGAAAAAGAATATCGTCAACTGATTTGGAAAAGATTTTGAGTTAAGATTTTAAATTAACAGTTGCGCCCGACACGGATTAGGGTAGAAAAGAAAAGACATAGTCCCCGCCGGACTTAAAACGGCAGAATGATCTTTGAAATATTGATATTCGGACGCCGCCTTTCGCTAATGCGAAATTCCCCCGAATATAAGGGCGGAGGTGGCAAAGATTATTCTTTTGCCATCGACTGACGTCGAATATCATCTATCTATGGTTACTGCTTGTGAGCAAGCTCCCAGCCGTAACCCCATATAGCTGAGGATAATCCTATCCTTGGCAAAAGAATGATCTTTGAAATATTGATGTTACCGCTTGATAGTGGTCTAAAAGCCGCTATTTAGCAAAAAAGTGCAGAAAAATAGTTCTTTTTTTGTGTTTTGCTTGCGTATGTCAGAAAAAAGTCGTACTTTTGCAGCGCAAAACTGCAAAAACGATAAAAACGTACGATTATGGCTGTATTAGAACAAACGCAAAACAAGGTCACGGTTCAAATGTCGCTGCGGCGTTGGAATCGAATGAAACAATTAGAAGAAACCTATCGAATAGCGAAGGCAGTACTGGCTGGTAAAAAACAATGTGAGGTTGCTCCTGCGCTTTCTGTTTCGGAGGCGTTCTCCTATATTGATGCGTTATGATTTCGGAAGTCAAATATTCTGACGAGTTTGGCAAAGCTTTTAAGTTATTAAAGAAGCGATATAAGTCCTTGCCAGACGATTTCAAGGTTCTTTTAACCTCTTTGATTGAAAATCCGTATCAAGGTGACGCTTTATCAGACGGGATGCGGAAAGTTAGAATGTCAATTTCTTCTAAACGTAGGGGAAAACGAGGAGGAGGACGTGTTATTATTCGTATTGCAGTAGAAGGTACACAGTTATCTATTTTATATATTTATGATAAATCAGATATGAGTAACATTTCAGATGCGTTCTTAAGAGATGTAATAATAAGGATGGAGCAACAATAGTATAATTTTTATATAAATTTTTAAGCGGTAATATCAATAGCGATATTGCCGTTTTTTTTGTGTGCGGTAGTATCACTATTTCAAAGCCATCGCAAAGAGATATAGAAAGGATAAGAAATAACAATAACTAACGAATTTACCGCGACCACTCTATTGGATGTCCGTAGGCATGGTGTTCCCGATGAAACGGGAAAACCGTATCTAGGGAAAGGGCAATAAAATAGATTTTGAGTTAGATTT
>JAZLFJ010000035.1:0-1152 GCA_045615665.1 Bacilli bacterium
CGGTTTATATGCCAGTTATCTATCATATATAGTAACTACTTGACATTAAGTATAGTCATTATTGTACTTTGCAACTCACTGCTAAAATCTTTCAAAGCGTCAAAATCTATAACTTTATCTTGAACTAACTGAGTAATAGTAATAATGGCATTTGATCGCTTCCTTACTACAATTACACCAGGGTGCAATTTATCTTTGTTAATTCTTTCTTCAAGCTCCCAAAATCTAGTTGATGCTCCATCTTCCTTCGAAAGAATCTGCATATATTCCTGAACTAATCTTCCCATGTAATTTTCTTGCCATTCAACAATTTTGACTCGATAGATTTTCCAATCTTCTTCAGTAATCGTAAACATTATTACTGCCTCTTTTCTTTAATTAATAACGAACTAACAAAAAATTAATCTAAAACCTTCCAATATCCGCCCTTTGTTTTTCCAACTCTTTCAATAAAACCATTATTTCTTAAAAACGAAATGTTTTTATCTATTGCTGTTTCACTTATACCAATCTTTTCTGAAAGTTCATGCTTGGTAATTTCAGGCTTTTGCTTCATTTCTGTAATAATCATTTTTCGCCTTGGATTTAGAGCGGGCCTGTTAGCAATTGATTCACCAACTTTTTTACCAACTTGTATCATACGAAATTGGTAAATTGATCGGTGAAAAATTCTTTCGTCTTCAATCATCCTATATATTTTTTGTGCGACATTTTTACATTATTTTGTTTAACCATAAACTAGTTCAACATATATTAGAATTGACGCCAACTTTTTTCTTTCAAGAACTGCTTAATTGCTGTTTCATCTCTTCCCTCATAATATGCAACTAAGAGAGTCTTAAATTCCGGAACAATACTCTCCGGAACCACAAGTAATCCAAGCCCTCTTTGTATCATAAAATGATTTGCAAATATGATTGAAACTCTTTTATTTCCATCAATAAAAATTTGTGTTTTCATACAATAGAGAGTCAGTTCTATCGCTTTATCAATATCATCAAGCGTAGCTCGAATTATGCGGTCTATGCTTTCTTTAACATCTAACTCATTGGGAATAGGTGGCACATAACTTGAGCCTCCAATGGTAACAGGAACGCTTCTAACCGAACCTCCATTTTCATAAAATCCTTCATTAACCAGTCTTGCGATATG
>JAZLFJ010000036.1:0-1083 GCA_045615665.1 Bacilli bacterium
AAGAAAATAAGTATTCCTGTAACTTCAAATTCTGCTAAGAAAGAAGTAGGGATAGTGGGCAGGAACTGCCCTGATTTCAACATGCTGCAAAGCATGCTTGAGTCGATGCTCGGTAATTCAATTGCCGAGTAGTTCACGTTAATATCCACGAAGCTCTACATTCGTAACTGCTTCAGATAAAATATCCTTAAACGAATTGGCTTCCTCGATAGAAATATCGTGGAGGCCTTTTTGTATGACTCCTTCTCTATCAACAAATTTTTGTAGATAAAGTTTCTTTGCACCTCTTACCAAATCGCACATTTCAGAAATAGATTCTTTCGTGTGGAATTCCTTTACTAAAGTTGTTCTAAATTCGTAAGATATTGGGGAATTTACTAGGATTTTGATGGATTTTTTCACATTTTCAAGGTTTAAAACTTTACATCCTGTTGTCTTTGCGTACTCTTTTTCAGAGTTCTTAATATCCATTGCAACGTAATCTAAAAGTTCTTCATCAATGAGGTGTTGAAGAACCGTTGGATTTGTTCCGTTTGTATCAAGTTTAATAAGGAAGCCAAGTTTTTTGACTTCTCTAATTCTTTCCTCAAGTTCAGGCATCATTGTTGGTTCGCCACCAGTGAAAACAACTGCATCTATCAAACCAACTCTACTTTTTAAGAAATATAAAATTTCATCGAAAGAAATTGGAGTGTTTGAATTGAGTACTGAATCACCATTGTGGCAGAATGGACACCTGAAGTTACAAGCTGGCGAAAATAGTACGACAGATACCTTTTCTTCGTAGTCTAGAAGTGAAAATTTATCGATTCCAACGAACTCCATATAACTAATTATACCAATTTTTGGTGTAATTTGTTATAATTTTCGCAATCATTTAATTTTGAGGTAAAAAATTATGACAATTAAAGAGTACATTAAAGCAAGAAAAGAAGAGATTAAAGCTGAAGTTGCATCAATGGCAAAGAAGCCAAATCTCGTTATTGTTCAACTTAATGAAGATGAAGCAAGTAAAGCCTATGTTAAGGGAAAACTTAAAGATGCTGCAGAACTTGGTATCAACGCAAAGTTATTAAAGTTCCC
>JAZLFJ010000037.1:0-1077 GCA_045615665.1 Bacilli bacterium
CTGGTGCCCAAGGCCGGACTCGAACCGGCATGGATCGCTCCGATGGATTTTGAGTCCATTGCGTCTACCAATTTCACCACTTGGGCAGTGCGATTATTCTACTAGAACAATCAAAGATTTTCAATGGTGCAGCGAGTGAGATTTGAACTCACAACCCAGAGGGACAGGTTTCTGAGGCCTGCGCGTATACCAATTCCGCCACCGCTGCATTTCTTTAATTAAAGATACAGGTTTTTAATCTTCTCCAGAGTTGGTTTATCTGCAGGAGAAAACTCAAGATTATCCAGTTCTTCTTTATTTGACCACGCCATAGCAATGTGTTCAGATAAAGTTGGAGTACCTGAAATTAAAGTACAACGATAGGTATCAATGTGGAGGATAATATCCTCATACTCATCAACAATTGCGGTTATTAATTCATGAACTTCAACATTAATTGAAAGTTCTTCACGAAGTTCACGTGCTAAAGCTTGCTCAGGAGTTTCTCCTGGCTCAATCTTTCCGCCTGGGAATTCAAACTTAAAAGCGGTTTTGCCTTTATTACCACGTTGGGCGGCAAATACTTTACCATCTTTTACGATTGCACCTGCAACTACAAATACTTCGCGTTTCATAAAAACCTCGCATAGTATCTTACCACAAAATTCAAAATGTGTTTTAATATTTTATATGAAAACAATTATTTTTGTATGTCATGGCAATATTTGCCGCTCAGTTGCAGCTGAGTGGATTTTTAAATTATTGATGCAAAAATATCAAATGGAAGACAGATTTGAAGTTTATTCTCGTGCTACTTCAACTGAAGAAATTGGAAACGATATCTATCCACCAATGAAACGTGCTTTAAGAAACCATAATATTCCATTTGGCGAACACCATGCCACACAAATCTCTCGTTCAGATTACGAAAAAGCTGATGTTGTTTTTTACATGGACGGAAATAACTTAAGATACCTAAATTATCTACTTGATGATTATGACAAAAAGTTCGAAATTATTTCAAAATACACGCAAAATCTCCATTATATTGATGATCCATGGTATTCAGGAGAGTATGAAATTGTAATCAATGAAATA
>JAZLFJ010000038.1:0-3194 GCA_045615665.1 Bacilli bacterium
TTTGGAAAATGTCGTTTATTTAGAACTTTTACGTCGTCATAAGAATGTTTATATTGGCAAATGGAATAATTTAGAAGTCGATTTCGTGTGCATTGAACCTTCCGGCCTTTCTTATTATCAAGTGGCAGATACTACGGCAGGAGAAGACACCCTTCAACGCGAGTTAAAACCTCTGCAAAGCATTCGAGATTCCTACCCTAAATATCTCATCACATTGGATGAGGATCCCGAGATTGATTATGATGGCATCCGCAAAATCAATGCCTTGCGTTGGTTAGTTTCCTAATGTGAGAGTGAAAGTGAAAGTGAGAGTGAGAGATAATTCTCCTTCTCGCGAGAAAAACAACAAAAATAGCAAAGAAAATTTGCGTATATGGAAAAAGTGACAAAAAACGGCCACAAAATGACGGAAAAAGTGACAAATTTAGTCGCAAAATGACGGAAAAAGTGACAAAACAACAAAAATATTTGCGTATGTCATTTATTTTTAGTACCTTTGCAGCGAATTTGAGAAATGCTTCTAAAAATCCATATAAATTATGCTAAGACGCAAATTTGAACCCATCATTGAAAAGTTCCTTCTTGAGCAACCCAATAAGATTCTTTTAATTGACGGAGCGCGACAAATAGGCAAATCGTACTTAATTCGGTACGTTGGAAGCCGATTATTTAAAAACTTTGTTGAAATCAATTTAAGAGAGGACAAAGAAGGAGATCGCTTATTCGCATCAGTAAAGACTTGCCAAGACTTGTATTTGCAATTAGCTTTTTTTGCAAAAGGAAAGATTGGCTCTTATGAAGACACTTTGATTTTTTTAGACGAAATTCAAAGTTATCCAAGTCTATTAACGATGCTAAAGTTTCTCAATCAAGAAAAACGCTTTCGTTTTATTGCCAGTGGTTCTCAATTAGGTATTGCCTTACAACAAACCCCCTCGGTACCTATTGGCAGCATTTGTGTGAAGCATATGTATCCATTGGACTTTGAAGAATTTTTATGGGCAATGAACTGCGGTGAAGAAGTGATCAAATCCATGTATGAACATTTCTTAAAAGGAGAAGAGCTCAACGAATCATTACATCAAAACATACTAAAACGTTTTCAATATTATTTGCTAATCGGTGGATTGCCGGATGCTATTAACGCGTTTTTAGAAGACCAACATATTCAGCGTGTTCGGGAAATTCAAAACGACATTGAGAATCTTTACAAAATAGATGCTTCGCAATATGACTCGGAACGTAAACTCAATATACGCCGTATTTATGATCTTATTCCAAGCAACTTAGAAAATAAAAAGAAAAGGATTATTTATAAGCATATTGAGCAAAAATCAGGAAAGCAATATGAAGACTATAAAGATGAATTTGAGTATTTAACCGCCTCTGGTATTGCAATGGAAGTACATGCTATCAGCAATCCCGTATTTCCCCTTCGAGAATCAGAAACCAAGAACCTTCTCAAACTCTATCTAAATGATGTAGGTCTGCTAACCCATATACTATATGGAAACAATGTCAATGCTATTCTACAAAACGTTAAAAGTATCAACCTTGGAACGGTTTATGAATCGGTAATTGCACAAGAACTGCACGCTCATGGATTTCCAATGTATTATTACGACAATAAAAAGATAGGAGAAGTGGATTTTCTTATTGATGATTTCGATACACTTAACGTATTACCCATTGAGGTTAAATCCGGTAAGGATTATTCCATACACAGCGCGCTAAGTAAGTTTTTATCTACCAAAGACTATCACATTACAAAAGCTATCGTTTTTTCCAACGAACAACATGTAACAAACAAAAATGGTGTCCTTTACTTACCTGTTTATTATTGCATGTTTCTTGTTTATGCCGACGTACGAGCTCAGGATGCAATATTACCAAGATTAGGAACGATTGAAGTGTAAAAATAGCATTTTTTCAACAAAATGACAAAAAAAATGCAAAAATACTTGCACATGTCAAAAAAAAGTAGTAATTTTGCAGCGAAAAAGTTGTAATGTAAAATTCGCCATGAGCGCTAACGTTTTAGAATTTAGCACATATTGTATCGGTAACTTAGCAGAAGTGTTGCATATCAATCAAACTGATGTTTACCAACGTCTAGCATCTTCCGGAATCTTGAAAGATTATGTGATGGATGCCTATGATGTTACTCACACTTATAGCAAGGCCTCCATTATGCAAGACCTATCCGACCTTATGAAGCAACGCGGTGTACTATGATTACCCTTTATCACACATCGAACCAAATTGTTGAACATCCGGATCTTCAACATTCCCGTAAGTTCCTTGACTTCGGGGTAGGTTTCTATCTTACCCCAATACGCGAACAGGCGGTACGCTATGGGGACAAGTTTAAGATTGCTGATAGTCGTGCCTTTCTTAACACATACGTTTTCGACTTAAAGGAAGAAGACTTTATCTGCAAACGATTTGAACATTACAATGAAGAATGGCTTGAGTTTGTTGCTGCGAATCGTTTAGGACTTCCAACGGCTCGTTATGACATTGTGGAAGGAGGTATTGCAAATGATAAAGTTTTCAATACCGTTGATTTGTTTTTCAGTGGTCTTATAACCAAAGAAGAAGCCTTAAAACGATTGCTGCCAATGCGGCCGAATTGGCAAATATGCATACTTAATCAAACAATATTGGATAATTACTTACATTTTCAATCTCAAGAGCAAATATAATGGACGCAAATCCAACAATATTGCAAATGAAATATGCTCGTATTATTCAAGAGATTGCTTTAATGCAACATATTTCAAAAGAACAAGCGATGGAAATCTTCTATCAATCGAAGACCTTTCAGTTGATCTCTACCGGTGTTGCAGATTTGCATTGCCGTAGCGATCTCTACCTCGCCGAAGAAATTATCCGCGAATATAAGGAGAAAATGTAGTAATCTCTTACAAGGAAACACAAAAAATTAACGCTCAAACACTGTTAATAATATCGCAAAAAAATTTGTAATAGGATTTTTGAGCCTTATTGCTTTTACGGCAATCGAGGCCAAACAAGTAACCATTAGTCCCCATAGTGGGAGTGCATGGTTTCTTCCGTTGGAAGAATTGGGTTATCTTAGTGTTGTAGGAGATAGCCTATTTATAATAAGGAACGCGGGTGACACGTGTGCGCGTGAGGCGTTGGTGGATGTGCAACGCATTGCGGTAGAAGAG
>JAZLFJ010000039.1:0-1819 GCA_045615665.1 Bacilli bacterium
TAGAAAGCCGCTTTATCCCTCATTGTTTTATCTTCAACAGTTGATTTGAGTTGAATTTTTGCTTCGCCTTTTTCAAAAATAATAAATTTAGTGGTGCCTTTTGTTAATTCAATTTTATACTTTGATGCATAATCAGCAAAATAATCGTAGGTTAAAAAGAAACAATCGACGTGATTATCTTTTACATATGAATTAATGATAGGTCTAAAGTCGCTCCAGCAAGCACAAGTGGTGTCTGCAACAACTAAAAGGAAGGATTCGTCGCTTTCAACCTTTCTATCTAATTCAACAACAGTGAATTTTTCTTCAATTGCAGTAGCGTGAATGTTTCCAAAACTTAATTGGATTTTGCTGTCATTTCCGCAACCAGAAAGAAGGCATGCATTTAAGCATACAAATGGTAGTAAAATTCTGCCTAGTTTTTTCATCGCAAAATATTATACTTTTTTTGCTAACTTTTCTCAACTAAGAAAATTTAACAATATAGAGGGGGGAATACTGTGTATTACCCCCTAGATATTAGCGATGAAAAAAAGTTAAAAATTTTATTGCAAATTTTATTGCATTTCTATATTCTTTTTCTCGACTTAATTTTTAGTTAAGTGTCATTCCGTTATTTATTGTGGTGGTTATGGAGGGTAGCTTATGGCGTCCGAAGAAGTAATTATTTCTTTAAGTAATGTCGTGAAATCATTCGGCGATTTTCATGCCGTCGATAATTTTTCGCTCGACATTAAAAAGGGCCAATTTGTAACAATTCTTGGTCCTTCTGGTTGTGGTAAAACTACAACCTTACGAATGATTGGAGGTTTTGAACTTCCAACTGGCGGAACAATTCTTTTAAATGGTGAAGATATCACAAAACTTCCACCTTATAAAAGACCAATTAACACAGTATTCCAAAGATACGCATTGTTCCCACACTTAGACGTTTATGATAACGTCGCATTTGGCCTTAAATTTAAAAAGGTCCCAGTTAAATGTACTAATAGAAAAGGTGAAGAAGTAATCAAAATGAAGCATTACAAAGCTTCTCAAATTGATGAAATGGTTACAAAAGCACTTCAAGTTGTTGATCTTGACGAACTCGAAGATAGAGATGTCTCAACACTTTCAGGTGGACAACAACAAAGAGTTGCTATTGCACGTTGTATTATTAATAAACCAGAAATCCTTTTACTCGATGAACCATTAGGTGCTCTTGACTTAAAGATGAGAAAAGACATGCAAATTGAATTAAAGGAAATGCACAAGAAACTTGGCATTACCTTCATTTATGTCACTCACGATCAAGAAGAAGCACTTACTATGTCCGACGTAATTGTCGTTATGAACCATGGTGTTGTTCAACAAATCGGTTCTCCAGAACAAATTTATAATGAACCAGCTAATGCTTTCGTTGCAGACTTTATTGGTGAATCAAATATTTATTCAGGTTTAATGACTGCTAAAAAAGTCGTTAAATTTCTCGGCAAAGAATTCAAATGTTTAGACGATTTTGAAGTTAACAAAAGAGTCGATGTTGTTGTTCGCCCAGAAGACATTATTCTTGGAGAAAAGGGCGAAGTTGCGGGGAAAATCGTTGCAAAAGTCTTCAAAGGTGTTCATTACGAATACGTTATTATGGTTGGTAAAAATGAAGTTGTCGCAAAGTCAACCAAGAACATTATGAGCGATGAAATTTCTTTTGATATTGAACCTGATGGCATTCACATTATGGAAAAACCATTAACACAAAATATTTATCCAAATTGCGAAGTCGAAAAAGATGATTCGGTCGCTCTTGCCGATGGTTATCTTGATTTAGATTTAACAAAAC
>JAZLFJ010000040.1:0-1771 GCA_045615665.1 Bacilli bacterium
TCTTATAATACTCCTCACATTCTGACAAAGTAAAAGGAGACAATTTTATCTCTCGTGTTACCCTTCCATATAAGCCACCATGATTATTAATCAATTCATTCATCATCCATGAATTTGCACTTCCGCAAATGATAACCATCAAATTTTTTCTGTGGCATCCCCAAGTATTCCAGAAGCCTTCGAAAGCTCTTATGAAGCCAGATCTTGGAGTATCAAGCCACGGCAACTCATCCAAAAAAACCACCTGTCTAGTACCATCATCTATGTTTTGCAGTAATTGCTCCAACATAAAGAATGCATCAAGCCAATTATCCGGGCGCACATCTACTTCCATTCCATATAGCTTAAGAGAGTTATAAAAATGATCTAACTGTGCACGTAAAAGTCCCTTTGCATCTTCTTCTAACGGAGATAATCCGGCATGTCTAAAGGCGATTTTGCCTTGAAACACTTCATCTACAAGATATGTTTTTCCTATTCTTCGTCTCCCATATATAGCAACCAATTCAGCCTGCTTAGAACAATATAATTTTTCTAATTCTTTTCTTTCTTTTTCTCTTCCAACCATATCGCACCTCTTATCGGGCGAATTCTTCGCTTTTCTATATGTAATCGCCCGTTTGTTTTATAATAAACACAATTAAACGGGCGGTCAATGACTTTTTCATGTTATTATCGCCCATTTATCTCCCGATTACACTTTATTCTCCGATGCATTTTTAGCATTCTCTCATTACTTTTTGTCTTGTTCTTTAAAATAAAAACATCCTCTTCTTTTTTTCAATATATACCACATCTTTTGTTTTCTGTGGTACATTTTATAAATTCCCACTATAAAACGGCGGTCAACGTCTCTTTCATCGTATAACCGCCGCTTTGTTAATTAATTTACAGTTTTTTCCAATATATTGGGCGTGCGGACAAACTTAGCCCGAAAAATAAGAATTCAGTTGCACCGTATTATCAAAATTCTATCTTGCAACATGTATCTAGTTTTTCAAACAGCAAAGCGGAACAACATATACACCGTTATCCATCCTATACGCAACCTTATTTTTAGTTACCACCATAAGGAATGCTGGTTTACCTGTTTTTTCATAATCAATATCATTCGCAATGTTAATTAAATTATTGCTCGCCTGGGTTATATCATCTTCATTTCCTAATTTAACTTCTATTAGCGCCCATGAGCCATCATTAAATTGTATTACCGCATCCGCTTCCCTTTTTTTTGAATCACGATATTTATACACGTGTGCTCCCATTATATCCGCGTAAACTCGCAAGTCATGCACAACCAATGATTCAAAAAGAAATCCAAAAGTTGTTATATCTTTAAATATTCCTTCCGGAGTTATTCCTAACGCCGCTGCGCCAATAGAGGGATCTATAAAATGCCTTGTTTCTTTTGTTCTAATAGCTGTTTTACTTCTCAAATTGGGATTCCATGCAGGCAGTTCTTCTATAACATACAGATTACGCAACGCATTAAGATATTTTGCAAAAACATCTTTATCAAATGTTTCGTCACTAGAAGCACAATCTTCTCTAAGTGTTTCATCAGCAGCCGGGATAGAAACATTTCTCGCATATGATCTCATTAATTTTCTTGCCTTTTGCTCATCCCTTCTGAGAGGTATATCTTTTAATGAAAAAATATCATCTGTCACAACGACTTCATAATAATCTCTTGATTGAGCTAAAGAAACCTCTTTATCATCATTTATTGCAAGCGGCCATCCTCCACGACATATATAATATGCATAATCGT
>JAZLFJ010000041.1:0-4302 GCA_045615665.1 Bacilli bacterium
AAAAATTAAAAAAGGACAGAAAAAATAATCTTCTTCTGTCCACAAAAATGCAAAATAAAAAAGCAGGAAACAACCTGCTTTAGGTACCTATGTGGAACCATGCTAAAATGTCCCAACAGCACTGCTGGTGGGCGTTTGACGGGACGAGGCACTGCCAAGCGGTTCCGTCCCTTTATCCTGCACAAAATTCAACCGACACTTTTTTTACTTATCGGGTACCTTATCGCTTCATACAATTACGATAATCCGAGGCTACCCCATTGCATGGTTTTTTTGTTCCACAACATCATATATTTAATTTTTTTATTTGGTCCGTTTACAGTTTACGTTTACAAATTAAAATCAATTGAACGGCATCTCGGCTCGCATTTCATCTGTAATGATGACGAACCCACCTTCATCATATTTGGGCTTGGACCAGATGTCTTCGGTGCGCTCATTACTTTTTATCCTTCGCCATGCACGTTGTATTCCGTAATAATCAAACCTGTGACTGGATACCGGTTCCCAACCTTCAATGGAGTTGTTCATGATGCTGCTTATCTCTTTTAGGTCCTTCGAGGATGGTTCGATACTTGATTTCATGAACACTCTGTCATAGATCATTCGACTGCAAACATACTCACACTTGCATGAAGAAAGCCATTCTTCAATGATTCCAAGCTTTGTGTCTTCCGGTGTAAATGTCTTCTGAAGCTCCTTAACCTTTTCCTCTAAATCTTTTGGTAACGTAAGCTTATATTCTCCCGATTTGAAGATATGCATTGCCTCCGCCCAACAATTAATAATGAACTCACGGCATTCCTTTTCATCATCCAAGGGGTGTTGTTTAGCAAGCGTTTCATCTGTCATAATAGGTATGAAACGTCTGTTACCTGTTCTGTCAAATGGTAAAAACGACATGCTGTTACTGGTGCCAACAAAGATGCACTGACGAGGTCTGTCTTCAGGATGTGTTTCATAAGGTATCTTATATGTTTCTTTTTGACGACTGATAAATGACTTGATTTCCTCTATACTTCTTGCGTTGGATGTGGCAAGCATTTCTGCCATTTCAACGAACCAGTGTCCTTGCAGTTTTCTGTAAACATTGTCATCATCAATACGTCTTAAGTCATCGCTGAACCACTCGTCCTTGATAGCAAGGAATCTGAAAAATGTGGATTTACCTGTGCCCTGATTGCCGGCTACGCAAACCATATATTCAAATTTACATCCGGGATAATAGATTCGGTTTATCGCTCCGAGCATCATTAATTTAGTAGCGGCATATACATAATCTGATTTTTCTGCACCAAGGTATCTGGGTAATAACTCTTTAATTCTTTCAGTACCATCCCATTGAAGATTTTCCAAATACTCTTTAATAGGATGATATTCGTTATTGCTGCTTACGATATCAAGAGACTTCTTAATCTGTGTGTCTTTTACAAGAGAATAGTTTCTTTCAAGGTACAGACAGATGTTATTGAAGTCTGTGTCGGTAAGCAAAATACTTCTTCTCTCCCAGGGCATTTTCGAAACGATATCAACCTGCCCGGTTAGCATATTTCTTTTGATGCTTCCTCCGAGTAACGGATCCTTCTCAAAAACGGTAACGCAATTCTCCAGTGATTGTTTTATTCCTCCTTTCTCATTTCGTTGAAGACTTTGATTGATGATTTCAATATCTCCGTTTCTTTTTTGTCGTTTTGACATGTTCCTCCTTTCTGCCTTTTGGGCATAAAAAAAGGCCCATGAAGATTTCTCATAATCTTCATAAGCCTTGTCTGATTATTTACTCTACTATAACAATACCACACCTGAATTCGATTAAAAAGTTGCAATTAGGTTCAATTTGGGTGAAAAAAGTTTCAAAAAGTTTCATTTAGGTGCCAAATCTTTTTCGTTCTTTTGTAATCATGATTTATGGATTAAAAGGTGGAAAAAGGGTGGACTTTGGGTGGTGCGATTTATCCGATGCGATTCAATGCATGGCATGTGATTTTCTATTTCTTAGTGCGGTTCCTCCATCGGTCATTCCTTCGTTTTGGCGTGTCACGATAGTGGGGGGATTCGGTCAAAATGGTTCGGTTGAAAAAAGTGCAGGATAAAGGTGCGATATCAACCTTGATTCACAAGGCGCCGCAAACACCCACCAGCAGTGCTGTTGGGAAGTAAAAGTGCTGATATCAGTTTTTTTGTAAACGTAAACTGTAAACGGAATGAAAAAATTATTTGTTATAGAAATGATAAAGTATATAATTGTAATTTATATGCCGGTTTGCTAATATGTTTTTTGAGAGAATACAATTCTTTTGAGGTATACAGAATGATGAATGGTGATAATAGCCGTATTGCATTAGATTACTTAAATGACTGCACCGATATGTTAAGAGATATATCCGAAAGCAATGAAATGTTTCATAATAAATTCAATGAATTTTTCAACATGGTTGAGAACAGTTCGTTTTCGGAGAGTCTATATGTTTCTTTATCGGAAGAACATGAGTATCAGCAGAACATTTTCAATACTCAAAAGAGTATTATGGACAATTTTTCCAACGAAATATGCGTGTATAAAGAAAAAGTCAGTGAAGAATTAAACACCGAGGAAAATAATGAAGATGGTGACACAAATTTTAATTGATAGTGATGACACAGAAAAAGATTCAAATATAATTGACAATAGATTATATGAGACACCGGTAGATTTGCCGCTTCCGGATAACAGTACTATTCAGGCTGTTCGCAACTGCCATAATGCTCTTGATTCTTCAAACAATTGCAGGAAAATAATAATGCGCTCTTTAGATACTTTGAGCAAAGACATTCAAACATTGGGTGTTACTTTCAAAACTTTAGATGAAGAAATATCAGATCAATGGAGAAGAAAACCGGATGAATTATGATTCTGTATTAAACGGAACCGAATTGGCCGGCGAAAGTCGTGAGTTAATCGGTATCTTGCAAAATGAAATTGAATTCTATAAGTACGAGATTGAAGCGATAAGAACCTTTATCGAAAGCGAGAACACGGGTGAAAGCGCAAGTGCTTTGAAAGCCAAAGCCGCACAAGTTATTGAGCTCATTAAAGTAATGATTGATGCAGATAAATCCGACATAAGAGATTTTGAGATTTTATCGGAAACTGTAGATCAAGTTAACATAGACGGTTATGAAGTTTTGACACTTATGGAAGACGCACGAAGAAATGCCAATGATTGTTATGCTCAAGCGGATGATTATTACCGAAAAGCAGTATCTTCTCCAATTAGTGCCATAAGTGATCATTTCTATGATTTGTCAAGAACTTATAGAGATCATGCAGCTTCATGGGAAAGAATATATGAAACGTTACGTAAGATTGAGCATCAATATGATGAGATTGATTTTGAAACAGCCGATCTTTTTACAAGCGGAAATGAACTCAGAAATGGAATAAATAATATGGCAGTGTTGCTTGGTTACCCGGCAATCCCTAAGAAAACAGTGCCACAAAGCCCTAATATAACAAATACTAAAGCATTAAGCCCGGAAAAATTACGAGATGAAGAATTAAAGTTAAAGTATTTCTTTTTGTATGATTATTTGAAAAATACAATTGGTGCCAGTGAATATAAGACAATGGAAATATTGAAAGAACTTAAAGAAAAGAATCGTCTTGAAAGTTTTTGGGCAGCTTATAATTATGACAAAGAAGGATACAATCGGTTATTAAATGACTTAGAATTAAAGGAAAAGTATGACTTTTTGTATAATCATTTAACAAATGAAATGCAACTTAGTGAAAATGATGCGTTGGCTGTATTAAAAGAATTGAAAGAACAACATCGCCTTGATTCTTTCTGGGCGACGTATAATTATAGCAAAAATGATTATAGTAAGCTTATAAATAATTTAGATTTGATTATATTTGAGAGAAAAGTATTTGAAAGATTGGACTGGCCAATGACTCACAAAGAAATAGATTCACTGAATCAAATCTTTGTGGATTTGGGAATTACTGATAAATACAGCATTGCATGTTTTATTTTGTGTTGCAATCATGAAACGCTACATAGAATTAAAAACAGAACAGATGGGAACTTTTATGATTCACATGGCAATCAGTTTAGCGAAGAATATGTTCCCACGTCTGCATATGAATATAAAGAAAGAGGTATTGGATATCTGCAAGTTACCCATCTTGAAACTCAAAGGGAAGCATATACATATCTTGTTGAAAATAACTATATCGAACCTTCGGAGGAGGCAAATGATGATAACGGGTATGTGTCTGCTTTAGCACAAAATCCTTGGGCTGTTTCTGCATGGTATTGG
>JAZLFJ010000042.1:0-11200 GCA_045615665.1 Bacilli bacterium
ACGCCCCATGATGTCTGGTGTGGGACTTCAAGCTTGTTGTTTCTTCCAAGATATGAGATGCCGTAAGCCTCTGCAAATCCCTGGCCTAAGTAGTGTGATGTGCCTGACTGGAGAGCTTTTCCATCATGCATGAGAGCTTCGATTGAGTAGGTTGCGATAGCTCCTGCGAACTTCTCGTGCTCTGTCTTTCTTCCCTTGACGAATGGGATAGCCAAGACATTGCGTCCGCAGTCATCATAGATGTCGAGGAACTTTCTGACGTTTTCTTCTGCGCCTTCTCTAGTCTCGAATAAGCAGTGTCCTTCCTGCCAGAGGAATTCTGAGCCTCTGAGGAATGGTCTTGTGGTCTTCTCCCATCTGACGACTGAGCACCACTGGTTGAACATCTTTGGAAGGTCTCTATGTGAGTTGAGGATATTCTTGTACAAGTCTGAGAAGAGGATTTCCGATGTTGGTCTGATGATGAGCGGATCTTCGAGCTTCTTGCCACCGCCATATGTAGCGACCAAACATTCTGGAGCGAATCCTTCAACATGCTCCTTCTCTTTTGCGAACATTGATTCTGGGATGACCATTGGGAGATAGACGTTCTCTGCACCTTCTGCCTTGAATCTCTTGTTGAGGTAATTCTGGATTTCTTCCCAGATAGCGTATCCGTATGGGAGATAGTTGATGAATCCCTTGACTGATGAGTAGTTCATGAGTTCTGCCTTCTTGCAGACGTCTGTGTACCACTGAGCAAAATCAACTTCTTGGGTGGTAATTGAACTATTTTTATTTTCCATAACAAACCTCCTAGTTCATATTTTTAAGTTTTGTAATCGATTTTCTATTTAATGGTAAAATGTTTTCGTCTCCAGGAGCGATTGCATCGCTAGAAACAATATCAATACCGAGTTTAATAACATATTCAACAAGCGACCAAGTTGGAATATCGATCGCTAAAATTGGACGATTATATCTAAGTAATTTTTCAATGAGAGCTTGGAAAGAAGGTAATTGTCTATTTTGAAGTTTGCGGTTAGTAATATGAGCACTGACAGATAATATAAAGAAATCAAAGATTTCATATGCATTAGAAGGAAGCGCGGCTTCATTTTCATCAATTAATAAAGCAACTTCATAACCTTTTGATTTAAATGTTTTGATCAATTGGATCGTAGAATCCATCGCATCTGTCGACAAATCTAATATTTCAGATTCACTAAAGATTAGGACGATATTTGCTTCTTTAATAGAAGAAATGTGGGAAAAAGTACGGTTAACATATCCAATTTCATTAATAGATAGTGGAAAGAATAGTTTTAATGAAACACCATCTCTTTGTTGAATGAACCTAGATATTGAGTTTCTTGCAATCGTTGCAAAAAGCTCTTTATCATCTTCAGTACGAATTGCGTATGCTTTAAGTTCATCGATTGAGTCGAATAACGAATCTAAAGGTTCAAAATGTGCTTGGTAACCAAGCATTCTACTTTTTGCAACATTATAAATTGGTTGATAGGTGTAGCGAATCTTCTTATCTTGAATGATTCTTTCAACTTCGGTTCGATAATGAAGAACGTCTCCCTCAAGATTGATCTTTTTGCCTTCTTCGAAGATGAGGAAATCTTTTCCATCTTCTTTTGCCACTTGGCTTAGTTCAACAACTGAATCGATTAGCGAATCTATTGAGTTATAGAAATACTTATTCTCGGCAACCCCGAATGAAAAACCAACTGTATCCGTTTCCGAAGAAATCATTAAAAAGCGATTTATTTCATTTCTTAATGTGTTAATAAAGGCTAGCATATTGGTTCTTTGTAAAATCTTAAGATCAGAAATGATTAATTTATTATCTCCATGCTCAATCATTGGACGATATGGGGTTATATAAGGCACCAGAACATTTTTGATTTGTGAAAAAAGTAGATGAGGAATCTCTTCTTCTAAAGTTCTTCTATTATAGAAATCAATAGCAAACGTAACTCCTTTTGGTTGGTGATAGGCGTTTAAACAAGCAATAAATTTTTCTCTAGACAAAAACTTTCTAACTTTAATATTTTTGGTTTTAGTCGCGTACATATACTTAAGTATATAAGATTCGAGATAGATGATACCTTTGGTGTGATCAACTTTCGTAACTTGAAGCAAGGAAAAATAACTCTTTTTATTGAAGTTAATCAAAACATTGATCTCTAAATATTTAGGAGTGTTAGGCGTATCATCTAAAAGGTCACCGACCCAAGTAATGATTTTATCTCTTTCATTAGCGGGAAACTGATTATAGAAAGCAGTAATAGTCGAAGTTTTCTTTCTTTGTAGTCTCGAACGATTGAAATAACGAACTCGATCGTTTTTTGCATCAATTATAAAAACTCTTAAAGAATTCGAAGTTTCATAAATGTCGTTTTTGTAACGTTTCGAAGATGTTTGGGCAAGAATGAATGAGATAATTAGAACAATTAAAACAACGCCTAATAAGGCAATCCCACTAAGAATTAAGATATTTTCAAGCGACATTTCCATTTTATAAATAACGTAGTTTCAATTATACACGATTAGAAAACTTATACAATTAAAGTTATATTTAATAAGATTGTCCAATCTAAGATTGTTAGACGTTATATCTGAATAACTATCAACTATAGAAATTACTAAACAAAAAATAAAGGTCTATGCTATAATTTACTTCGCAACGGAGGAATACCCAAGCGGCTGAAGGGGCTGGTTTCGAAAACCGGTAGGAGGTGCAAGCCTCGCAGGGGTTCAAATCCCTTTTCCTCCGCCAGAAAAATTATCGGTAATTGCCGATTTTTTTATTTAAATTACCGCAAATCTCAGATATTTTCAGTATTTTTGAATGGTATAGCTTGCTCAAAAAGTAAGATAGAAACAGCTATTCCAAAACCAAGCAAATAACCACCAAAATCAATCAAAATATCGATAAATGAACCGAAACGATCTGGAGTGAAAATCTGGATAAATTCTGAAACACTAGCAACCAATAATCCAAGTAGTAAAGTTGATAAAAAGAAAAATAAATTAGTTTTAGATTTCAAACCTTTCAAGAAGAAGTAAGCTGTAAAGGTTGAAACAAATCCATCGACAGCAAACAAGCCAAAATGTCCAACTAATTTTCTAATAATTGAGGCGAAGTTATTAAAGTTTGAATCATTTATATAGTTAGGAGAGAAAAAATTAATCACACTGGCAAATGTTTTAGAAAACCACCCAGATTCTTGGCTGGAAACAGTCCCATCAATGCAAGCATTCACAATAATAAAAACGTTAACCAAAATGGTTAGCGTCAACAAAGTGTATTTTAAAATTGTATCTTTTTTCATTACCTAACTGGTTTGGAATAGAAGTGTCCATAAACCTGATTTAGAGGAGTGACATTGATGAAACTTTTTGGGTCAATTTGTCGAATAGTTTTAATAACATGTTTCATCTCTAGAGAAGAAATAACCATATAAATCATGAGGCGATCTTCGCCAGAGAAAGCGCCTTTTACATTAAGAATAGTTGCACCATGAGGAACAGATGCTAGAAGGTAGGTTGGAAGATCTTTATTACTAGTGATGATTTGAAGTTGAACTTTTTTATTTCTAACATTAATCACATCGATTACTAACATCACTGTTAATAAATAAACAATTGAGAACCACATGCTTCCAACTGCAATGGCCAAAGGTTGTAAAGTAATATCGTTGATAACTAAAGGAGTTCCACCTTTAACTGCAGTTAAAATTGTAAATGTTCCAATAATAACGGAATTGATGATAACTCCGTATTTTCCTGCGGAAGTTGATTTGCGAAGCGAAACAAAATACGAGACGATATCAAAACCTCCGGCAGATGTTTCCCACTTATAGGCAATCGCGCTTGATAGACCTGTACAAATTCCTGCGAATAACGCTCTTGGGAGCATACCTCCATATTGGCTAACATATAACGCGATGTGCATGAAAAAATCGCCATGGAAAATATTTGAAAATAAAAACGCCGAGCCAACATTGACAAGAGTAAAAAACGCAAAGCGTTTACCTATGCCAAGGAAAGCTAAAATAATCAATGGAGCATTAACTGTTAAATAAGCTAGCGAGAATACAAGCGAACGATACGTGATATCTACGTGGCACGTCTCGAGTATAAGCACAAACACCTGTGCAACGCCAGACGAGCCTCCTGAAACAAGCGTGACTGTTCCGGTTAAGCCTAATGCGGCTGGATCAAGAAAACAGTTAACACCAAATACGAAGATAGCGGCAGAAAAGACCGACATTACAAAAGTAACGCCATAATCAATCGCATATTTAAGCCAAATATGGTTATAAATATAAGAATTAATTTTCTGTTTGGTTGTTCGCTTCGACATATTACGAGCAATATTGTATTCTCATTATCGATTTTTGAGTAGAGTTTTTTAAAAATCTTTAGACATTAATGTCTTGAAAAAATAATTCATTGTATCTATATTTATATAGTGCTAAAATAACTTTCGCATAATTTCGGAGGAAACTTGTATGGTAGTTTTAACAGCAATAGGAGCATTCTTCAAAAAAATCTGGGACTGGATTAGACAAACAGCCTGGGTTCAACCACTTTTAATCGTCGGTATCATCTTTGGCATCATTTTCTCAATTCCTGCCATTGTAAATGCCATCAAAAACGCTCAAGAAGAAGCTGCCGCAGTCGAAAAATACTATCACAACTACCAATTATCTCTTGAAGGTGCAAGCGAATCCGAAGCTGATAAAACCACCAAACTCATCTTTGATGCAATGGAAAATCCAAGCGAGGAAAATGTTAAGGCTGTCACCGATAATGTTGGAGCAAACAAATTCTTCTTTGTTTATGTCGAAGATAACTGTGATCATTGTTTAAATAACAAATATGGTTTCGATTATCTCGAAAAACATTGGGGTGATTTTGTAACTGATGGTTCTTCATTTAAATTAGCATCCGTTTTTGCAGATGAAATTACTTCAGAAACAACCGCTGACAAAACTGCTTTCATCCAATATATGGAACGCAAACCAGAATTCTTTGAAGCCGCTGGTGCCGCTGCATATAACAGCGATTTCTATGAATTAAAAGGAATTGCCGAATCTGATATCGATATCTTATCAGAAGCAAACTACGAATTATTCACATGCCCTGTCATCATGCTTGTCGACTTCACCGACAAAGTTGATGAAAAAGGTATTACTGAAGTTATCGTTGGAGACATTCAAGGTGAATCAGATTTAGATAAAGCCAAATTTCTTCTCCACTGCTGGAATCACACTGACGAATTCTCAATCAATAATAAAACTGAATAGTTAAATGTTAATACTTTAAAAGCTGGGTTGTCCCAGCTTTTTTCGTATCTTTTATTTATTTCTTTCTATACATTTTAATAACTGATTCTGGAACCAGTTTAGAGATGTCTACACCTTTATGATAAAGTTCATCGATTGAACTAGAAGAAATAAAACTTGTTTCAGCATGGCTCATGAAGAACACCATATCGATGGAATCATCAATAAACTCATTGGAAGCAGATAATGAGAATTCATATTCAAAATCAGTAACTGCGCGAAGACCACGAATAAGACAAGTCGCTCCATGCTTTTTAGCGTATTCGACAGATAATCCGGTTGTCGAATCAACTTTGACGCCTTTTAAATCTTTTGTGGCTTCTTCAATCATTTCGATTCTTTCTTGCTCACTAAATTTAGTTTTCTTTTCTGGGTTAACAGCAACCAAAACTATTATTTCATCGAAAACCTTAAGGGCACGTTTAAGAACATCGAGATGTCCATTGGTAATAGGATCGAACGAACCTGGATAAATTGCTCTTTTCATCATTATTTCCTCAATATATATATTTTAGCGAGACCATAATTATATTGTTTAACTTTTTTATAATTATTCTCAACGATATTTAACTCTTTCTCAGATTCTAATACTATAATCGAATCTTTATTTAAAAGGCCTCTTTTTTCCAGCAAATCTAAAACATTTTGATAGACATCTAATTTGTATGGTGGATCCATAAAAACAATATCGAAGGTCTTGGTGGATGTTTCTAAATAATTGATACAGTCACCAAGAATAACTTCAAATCTATTTTCTTTTAGATTAGTAGCATTTCTTTTAATGACATCAACCGCTTCTTTTTGATTATCTACAAAAGTGACAAATAAAGCGTTTCTTGAAAGAGATTCAAAACCATAACTTCCCGAGCCAGAAAACAAATCAAGAATTTTCTTGTTTTCAATTTCATATCCCAGCGCATTAAAAACTGCTGCTCTAACTTTATCCATCGTTGGTTTTGTTAAACCAGTAGATGGGGTTTCTAGTTTTCTAGAACGATATGTGCCACCAGTGATTCTAATCATCTTAGGCATCTCTTTTCTGGAGCAAATTTATCAAATAATGCTTCATTGATTTTTTGATATATTTCCTGCACTTCCTTAAAAGCTTTATTATATTCTTGTACTAAAGGGTTTAAATCAAGATTTAATTTAGCCTGATGTAACTTCTTTTGAGCCTCTTGAACTTCCTTTGAATCTTCTTTAAAAAATCTCAGTGCATCTTCATATTCGTTGATAGCGACATTCTTTCGATAAGCAAGCTTCATCACCTCTTCATCGTTATTCATTTTTTCATCCAATTTATTCAGTTTTAAAACACGCGGATCATTCTCAAGCGATTCCCGCAATCTATTTAAAGAATCTAGAAGTGTGTCGTTCATGAAATATATGTTATCAAATTTGTATCTAATATGATACAATTTCAACATGCAAAAGTTGTTTAAAATTGTTAAAGATAATGCATCTTCATTAAGAAAAAGAAGCGCCGAAGTCACTCAAATCACTCAAGAAGTAATCGATTTAGTCAACCAAATGCACGACTATTTGGTATTAACTCAAGATGATGATTTTAGAGAGAAACACAATTTGCGTGAAGGTGTAGGTTTAGCAGCGCCTCAAATCGGTCATAATATTAAAGCTTTGGTCGTATATTATGAAGAAGAAAACGAAGATGGCTCAATCCATGTTGTGGACCACCGCTTAATTAATCCAAGAATTATTTCCGAATCTGTTAAACAAGTTTATCTCTCTGGGGGAGAAGGTTGTTTATCGGTCGACAATGAACATCAAGGTTATGTTTACCGTAAATACAAAATTCTTGTTAAAGCCTATGATGTAAAACAGCAAAAAGAAACTGTTATTACCGCTAGAGGTTACGAAGCAATTGTTTTACAACATGAAATAGATCATTTAAATGGGGTCTTATTTTATGACCATATTGATAAAAAAGATCCATTTAAACAAATTTCTGACGCAGTACGTCTTTAATTTTTTCTTTACATATTTGTCACCTTTATTATAATAAAATTAATTAAATCATAACGAAGATAATTCATTTGTTATTCGGAGTATAATATGTCTGTTGTTAATCAATCTCCTATTTCTATATATGCACTTGGCGGACTATGCGAAGTTGGAAAGAACACCTATTGCATAGAGTCAGATGATTCTTTAATCGTCATTGACGCTGGTGTTCGTTTTCCTGGCGACACCGCTCCAGGTGTTAACTATGTTATTCCTGATTATCAAAAACTAAAAACTAGTCAACAAAAGCTTAAGGCTTTAATAATCACTCACGGACACGAAGACCATATTGGCGCTATCCCATTTTTAGTCCAATCAGTTCACGTCCCAGTCATCTATGCCCCTAAACTTGCGGCCGCATTAATAAAAAAGAAATTAGATGAAATGCGCATACGTGAGACCGTTAATATCGTTGAATATGATTCAAATACAGAACTGACGATTGGCGAATTTAAAGTTAAATTTTTCTACGTTACTCACTCAATTCCCGATGCTTATGGAGTCGTCGTTGATACTCCGCAAGGAAGAATTGTTCACACTGGAGACTTCAAAATTGATTTAACTCCAGTCGGAAGAGAAATTGAATTAACTAAAATTGCTAAATTAGGTGCAGAAGGTGTCGACTTATTATTAAGTGATTCAACCAACGCTGAAATCGAAGGCTATACGCCAAGCGAAACTAATGTTTTAAAATCAATCCATGAAATCTTTGAAAATGCTCAAGGACGTTTAATTCTATCAACCTTCTCAAGCAACATTTCACGTATTCAACAAATTGTACATGTTGCTGTTGAATTTAATCGTAAGATTGCAATCATTGGTCGAAGTATGGAAAACGTCGTTCAAATCGCTCGTGATTTTGGCTATATAAAAATACCTGATAGTACCATTATTCCGGTTGCAGATATAAGAGAATATAAAGCTAAAGAAGTATGTGTTTTATGTACTGGTTCACAAGGTGAACCTATGGCAGCTTTATCTCGTATTGCTAATGGAGATCATAAAGAATTAACAATCGTTCCAGGTGATACAGTTGTCTTTTCTAGTAGTGCAATTCCTGGAAATGGTATCCTCATCGACAAAGTCGTTAACAAACTCGTTCATCATGGTGCGGATGTTTTGACCAATTCCATCTTATTTTCGGTTCACTCATCGGGCCACCCATCAAAGCAAGAATTACGTTTGATGCTTCGATTAGTTAAACCAAAATATTTTATGCCAATTCATGGTGAATATCGTATGTTGAAACTTCACGCGGAAATCGCAGAAAATCTCGGTATACCAAAAGATAATGTCTTTGTATTAGAAAACGGAGAATCCATAATCTTAAATAAACACAAAATTACTCGTGGTCCAGTTTTTCCAGCATCTCCAATCTATATCGATGGAAAAGATGTCAAAGGAATCAATGAGGCGGTCTTAAAAGATAGAGAAATTATTCAAGAAAATGGTTTAATAATTGTCACCATTGGTATTTCTCGTAAAAAGAGCAAACTGGTTGTTCCACCTATGGTTATAACCAAAGCATTCACCGATGATGATACAACCCTAAGCGAAAGAATTAAACAAATCACAGTTGAAGTTGTTGAAAAAATCTTTGAAAGCAATGCTTCTTTTGCGGAACTTAAAGCAAATATAAAAAACGAGGTTTCACAATATATTTACCGTAAAACTGAAAAGATGCCACTTGTTATACCTGTGGTAATGGATGAACAATAATGCTTATTCTTGCAAGCGAATCTCCTCGAAGAAGAGAATTAATTAAAAAGATTACAAACGATTTTGTTGTAATTCCTTCAAATGTTGATGAATCAGTTTTGCATATCGCTCCACATGACCTTCCAGCTGAATTATCCAAACTAAAAGCTTATTCGATCTATTCTAAATATCCGAATGACTCAGTTTTAGCATGTGACACGGTTGTTATTTTAGATGGAGAATTAATGGGAAAGCCCAAAAATAAAAAAGAAGCTTTTGAAATGTTAAGCAAATTATCAGGTAAAAAGCATGTTGTTATTTCAGGTTACACCTTCATCTCGAAAGATAAAGAAATAACCAGAACAGTTAGGACTTATGTCTACTTTAATAAACTAAGTGAAGAATTAATTAATTCTTATATCGAAAGTGGATCACCAATGGATAAAGCGGGCGCTTATGGTATCCAAGATGAAAACTTTAACTTAGTTAATCATATTGAAGGTGATTTTGATAATGTTATCGGTCTTCCGGTCGAAGACATCCGAAAACATGCATTTAATTAAATAGGGAATAAAAGGTTTCAGGATCTTGTTCCACCACTAAAATTGTCTTATTTGACATCTTAATAATGGACTCGACACCGATTCCTTTCAATTTATCGACGTTCACTAAAGTGTCATCTTTTAGTTGAAGAATTATTCTTGATTTCATTCTATCGTGAGAAACAACGTTTTCTTTTCCGCCAAGCAATGAATAAATATCGGTTTTTGATTCGTTAGAGATTCTTTTCTCAATATTATCGGCTTCATCGTTCCATTTTTTACCTCTATATTTAAAGAAAATTAAAAAGAAGACGACCGCTAAACCAACGAGAGCGCAAACTCCAACCGCAATCCAAATTCCATAACTAACTAAAAATTGAGTAAACGGATTATTTGTAGGATCTTGTGAACTAGCAAAAAATTTCATATAAATATGTTATCATAATATTTATTTTATGAGCAAAAATCTTGAAATCGAATTTAAATCAGAACTATCAAAACAAGATTACAAAAAGTTAATCTCGAAATTTTCTAGCGGAAACATCTATTCTCAAACTAATTATTATATTGATACGATAAATCTGGAAATTCATAAGAATAAATGCGGTCTAAGAATAAGAGAAAAGAATGGTGTTTTAGAGATGACTTTAAAAGTTCCTCAAAAAGAAGGAAAACTTGAAATAAACCAGCAAATCACGGATAAATTAGTTAAAGACTTTATTTTACCAGAAGGAGAAATCCAAGAATATTTAGCGAATAATCTAGATATCAAAACTGAGTCTTTAAAAATACTAGGAACATTGAAAACATATCGCTTAGATTTAATGTTCAAAACTTCTGTGATTTCAATCGATAAATCCATATATAACGGTGTAACAGATTACGAAATTGAAGCTGAAGATTCTTCGATGGAAAAAGCATCAAAAAACTTGATCGATTTCCTAAATGAAAATCGAATTAAATATAAAAAATCCACTGGGTGGAAACTAAAGAAATTCTTAGATACGCTTAAAAATTAAGCGTTTTTATCATCTTCGCAAGTATCGCAGTAGATTTCTTGGAATCTTCTAGTTTTCGGAATAAAAGTTGTAATTTCTTCCTTGTTATAGCCGACTTGGATACGATGATCATCAACCATGATTGGGCGTTTTAAAACCGAAGGATTTTTTCTTATAAAAGAAATCATTTCGGTAATCGTCATATCGTCGACATCAATATTGTTATCTTTTAAAACTTTTGAACGCTTAGAAATAATGTCACTTGTACCATTTTCACTTTTAGTGAGAATTTCCTTTAATTCCTCTTCCTTTAAATTTGGAGAGAAAATATTTTTTTCTTCAAAAGGAATGTTTTGTTCAGTGAACCATTTTTTTACTTTCTTGCAACTTGAGCAAGATGGCGAAACATAAATTTTAATCATGGCTGTATTGTATGTCAAAATAGCGAAAAGTCAATTACGCGAAACGCATGAAATTAGCTTCTGGTAACCCCAACCCATGAAAATTGATTTTAATCAATAAATTCTCTAAAAAATGGGCAATTTCTTGTTAAAACAAGGGTTATTAAAGCTTATTTCAGCCGTTAAGTCATTGA
>JAZLFJ010000043.1:0-4559 GCA_045615665.1 Bacilli bacterium
CATATCACCCGTTTTTTAGGTTTCACAGCACAAAAATAGGTGAAATTATCGAGAAATGCAAGTCGTTGCTAAGTTATTTATTAACAACGGCTTGTCATTTTTCAACAGGCAAAATTCAAGAATAATCTGCGGAATTAAGGATATAACAAAATTAAGGAAATATGATAGACGAAAGAAAACTGAATTATCTTAAACATTGCTATAATGAAATGATTGGCAATAAAGCTCTTTCTTCTGTATTCAAGGAAAAAGGGATTGAAAACTCATTCGATTATCTTAAAAAACGTATTTTGAATGCTGATACAGAAATGGAATCTGAATTTTTTACAATAATTCTAAAAAGGATTGTCGATCCAAATCATATTGATGACGAAGAGGATTTGATTCTGTATGAAACAGAGGAAGATGAATTGTTTTTTAGGATTTGGTATGGATGTGGCGGACAGCAATTTTTTATTGATACAAAGGAACCATGTGATGCATATTCTACATTTGATGCAGAAGATGCTTTTAAACATGTAATTACAATAAATAATGAAAAAATATCCGTAGAGGATTATTTGTTAAAAATAAGTTATAATTATAATTATAAAATTGAATAATATGGGAGGAGTGAAAACTTATCGGCCATCGTTTTAATCTCATCAAAAATATTTAACACTTAAACTCATTACGAGATTCCAATAATCAGGAAAGAAACATTCATACCACAAAGGATAATTCCATTCAGTCAAATATTCACTGTTAGGAATACCGATTGCGGTGTGCATTTCTTTATTGACGATTACAGATTTGAACGACTTTGGAAATTTCCAAACAGATACCTTGCACGACTAAAGGATTTTAAATGTATCTTTGCACCTGATTTCAGCGTGTATTGGGATATGCCGTTTCCAATGAAGTTATGGAATATTTATCGGAGTAGGTTTATTGGGCAATGGCTACAGAATGAAGGCGTTCGAGTTGTTCCGTCTATAACCTGGGCTGAAGAAGACACTTTTGAATATTGTTTCAAAGGTGTCGAAAAAGGTTCCATGGTCGCAATCAGTACTGTTGGCTCACGCAGGAATCATAGTTCTTTGAGAATATGGGTTAGAGGTGTTGACGAAATGATTAGGCAAATATCCCCTGATACGATACTGATTTATGGGAATCCAATCAATTATGATTTTGGAGATATCAATGTAGTGTATTATCCTAATGAAATCATAGAAAGGAGAAAATCGTATGGGCGGTAGAAATTCTTATTCTGCATCATCAAAAAGCATTGTCACTAAGCAGTATAAAACTATTGGATTTGATGGAAAAATGACGTATTTGGAAAGTACTATTGATAGGGCAAAAGACCCTATTAGGTCTAATTCGCCAAATCCAATATATGTTGTAGTTGATAATGATGGAACACCTAAAACAATATATTTTTATAAGAATCACAAGGTGTATAAAAGTATAGATTTGAAGCATGGACCAGGTCCTCATGCCCACCGATGGAAAACAGTGTACAATGAAAAACATCAATGGTATTCTTCTGAACGTGTAAATCCTAATGTAGAACATCTTGAATTAACACGAAAAGAAAATTTGTATTTGGAACATGCTCGTGCGTATTTAAAGAGATTAAATCTTAATAAATGAAAGATAAAGGTAAGTTTTTATTCCGTTTTAATCAAAACGAAGACGTTTATGAGGCCGACTTAGGTTGGCAAAATGATCAAGCCGAAAGCGAATCAGGTCTTGAGGATTTGGAATATTATCTTTTGTTCATTCATTATAATCTTTCCTTTATATATGAGGGGCAGATGTATTCTATTGATAAGCGTTTTTTTGAAACTTACAATGCCCAATTGGTTCTTGACGAAAAGACAGACCGATATATTGAAAATCCAAACCATGATCCTTCAAGGCCATTGTGGAAAGAAGACAAAATGTGGCGTTTATGCAAACACAAACTCAATCCTAATTGGGATGGAGTCTATATTGAAGATAAATTTGATTTTGATAATGCTGAGTATTTCTATTTTGGCAACACTGACAGAGAATTTTACGAGAACGCTCATATAAATGGTGTTCCAATCGTTGAAGTAATGCGTAAATCTTACATTTTTTATACGGATAGGTCATTGTTTGTTTGTTGTTTTGATTACACTCCGTTTTATCATATTTCCTTGCTTTTCGTTTTAATCTCATCAAAAATATTTAACACTTAAACCAATGAGGGCAATGCTTTCGGCTTTTTCGTTATCGATACGAAAATAAACGAAAACATTCCAAAGGTACGTCAGGAACGACACTATAAACTTGAATCTTCAAAATACAGCTTTCTGGAAGGTGTTGACCGATATGTGGATTGTTCGGATTTTAAGAAAATAGACAAATTGAAGTTCTCAGACAAATTCGACGCATCAAAGCATAAAGGTATTATCGATGCGGATGATTTGAACAAAATAAAGAAACTTGCCACCACCTATCGTAACGCAAACAAAAAATTGCTGAAAAGATTCGGATTGCTAAAATAAGTGTATTGTTGACAGCGAATACGAAACCAGGGAGAAATTGAACAGGTTCGTGATAAAGCCGCAATAAACTTTTACGCCACGACGAAATACGCGGTGCAAAAAAAAAACAAAAAAAATCGCAGGAGTGTGATTTGTATTATTTTTTTTGTATCTTTGCTGTATCAAAAAAACGTAGAAAAATGTTAGCGTTATTAATTGTTCTTTACTACTGATGCGATAATTTTTGAAAATTTCTTATAACATATTGATTTTTATATATTTATAAATGTTCTTTGACTTTTTGATTTGAAATGACAGTGTAACTTTGCGGCCTCAAACCATAAAGTTATGAATAAGGGTCGCTATGTTTTTTCTCAAGTTTTAGATTTCCTGCCTCGTTTCCAATTCGACAGGCTGGTAACAAAGTACCGAGGCGATTGGCATTCAAAGGATTTGACCTGTTACAACCAATTTCTACACCTGTTGTTCGGACAACTAACTGGTTGTGACTCGGTTCGGGATATTTGCCTGTGCTTAGGAGCTCACGAGAACATCCTCTATCATCTCGGATTTCGCAATACAGTCAACCAATCCTCACTCACGCGCGCCAATGAAAAGCGAGACTTCCGTATTTACGAGGAGTTTGGAACTCTTCTCATCGACATAGTGCGCCCTCTTTACTCTAGAGAGAAAGTCTCGGAAATTACCATAGACAATGTGCTCTATGCATTGGACTCAACCACTATATCCACTAGTATCAAGCTGGCGGCTTGGGCACTCGGAAAATACAGCAAGGGGGCGGTCAAGATGCATACGCTGCTCTCGTTGCGTGGCAGCATCCCCGCAAACATCCATATCACTGACGGGAAATGGCACGACAGCAATGAACTGGATCTCCTTGAACCAGAACCGCTTGCCTTCTACGTGATGGACAAGGCGTATGTTGACTTTGAAGCACTCTATCGGTTTCATAAAGCCGCTTCCTTTTGGATAAGCCGCCCGAAGGACAATATGAGATATGAGGTGGTTGACCATCGGTCGGACTTCGACACCCAAACGGGCATTCGAGCAGACTTCACCATACGACTCACCACCCCAAAGTCCCGCAAACTTTATCCTGAGCCAATACGCATGGTGGTCTACTACGACAAGGAGACGGGCAACGAGGTGGTTTTCATAACCAACAACTTTGAAATCAGTGCATTAGAAGTTGCCAACCTTTACCGTCACCGGTGGGATATTGAAGTTTTCTTCAAATGGATAAAGCAAAACATCGTTGTCAAAACACTGTGGGGGTATTCCGAAAATGCCGTGAAAACCCATCTTTGGGTGGCAATAATTGCCTATTTGCTAATAGCAAGGGCAAAGGTGGCCTGTAACAGCCCATACTCCATCACAGAAGTTGCAACACTGATCAGAGTCTCCGCACTAGAGCGTACCTCTCTCCGCGAACTTGTCACCAAACCTAACCCCTCTGTCATTCTCAATCAATCTGTCAAAGAACCTACACTTTTTGATAATTTATAACGTGATAAAATTTATTGCATCAGTACTAATTGTTCTTCTATTAATCAACAGCGATATTCTTGATGGAACATCTGGCTTTTAGAAGCGAGAAAACTTGTCCCAACGTTTTTGATATATAGTTTTTATTTTTGCCATTATTATATTATATACTATGGCAAAGACATTCGATAAAACCATAAACATCACTATTAATGGTAAGGTTGTTGAAAACAATCTTAAATCAATTAAATCGGCAATTACCAAGGTTACCAATGAGTTGAGTAAAATGACTCATGGTACGGAAGAGTATGAAAAACGCTCCAAAGATTTATTGACATTAAAAAAAATCTATAGCGAATATAGGAAAGAATTAACCCTTACAGTTTTAATCTCATCAAAAATATTTAACACTTAAACGCATTGGATACCAAAATCAGCGATTTTATTCCACGTTTCGGCATCATATTTGGCGGAATTCCAATGATGGATTACCGTAACGTGATTATCCAAAGCATATTTAGAATGATATTGTATGGAACTTCCATAGCAATTCACATT
>JAZLFJ010000044.1:0-1172 GCA_045615665.1 Bacilli bacterium
TATGTTAATCGGAATGGACGTTATAAGCCAATGTGATTTTGCTATCAGCCATCCAAAAAAGAAGACAAAGTTTACATTTGAACGTCCTTCAAAACGGGATATTGATTTCACAAAAGAATAGTCCATGATTGACCGGCATCGTAAAGGTGATGGTCAAGATAAAAACAGATAAACAATTACTGCCTATGAAATAAAACAAGCAAGAAATTTGCACAATAGATAATATAGCGTTATCTTTAGTTCACACTATTCTAAAATCGCCAATTTTTAGCCGTAGTGAAGTAAAGTTCAACGCTCACTCGTTTAGAGTGGGCTTTACTTTATCCAACGGCAAGGTGTTTGGCGATACCAAGAATAGTGGATTAAAAAGTTTAGTCCACTTTTTTGTGCCTCGTTAAGCAACGGACTGCAAAATTCTTTGTCAGTTCGGGCTTGCTTACAAAGAACGAATGAATTAGCCCCATTAATTATTTATTTTAAATCCGATGCTCGATGGAATATAAGTGAGCAAAAAGAAAAATGAAAAAAATATTTGGAATTGTTGCACTTTGTGCAATGTTGATTGGTGGTGCAGTAACTGCTTATGTTTATGCTGGTAATACAGCTTGTAGTGTAAATAGTGGAACAATTACTGTTTCACAGCATGCTCAAAGCAATGATAGTGGATGTGTTAAGGCAAAATTAGCACATCCAGGAGGAACATATTCCGTTATTGTCAATTGCTATGATTATCCTTCTGGTAATTTTATGGATTCAAAATCACTAACTGTCTCAAATCCTTATGGCGGTTCAGTTAATACTGATGTGATATTTTGCAATTTAGAGCCAAATCACACATACACATTTACAGTTTCCTTATGTAATTAAAATGTTTATAATAGCCCCGTTAATATTAGCGAGGCTATTATTCTTTCCCCTTTTTGCAAATCTTAATAATTCAGCCCGAATGCCCAAAGAGGGTAAGGTAGATCGTTTTATCGGAGATTAGCAAACAGTCTTGAACCCTTCGGTAACCCTTCGGTGACGTTCCTAATGAGGTGTACCCAAAAAGTTGGACAAATTAATAATTATTGTTAACGATATATTTTTTTCGATAGTTAACCGGGCTTGTTTTAAGCCGGGTAACTATCCTATCATAATTGTAATAGTGGATATATTCTTTCAACCTCTGT
>JAZLFJ010000045.1:0-2608 GCA_045615665.1 Bacilli bacterium
GGCATATATTTATTCGCTGGAGCAACCGATTTAAGAAAATCAATTGATGGTTTATTAATAATTATTCAAGATTCATTTTCATTGGCTGATATGAGAAACAAAATTTTTATGTTTTCAAACAAGCATAAGAATCGATTGAAAATAATTGAAATTGATATTGATGGAGTTTGGTTATATCAAAAACGATTAACAAAAGATAAATTTCGATGGCCAAAAGTTGAATATGGAAAAATGACCCTAAGCAAGGACGAATTAAATTACTTGCTGATGGGTATGGATATAACTCAAATTCATCTTCCAATCGATCTCCAACACACATATTAGAGGGGCAACCCTCTTTTTAATTAGTCTATTTTCGAAAATGTAAAAAAATTCTTTAAGAATTTTTCAATATATGTTATTATGTTCTCATGAATTATTGGAAATTAACAAAAGAAGAACTTATTGCACTGTTTGAAACAAGAGAAAAAGAACACAGCGAAGAAATTGATAGGCTTAATAAAGAATACGAATCAAAGCTAAACAAAGTGCTTTTAGAGCGTGATGAAGCTATCAAGAAACTTTATGATCTTTTGGAAGGCAGAAAAATCGAAACAGCAAGAATTTGGTCAAAGAAAAGCGAATCTAATATTTTAATCAACGAAGCCGAAGCAACAACTTCTTATTCTAATGTTGAAAGAACAATTAAAAATAAACCAGGAAGAAAAGCAGGCGTTAAATTAAGTGAATCATTTATCGCTTCCCATGTTAAAAAAGAAATTGTTACTGTTCCAGGTCCTGAAGTCTGTCCAGATTGCGGAAATGCAACAATGTTAGTTGGCATTGATAAATCAATAAAAATTGAAATGACTCCCGCTGAAGTCAAAATCATTGAATATCATTTTGAAAAAAGAGCCTGTTATCCTTGTGGAAATATTTATGAATCAGAACACGTATTCCCATTAGGCGGGTATCTAACTCCATCATTTTTAGCAGCAATTCTTTACAACAAATATGTATTGGGTGTTCCTTTGTATAGAATGGAGGATCATTTTAAAGAGATGGGAATAAATATTTCACGACAAGCATTAGCAAATTATGTTATTGATGCAGCTGGTGAGTTAGAAATTCTATACGACAAATTAAAAGAAAAATTAATTAACACAGATATCAAAGTTCTTCATGCTGATGAAACTACCCTAGAAGTGCTTGAATTATTAAAGAAAGAAAATAGAAAAAATTCATATATGTGGTTATATTCAACAACATTTTATGAAAATCAAATCTATATTTATGATTTTGAAAATTCTAGAGGACATGGTTATCCGGATGAATTCTTGAAAAATTATGAAGGTTATTTAGTTGTTGATGGTTATGATGGTTACAACAATATTGATGGCGTAACATTATGCGGTTGTTGGGCACATGCAAGAAGAAAATTCACTGATATTATTAAAGGAATAAGTGAAGAAAGAAAAAAGACATCACTATCTTATAAATTCATCAAGTTGATTGATAAATTATTCGTACTTGAAGAAAAATATAGGAAAGAATGTAATGATGTTGATGAAATAAAGAAAAGAAGAAAGAAAGAATCTAAACCAATATTAGACGAATATTTTGCTTTGATTGAGGGAAAAATTGATAAAAGTGATGAAAAATTGAGGAAGGCAATGAAATATTCTTTAGAGCAGAAAGAAAAGCTTTCACGATTTCTGGAAGATGGTCACATTCCATTAAGTAATAACCTTGCTGAAAGAGGAATTAAACCATTTGTTATATGTAGAAAGAATTTCCTTTTTTCAAATTCTATTCAAGGAGCAAAAGCATCAGCGATTATTTTCTCTATCATACAAACTGCTAGAGCAAACGGTTTGAATGTGTTTAATTATTTGCAACGATTGTTTATTAAATTGCCTGATACACCTATTTCAGAGATAGATAAATTCTTACCTTGGAACGAAGAAATATTTGAAGAATTTGGCGATTTTGCTGATTAGTGAATCGCCTTTTTCTTATGTGGACTGTTAAGGACAACATAAAACCGCCTGCTCTGCGGGCGAGAATTGAAAAAGCAGTAGCGTTGATAAAAAAACCTCCAACTTGTTATAATGGAAATGTCCAATTGCCTTATAACACAGTAAGGAGGTTTTTATTATGTCGAACATTAAGAATGATGACACAAGTAGTTTATCACATACCAGGTGGAATTGTCAGTACCATATTGTGTTTACGCCAAAATATCGTCGTAAAGCAATTTATGCCAAATTGCGAAACGACATCGGTAAATACATAAGAAGGTTATGTGAGTACAAAGGTGTGGAAATTGTTGAAGCACACGCAATGGTGGATCATATACACATGCTCGTAAAGATTCCACCAAAATTAAGCGTGTCTTCCTTTATGGGTTACCTTAAAGGTAAGAGCAGCTTAATTATCTTTGACGAGCATGCTAACCTTAAATATAATTACGGAAGTAGACACTTCTGGTCAGAAGGTTACTACGTTTCGACCGTAGGTCTAAACAAGAAAACAATAATTAATTACATCAAGAATCAAGAACTTGAGGATCAGCTCGAAGATAAAAAGAGCTTGAAAGAGTATAAAGACCCGTTTACGGGTAAGTAAG
>JAZLFJ010000046.1:0-4504 GCA_045615665.1 Bacilli bacterium
TCAAGGTGGTCAAGGAAATTTATCAGGGGAGATAGTAAAAGGTTTATCTATAATGTTGCCTCTTGAATTTGAGCAATTGAAATACGATAAGTTTTTCACCGATTTGGACAATCTTATCACCCTTCATCAGCGTAAGTGCGAAAAGCTAAAAAATATAAAAAAATCATTACTAGAAAAGATGTTTATATAAAAAGGAGGTATAACAATGACTTTTGATGACGAATTAAAATTTGAAAAAGATGTTATTAACCTTTTAACCGAAAATGGGTGGGAAAAGAACATCCTTAAGAACAAGACCGAAAAGGATCTTATTCAAAACTGGGCCGATATTCTTTTTGAAAACAATAATATTCAAGATAGATTAAATGGTTGCAGGTTGACTGAAGGCGAAATGGGCCAAATCATTGACCAAATCAATGCTTTAAAAACTCCTTTGAAATTAAACGGATTCGTAAATGGTGGTTCAGTCACCATCAAAAGAGACAATGAAGAAGACAAATTACATTACGGCAAAGAAATTTCTTTAAAAATCTATGATAGAGCAGAGATTATTGGCGGACAAAGTAGATATCAGATTGCAGAACAACCTATTTTTAAAGCAAAGAACAGCATTTATCCTAATAGACGTGGCGATTTTATGCTTCTAATCAATGGCATGCCTTTATACCATATTGAATTAAAAAAGAGCGGTGTTCCCATTTCTCAGGCTTGTAATCAAATTAAGAAATATTCTCATGAGGGTGTATATACAGGATTGTTTGCTTTAGTTCAAATTTTCGTAGCGATGAACCCTGAAGAGACAAAGTATTTTGCTAATCCAGGACCTGATGGCGAATTTGATGAAAAATATTTCTTCCATTGGGCAGATTTTAACAACAATCATATAAACGATTACAAACTAATCACATCAACGCTATTGCATATACCGACAGCACATCAACTTATTGGCTTTTATACGGTTGCCGATAATTCGGACGGTGTGTTAAAGGTCATGAGAAGCTACCAGTATTATGCAGCCAATGGAATAGCAGACAAGGTTGCAAAGACTCATTGGGAAAACAAGGATATTTATGGGGGCTATATATGGCATACTACAGGTAGTGGTAAAACCATGACAAGCTTCAAGTCGGCTTGCTTGATTGCAAACTCCAAAGATGCAGATAAAGTCGTATTTTTAATGGATAGAATTGAACTTGGTACGCAGTCACTCAGAGAATATCGCGGCTTTGCAGACGAATTGACGGAAGTTCAAGAAACAGAGGATACTTACGTATTAATCGATAAGTTAAAGAGTTCAAAACCTCAGGATACCCTTATCGTCACCTCAATCCAAAAGATGTCAAACATAAAAGAGGACAGCGTCTATAAACAAGCTGATATCGATTTAATCAATAAAAAGAGGATTGTTTTCGTCATCGATGAGTGCCATAGATCAACTTTTGGAGAAATGTTGGCTGATATAAAAGCTACATTCCCAAGGGCGATTTACTTTGGCTTTACGGGAACTCCTATTCATAATGAGAATAAGAAGAAGGACACTACAACGGCGATGATTTTCGGAGGAGAGATTCACAGGTATAGTATCTCAGACGGAATCAACGACGGAAATGTGTTGGGATTTGACCCTGTAAAAGTATGTACGTACAAGGATAACGACCTTAGAAAGGAAGTTGCGCTCAGGGAGTCAAATTCTAAGGATATAGCCGATGCGTATTCTAATCCTGAAAAGAAAAAAATATATGATAGGTTCATGGATAACGGCCAAGTAAAAATGGCTGCTTATGTTGATGGCGACGGAAATATTCATAAAGGTATCGAAGACTATGTTCCTATGGTCCAATACAACAGACCCGAGCATAGGGAAGCTGTTATTAAGGACATCATCGATAATTGGCTTGATTTATCGAAGATGAGCAAATATCACGCCATTTTAGCGACAAGCAGCATTCCGGAAGCGATTGAGTACTACAAACTACTTAAAAAGAAAAAAGAAGATGGTGAAATCGACATAAACTTTACTGCCTTGTTCGATCAAAATATCGATAATAATGACGGCAATACCGTAAAGGAAGATGCAATCGTAGAATTATTGACGGATTACAACAAGACATTCGGCCAAACTTTCTCAATGTCGAATTTCAAGCAATTCAAAAATGACGTTTGCGCGAGATTGGCCCACAAAAAACCTTATTTATATATTCAAAACAAGCCTGAGGAACAAATTAATTTACTTATTGTTGTGGATCAAATGCTTACTGGTTTTGACTCAAAATGGTTGAATACGTTGTATCTTGATAAAGTTTTGAGATACGAAAACATTATCCAAGCATTCTCGAGAACAAATCGTTTGGCTGGGAATGATAAACCTCATGGAATCATTAGATACTATCGCAAACCTCATACTATGGAATTGCTAGTTGAGGATGCTTTTGAATTGTATTCGGGAAATAAGATGTATGGGGTATTTGTCGATAAACTAGAGAAGAATATAAATAAAATCAATAAAGCTTTCGAAGAAATCGAAGAGATTTTCGAAGATGCAGGCATAAACAATTTTGAACAACTTCCAGATGATCTAGACGAAGTAAAAAGATTTGCTGTTTTATTTAAAGCGCTAGAAAGGGCATTAGAATCCGCTAAAATACAAGGATTTAAATGGTCAAAAAACGAATACGATTTCTATGACAAAGAAAATAAGAAATACGTTGTCAAACCGCTATTAGATGAAATGACATACAACATCTTGCTTCAAAGATATAGGGAGATACCTAAGATTGTCACGCCTGGTGGCTCTTTGCCGTTCGATATTGACTATTATCTTGTTGAGACAAATACAGGCACGATAAACGCTGATTGGATGAATGCAAGATTTAAGAAGTATTTGGTGGCATTACAAACTGGACATGATGTTGAAAAAGCAAAAGAAGAAGTTGCAAAAACATTCTCGACTTTATCTCAAGAAGAACAAAAATACGCCAATATCTTCTTGCATGATATCGAATCAGGTTTGGTTACGGTAGAAGAGGACAAAACTTTAAAAGATTATATAGTTGAATATCAAGAAAAAGCTAAAAACGATCAAATACATAAATTTTCTCAAAAATTGTCTGTCGACGAAAACATGCTTAGAGCTTTAATGAAATTAAATATTAATGCTGCAAACATCAATGAATTTGGTAGGTTTGATGCGCTAAAGGCAACGGTGGACAAGCAAGTGGCAAAAAAGTATTTTGACGATTTAGATGGAGCAAATTATCCATTATTCAAGATTAACCAAAAGGTTGACGAAATCCTTAGAGACTTTATTTTAAAAGGCGGTTTTGAAATTTAATATAATATTTAGGGGACTTCGGTCTCCTTTTATTTTACTTACGCTGATGAAGGGTGATAAGTTCTTCAACTTTTGAAAGTAATAAACTTATCTTTTTTTGTTCTTTCTTATCTGGAACAATTAAATCTATATTCATAAGAACTTCAGCATTCAACTTTGCTCTACCACCACCAACTAATAGTGATTCAATGTCTGCAGAATTAATTAAATACTTTAAAAACATAGTTTCATTATTTGTATTACTTTGTAATACATGTGCATGATTATTGACCCAAATACGTCCATTTACATACTGAACCGGATAATTTTTCAAATCATTGGCACCATCTTCAGCTACTAAAACAAATTCTCCTTCATGTGTGAAACCTTCAACATAATCCTGAATTCCATTTGCTCCGTAATATGGGGTATTACCTTCTATTCGTAATGATGCAGCAACAGGAACTCTTAAATTATCAAATCTAGAAGATATTTCATTTACCTTACGCTGTTCCCAAACGTTATGGTTAAAGATATTTTTATGACTTTTTGTGAATTTTACAAATACTTGGGAACAGCGTAAGTTTTGTGAAACTGTGTTAATAGAACGCGGTGGTTCACCTAGACCAATTGATGCTTTTATTACAGAAGGCGAAGATGGGTTGAATTGGGTCAAGATTGGTGATGCACCACAATTAGGTAACGTAATCAAAAAAACCGCAGAAAAAATCCGTCCTGAAGGTCTTTCTAAGACAAGAGAAGTTCATCCAGGCGATCTTATTCTCTCAAACTCGATGAGTTTCGGGAAACCTTATATTATGGGTATAAATGGCTGTATTCATGATGGCTGGCTGTTAATTAGAAACGAGAAGAAAAAGTATAATTTAACTTATTTATGCCACTTATTAGGGTCAGATATGATGCTAAATCAATATCGTTCATTAGCTGCAGGAAGTACTGTTAACAATCTTAACAAAGAGCTAGTTGGCAACACAGTAGTCAATTATCCTAGCATCGGGGAACAAGAAAAAATTGGAGTACTGCTGAATAAAGTAGATAACCTTATCACCCTTCATCAGCGTAAGCAGTTTCTCATGGAGGAAATATGTATAAACCAAAAAACGAATTATTTTACAAATACTATGAAAATTGGATAAAAACTTACAAAGAAGGTGCCGTCAGAAACGTCACCAT
>JAZLFJ010000047.1:0-10633 GCA_045615665.1 Bacilli bacterium
TTTTGCGTTGTTTGGCTGTCCCTGGATGCTTAATATACTCGCCATTTTTATACTTGTTGACGCATTCAAGTTTGAATTCCCATGAATATTTCATAGAAAAAGTACCCCTTTCCTAATGTCTAGGATTTGGGGTACCTTTCAATTTCTAGAAGCACCCTTTTATAAATAAGTTAATTAAAGCTTAATATCTTCGGCTTTGCATTTACGACCCGGTTTGATAGAAATCTTTCCAGGTTTAATTGCGCCAACAGGACAGACGTGACCACATAGTAAGCAGCCAACACACTTATCAGTGTTGCAGCTTGGTTCACGTTTTTCTTCGTCCCATTCGATGGCTTGGTGACCACCGTCATAGCAAGAAATGTAGCAGCGACCACATTTAACGCATTTATCTAAATCGATAGATGGTCTAACGATGTAGTCTCTATTAAGATTTTCAGCTGGAATAATGTTCTTGTTAGCAAGACCAACCAAATCTTCAAGATGATCGACACCTTGCTCTTCCATATAGTGCATTAAACCGTTTTTCATATCTTCGACGACACGGTAGCCATATTGCATGATGGAAGTTGTGACTTGAAGAGTCTTAGCGCCCACTAAAATGAATTCAGCAGCGTCTTCCCAAGTTTCGATACCTCCGATACCAGAGATTTCAAGATTTTCTAAACCTGGAGCGCTTCTCATTTGTTGAATGAAACGAAGGGCAACTGGTTTGACTGCTTTACCAGAATATCCGGAAATTGCAGACTTTCCGTCGACAATTGGAAGACCAACCTTCTTATCTAAATCAATGTTACAAATCGATTTAATTGTGTTAATAGCGGCTATACCATCTGCTCCACCTTCAAGTGAAGCTTTGGCGACTGGAACCATATCGGTGATGTTTGGAGTCATCTTCGCCATAAATGGAAGATGCGTACCACGTCTAACGGCTTGGCAGTATTTCTTACAAAGTTCTGGAGATGAACCGACGTCACTACCCATGGCATGAGATGTCATTTGTGGGCAAGAGAAGTTAAGTTCAATCATATCTGCGCCGCATTCGGTAACTTTTCTAGCGAGGTCTTCCCAAGTTTCTTCGTCGTTACCCATGATGGATGCGATTAAGACTTGATTTGGGAATTCCTTTTTAAGTCTACGTAAATCTCTGAGGTTTTCTTCTAATGAATGCTCAGCGATTTGTTCCATGTTTTTAAAACCAACGAATGGAGTGTTCTCTTTGTTTAACTTATCGAAACGAGGAGAAACTTCATCGATGAAATAGGATTTAGGGCCAATTGTCTTAAAGACAACACCACCCCAACCAACTTCATAAGCTTTCTTACACATGTCATAGCAGTTACCAACTGGTGAAGATGATAAACAGAATGGGTTAGGGAATTTAACACCAAGGAATGTTATGGATAAATCTTTCTTAACCATCTTATTTACCTCCTAAAGCAGCGTTAACATATAACGCGACTTCTTTACCAGTGCGGACACCGCCGACAACTGTCTTATCAAATTTAGAATGAGCGATATCACCGCAGACGAATACTTTTGGATCGTTAGTGAAATAGTTTTTACCAGTGTTAACTTCACCTTTAACAAGTTCAACACCTAAACCTGTAACATCTGGGTATTGACCAACTGCTAAGACGATGAGTTCGGCTTCAACTTTAATTTCGGCTTTGATAACGCGGTGCGCAAAGCTTACGACATTTCCTTCAACTTTAGCAGGGACATAACCATCAACGATGGTAACACCCATCTTTTGAGCACCTTCGAGTTCTTTCTTAGATGCTTTGAATTCTTTAAATTGTTCATAGACGACATCGGTAACATTTTCCACTCCTAGGAGTTTTAAAGTTGTTACGACGTCCATTGCGACATCACCACCACCAACGACTAAGACGTTAGATGGAACTTTGACTTCGCCTTTTTTCGCTTTGACTTCTCTTAAGAAATCGACAGCAGAAACAACAAATTTGTTTCCTTCGAACATTGGAAGCATCTTGCCATAGCTATAGCCAGGAGCTAAGACAACTGCATCATGAGACTTCTTAAGTTCTTCAACTGAAACATCTTTACCAACTTGAGTTGATTTATGGAATTTAACGCCTAATTTTTCAATGCGCTCAATTTCTTTGTCAACGATTCTATCTGGCAAACGATATTCTGGAATTAGACGTAACATACCGCCTAAAACTTTTTCTTTTTCATAAATAACGACTTTGTAGCCCATTCCTCTAAAGGAAGCAGCAGCTTGAAGAGCAGCTGGACCCGAGCCCACTAAAGCGACTGATTTGCCATTATCTTTACCAGCTTCAAGAATATTCATTCCTAAGCTTTCTTCATAATCAGTGACATATCTTTGAATGCGACCAATATCGATTGGGCGATCAATGCCACTACGTGAACAACCTTTTTGGCAATATTTTTCGGTTGGACACACTCTAGCGCATATTGCACCTAAAGCGTTATTTTCTCTAACAGTTTCGGCTGCGCCTTTAAAATTGCGGAATCTTACCGATCTAATAAACTTATCTGGTGAAGTTCCCGCTGGACAAGCTTTTGAACATGGAGCGTCTAAACAAAGAAGGCATCTACTTGCTTCTTCAGTGACGGTCAATGGAGAAAAACTTGGTTCAAATTCCTTTGTGTATTTTTTATCCATAGAAATTATCCTTTCATAAATATTTTACTAAATATTAATGAATAAAAAAAGACTAACAGTTGTTAGTCTTTTGTGTAATCTGTTAACGATTAGGAAGCTGGGAATACAGAGACCGCACCAATTAAATAGCCATTATAGCAATAGCCAATGAGTTCGACAAAGCACGCACCGCCTGGAACGCTTTCATAAGCGATTTGAGCGACGGTATCGCCAGAATCGTCTTCCCAATAATCTTCACTAGAAGTCCAGAAGTGATAGCTTCCACTACCTAAAGATGATGGAATGTAGCTAGCTAAGGTTTGAACAACTGGTTTAACAACGCTTTCAGCTGGTTGAGTGTTCGAATAATCAACACCATCTTCAGAGAAGTCTAACGCACCAGAGTAGTAGTCGTAGGTTGAATTATATTCAAGTAAGTCATCAGAAATAACTGATGAGAATGCGCTGTTGATCATTGAAACAACTTCAGCGATTGTGTAGCCGGTTTCACCGCCACCTGATGTGGAAGTATTTCCACCGCCGCCTTGGCTAGTTGATGTAGCGCCACCGCCTTGTGAGGTTGAAGTGTTACCACCACCTTGTGATGAGTTAGATGAACCGCCTTCTTGGCTTGAACCACTAACTTGTGATGTTTCAGTAGAACTAGATTTCTTCTTTGATTTTTTACTCGATGATCCACCTAGATTGCAACCCGCGAGTGCAAGTGTAGATGCACATAAGAGTAATGGAATGAATGAATATTTTTTCATAAACATATCCTCTCTTTCTATTTTTAATAGTTAAACCATAACTTAAGATATATTTCAAACTCTTTTTTATTTATTTAAAAAATATCTATAAAGAAAACCAACCCGGATTAACCAGGTTGGCTGTAATAAATTACATTTAATTTCTTATGCCATAGAGTATGCTAGAACCATGAACATAGTGTTTCCGCTAGTATTATCAACGGAGTATTGAATTGCAATATCTCCATTGACATAAGCACACCAGTAAGCTCCTTCATCCTCGGTCCAACCTCGTGCTTGAGTGAATCCACTTGGAACAAAATATGGGACATAACTTTGAAGAGTTGCAACAGGTGTAGCACCAAAGTTCAAATAGATATAATCGCCATAAGCATCATGTTTTGCAGTGATTGTTTGTCCTAAAATGGTACTCATAAGGGCAGCAACTTGTTCAATTGCCTCATAAGCAGTGAGGGAATAAATGTAGGCACCGAGAGTGACATATTCTTCATCTGCAGAATAGCCAACAAATAAAGTTCCTTCGGCCACTTCGGTATAGTAATATTGGATGCCTTCTTGAACCCCAGCATCAGTATAACCAGCTGAAGATAACGCACTAGCAATTGCAGAAACTTCGACCGAAGCAACTGGTGCTCTTAATGCGTAATCAAAGGCTTCCGATGTGGTTTCTTCCCATTCGCCAGCGACAAATGGGATCTTATGACCACTTAAAGCGGTAGTCATGTTTGTGAGAATTGGATCAACCCAATCGGTTTGAGTGCCAGAATCTTCAACGTGGATAACGGCTGAGTCGCTGTAAGCACCGCCTCTGATGGAGGCTGTGATAGTAACGTCTGTATTTTCAACAGCATTGATTTGATAGACATATTGGTTTCCTTCGGAAGAAACAAGTTCTGCTCCATCTTCTGGGGAAACGGTGAATTGTGGGACATCTTCACTAGTGAAGAGATTACCCATGTTGACCGTAAGTGTTACACTGTCGCCAGTGTGGACAGAGGCCGCACTTGCGAATAATTCAAATTCGTCTGTGACCCATGGTTCATCATTGAGGTAAGCTTGAACAGTTGGAAGTCCGTTTAAGGAATAAATCCAACCAACGATGTATTGTGGATTGTCTTCAGAATCAAGTTCTGGAGCAACTTTAGTAAAGATATAACCGCTTGGATCATCTGGATCAACGGCAACAAGGAATTCAGCTCCTTCGAAGACTGTTTTGACCTCAGCAACACTTGTTGTTGCATCTGGTTCTTGAGTGAACACTGTGCCACTTTGTAAAGTTGGGTGTGACCAGAGTCCCGCTGGATGTGGAATAACCCCACCGCCTAATTGTTCATTCATGAAAGTGATGTCATCAACGCTCCATGCGTCGCATGTAGCAGAAGTGTAGGTAAAGTCACAATATGTTGCGTAATTATAAACATTAATGTTAACTTCGAGTGAGGAACCATCAGTTGTAGCATAGCTATAAACTGGGTTTCCTTGAGCATCATTTTCCTTGAACGACCAGCCAGGTGCAGCTTCATAAGCAGCAACAATGTCAGCGGTTCCGCCATTGTTTAAACGATAGGCAGCTAATGTACACCAGCTTGGATTGGAATTAACGTTCCAAGCGCCTCTAACGAACGGAATTGTGACACCCGCACCAAATTTGGATTCGAATGATTGAAGTTGGGTTTCTGACCAAGCGTCAGTGTATGCGACATAAGTTGCAGCAACACCGACAGATGTTGGAGAAAGACTGATCATTGCGACAGAAACGACACCATTGGTGGAATCTTTTTCGAGGCAGTATGTACCACCATTAATGAGGCCAGATGCTTTGTAGCCGGCATCCTCTAATGCCGTTTTGTACTCTACAGCAGTAATGCCATCACCTTTAACTCCAAATGGTAGACCATAACTTTGTGTTGTCCAAGTAGCGGGTACGTATGGAAGGACCACTCCGTCGAGTAGACTTTGCATCGATGTTTTGATTGCATCATCCCAGTCAGTAGGAACTACAGGACCAGAAGATGAAGATGTACCACTTGTTCCAGATGTGCCAGAAGTACCTGATGTACCAGATGTACCAGATGTACCAGAAGTACCACCAGACGTTGTACCACCAGTAGTTGTACCAGTGTCGCTGGAATCAGAAGTGGTTGCGCCACCCGTGGTAGTTTTCTTTCCACCACCGCCTGAGTCATTACTACAACCCGCAAGTGTAAGTGAACCCACGCACATGAGTAGCGATAAAACGCTTAATTTTTTCATATAAGCATTCTCCTTTCTTTTGTCGTATATTTATACATAGGATTTGCTTGATTTCAAACTTTTTTTTCAAAATTAAAAATTTTTCGCATGAAAAAGGTCCTGATTTAGGACCCTTTCACTTTGTGAATATTTATTCAAATGCGATGCGCAAGCCAAGATAATAGATGAAGTAAACTTCTTGAGCTGCAGCGGTACCATCATGAGTGAATTCATAGACAAAGTTTTGAATTTTTGAGAATTCCTCTCCAGTGAACTCAACTTCAAATTCCATATCTTGATTAGAAACTTCATCATTAATGGAATTAGAATACTTCTTCATTTGTTTGTTTTTATTATCTTTCGCGGTGATATCAAAGCTTGCCCAGACGCCTAAATTGCCATCCGGAATTGAGACACGAATATTGACTGCTTTTTTTCGCGAGTTCTTTGCCAGTTAATTGATAGGTGTGATCAAATTTTTGATATTCATCAATGGACGCTAGGGAGCCAGAAGAGATTAGATTATCTGTGTTACCTAAACTTTTTTAACTATTTTCAACAAATTTTCAAATTTCATCAGTAATAAGTATAGAGAGAACACTATTCCAATTATGGTGTATATCGCATATAATAAAGGAGGCAGAGACATGCCAACAATATCTATCTTCTATGGCATTACAATCGTAATGTACTTAAGAGACAAGGAACACAACCCACCACACATTCACGCATATTATGGAGATGAGGTTGCTGCATTTCTTATCTCAAACGGAGAAATTTATCATGGTGCCTTCCCAAATCGAGCAAAACAAATGGTAAAAGAATTTATTGAAAAATATCGCTCGGATTTAAATGAAATGTGGGAAACCGGAATCTATAAAAAATTAGAAGGGATTGATTAAATGATACATACCGCCAAAACTCTTAAATTCTTACAAGGAACTTCACTAGAAGTAACTTTCATCGATGGTAGAGTGATTCGCTACGACATGGCGGTTATGTTTAATAAATATCCGCAGTTAAAAGCGTTAACCAATCGAGAATTATTTCTCAAAGGACATCTAGACAAAGGTGGTTATGGAATAATTTGGAATGATGAATTAGATTTTTCCGCTTCATCCATCTATGAAAATGGAGAACTTGTTAGAGAAGAATCTCCTGAATTAAATAAGAAACTCGGTGAAATTCTAAGAACGGGTCGTTTACGCCACAATCTTTCTCAAGAAGAACTAGCGAGATTATCAAAGATTGACCAAGGAGACATCTCTCGTTTTGAAAAAGGTCAAGGTAATCCCACACTTAAAAAGATAGCGGTCTTATTTGATTGCCTAGACATCCAAATAAAAGAAGTAGTAATAGGATACGATTTTTCAAACGCGATTAAGAATCCCTACGCCAAGCTACTTAAAGAGCAAAATAAGCAAAAATAAAATAAAAAGCCACACCTTGCGATGTGGCCTATAAATAAGCTAACTACGAATTAATATAATCCGACTTTGTATTCGCCTTTATTAACGAGAGCTTTAAGAGCTTTCACCACCGCTGGTTTATCTTCACGGTATGTGACACCGAACCAAACAGAGGATGTCGCTAATAGTTTCAAAGTGGCTTTGCCTTCATGAACAAGTTCATCTACGACGGTTGGAATAAGGAATTCGGCTTTTAAATCACCAATATTTTCCTTAAGCCAAAGCGGGAACTTTTCGTTGAGTCTATCCATTAAATCTTTGTTAAATACAAAGAGATTCATTGAAACTGGTTGATCTTCCTTAACTTCAAATGGTGAAGATCCATCTAATGGTGAAGAAATTATCTTACCTTCTTTGTTTCTTTGAATTGAAGATTCAACAAGTCTTTCTAACATTCCATTTTTCTCAAAGCAAACACCGCGTTTAACTGAACCATTTTCAGTCATTGTGTTACAAACTTTAAAGGCGACATTCGCGTATTTACCAACAGAACCTGGTTTTAAAGATTTAATATAGTTCGCTGCGACCACAAAAGCATCTCTACCATAGAAGTCATCACCATTGATGATAATAAAGTCTTCTTTGATCAAATCTCTAGCCGCATATATCGCATGCGCGGTTCCCCAAGGTTTTTCTCTACCTTCAGGGCATTTAAATCCCTCTGGCAAATCATTTAAATCTTGGAAAGCGTAATCCACTTTGATGAGTTTGGATACTCTTTTTCCGATTGAATCTCTAAAAGCTTCAAAGAATTCTTTTTTAATGATGAAAATAACTGAATCAAAACCAGCGACTTTTGCATCATAAATAGAATAGTCTAAAAGGAAATTGCCAGCCTCATCCATCCTCTCCATTTGTTTAAGACCACCGAAGCGGGAGCCCATTCCAGCAGCTAAAATAACTAACTGCATAATTAGAAGAAGACTCCGCGAGCTTTTTCTTTGACTTCTTTAGAAACAGAGAATGGGATACGAGTTGTGTATCCGCGTTTTGCAGCGACAATTTGTTTCGCTGGCCACTCAAAGATAGCCTTGTTCCATTCAGCGACGACATCGTTGTAATGTTCTCTAGCGGCAGTGATTTCTCTTTGGGTGTAGCTATTTTGTTGCATTGCATCAGCAAGTTCTTGATGGGCTTTAAGATCTGGATAATTTTCTAAAGCGACATTGATTTGCTTTTGCACTTCTTCCATCGCAGCGTTTGTTTCTGAGAATGCTTGAGCACCTCCAGCACGTAGTCTTGCGATTTCAGTGAAGGTAGATTTATCTAAATCGATACCTTTTTCAACGAGCTTAGCAGCGTTCTGTAAGATGACCACTCTTTGTTCAAGATAGTTATCAACTTGCGATGCTGCTTGTTGAACTTTTTGTTGAAGTTGAGATAACTTCTTTCCAGCGCTGATCTTTACAAATAAGAAGATGACACCTGGAATGATTCCAAGAACCCATAAGAGGATTTGGAAGATGGTTGAACCCACTCCAACCTTGACTGGAAGTTGCTTTTCGATGACATTAATGTCACGTCCTTGTTCGTTAACTGGACCAGTCATTTCGTCTAATTCGTTAGCCATATTTTTTTCTCCTTTATTTTTTAGCCATTTGGCTTTTTAAATCCTTAATAAAAATATTAAGAGGCCTATCCTCATTATAAGATATTAAACCTCGATTATAAATAATATCATTATTCCCAAGATTTCTAAATTGGCTTTGATTTCCACCGATCTCATCAACATTGATAAATGTATCTTGCTCTAATGGAATATATTCATACCACGTCACTGGGACGCCATGCATTCTTCCATCTCCTCCTAAAGTAGGAACGATTTCAAGATGTTTAACGCTTTTAAATGAATGAGCGGTGACCTTGACTAAATCAGCATCACCATTTCTTCTTTCATAATCGGTTTTAAGAATAACTTGAGTGTCGCTTTCAGGATGAGCGAATTCTTTAGGATTAAATCTATTTGCAATCGCTTCGTGTTCTAAATCTGAGAACTTGGATGGAATTGTGCCTTTATAAATATATTCTCTAGCTTTGTGTTGTTGATATAGAGGAATTGAAAGTAGAGGCGCTAAATCAAAGAAGACAGCTTTGAAATAATAATCATTATAATCAATAAATTTTTCTTCGATCTTTTCAAAATCAAAATCATAAAAGTAAGTCACATCACAAAACAAAGCATCACCTTGTGAATGAGAAGAAGTTAAGAAATTTATTTTATGAGATTTTACAAAAGTGAAGTCATCACCATAGCCTTCTTTTGATTTCATTAATGAGAGTATGCTTTTTTGAGCAAGTGGAGTAAACAACAAACGATATTCTACTTCGTTGTTACGGTTTAGCCCTCCAAAGAATAATTCAAATTCAGAATTACCTAAAGGTGTATAAGTTCCGCCTTTACCCATTTCTTTTTCGGCAAGTTTAAATAAATCACCTTCGTGTTTACGAACATATTTTTCTAAACCTTTTTCATCGAAGCTACCAATATTCGATGGTTGTCTAGAGAAGGTTAGATTACTCGCTGCATCATTTGCGTACATTAAATATGTATCAAGTGAATATGATGGTTTTGGTTTAGTAACGCTTGCCCTCAATGTTTGAGTGTGAGTAACGGTTCTAAATCCATTTTTAGTAGGAACGCTCGTTGTCCAAGAGATCACTAATGTGCCTGTATATGTATATGGAAGCATATCCATTTCAAGTTCTTTAAAGAAGGCGAAAGGATTGCCTAAGATAGAACCAGATTGAATCGCTACTTTTGAGCAATTATCTTTGTCTTTATATTTGTAACCATAATTTTCAATTAAGAATTCAAGTTTCTTAACATCAAAGATGCGGTCCATCACGATTAGTGGAGCGGTCTTATGAAATAGCTGAGCGCTCATCTCTTCATCAAACAAAGCATTAAGAGGTGCCATTTGTCTCCATGCTTCGTTAATCATCTCTTCCACTTCTTTTTTAAGTTTATTTAGAATAATTTCTAAAGATTTTGCTTTTCTTTTATAAACTAGAGAAAGTAAAACGATTCCTCCAGCGATTGAAGAAACGCCGAACACTAAAAGGAGTACACCAGGAAGAATAGATCCATTAAAAAGTAGAGGAATGCTAACGAAACTTAAAATCGCTCCAATGACAATCGCAACAATAAATAAAGTTTTAAGTCCTTTTGAAGAACTTAATCTAGCTTCATATTTCTTTGTTTCTATTTGCTTCGCGTAAATTTTGTCACAAAGAATTTTGTTCGCATCTTTATCTACACCACTCTTCTCGACTAATTCTTTAAATAAATTAACCGTGTTTTGATGATGTTTTTCTTTTAATTCACGCTTATAGAGTAACTCAGGTTCTAATAAATCATTACTTTCCATACAACTATTATCTTATAAATTTTTATAAAAAGATACGACAAAAAGAAGCAAAAGCTTTGCTTTTTTTAAAAATAGAGATTTTAGCTTCAATTAATCTTTTTTAATGTTTTCAAAAACTTGATTAGTAGTCATCATCTTCCAAATGACTCGAATTAGTTT
>JAZLFJ010000048.1:0-38058 GCA_045615665.1 Bacilli bacterium
ATGGCGGAGATTTAGAGATTCGAACTCTAGCGAGACCGGAGGCCTCCTATCGGTTTTCAAGACCGACCCCTTCAACCACTTGGGTAAATCTCCGTATTGGTGGACCCGGCAGATCCTGACACTGCAACCAATCGGTTATGAGCCGATAGCTCTTCCTTTGAGCTACGGGTCCAAAGGATGCGATAAGTAGTATAGCAAAAATCTATTATAAAATGTATAGGTTTTTTAGTTTCTTTTCTCTACTCGTTTTTCCCTTGTAATTAAAAGCGCGATAACACCAAACAAATATGCTGTAGCAATAACCACACCAAGAATCGAACTAACAAAGCTCATTTGCATTACAACGCTTAATACAAGACCTGTTGCCTCAAGCACAAAACTTAATATGCCAAAAGGTAAAGCAAGTTTATAAAGTTTTCCAATCTTACCTGTAAAGGCGCTTATTGCAGCAATACCGCCAAGAATTTCAAAAGTAAAAACCAAGAAATCAATGCATACTAGCATCGAAATAAGAACAACGAAGGCTACATCCCCTCCGGATTCTCGGAATAGCGAAACGTAGGATGGAATAGAATAAAGGTATTCAAATAAGTTAATAGAACCTAGAGCAAAGAAAGCCGCTCCTGATAAAAGTAGAGCATATTTACCAGTTATTCGAGGCTTTCTTTCTTTAGCGGTATCAGCATAAGAATCACTGTAATCTTCTTTAGCGGTAACTTCACCTTTTTTATCTAAAAAAGTAACTTGTTTTAATCTGTGGGCTAGCGTTAAAGAAATCAAGCGATCTTCACTAGGTCTAAGAAACATTAAGCTAACAGCTTCCCAAATAAAAACCCAAGATGAAATATCTAAAACTTCTTTAAAAACCGAAGTACCGACTTCGCTAAAACCAAATAGGTCAATAATGTAACCATTAGCAATGATGTTTAAAAGCAAGACACCAGCAATAATTAAAAATGTAACTTGAACGAATTTTTTCTTATGTTCACGATTGCCTGAATAGTGTGTTAATTCAACTGCGTCATTAAAGCCTTCCATGATTTCGTCGGCTTTATAATCTTCATAATCATCGATTTGGATTGATAAATCGGTTTTATAATCAGGACGAAAATCAGAGATAGTATCTTTGATAAAATCGAATTTAGAACGATCAAAAGTTGGAATTTTAGAATCGAGTGAAGTATCTAAAACTTCCGATGCTTTTTCATAATGAAGAGCAAGTTTGACGGTCTTTTTTTCTTCATCAACATCAAATCTTTTTTTCATCAGCTCAAGCTGACGACGTTGTAACTTAGAATCGATTTTTTCCATATTAGAGTGGTAAATCCTTCTTCACAAATTTGAAGGCTCCACCAAAAGCAAAGACAGCGCCGATAACAAGCAAAATAGCGGATTCCCAAATCCACGCAAAGGACATTGTTCCGCCATAAGCACCTGTAACTGCTTTAGCAAAATTTGACATTGATTCAGTATCAATAAGAGTGTAAATAGTTAAATAATTGAAGAAATTCATGGCTTGAACACCAACGCCAACAGAAACGAAAACTTTGTTTCCGAATAAGCCTAAGATGCAACCAAGGAAAGCCAAGATACATGCTCCACCACCGATAGCGATTGAATTGGTAGATTTATTAAAGAAGCAAGATGCGCCAAAGCAAATACCTGTTAAACCGAACATTGCAGCAAAGCTACCAAAGCAGTAAAGGAATGTTCTTAAAGTTAATGTTCCAAAGTTAATATTAGTTGGTCGAGTAATAAAGAAAGCGACCGCTCCAGAAATATAGGCACCTAATGTGATGACTATATACATCGCGACTAAGGAAACGATCATAAAAAGATATTGAGTTCTCACAACAGTCTTACGGTTTGTTGGAGTTGATAAAACATAAGCCATTGAACCATCGCTAACCTGAGCAGCGATGAGTTTATTACAAATAATCATGACATAGATCATTGGTAAAAGAACTCCGGCAATCTTATAGATTAAATCATTCATAACAGAGTTAAGATCGATTTGAGACATGGTTTGAATACGAGATAAGGAGAAGCCCATATTCTCAAGTAAACCAAGGATTTGTAACCAGCTTAAACCTTCGTCTTTAACATAGGTTTGAACGATGTTCATATCGATGTTTGTAAAGATCGCTTTAGTACCAACGACTAAGTTAATAATGATAAAAATCCCTGCAGAACCTAAAGTTAAGATAAGCCAAAGCAAATAATTTGATTTTAAAGATTGTTTAAAAAGTGGTTTAGAGATGAACTCTCTTTTTGCATTAGCGGGCATGCTATTTACTTTCTTCATTGTTTTCTCCTCCAATGACTTTTTCCATGAAATATTTTTCTAGTGTATATTGAACTTCTTTGATGATGGCGATATTGAATTTATGTAATTCTCTAAACATTCCATCAATTTTTTCGTTTGGAACGCGAACAAGGTAGGCTAAGCTTTCAGGGAAGGTTTCAAGTACTTCAACCTGAGAAGCATCAACATTTTTAAAACCATTTTCATCGGCGAACCAAATCTTATATTCACGGAATGGACGATTGTGAATCTCTTCCATATCGACGATATCAACAATGTGACCATCTTTGATGAAGGCGACGTAATCGCAAGTCTCTTCAAGTTCATCAAACATATGGTTTGACATGACAATTGTTGCGCCTCTAGCTTTTTCTTCTTTGATGATGTTAATAAAAGCATCTCTCATAAGAGGATCTAGACCAGTAGTTGGTTCATCAAGAAGAATAATTTCTGGTGAATGCATAAACGCCGCGACAAGAGCGGTCTTTTGTTTCATGCCTTTCGACATTCTTTTTAAATTAGCGGTTGGGTCTAGCTGAAGTGCGTTGATGATTTTTTCAGCTTTAGACATATCTTCCAAGCCGAGCATTTCAGCTTGAGCTTCTAAGAACGCTGAACCATTTTCTAAAGGCGGGAACGCAATTTCGCCAGGAAGATAACCAATAAATTTTTTGATTTTTTCAGATTCTTTCCAAGCGTTCATTCCATAAACTTTAACTTCGCCGCTGTCAGGTTTTAAAAAGCCCATGATATGACGTAGGGTTGTGGTCTTGCCAGCACCATTAGTACCGCAATAACCCAAAGTTTTTCCTTTGGGAACAATAAAACTAACATCGAAAAGCCCATGGCCTTTACCATAATCTTTGGTAAGGCGAGAAACTTCGATCGCAACCTTTTCAGGAGCTAAGTTCTTTAAGCTTTTAGCATGTTCATATAAATCTTTAGCCATACTTAACTCCTATTTTGTATTTCCAACAACTCCACCAAGTCCACCAAAGACTTTCTCTTCCTTGTAGAAGGACATGAAGTAGTCTTGAAGGGTAAATGGTTTCTCGGCAAATGTTCTTAGTTTTATTCCAAGAACAGAATCAATGAATTCTTTATATTGAGTATTTTTAAATTTGACGACCGCTTTTAAGGCAGATTCGTTTTTAGAAACAATTTCAAACGGACATTTTGCAAGATACTTATCCATGTTTTCCTTGTCTCTGAAGCTAAGAATATAAACTTTAACATCGATCTTCTTAACTTCTTCGGCATCGAATGTGGAGACGTGCACTCCATCTTTAATGATGGAGATCTTATCACAGGTAGCTTCAACTTCTGAGAAGATATGAGAAGAAAGAAGAATTGTTTTTCCTCTCTTCTTTTCTTCGACGATGAAACGAATGAAAACAAGTTGCATGACTGGGTCTAAGCCAGATGTAGGTTCGTCCAAGATTAAGACATCAGGGTCGTTCATAAACGCCGTAACGACTGCGAGTTTACGCTTATCACCAAGTGACATTTCTTTAACGTTTGGTGAAGGATCTAATTTAAATAATTTTAAAAGATAATCGAGTCTTTTTTGATTAACTTCCCCTCTCATCTCCTGCATCATTTTGATGAAGCCCCAGCCTGTAAGACCAGATGGAATGGAAGGTTCACCAGGAAGATAGCCGACTTTACCAAGTATCTTATCGGTATGACCGAATGTTTCTATTCCTAATATTTTAGTGGAGCCTTTTTGAGGTTTACTAAAACCCATAATATGACGAATCGTTGTTGATTTACCCGCCCCATTAGGACCTAAATATCCATAGCATTCGCCTTTATGCACTTTAATTGAAACATCAAAAACACCACGGTGATAACCATAGTCTTTGGTGAGATGATCAACATCAATAATTACTTCTTCATTAGAAAAATCTTTTGCCATAATTAAATCTTTGCTAAACCGACTTTAACATCGTGGAAGTCTCTAAAAGTAAATGGTTTCTTAACAAATTCTTTGAAAGTTACTGTAACATCATTTTCTACATCATCTTTAAATGTGGCAGTTGCGTCTCCATCTTCTGGATAAGAATAGTTAACCCCAGCAACTTCTTTAGAAGATGAGACTGTATAAAATTTAACTTCTCTATAAGTAGAGCCAACATAAATCGCACCTTCAACAGTTGCAGGAACATCGCCTTCAAACATATCAAAGAACAGCTTTTGTTCACCCTTTTCATTTAATCTAGTAATAAAACTACCGGCTGGTTGATAAATATCGTCTTCATCTTTTTGATATAGATAAGTGTGAGAGAAATCAAATTCATAGGCTTGATTCATGTCGGATATTTCATGCAATCCATTGGATTCATTTTGGATTGGGTGCGAACCGATTCTATCTTCACCACGTTTAGTGTTAGGGAGTTTATCTTGATCTAAATCAATAATGATTCTTGAGAAATTCAAATCGTTGAGAGCTTCTAAATCAAATAAAATTCCATACCACACTAATTGTTGTTGTAAATCTTCCATTGAAACAGGAATTTGTAAGGTAAATTGTTTTTGATCGACATATGCACAAGCGGCAAGTTCAATTATTTCAGGGGTGATAATGCTAGAAATATCAATTGTTTCAGCGATATCAGGATATGATTTTTTTACGAGATTCTGCAAAAAATCGGAACCGATTTTGACACGTGTCCCATATTTCTCGTTAACGACATTAGGAAGAAGTTGATAATAACCATCAATAGTGATTTTGTTATTTTCTTTTTCATCCTCAGGAATTAAATCCCAGAACGCTTTAATGATCGTTTTAGCGTTGATAAAAGAATCACTATCTTCAAAATCGTCTTCATCAAAATTTAGGTCGTCACCTAAATCCGCGACCATCTGCATTTGTTTCATACCTTCAACGCTCTGATAAGCATCTTCTTTAAGCTCGACAGAAAGGCCAAAATGAGCACCATCGGTCTTACCTAATCTAAATTCATAGACTCCAATAAACGAATTTTTGGAGCATGACGCTAAACACAAAGCCGGAACAATAGATAAAAGCTTGAGTTTATTCATAAAATCACCTCACGAAAATATTATAATTTTCTTTATCCTTTAGTAAAAGAAAAATATTAATTATTTTTAATCATTTTTTTAGACTACGATATTTGGTTTTAAACGATGAAATTGTTAATATTCCAAATATGAAGATTCCTCATAGGAAAGATATCGCCTTTTATTTAGTCAAAGTTTAGAAAACCTTCAATTTTTTAACTTTGTTAAAACCTTTTGTTCACTTGCAGGTAAATCGCAAGTGAATGTTTTATTTGATAGATAAGATAAATGCCCACTAAGTTTTTCAAAACTCAAACAATGGGCGTGCAAGAATTGATTTTCAAATCCGTATAAATCTTTGAATTCCTTATTCAATTTAAAATCACCATATTTAGCATCACCAATAACAGGATGATCAATCGATGCTAAGTGAACACGAATTTGATGAGTTCTACCAGTGAGAATAACAACCTTAACAAGAGAAAAATCACCGTAATTCTTGAATTTATTGACAATTGTTAAAGCGGTCTTACCATTTTTAGAAATGCGAACTGTCCCGCTATTCTCATCCTTTAAAAGAGGAGCATCTATTTCCATCTTGTGATCGATTTTGCCTTTAACTAAAGCGAGATATTCTTTTTCGATATTGTCTTTATTTTTGAAGAGCTCTTCTAGTTCTTGAAGCGAAATAAGATTCTTTGCGAAAACAACAATACCAGATGTGTTTCTATCTAATCGATGAGCTGGAGCGGGCGTAAAACCTTTATCATTAGGATTGTATTCGCCTTTAAAATAAAGGTAATTAATTACTTCATTTGATAAAGTAACAACTTTTTCATTTTCATCGCCATGCACTAATAAGCCACGTGGTTTATTCACAATTAAAATATTGTCATCCTCATAGATAATGGGATGTTTTAAATCAGATTTAGTAACTTCTTTTGGTTTATTAAAATCTTGAAGTTGTTGATCACTAACATAGATGCTTAACTCATCACCTTCATGAAGAATGTAATTTTCTTTGACCCAGTGCTTATTAATTTTCACATCTTTCTTGCGAAAAAGTTTGTAAATAAAAGACAAAGGAGCCTCATTTAAATACTTCTTCACATATTTATCGACACGTTGATTTGCGTCTTTGCTAGTAATCTTAAGCAAAATCATACAAATATGATTATACTTTAAAATAATTTCTTGTATAATACTAAACAGCGTGGAGGATTACCCAAGAGGCTGAAGGGGCGGGCTTGGAAAGCTCGTAGGTTCCGAAAGGGGCGCTAGGGTTCAAATCCCTAATCCTCCGCCATGATGAAATGTCAAGACACGCAAATTAAATGCGCGTCTTTTCTTTATTTCTACTATCAAATAGTAGAAAACAAGCCATTTCAGGCAGAAGGAAGAGTGATTCTGAACCAGTTGCACTTGCCCCACTATTTTTGACTAAAAACAATGAGCTCTTACAAATGTTGGGGAGACACTGGGGTTAGAATTGACTCAAGTTAAAAAGCAGGCCTCAAATCCATGAAGTCTGCTATTTGCCTTAATATTTTTTATTATCACTATTTGATGAGAAATAACAGGGATTATTTCAGGTTTCTATTTATACTGTTCAAGCAAAGGAAGCAACCATTTCAATATGCATCTTCTTGTTGTGTCATAGTTTGAATCGTAATATACGGCACCCACTATTGCTTCAACGTATGAATCATGCTCTTTGCATACAACTTTCTCGAGGTCTGGAATATTGAAATCTTTGTAAAAAGAAGATCGTTATACGAATAAGATACTAAACCTTCGCCAAGCATCATCTTATACATAGTCGAGTTATTCTCTAAGTCGCTCTTTGCTGTTGTTATCTCACCTTTAGTTCTAATGTTCTTAGTTCTATAAAGATGGTCAACAATTACTGATTTAAGCATCGTGTCGCCTACAGCAGCTATTAATATTCACGGGTTTTCCCACTATGAGTGAGCTTTTATAGGTGGTGTCACTATTAAAGAAACATATTTCCTAACAAATAATGGCTCTTATGGGTCTAATTGCTGTTTAATAATTTTCTTGATAAGCCCATATCAATTTAATTCAGCTTGTTTGAAAGTGTTATCAACTTTGTAAAAAACTAAGGCCCATAATCGAATTTTTAAAGTGTTGTTTTTAACACTGGATTCTTTATAAATGTTTTTAATTGTTGTCTTGTATTCTTCTTTTAGTTCTAATCTAGATGCCGCCTCAGCAACTTTGTGGCAAAACGTCCACTCTGTTTCAGATATATCTCCAGATAAATCAGGAATGAAAAACGAATTTTTCAAAAGGAGTTCTTTAATTTTATCGTTCTTCTGAAATTGTATTTTTTCCAATAAATCTACAGCTGTTCCATAGTCTTTGGCAGTAATCGTCTTCTCTATTTCATCAGTTATACTGTCGAAAACGACTTTAATATATTCCTCTTGGTAAACATTTAGAAAATGTTTTGTTTTTTCAGAGTTACCTACTCCTCCAGGAAAATAATCAAAGGCAATTGAACTCTCATCAATATATGTTTTTCCTTTTGATTTAAGTTCTAATCTTGCTAGCTTTCTAATGGTATCATCCGATAATTCAAAATCAGTATCTGCATAAATTGCTCTTACGCATTTTTCATAGTTGTCATCCCAAGTTTCAGATTCATTAACTCTCTTCTGAAATTCCTCAAAATATTTTGCTTTGTTTTCTTCAGAAAGATAAAACGGATGCTGCTCTAGAATATCCACTTTCTTAGGGTCATTAACTGTAATAGCATCAGCAAAGCCAACAAACTCTCTATATAGAAAATAATTAATAAGGGCTTGAGTAAATGGTTTTAAATAATTATCATCCTCAGCGCTTTGCTTGGCTGGAAAGTACTTAGCAAGACCATTGGTTATGTTTTCGCCATATTCTTGGCACTCGTACTCATAATAGAATTTAGAGTAATTTTCTTTTTCTCCAAATGATGGCTTTTCTTTGTTATAACCAACAACCGACAAAACAGTGTAAGCACAAACTTTTAATATTTCATAATTGCTCAATCTCTTTTGATCTATTTTTAGCAAATCAATTTGTTTGTTTACATCTTTATAGAACAAAGCTATATTCTTTGCCATTCTGATATTGCCGCCAAATAATGGATAAATTAATTGACAATTTGGAATCACAAATTCCTTAAAAAGATTATCAAAAACATCTGGAGCAGTGCTACTTATGGAAAGGCAAGAATCAAATACTTTTTCTCTGAATTCTAAAAAGTCATTTAATCTATCCTTATCGTAATCGAAGCCTTTTAATGAAACTAGGCAAACCACCCTTACTTCGTTCATAAAAAGTCTATTTATATAGCCGACTAGATTTCTATACTCAATTCCTTTTGATAATCTTTCTAAATCATCCAAAAATACTACCTTCGATTTTTTTATCTTAGTTGTATCAATATCATTAAGTTGAAATGCTAAAGCGTCAGCAACATTATTAACATATTTAACCGGAGAAATTGCTTTGCTTAAAACATTTGTCATTTTTGTCATTTTCAAACGACATTTATGAGACTGTTTATAAATCTCAGTATTGATTTCGTCGATTGTTTCTAATCCAAAGAGAGAGACATAAACGCATTTTTTCTTGTTCTTTTTGATATATTCCTGCACTTCATATGTCTTCCCACAACCCCACGGACCATCAATTAATATTGAACGAAAATTAGAATCGGAAAGGAGCTTTTCTAAATATTTTGACAATTCATTGCTTTTCATATTAATTTTCTGCCTCTTGTTCTAATTTGATATTGTTTCTTAACATAAACAAAATTGTTGGTTTAAACTCTAAAAATGCTGGATCAATTTCCATTTTCATTAATCTGGTCTTATCGTTAGAAGTTAAAATTTTACAATTATTTTTAAACTTCTCGAGTTCAATTATACTCATCATAAACGGTTGAAACTTAATGCCAGTTTTATTTCTAAGATGGTTCAAAATATAAAATCCACCGGCATCAATATCTCCATAGTGAAAACATTCGATTTGAGGAACGACATTATATATTTTTTTAATCAGCTCTCTTTTTACAGCGTTATGAAAACCACCCAAATAGATTACAACCGTATCTTTTTTGTTAAAAACATCAAACGATGTTAAATTTTCTATTGTATATAACGATGTTGCAGATACTTGAAGTACATCAATTGATTTGATAGCGGTGTCCGATAAAGCAAGTGGCTGTCCATAATCTCCAAGATTAATTACTTGATTGTTTAGCTTTATGGTTAGATCACCTTTAATAAATGCATAGGCAGTATTTTTGATAACACCCATACTCGCAATAACGTCTTCCTCTTCGTCAAATGGTTCATCAGAAAATTCTCTGATAATTTTTGAAATTTTACCTCTTAAGTCATTGAATCTCTTTGAATTCGAAAATAACTTGGCGCAGAAGATTCTCTCTTGAACATCTTCTTCCAATAAAGACATGGCTTCTATGGCTTTGCATATAGCAGATAAATCGTTTTCGGTAGGAACATACTGTTGAACGGTTGATAATTTCTTTTCTTTTAAAAGTTCCAACATTCTCAATGAGAAATCTCGGACTATCTGACAGCCGTTTAATTTGTTTTGGAATAATTCCTCATAACGTGCAATTAAGTCCTTAGGATTGACTCTTTTGAGGTGTTTATATAGTTTTTCTATAGATTCCTCATCCAAATTCAAAACTAAAGATTGTAATTGTCCGTTTCTTGTATAAGAAGGTTTAGCAAATCCTGCTCTTTCAATTCTTTGGATAGCAACATCAAGTTCTCCGTTGTCATTGTTTCTGTGTTTATCAAAAACACTATGAGTGATGTCTAGCTTAATATCCTTATGGACTTTATTTTGTCCTTTGGATACTTTGCTTCTTTCATAGGCATTTAAAAGAGCTGTTAAGATTTCTACTTCTAAACTCATTATTTAGCCTCTCTAGAAATTGTTTCAAACACAGCGACACTATTATCTACTTTAGCAAGCGAGATTATGTTGTCTGCATACGGAGAAATGTATCCAAATCTGGATGAAGGAACAGAGATGATTAATTGAATGTTCAATTCTTTATAGAATTCCAACATTTGTTTGATTCTTTCGCCGTCCATGTTGTTGAATGCTTCATCAAATACAACTAATGAACATGGGGAAAGTTTGTTCTTCTCTGGAAGGCTAACAACGCTTTGGAATGCTCCAGCAATAAGAGCATAGAAAGGTGTTTGTGTTTCACCACCAGATTTAGAATCTTGGTTTTTGCTATAGAACAATGTATCTGCACTATTATTAATATTAATTCTGATATCGTAATTTAAGTAATTACGGTAATCTAACAATTCTTTTCTTAACTTCTTGAAATCATTATCGTCTTCATTTGTGGATAATACTTCAAAGACCTTCTTCATTGTCTCCTGGCTTTCAGCATCCAAGTCTTCGGTTAAGATATTATTTTCAACAGTATCTTGATTTGTGTCCATCGCAATACGATAGATTCCAGCAAGCAATAAATCTTTACTTCTTTGAGTATAGAATTCAAAGACCTCACTATCAGTACCAAATGGATGCTTCTTCAAAACTCTATTGAGTTCATTGATATCCATCTTAGCGTTTGTGATAGCATTTCTGATTTTTGAAATGAAGTGTTCGCGTAACTCTTGAACAGATCTTTCTCTAGCTTTTTCGACATCAGGCTCAAGTTTTGCTAATTCATCATTAACAATCTTGTTATATCTCTTAACGAACGATAAATAGTTATCTAATTCAGGTTTTAATTCGTTCGGATATGAGTGGCAATAATCTGACATTGCTCTAGTAATAATCTGTTCATAGTTCTTGATTTGAGCAGAAGCTGTTCCTGAACGTTGGAATGCCATCTCATATAATTTCTTGCCTTCTAAATTCTCGGATAATGAATCAATCAAATTTTTGATATCAGCATTCTTCTCAAAGCATAGTGAAAGTTTATTATTGAACTCAGCTGTTTTATCTTTAATCTTTTCTGTTGAGGTCTTATTGGCGTTGCTTCTTTCGCCGATACTTCTATCAAGTTTCTTATTCTCTTCGGTTAACTTGTCAGCTTCAACTTTTTCTTTAAATGCCATTTTCTTATAGCGAGCAATTGTTTCGCTTCTATTAAGAAGATCATCGTTGCCTTCAACAAGTTCTTTAATTCTATCCTCAAGACCTTTTTCGTTTTTAGCCAATGAGGTTTCTTCTTCCCAGAGATTGTTATATCCAAGCAATTCTTTGATAGAAGACTCTTTGATTCTTTGACTTAAGACATTACATGTTGAAATAGTCTTATCAAATGTGGTTTTGTCACCAGAAATCTTTTTTCTTTCTTCCTGTGCTTTGGCTAAACGAAGTTTAATTGATTCTTGACCAATATAAGATTTTAAGCCAGCTTCTTTATTAACGTGCTTAATTGTGTGGCCATCGAAATAGACACCTTCTTTAGTAATGGCGCGTTGGCCTTCAACAAAATCATTAACAGATTCAACACAAATAATATCATTTAAAAGGAATCTTAAATAATTTGTTGGCTCAGTTAATTCAACATATGATTGCTTTGATTCATCAAATCTAACAGCTTGAACTTTGCTAGCTAATGAATTCGGATTTAATTCCTGGTTTGAAGGTAACGATGTAATTACACCAACACCAAAATTAGTTTTTAATTTTGGATTTCTCTCAAAGCATTCTTTTGCAATGTTAACAAAATCCCTCTTGCCAATAAATAAATCAAATCTGCTTCTATCTAAATATCCTTCAACTGCGTATCTCCATTCTTCTTCCCTAATCTCTAAGAGATTACAGAATGGTAATATTTGAGGATTAGATATGCCTTTCTTGTTAAGAATTTCTTGTTTAATATTCTCAACTAGTTGATTCACATATGGCGGATAATCATATGATCCAGCTTCAAGGCTCTTAATTTCTTTATCTAATTCACGAAGAATGTCTTCGAGTTTCTTGGATTCGATACTAGCAGCTTTCCAATCCTCTTCGTTTTTATTGGAAATATCTTCAAGTCTTTCTTTATATTTCAACAAAACATTTAAATAATCCTGGTAGTTTTTCCTATTGATAACGTTAGACAAGTCTAAAGATGTACCAAGTTTATTAGCTAGACTGGATTCTTCATCAATTAAAGACATCCAGGACTTAATTTCTCTTTGTACCTTAGCAATATCCTCCATGCATTGTTTTTGGAGTCTCTTTGCCTCGTTTAAAGCATTGTATGCTTCATCATCTTCTAAACGTTTTGCTTCTATTTCGTAATTAAGTTTATCTGTATTGTGTTTTTCAATAAGCTTTTCGTTTGATTTAATAACTGTTTCTGCTTTTTCAATTTCACGATTGTTGATTTTAATTGACTCATCTTCCATTTGGATAGTCGCCTTAATCATAAGCAAATCAAAGGCATCTTTTTCTTTAAGAGCCAATTCGTATCTATCTTTGTAGTTGAATATAGGTTCAAGAAGTTCTTTTCTTCTCAATTCATTTTGGAGAATGACCTGTAATTCTCTATAGTCGTCCATTGAACCTTTAATGGTTGTTAAATCAATGGCTTGTTCCGGAAGCAAGAAATCGATAGCGAATCTGTTAATATCATTTAGCGGCTCAAAAGACATCGCTTTTGTGAACAATGTATCATACTTTTCTGGAACGCCTAATGCATCTCTAACAGCTTTTGCTCTTGCAGCATTACTAGACCTTGGTTGTCCAACTCTAGCAATATTTAATCTTTGAGCTTGTCCTTCTCTGTAAAGGCTATCGTAACTTCTGACATTGCCACTTTCAGTAAAAAACAAAGCATCGTTCCATTTATCACCTTTTATTTCATAAAAATCTACAGATGATAATTGATTGCTAACTAATTGGATAACGCATCCTAAAATATATGTTTTACCTAAAAGAGTATCAAAATATTCCATGACAACATGGCCAATAATATCTGATTGCTCTCTCAAGAATTCTTTGTTTTCGACACCAATTCTGGCCTTTAAATAATTCTCGACGGTTCTACCATGAGAAAGTGTGTTGGCTGCCATGTTAAATTTACATGTACCACCACTTTGCAAATAATGAATGGCATCAAGGATGGTTGATTTGCCTGTGCCGTTTTCACCAGTAATGACATTAATATCGGAGAAGTCAATTTCCTGATCTTCAAAGAAATGCCAATTAATCAATCTCAGTTTCTTTATCTTCTTCATTTGTTGACGCTCCTTTATATTTGGTTATTCTTTCATTGAGCTCATCAAGGCTGGTTGAATCCACTACCAAAATTATCGTTTTATAAATAACGATAGGTGTAGTTCCAACAGTAATATCGCCATTGAAATCAATGAGTTTATATCTTCTCAATGTCTTTAAGACATTTCTAAATTCAACACTTCTTCCATCGAAGGAATTGTATATTTCAGTTTTTGTAATTTCGGATGCTATATGATTCACAGTTGTTGAAATTTGTGAATTGATAGATGCTTTTCTACTTTCATCATAAGCAATTGATCTAAGCACCAAAGTTGTAACTGTCTCAAGCTTATTAAGTCTAACTCTATTGCTGTCCAATTCAGTTTTAATAAAGATAATGCCCTTTTCAGCATCGTGATTAAGAGCAAAATCCATAATTGCAAAATATGGTCTAAGGGAAGGAATTAAATCTTTTGCATTAGAATAGTCTTTGCGTTCACTTTCTTTTTCGCGAACAATAAATGTTTCATCCAAAAGCTTCAAAGAGATCTTTGTAAAAATTTCTCTTTCTGAATCCTTTAGTTTTCCATACTCTTCGTTAAATTGTTTTAGCGCTTCACTTTTTGTCATCTTCAATTCTCCTTCCTTCTAATTATTTCGTAATCATCTATGATGTACTGTAAGCAATCAAACGTTTGATTCTTCAGTTTGCTAACCATATAACTTGAACCACTATTAGTGCTATATACAGGAATCAACATCATTTTTACGAAGTCTTCGATGCTGTCCACGTGGAGTTCGTTTGCTAGTAATTTTTCTCTATCTCCAAGCTGTTCTAGAACAAAGTTATTAACCGATTGAATTGAATACATCTCTCTTTGCTTAATAAGTTCTTCGGCTTTAGCCAAGGCTTCAGGATTAATCTCGTGTTTAATAAATGCAGTTTCTTTTGGAGCAATCTTCGACAAGGCTCTTGCAGTAAATAGTGATTTATTATCAGTTTGGTCAAACGAATAGAATTCAAAATCAGTTTCAAACTCATCTTCTATAGAAGATTGTTTAATCACTTTTAAAAGATTATTGATATCACCCTTGATATCTCTTTCGTTATTAAGTCTGAAATTGATTCTATCTACAGAACTTGATGTGTATGAATAGTTTCTAGCCGCAATAGCTGATATCGACTGCTCAATTGTTTCAATTTGAAACAAGACTTTTTCATAAACTTGCTCAATATATCTTTTAGCTTTAAATCTTTCTGATTCGTCTTCGATGTTTAAACCTTTGGTTTTACAATAATCATCAATGACTTGGTTCATGGTTTCATCGCTTTGCAAATCATAAATCTTGTTTGTAATAGCTAGTGAATACTTATTTGGATTGTTCTTGGTATATAAATTGTGGAACGAAATATAAGCAGAAAGCTTTTGATAATCTATTGTGAGTCTCTTTAAGATTTCTCTTTCATCCAAGGATGAATCTGACATTGCTTTATCGACAAAACGTTTAATTTTTGAGTTGATTGAAAGAATAGACTTCTCCAAATCCTTAGAAGATATTTCAATACTCTCCACTGATGTTGTGGCGTTTTTATAATCAAAATCTCTTATGTTTCTATAAAGAGAGAGTAACGCTGTTGATTGTTCCTTAGCATCAGTCTCTTCTTGAATTAATTTTATTAAAGAATCAAAGATCTCTAGAAAAGCGTCTGTTCTAGAAACAATATCAACAAATTCTTGGTTTCTATCTCTATCAAGCCAGCCTCTCTTCTCGAGATATGAAATAAAGATGTTTGCCTTCTGATTATACTGATTTGTTAATCCAGATAATTCAAACGTTTCTTCTTCGTTCACATCATCACCAACATCTTCGATGTGCATAATCTTAATTTGTTCGGCCACATAATCAATAAGCCTTTTTCTCTCAACAGTTACCTGCGAACCAAAAAACTTGGATACCTCTGTTATCAACAAAAAATTGGATACTCTGTTTCTTCCAGATAATACCCCAAAGAAATTAGGATTGATAATATCGAACAAATTAGTCATATCTATACCATCGGTTTAATAATTTTTTCTATAAGTTCAATTTCTTCTTTACTAAGTTTATACTTAGCATAAAGTTGCTTATCAATTTCAATTACGTTTTTAGTCCAGTCAATATCTGAAGTAGATGTGAAATCTTGAACCGGAACAAACTCGTACACAACTTGGTAAATGTTTCTTGAACTTTTCATAACTCCAACCAAATAACGTAAAAACTTGGTTTTCATATATGTTTGAAGATTAATTGCTTCTTCTTCCGTGTTGAAGCACCCAATTGGAATCAATGAATCAGTGCATACAGAATTTGGTTTTCCTACATATGCCTTCCCAATAATGTAATTTGCGCTATTCACATCCAATGTACCGGCAGCACCATTTCCTTTTGATGTAAAAATTTTATAATGACCCATTACGTCAACATTCTTTGTGATTTTACTTTTATCAATATATCTAATTACTTCGTGTGCACACCGAACTTCTACTGCTCCTTCAAATGGGGTTGATGAAGTCTCTTTTTCAACCGTTTCTTTTTTTCCAGAAAGCCCAAAAGCATTTCTGCCCTTAGCATGCAGTTTTAACGATTCAAAGTTTTTAATAGACAAAACCTTATTGACGATATCGGACATTGAGTTCATTGAAAAAATAATATCCAGCCCGTGTTCGAACAAAGGTCTTTCAACATAATTATCCTTGCCATCTTCATAGAATTTGGTTAATCCAGTATTATGCTTCAAATCATAAAGAAAATAATTAACTGAACCTAAGCTTACATCTGGAAAGATGTCTTTATTATCGGTAAAATTAACCAACACCTTTATATGGTTATTAACTTTTATATAATCGCGAAGCGCAGGGAAAGATTGGTCTTGACCATCGCTAGTAAACCATTTTGACGGAGTAATAAGAGAAACGTATCTAGAAGTTAATTTAGTACTTAATTTAATAAAACTTGGGAAAAGTTCTTTTCCTAGGGAACTATTCCCTGCCGACTTACTTACGATTTCATGATATGGCGGATTGCCAACAACAGCCCCAAATTCGATCATTATCTTTTCCTCCTTACTTATTTTCTTCCACAGGCGTGGAAAGTATTGCTTGATAATTTTATTATTAGGTATCTCATCAAACTTAACGCTTGGTTTTATTAATTCATAAGCATTAATTTGATCAGAGATACAATCAGTATCAAGCCCAATGTATTCATAAACTTTTCTCGTCAGTTCATAGCAAATATTTGTTTTTGGAATAGAAATAATGTTTCGTTGAAAATTTTCTATTTTTGAACCAACAGAATTTAATTTTTTGTATAAAGCAAACGCAAATTCTCCGCTAACACTAGCTATATCAAGAATAAACCTGTGTTTATTAATACAATCAGTATAATATGTATCCTCGATTAAATTAACCATCTCGCAACACGTGTGAGACGCAGTTATTACAGCAGATTCACCTAGTTTTCCAAATTTACTAAGTGCTAATTTAATCTTGTCTTCGTTTGACATTTCAGCATTGTGAGTCAATTTGTTCAAATCTTGGATTTTATAATCTAAACTGCTCAAAGCGAATTTATTCTTAAAACTTTTCGAGAGTTCTTTTAATTCGATTTTTTTGAGATTTAAATTGTTGGATAGACGTTTATTGTCTCCGTCTTCAATACAATTGATGATATCTTCAACAGATGCAACTAAATCATTTGTTAAAAAGGCAAACAACAATATTCTTCTGTAGAAATTCTGGATTTTTTTAGCGTAATCAGGCTCATCAGATTCGTTATTATTATTTGCTTGACCTTCACTGCTGCCGTTGCCTTGTCCGTCTTTGTTATCCTTTTCACCCTCTTTAGAATTGGTGTCAAGGTCTTGGCCTTCGCCGTCACCAGCTTTAGTTTCCAGTCCGGCCTTTGAACTCATTTCATTTTCTTTATCAATTGTCGCTTTTAATAATGGATTTTCCAAAATAGATAAATCAATTGACACATCTCGAACTTCCTCACTAATGCCTTTATCTAAATTGTAATTAGAAATAGCCTCTAAAATATTGGTCTCTTGAACAATTTCCATCTTATCTTTATTGAGTAATATAATAGGAGAAATTCTTAACTCTTCTTTTATTCTCTCAGCAAGTTTACTATTGCCGCTTTTATCAACGTTGGCGTTGTATATTTGGGCTTTCTTCTCTTGCATATAGAACATTCTATTAGGAGCAAAATCAACCAACAGAGTTTGTGGCTTCATATCAATTTTTATTGTTTCGTTGGTCTTGTCATCTAAAGCAGAAACAACATATTGATTTTGCAATCTAAAAATAGCTTGGTCGTATTCTTGTGGGGATGCCGTATCTTTTAGATAAATCATAGTATCCCATTCTTTAACCGTTGATCCAGTCAACATTCTTTGAACTGTTAATGTTATGGTCTTTTTGTCGTTCTTTTCACAATCTTCAATTTTTTTGATAATTTCAGGAATCTTATATCTCTTTGTATTATCAACCCCACTTATGTTAATTACTTCATAATCTTTCAGATGTAAAAATTCTGGTTGATGCTTTCTAAATAATTCCTCTAGAGCGTCACACGAGGCACAATATGGCAAAACAATGACCATATGACGGCACATCTTTCCTTCTTGAATTTTGTTATAGTTCAAAAATGGAAAAATATTCGAATCTTCTTTGCTTCCGTCAATGGCTCTGAATAAATCTAAAATTTCTTGTTCGTGAACAAACACTTTATGATCATCATTATCCACTTTTTTAATGGACTTTGGTCTTAACAATTTTGAAAATGCGAAAGTATAACCGTCTTTCTTTAGTTCTTCTAATTTTCTTTGAGTGGTTTCATTCGGATTAAAGGCGAATCTTATCATTTTTGGGAAGCCAAAATAAGGATTATCCCATTCATGAACATCTTCATACATCTTTTTCCCAAATTCCTGACACTTAGGATTGTCGTAAACATCCTTTAGAAGCCATTCTTTATTCCATTTTTCCTGCTCTTGAATGATGTCTGTAAATTGACAGAAACAGATTATGTCTTCTTTTGAAAACTCACTGCCCATTAAGAGCCGATATGGCGTTCCAGATAAATGCAAAGTGATTTTTCTATTTAAGCATTTATAAATTTCTTGCGCTTCCTCAGCTGATACCTCTTCATTTGAATAGTCTGAAACATTAATATCTTTTTCAGTTTCTTTTAACACTTTTCCATATTCATCTGCTCTAGCACCAAAATGAGTCTCGTCCACGATTAAAAGATCAATAAGGCGATTTTTGCCAAATAACTCTTTGTGTTTTGTTTTAATTTCTTTACCACATAAATCCTGCAGGGTTAAGAAAACTACAGGTTTTTGCTTAGCTTTTAAGCATTTTGTAATCAAGTTATTATCTCTATTAAGATCTTTCGAAGTGATAAAAACAAAACCATAGTTGGCAAAATCAACGTGAGATTGAACTGTGTGTTTCCATTCTTCTAAAACATCAGCTTTAGCTGTTACAACAACAACTAATTTAGCTTTCATTTCCTTAGCGCAACAAATAGAAGTAAATGATTTGCCAAATCTCATTACTGCATACATCAGCAAATTTGTTCTTCCTTTTTTGCAAGCATGTATAAAGTTATCTATTGCAACTTGTTGATTAGGACGTGGCTTATATGTGTCTATAGCAGCATAGGAAGATGGTCTTAGCAATCTCTTATCTATATCGTAAAAATCATATTTGCTTCCGGAATTGTTAAAATCGGAGAATATGTCCTCTATACCTTCGTCTAGTTCTTTTGGGACAACGTTCTTAAAAAATTCGTTTGAATAATAAATACCAGTAGGAAAATCAGGAGAAGTTGGAACTAAACGGGTTTTGCCTTTTTCATCGACCAAGTATTTATGCAAAGCATAGTCTCTGAAATAAACCGAATCATTGACTGTAGCTTCTTTGTTAAAAACAGGTGTTAAATCAGCAAAGTGCCTTCTCCATTCGTTTAATCTTTCATCAACTGAACGATATGTATCGCCAACCTTTAGGTAGTTTGGAATTGTATTAGTTGAAAAGGCATAAATATGAGGAACAACACGACCAACAATTATTTCATCTATAAGCTTAGTATCCATAACCGCCACCTTTCACAAAATTAATAAATTCTACAGGATTCTCAGTTTCCCAATCCATAACTTTACAATAGAGTCCGTTGTGTCTATGAATATCGTTTTTTGCACAGCCGTAACATTCTTCGATTATTTCTTCGTCACCGAAAATGGTTACATTGGTGGTTTTTTTCTTGCCACAGGAATTTGGAACAACCATTTTAAGACCATCCATTTGCCATATGTTCCAGCTAATAATAGATGCAACACCCTTTAGCAAATCTAAACCTGGTTCTTGTTTAAAGAAGTCAACATAAAAATCTATGAACGTAAGAAACAAATTTTCTCTAGCTATTAAAAGACTATCGCCTTGATATTCGTAACCATAAACGCTGCGCAGAGCTTTTAGGGCAAATCTAACCCATTCCTCTCCAGAAGCTGCGTTTTCTGAAACAACTCTCAATTTCCTATCTAAAAGGCCTATTCTATTCTTAACTTCAATATATTTTCCTGAGGTGGTGTCATATCTTGAAACCAAATAAGGAGCTTCCCCACATGTAATTTCAAGTCTTTGTTCAGCAACATAAGATTTCCAATCTTTACCATCTGGAAATATTACTCTATCCGTTGTTACCCACGTTTTTTGCTTTTCTTTATTAAAAGCACCTGCGTAACCAAACCATGCGTTATCAATTAAATTATTCTGTTTATTACATATCCATGATGGGGTAAAGACCTCAGCCATATCTTTGCTTCTTTGTCTCTGCTCACTATTTACTTTAGAAACTCTTGGTCTAATAATGTCTTGCTTATCGCCGGTTATCATTTCAATGAGAATTTCGTTGTCTGCGGAGTATTCTTTCCCATATTTCAAATAATCATCTGTACACCACATTATATTTCTTTCGGAAGTGTGATCACTTAAAAGAATAGACATAATATCTCTATTTGCAGTTGTTTCATTAAAATCAATGTGACTACTCATTACAAGAAAACTCCTGATTACGTTATATCATACCACAATTAGGGGTTCTTTACTATGTTATAGTTAAGAATTGCTAATGCGCTATTGATTAATTTAGCACCTCAACAATATCTTTAATTGGAACAAGACATCCAACTTTATTGGAAACCATCCAACTGACATGTGAATCATTCATATTTCCACTAGTTACTTTGATGCTAACCCATGTGCCTTGGAGAGCATGTTCATCAGTGCAAACTTCAGTCACTTCTCCTTCTATTGAATGGACTCCATATTTTCTGAATTTGGCTTTCACTTTTTGTCCGACTTTCAATTCTTCTTTTTTCATCGATTCTTGACCTCCTTTTTTGGTCATACATATATTTGCGTAGTGTTGACTATATATCAAGTTATATCCTAGGATATAAAAACTTAATTGTTTGATTTTTTCCTATTCATATGTTTGATTTCGCGATTTTTGTGCGTGAGACACAACGCCGATGTCCACTTTTTAATCGTAGAGATTTAGACCCCCCGCCCCAATTAACTTTGCATTTTTTATTTTTATAAAGCAAAAGAGAAACAATATTAAAAAACCTTCCCGGATAAACCAAGAAGGTAATTAATAATTTATTGGTGATATGAATTAGTCTACCACTTCCCAGTGGCCGCCATAATCTCCGCCAACTCTTTTAATTTTTGTCGAAGCATTTAAAACTCTTTGCACGGTACGAACCGTTTTCCCAATTGCTTTAGCCATATCGTTTCTTGTACATGACGAATTGTCTTTTATTAATTTAATTATTATTTGTTCGTCCGACTCAGTGACATTGTCAGTGACATTATCAGTGACATTCTTATTTATCATGGACATAACTTCCTCATCAAAAGGAATAGTAACTTTTACAAAGTTATCCATGAATTCATATGCTGATGTGCCATAGGCATCAACAATTGTAGGAACACCAAAACCAGTCTGCTCAACAAATTCCAAATCATGAAGAATTCTCATTAATTCTGGATTCCTTTGTTTGCTTACGCCCTTAAAGAAATCCTCTCTAGAAAGATCTTTAATAGGTCTGCCCGTAGAAATAATCTCTATCCTATTGCTAAAGACTTGAATTTGGGGAGGATTAAACTCCGTCCATTTTGTATGCGCTATCGCATTTATGAAAGCTTCTCTTAAAGCATCCATGTTGAATAATTTTTTATCCACTCTTTGAGGAACTTTAATTGTGCTTTTTGTAATATTTAAAGCTTCGAACCTATCTAGAGTTCTCCTTATAGCAAGAATAATAGATTTGTAACCATATTCCGTTCTTTCGATAAGTTTTGCTTTTGTCGTTCCTTCAAAGCGGGCAATTTTAATAGATATATCGTTTTCATCCGCAAACAAATCAGCAATAAAATTGTACTTTCCTTTACTGGTTAATAGTTTGTAATTGTCTAAGAAGGTACCATCATTAATATGAAAACCGTGTTCTCTCAAAGATGTTTTTAAAATATCAAAAGTCAATTTTTGACTTGGTGATTCGTATTCCCTCATTAATGGTTCTGGAAGATTGGATTCATATTTGGCCATTATTTCTTCATCGGTCATCTCTCTAGTTGTAGAACCGACACGAATATAACAACCTTTGACACTTAGTCCATATTTCTTAATATAGAAAAGTTTGTCCCCTTGTGTGACATTAATCTTAATAACGGTATATCCATCAACATCTTCTAAAGAAGTTTTAACAAGTTCTATACATCTTGGTGAGACTTGATCAATTAAGAAATTAGAAATATCTCTTTGAATTGCATCAATATCATCTAATTTAACAGGTTTGCCATTTTTATTAATGCCAATATAAATAACACCACTTCCGTGAGAAAGGAAAGCCACAATTGTATGTTTGCAAGAATCATTAAATTGTTCTTTAAATTCTAGTGTTTGAGATTCAACAAATTCCATGATTAAAGAATATCACATTTGTTAGTTCATATCTATTAATCTTTGATTATTTTTAGGGCTTTTATATGAAAAGGAATGTCCTACTAAGAACACCCCTATTTTTAGATTTTCCAGAATCAATTTTGATTTTTCAAAAATTTGGCCTCGCGTATTTCTGAGGTGGGCCCGTCGGTACTCTCAAATACACAGTATTTGCTAGGTGGGGGGGTGGGTCATGTCTACTTTTTTGGCATAAATTCTTATGAAAAAAGGAACAGCGGAACACCCGGAACAGCTTTTTCTATAGATTTCTAAAACGCTAATTTAATTATCTACTGCTGAATTAAATTTCAATTTTGGCAAAGTTATAGAATTGGTGTTCTGCGTGTTCCTGTTCCGCGTTTTTTTGAATGTAATAATGCTCTAACGAGTAATTTTTTTGATTTTTAACACAAATAATTAATAAAAAAAATATTGACACCCTTGACACCCTTGACACCTTTTTCTATAAAGTTCTAAAATACTATTTTAATTATGTCCTATTGAATTAAATTCCCATTTTGGCAAAGTTATAGAATTGGTGTCAAGGGTGTCAGCTGTCATACTATTTTTTGCGTTTGTAGTAACGTTGAACAGAGTAAGGACCCATGATTTTTCTTTGACCACTTCTTTCCCAACCAGGTATCTGAGTCATTATCATTGCAATAGAATTAGATTCCTTGGAGGTAAAGTCGGCTTTATTCTTGCCTAAACATTCACACCAGATTTCTAATCCGCACACTTCATCTCTTTGATAAATAGCAGGTCCATAAGGTACTTTAGGAACGTGGTAATCATCAAATGACTTATTAAAATAATATTGTCTATCTGCTAGATTAATTTCATCCCAATTATCAGGAAGAAGTTCATCTAGATATTTAGCCACTAGACCAGTTCTATCATCATGCTCCATAGCGTTATTTTGATATTGAGCAGCAGCTTCTAGATATTCACCTTCTAAGAAGAGCTTCTCGCCTTGCTCATAATAATGCTTGGCTTCCGCCCACAATTGATCCTTAAATTCCTTGGTGAAATTAAAATTAGGAATAACATTTGTGGAGTTTATTTTAATAACCCAGAATCGTCTATTTCCAGTAAGGTCTCTTAAGTAGCCTTGTTCTCCGTTAACAGTTGCAAAGATGATACATTGTCTAGGATGCATTTCTACATGGTGACCATAACTGGCGCGGTATTTATCATCTGTTGTACTAATAAATCCTTTAACTTTTTCAATATCAGCTTTTCTCATTCCTGCTAATTCTTGAATTTCAATAACCCAGAATCCTTGAATTTTTTCTCCCGCTTTCTTGCTATCATCCATATCAGAAAGTTGAAGAGAATCACTAAAGAAATCTTGATTAATTAGAGATTTAATAATTGTGGATTTTCCGACACCTTGTTTGCCATCAAGAACGATAATGTTATCAAACTTAACGCCTGGTCTATAAATACGTGCTACAGCAGCTGCAAACCACTTTCTGGTAACTTCTTTAGTGTAATTGTTGTTATCAGCATCTAGATATTTAATAAATAAGTCTTCAAGACGTTTTGTGCCATCCCACTTAGGTAAATTATCTAAATATTGTTTAACTGGATTAAACGCTCTATCTTCAGTTACTTTGCTAAAAGCAATTTCAAAGTTTCTATCTGAGAAAGAAGCATAATGCTTTTCAACATAAACTTTTAACTGAGAAGTATCCCCGTCTCTCCAAAATTTAGTTGAGCCCACTCTAGTCCAAGGAACAGCGCTAACAACTTCTGCTATACCAGCTAAAGTGTTATATGCGATACCTTTTAATTTTTCATCGTTTTCTAAAATGACTACTAAGTTATTGACTGTATTTTGAATGTCACCATCATCGTTTTTAGATAGTTTCTTCATCCAAGATAAATCGACATCCTCACCAAAATCTTTTCTTGCTTCTTCAATAGATTCATTAGAAATTTGAGTTCTTACTTTTTCATCATTTCTAGCAAATTCGCACATCTTTTTAAATGCAGCTTTATCATCTCCAAATAAATGAATCTTCACCAAATTAAATGAATTGAGTGTCTGCCCTACTGCAACATCATTAGCGTGATGCGAATAGAAAAACTTATCATCATAGTTAATCGCTCCAGCAACAGAAGAGGAGCCAATAAGGTGATATCGATTATTTCCTGCATCTTCATAAATATCAGTTAAGAAAGTCTCAATTGCTTCACTAATTCCATAGGCTCTACAAAATGCTCCCACTATGCCATCATGCTCTAATGGGTCAGCTTGTTTTCTTCCTGGTTTACCACTATTGATATGAGTCTCTTTCTCCTTTTTAGGAAGAGAAGTTAAATCATTCCAATTTGGATAATTTGCTAGAAAAACTTCAGGATTTAATATGGTTTTCTCAATATTTCGATAAATGAAGTTGCCATCACTAGGAGTGCTTGGCCAATACATTAATTGATTTACTGAAAAGCTAACTGGATCTACTTGTTCAATACCAATTTCATTAGCAAGAAGTCTAGATATTGCGACATATTCATCGCCATCAACATCTCTTCTTAAAGGTATGATAACTCTAAATCTAGGTGAGTCATCCCTATGTCCATGCGTTGAATAAAGGCAACATGTGTATTTGAATGTATCTAGAAACTTTTGTAAGAAACTAGGTGCAACATCATCTAGGTCTAATGTGACAAGAGAACGATATTCAACATTGTTTTTTAACCGTTGTCCGTCTCTTAACTTGCCACCGACAAATCCACCATGGTCTTTAGCTTCTTGTTTAGCTTCCTTAACAAAATGTTTATATTCTTCCACTGTTTCAGAAGTAGTTATTGTTTTAGAAAGCTTTTCACATAGCTGTTCCCATGTGACCTTTTTATTTGTCCATTTTTTGCTATTGGCTCTTTGGCCTATAGCGATAACAAAATCTCTCATGTGAGAATCCTCCTAATTGTCTTTATCGGAGTCTTCATCAGTACCAATGGCTCTTACATCTTGCCATACTTCTGGTTCATTCTTCTTTTCCATCATCTCAAGCATAAATTTCTTTGGATCGAATTGTTTTCCAAATTTCATTATTAAGATGTATTTAATAGCTTCAAAGTCTGGAGGGAAATATTTCTCCTCTTCATGGATTTTAGTTTTAGTTCCACCAATAGGATTCTTTTCCAATGACTTTGAAGTAACAGATTCTTTAAAACCTGTAGCTTTTCTTTTTAAAGAAGAGAATAAATCTTTTAGAAGCATGGCTTCACCATCATTGATTGCTTTTTGAATCTCCGGATGTTTTTTCTTTAAATTGACAAAGGTTTGTTCAGATATGCCTAAGTCTTCACACATTTGTTTTTGTGTGTAAAAAGTAGCAGCTGCATCTTTGATATAATCTAATTTGCTATTCACTACTTTTGTTGCTACCCACATATCAAATGTATCTTTTTTCTTGGACATAATTTCTCCTAAAGAGACTTACTAATGTTCAGTGTTAAATATAAGAACTTTGTAACTCTTTTTAGATGATAATCATCTAAACAAACCTTGTCTAGGTTATAGCAATATGCTAAATGTCTTTATCATCAAAAATGTTATCGTAATAGATAATTTCTCTACCGCCATTTGTGACAATATAACGAGCGACTTTTTCACCACATAATCTGCCATTCAAAATGTCATTTCTGTTTTCGTGACAATATTGAATGAATCGATATAGATGGTAAGTAATCAATCTCAAATTAGATTTTTCTGCTTCTAAATTGTTATAAAGAAACTTAACTACAAATACATCAGCATCAACATAATCTGGAATTGATATAAGATTTTCTTCCAAATATTCGCCAAAATCTAATAATGGTTGGTGAGCTAATTTTGGAATATTCTCATTATAAAGAAGATACATTTTAGCTTCGTTGCTATAAGGGTAATGTTTTTGTTTTGAAATCATTTTTTTGATTCCTCCTTTAATTTTTCGTATCGACGAATTAAATCATCGAGATCTGGTATCACATCGGTAATAGTTGTATCTTCAGTCCAACTTAATCCGCCATCGAGATACCTAATAATTCTTCTGACGGTTTTATCTTTATAAGCACCGCCACAAATACTGTCTTGAAAGACATGGCACCACTTTACAAAATCATCTAAGTAAATAATCGCTTTACTAAGTCTTTTAAGAGAACGACTTCTATTAATAAATATGAAGTTGATTACATCTCCTTTTACTGGAAGCAATGGAGCGCTTTTGTCCAAATATCTTCCAAATGAGGTCACAATCTCTTTAAAGAACTTACTTCTACTTTTATTTACGTGGCCTATGAATATTTCAAAGTTGCAGTATCTTTCTGCTTCTTTCTCATAACTTTTTGTAATTTCATCATCTGAGAAATAAGATTTTTTAGAATTCATAAATTTAAATCTCCAATAAAACAATTTGTTAAGAGAATGATGCTACTAAATGAGTACCTTCTGTTTTGGAATTAAAAGCTTTATTTATTAGCATCAATTCTCTTTTCTTTTTACTTGTAATCTTCTTGATGAAATGCTTCTTGGTACTTAAGTTCTTCTTCCCAGGCTTCATCTAGAGGAATACAAAGGGCTTTAACCACTTTGGCAAATATATAAAATGTTATGCCTTCAGTGATTTTGCCGTTTTCAATCATGTTGTAATGTTGGTGAGAAATATTCGCTTCTAGAGCAACTCTATATTGCGAATACCCTAATTGCTGTCTAGCTTTCACCAAGTACATTCTTAATTGATATCTTTTCATTAAGTGCTCCTTCTGTGGGTCTACCACTTATGCCGCCAAGTGCTACGATCGTTTAAGCTGCAATATGGCTTGCACAAATATGATAAAATGAGGAGCATAAATATTTAATATATGTTCCGAGAATAATTATTTTCTTTGCCTTAAAATCAAGTTTTTTAATTTATATACATTGTATATGTGTATATCTACTGTTTTTAGTTATGATAATATTTCTTGATTTTAAAGTGTATTTTGCATAAGCATTTTGCTACAATATTTTCGAAGGAGCATAAAAATATGACTGAAAACACTATTGCTAAACCATTAACACCTGAAGAAATTCAAAAAAGTGAAGACTATATTAAAGAACAAGTCTCAAAATTAAGTGATGAACAAAAAGAGCAAATTGTTAATATCCTTGGACCAGTACTTTCCAAATTTAGTGATACTGCCAAAGAAGCTGAACTTGCCATTAAAGAACCAATTCAAAGTGTCGCTTCTACTGCAAAAGAAATAAATATAAAAATGGCCGAGCTCTTATCTAGGATTAAATTTAGTGATTTTTTAAGTAAAGCAATACCTTTAAAAGATATAAAAATTCCAGAATACAAAGGTGTGGAAATTGAAAGATATAGACGTCTCCGCCACTACAAAGCAAAAGAAATAGCAAACCTCATTGGTGTTGATGAATCCACAATGAGCAAATATGCAAGTGGCCAAATTGATATTCCTTCTTCAAAGCTTCTATACCTTTCAACAATTTTGAATGTTTCCACTGACTTATTATTAAAAAAGGACGCACGCACGCTAAAAGAAGGATATTTAACTAAGAATATCCCACTTTATCAATTTGATTACAAAACTGGTAAGCCAATTAAAAGTAGTAGAAATTATTTACTAGATGAGAATTTAAAAGATGTGAAAGATGAAATTAAAATCATCAAATATCCAAATCCTATTTATGAATTAAACCTTCCTGCGAATTCTATACTTATTGTTTCTGAAGGAAATGCTGCATTAACAAATGGAATAAATAAACGCATTGCAGTTCATATGATTGATAAAAATAAAGATGGATCAGTTTCAGAATATTTTAGTTATGTTTCTCCAATCCAAGGCGAAAATATGGATTATTCTTCCGCCACTAACTATAACTACACAAGAAATGGGGTTCAACTCACCACAAATCTAAAAACCATAATGTCCAAAGTTGATGCTGTAATTCATAAAGTTATTATTGATTTTTAAATAGCAAAATATTTGACCTATTCAAGATTACAAAAACCTAATAAACTTATCTCGGAATTAAAAGCTTAAGAGCACCTTCTGATAACTACCAGGAGGCTCTTTTTCATGAATAAGACAAGCTATGAATTCGAAGTAGCAATCTTAGATAAATTATTATCCGAAAACAAAATTAGCCATGAAGAATGGTATTGTCTTTTGATGTCCTTAAGAGAAGCCTATAACCTCCCAAAAATAAATTGTATCAACATAGTTGATAATAATACAAAATAGAGGCAATATACGTATGATGGAAAAAGAGATTATTAAAATCGCTAGCCCTGAACAATACATTGCTTCTCAAGGGTTAGTAAATAAGAAGAAACGTGTAGCAGCATATGCGCGTGTATCCACTGATTTTGAAGATCAGATTCATTCTTTTAAAGCTCAAATAGATGAGTACACAAAGAAGATTACTTCAAACCCAAATTATGAATTTGTTGGAATGTATTCTGATGAAGGCATCTCAGGTACTTCTTTAAAACATAGAGATGGACTTAATGCTTTGCTTAAAGACGCTAAGGCGGGCAAAGTTGATTTAATTTACGTTAAATCCATTTCTAGACTTGGAAGAAATACGTTAGATGTCCTCACCATTATTAGAGAACTTAGAGAAAAGAATGTTGAGATTAAATTTGAAAAAGAAAATATTTCATCGTTAGACACTCGCTGTGACATGATTCTTACCTTCCATTCATCAATTGCTCAAGAAGAAGCTAAAAATATTTCAGACAACGTAAAATGGTCAATTAAAAAGAAGATGAAAGAAGGTAACTGGAGCGTTCCTACTTCTAAGTTTCTTGGTTATACCAAAGATGAGAATGGAAACATGATAATTGATGAAGAGCAAGCCAAAGTAGTTAGAGCCATCTTTAATCTATATTTAGCGAACAAATCAATGAACGAGATTATTGCTTATTTAGAAGGCAACCACTACTTGACTGGTTCAGGAAAAGAGAAATGGCACTGCCAAAACATTATGCAGATTCTGCAAAATGAAAAATATAAAGGTGACCTTCTTCTTCAAAAGACAGTTACTTTAGATTATTTATCTCATGAAAGAAAAGACAATCGCAATGGCCAATATGCTGATATGTATTTAGTTAAAAATCATCACCCAGCAATCATTGAAAGAGAATCATTTGATTTCGTTCAGACAATAATCAAACAAAGGAAATACAGTGATAATCATAAACGAAGTGTAGGTTCACCACTTTCAAACAAAATATTTTGTGGTGTTTGTGGCAAAATGATGATTTTCCAATCTAGGTCTAATGGCAAAAACACTTATGTATGTAATGTTAATAGAAGAAATGTTCTTGCCACTAGATGCGAGCAAAGCCCAATTAGAAGTGAGGATCTAAATGGAATGTGCATTAAAGCAATGAAAGAATACTATGCTCAAAATGATTTAATGCCTTCTTTAATTAACATTGTATCAAACGCCGGTTCAGCCTCAGCTTCTCAACAAAAACTTTATAAATTAAAAAATCAAATTAAAGAAACGGAAGAAAAACTTAAAAGCATTATCGAGGAAAAAATGAGTTGTGAAGACGATGCAGATGATGAAAGATTGTCCACTCTTTATAAAGAAACCAAGAAACTTCTTAATGAATTAAAAAGAGAGTCATCTGAAATCGAAACCAATACCTATGATGCTTTTGTTTCTGAAAATAGAAGCAAAGAATTAATTGAATTACTTAAAAACCTAGATAAAGATGAATGCTACTTAAAATTAATCGATAGAGTCATAGTTGGAAATGATAACACTATTACAATTATTGATTACTTTGGAGCACAAACAAACGATGAAGAAATAAGCAAAAATATTAAAAATATCCAAGATTTTGATGAGATTTTGCATGGATTTTATAGTTCATCTATAACTGGTAAAGTCCATAAATATAAGATTGTAAGATTAGGAGGAAATGCTCAATGGAAAAAGTAGAAACTATTGAAAAAGTAACTGAGTTTAATAAGAAAAGAGTATGTGCATATGCACGTGTTTCTTCTAAATCTGATGAACAAGAATCTTCCTTGGCCTATCAAATTGAAGCTTATACCAAAATGATTATGATAAATCCTAATTACGAATTCGCTGGAGTCTTTATTGATGAAGGCATAACCGGAACTTCAATTTATAAAAGAAAAGAATTCCAAAAGATGATTGATAAAGCTTTATCAGGTCAAATTGATTTAATAATCACCAAATCACTATCGCGATTCTCGAGAAATACTGAAGATGCAATAAATATTCTAAGAGCTTTAAAGGCGAATAATGTTGAGGTCTATTTTGAAACTGAGAACATTTCCTCTTTCAACCAAGATAGCGAATTATTAATTAATGTGCTCAGTGCTCATGCTGCAAATGAATCAAAAGTAATTAGTGATAATGTTAGATTAAGTTATGCTAAAAACTTCCGTGACAAGAAAGGTTACTTTAATCCTGAACAACTCTATGGTTACCATAAAGGGCCAAATGGAGAAATAGTAATAGATGAAACGGAAGCTCAAGCGGTAAGACTTATTTATGATTTATATTTAAAAGACTATACTCGCCAAGCAATAATTGATGAATTAAACAAATATGGTTACAAATCAAGATTCACTAAAGAATGGGGTTTTCAAGCATTCAGAAAGATTCTTCATAATGAAAAATACATGGGTGCTTGTTATCTTCAAAAGACATTCATTGAAGGAGTAAGAGGAAAGAAAATTAAAAATAATGGCACACTTCCTACTCTTCTTATAGAAAATAATCACCCCGCTATCGTAACTAAAGAAGTGTGGTTTGCCGCTAATGAAAAGTTAAAAAAGAAGGCAATCGAATATCAGAAGTCCAATAAATACGATGATAAAAGAGAAGGCAAAATTTGCATCAATAAATCAATTTATTCAGGACTTTACGTTTGTGGAAAGTGTGGTAAAAACTACAACTTCAAAATTAACAATAGAGGAAAATCTTCAGAAAGAAGAATCTTCACTTGTGCATCTAATCGTTCTAGGAAAGAATGCCAAAATGATGACATACCATTAGATGTAATTGATATTGCCACATTGAAGATGGTAAATAAAGTTATCACAAACAAAAATAGCTTTTATAAACTTCTTGAGGATTCCTTTAACGAGAAGAATGACGTGAATAGAAAGCAGAAAGAAATTGAGGAATTGGAAGAAAAAATAGATGTTTTACAAGCAAAATTCAAAAAGTACAAAGACATTGATGATGAATTTTATCGCGAGGTCAATAAAGCCTATAATGAAAAGCTCAAGCCTTTATATCTTAGAAAAGTGGCTCTAGAAAATATGATCTCCGCTGCTACAAATATTTCTGATTACCTTTATCAATTTAAGAAGACCTTAATGCCTTATAACCGAATTATCTCTTCACTATCTGAATTTCCATTAAGCAAGGTGTTTAGTAGGGTAATTATCCACGATAGAGAGCACATTACTTTTGTATTAGGAAATGCTGGTGATGTTTCTCTTATTCAAAATATGGATGATGACATACTTCTTGAAGAAGAAACATATTACATTAGAAAAAAGAAATTCGTTCTCCACTATGGCATTTGCATAAATTAAAAAGTCTCCAACAGAGTCTATTGATGGCTTCGGCCATCTTTTCTTTTGCTTTTTGAGACCTTACGTGTCCTAACATTTAGTCTTAAAAGTGCTTACGTGTCCTAACATTTAAGGACATGATGAAATGTCAAGACACGTAAACTAATACGCGTCTTTTCTTTTATTTCTACTATTTAATAGTAGAAAATAAGCCATTTTATGCGAAAGTAAGAGAGATTCTGAACCAGCTCAAGTTGCCCAACTATTTTTGACTAAAAATTATGAACTCTAAAAAAGTTGGGGAGACACTGGGGTTAGAATTAAACTAATAAGAAATATGCATCCAGCTAAAAGCTGATTGAACTTCATCCACTATCTTTTTAACGTCATTAATATTTGTGTTGTAATAAGTTACTTGTTCAGCAGATTCTTTATAAGAATTTTCTCTTTGGGAGAAATATATCAAATTATGTTTTATTAATGAATTTCGTTTGTGAACCGGTTAATCAAGATACTAATTGGAGAGATGATAATGGCTAAAAACATAAGAAACATTAAGTTTTTAATTAGTGATTAGCCCATCCAAACGAGCAAAATATCAATGTTATAAAAGAAATTAAATTATCTAGAACCACTATAGATATTAAGCGATGGAATGAAAAATGATCTTTTAATTAAAACGAATTGAATATATGTAAACCTGGTAATTTTCTCCACCAGTGGATTTATAATCGCTCAAGAATAAATCAATGGCATCCCTATTTCCTCTTACACAATCACTTCTAACAAATTTAATAAAATGTGGCCCATCTCTAAAACAGAAGCAGTTATCATAAAATACCCCTATTTCTTCGCCGTTTTTATCAGTAACAACAATAGTAATTCCTACATCAACACCAGAAAAAAACTTAGAAGTTTGAGTATTGAAATAAACGTTAAACGAGTTCGCAGGATGCACTTTAAGTTCCAACTGAGTGACCGAATTTTTACTAGAGCCAATATAGATATGACTATCAATTTTATTTACACCTAGACCTATTGTCGCTCGGTTTAGTGGACTACAAATAAATTCTTCAAAAGAATCACTAGGATTATAAACTAATATTTCTAAACAAGATTCATCCTCATCATATTTAATAGATACAGCAAGAGATTCATTTGGAGATAAATAATCAACATAGCCATCTTCTTTTTCTCCAATTAAAGACCAACCTGCAGTTAATAAAGTAATATTATATTGTTCTTTAGCTATCTCATGAATTGTATGACAATATATTCCAATATAACCATAATCATAAAAATAATTATCTCTTAAAATGTAATATCCTTCTTCATCAAGAATTTCATATGGCGGTACTACTTCTTCACTACCAATATAAGTTTTAATAGCATTTTTAATTTCTTGAGTTGGCCACTGTTTTAGTTGTGGTTCAAAAATGGCAAACATCATATCTAAACATTGATATTCTGAATCATAATTTAATCCAACTTTAACTGTTTTACCTCTTGATAGATATGATTCATAGTCATATTCATCTATTCCTTCATAGGTGAAGCCATTATCTTTTAATAAATTGCTATATTTTGTTATAGAACTTTCATCTGTTCCTAAACAGGCGACAGCAAGAATTCCTAAATCAATAAAAGAATCATTAACTCCATAGTGAGTAGCGTTAACAAAAGCAGGAATATTTACTATTTCCTCAGTTTGATTAAGCAATAAATCGATATAATCTTTCGGCCAGGAATATAAAAATTGATCAAAATATATCGCCGCAAAGGTACCAGTTCCATCGCTAGTTATATTACCACTACTGTCTAATCCACCAAATTGGACAGTTACATAACGTTTTCCAACTTCTAAATTTAATCCAATTTGACCATAGTAATAATATTCTTCCTCTGAATCAAATTTAGTTACTTTCCATTCCTTAGAAAACTTACTAGCATATGCATCTAAAATTGAAGCACTTGAAATGCCACCATATAGCGATGCGGCATTAGTTAAACCATTCCATGTTAGTTCGGGTAAATCTTTTATTTCTGGTTTAGGAAGTTCAACATCATAAAGATATTCTTTTATAATTGCTCTTTCATTTTCATTCCACGCAGCATTTTTAGAGGATGATCCACAACCCACTAAAAGAAATATCGATAAGATAGATATTAAAAATTTCTTCATATTATTTTATAAAAATTATTTTTCTACATATGTTATTACTAAATTATCAATATATTTATAGTTATTTGAACCTAACTTTTCATATAAAGTTTCGTAAACAAAATTATACCCATATGAAGTTGTATAAGATTTTTCATTATAATTAATCGTTTTTGTAGAATAATAAGTAACATTATTAAATTTTAAATAGCTATCATTATAGTCATCGTGGGGATTAATATGTTTTCCTTTTTCTTCAATTCGTGTTCTTAAACAAATTGTAGGAACGCCATTTGTATTAATTGTAATTGTGTTTTGATTTGATGACTTAAAATCAAATGAAAAACCATAAATAGCTGAATTATCCCATGGTAATATTTCTACATCATCGGAAGTATCTAATAAATAATTATGTAAATTGATATTCACATCAGTGTTATCAAAAGATACAGGAGCTAAATCTGTTGCAACTGTACCATAACATTCAATTCCTCCAGCCGTTCTTCCCGCAACATCAAGATTTAATTTAGAGTTAGTAGCTGAAAATCCATGGGAATTTATAGCACGGGCTTCCGCAATAGCGTTTCCATTTATTTCAACTTTTAGATAAGAATTATTCATTTCTACAAAATCAGCGCCTATTCCAACTACTGCAGTAGCGGAAGTAACACCTTCATCAAAATCAAAATCATCATTAAATTGAAGGGCGGATATTTCTATATTTGAATTATTAATTATAACTTCGCCATCATAAGACATAATACCATCAGATATTACACGAATTTCATCTTCAATTTCCTTTTTAAAATTAAATAGTGTATTAATTTTTACATCTGCATTATTTATTTTGACATCGCTAGAAGCACTAATACCTGAAGTAGAACCCATCATCCCACTATAGGCGGTATCTAAATTTAGATATAATTTTGATCCTTCTTTTAAAGTAGCGTCAAATATATCAAGAGCCCTACCAGATAATGAGCCTCTAAATAATCTACCTTTTTCTAAAGTATAATAATCGCATTTAATACCATTTGTATGTCTACTTGGTTGACCGTAAAAACTCATATCAATATCTTGAATCATACTTGCATGTCCTAAGTAAATACCATAACTTCCTCCGTAGAATGATAAAGAGCCAGTTCCGGTAAATGTGGCGGTTGGTCCTAATTCTTGGCGAGGTAATCCAAGGACTTGATATTGAAATATAGCTCCACCATCAACATAATCATCATCCCAATAATGGTTTTGGAAAATATTGATACCATTAAATTCATAAGTCACATCTTTATAATCAGGTCCGTAATCAAGATATCTAAAACCTATTCCTCCAAAATTTGATTCATAAAATTGGTTTGACATCATAACATTATCAAAAATAAAGTGAGTGCAATCTTCATTAACTGTAATTGTTCCAGTTCCGTATGAAGTATTAGCTAAATCAAATGTTTTTCCTGGTTTTAGAAGATAATCTCCTACGACAATATATGGAAAATCATCTATATCAGGATTAACAAATACTTGTGCCCAATCAGATTCAATTTCATTACCGTTTATATCTGTAATTATGCATTGAAAACCATAATTTGCATCTTGGTAATAATCTAAAAAAGTATTTAAATCATATGTATCAGTTTTTGACTTGCTGCCAGTCAAAGCAATAGAATCTGTTAATATTCCATTTTCAAATAAGCCATTATACCATTGATAAGATTTCACTAATTCGGGATTATTTACCTCAACTTTCATAGAAATGCTATCACCATAATTAATTGTTACATTTTGTGGTTGTTTGGTAATTTCTAGAGTAGTTGGTTTTATAGGATCATGATAATAATGGTTACAGACATCGCATATGCCATCATTGTTCGAATCGGTATGAGAAGCTTTATCTTTAGTTTCAACACATCCGGAACAAGCATGCCAATGTTCAATATTATTACAAGTCCATTCATCAGACCAAGAATGAGTGTGTGGATTATTACCACAACCAGTTAATAAAGCTGCTGCAAATACAAATCCTAATGTTTTAATAATGTTTTTGTTCATAATTTTTTCCTTTCAATTTTTTAAAATTTAAAAAAATAATTAATCAATACTAATTGATTCTAAATAAACTTGATAGTTTTGAAGACCAGTTTCTTTATAGTCTTGAATAAATGAAAGAAGTGCAAGATTATTTCCGCGAATGCAATAATCTCTAGTAAATTTTACTCTTGGCATTCCTTCGCCAGAAAAGCAATGATTTCTAAAAGCGGCAATTTCATTACCGTCTATATCAACAATTACTATTGTGAAAGTTGCGCAAGCAAAGTATTTATGGTAAAGCATAGCCCAGTATTCAAGTTGGATTTCGTCAGCCGCACTATCAAAATTCTTATAAAAACGAAGGCCCCAAATTTCAATCGATTTATCGGAGTTATAATACGAAGATCTATCACAAATATCTACTCCTAAGCCAAATCTAGCAGTTTTTCCAGGATCGCATATATGTGTGGTAGGCTCACTTTGTTGAGAATCGGCTGCATGTTCAGCATTAATTACTACATGATCCAACGCATTTGTTGGATAGTAATATGGGCGGTCATATTCATCATAGAAGACGTCATATTTAAGTTCGGTTTCACTAGTAGGACAAAGAGCCCATAAATATTGTTCATTTTCAGAATCTACTTCTTTTTCTAAGTATTTATAATTTTCTTCATCCTTACAGTTAGTGGCTTTAAAATGTCCATTTCCATATATTTCACCTTTAGCAATAATGGAAGTGTTATCTATCTCTATATTCGGTTCAGCTTCTCTTCCTTCTTCTTGAAAACCATTAAGACTTGAGAATAAAGCAATTTTTGCTTTAGCAACAACATTACAGTTAGTTAACCAAATTTGATATGCATTAAGTCCTACGCCTTCATTCTCACTTGTAACATCAATATTGCAATCATAAGCCTCAATTGTAGTAGCAGGAGTTAAGATGCAATATCCTTGAGTAAGATCAATATCAACATAACAAGAATTAAAAACAATCGTGTTGATAGAACTTATGCCTTGGTAGGTTCCTTCTATAACGATATTAGTAGAATATCTACCATTAATTTTATATCCATCATAAATAGCGGAACTCGTGCTAATACCCGTGTATACATCATTCATTTTAATATCAGTATCAATAATAGATAAAGCTGAAGATTGAATACCATAACCAAAATTAACCATTTCACAATATGATCTACTCATTGTTATGTAAGAAGCAAGAATACCAAAACATTCCATTGTTTGAGTAGTGCCAGTTAAATTAATATGGCTATTACTAATGAATAAATCCTTTGAATATATTCCTGAATAACCTTGCAAATTGCCATTTAAAGAAACATTATCGATATATGATTTTCCTCTTTGATTTAAGATTGATGAATGTTTTGTGTTAGAAAAATTAGCGGTTCCTGGACCAACAATATTTAAAGTAGCGTCACTTGATAAAGGAGCAACAATAACAGTTTCTAAATAATTTTCTCCTTTAGAATAAAAATAATTTTCTCCTAATAATTTTAAAGTAAAACTACCACCACCGGTCCACCCAATTAAACCAGCAATCTTATCTGAATCAAATTCGCTGTATCCTATATCATTTGTGTAATCGAAATCATGAATGCCAGCAGTTTCATAATGAATATAAGCATCATATAGGGTTAATGTGTTTGTCTTATAATCATATATG
>JAZLFJ010000049.1:0-1353 GCA_045615665.1 Bacilli bacterium
ATATATATTTCCTCGATTCTAAAGAACTATAAATAATGTATCATTAAAAATCGAGAAATACAAGTTTAATTCGCCTTTTTGCAATATTTGCGCAAAAGTCACATTTATATTTTGATAACCTGGAATATACTTCCCCTTCACTTAAACATAGCAATTGTCAATTTTTGTAAGCACTTGGTCATTTTTTCAATTGCATTTGCAATCGAAACATAAAAGTAAATAGTAATCCGCTTTATTGAGCATACATTGAAAGTGAAAAACGAATGCATTTATCGGAAGCAGGATAAAGCAATAGCGCTAAAATTTCTGCTACTGCATAAACAACGTTCGGCAGTGCCGATCGTGTAAGGCTTTTCGTGATTTTTTCAATAGCGCTAATTTTTATAAGAAGCGCTATTCTTGTATCTATTATTTACAAAATCGTGCTCAAACCATTGAAAATACTACATTTCAACAGTGCTATTTATGGAGCTATTGAAAAATATGCTTAACTTCAACGCCATCGTTAACGCCGTTGTTATACAACCTTAGAAACATAAGGGTTTTGAGTTGTTTTATAAGGGAAACGACTGCGCTATCGCCATCGAAAATAATATACGCCGTTGTTACTCTTTCAGAATAAACACATATACAACAGGCACTGCCGGTTGTTGTAGCAGCAAAATCGTCGTTTACGACGGCGTTGCTTTATCCTGCTTCCGAATTTCATCTCATTCTTTAGAGCCACTCCTCAGCTTTTCATCATCTCTCTTTATGAACTAATTTTGCTATAATGAAAACGAACTCAATCTCGTTTCAATCCAAGGAGAAACTCATGGACGAAATTAGCAAGGAAGATTGGAAGCTCTTTCGAGAAAGACTTCCATTATGGCAAGAACGATATATGGAACAACTTTTAGAAGAGTATGCTGTCATTATTGCCAAAACGGAAAATGCATCTACTCGCTTTTGGGAACTTAACAACAAAATGAAAACTGATGTTAAAAATCCTGGTGTTCAGTTATGTATGCGAAAGTCTGATATGTTTATTAATCTTATGGCATTACTTGATAATGAAGTAATTAAGCTTTCAGATTTAGATGGATTTAGCGAATCAACTATTGATAATTTAAAACGAGTTATAGATTGAGTATTAAATTTCGATTCTATTAACTACGGAAAAGAAGTATTTAATGGAGTTAGACAATTTTCGATTAAACTAACTACGATAAAGAGGTGCTTTATGAAGCTCGAAAAACGGATTCCGGAAGTAAGCAAACTACTCACACTGCTCCTGACATTGACCTTCTGTCTCTCATTATTCGGATGCAGCAAAGCTGAAGAAAGTAATGACGAGTTGACAGAGACGGTCAG
>JAZLFJ010000050.1:0-2005 GCA_045615665.1 Bacilli bacterium
CTTTGCAACAATGTCTGTGGTTGGCTGAATAGGGCCAAAACGGGAAATCTGTGGGACATAATAAATGCCCTTTCCAATACGCATCAATTGACCAGATGCAATTAATTCCAGATAGACCTGACGAACGTATTCTTCATCGAATTGCGGAAAGCTTCCGATGAAGAATATTGTATTCTTAGGACTACGTGCTATCTTATTTCTAATAGTATCTGCTATTGACATTTCCTTTCTCTTTATATGGTACGGATAATTTAGAATAAACCGTACCTTTTCGTTTGCAAATATATCCAATAAACTAATAAGTTATGCTATTATTAGATAAAAAGGTTTACAATATGATTCAATAAAGACATTTTTGATTTCTATAAGTATCAAAATCGGTACGATAAATTTGCAATAAACCGTACCGATTATCTGATGATAACAATCCTACAACATGCTGCCACATTTTTTCTCAGCACCTAATTGATTTTCGCCTTGAGAATGCCAGAACGAAGTTTATCTTGAAGAACGATGTAAATCAGATTTAATACTCTCATAAGTGGCAGTATCCATAAAGGTAAATTGATTGATCTTACTCAAAAACTCCATAGAAGAAATATAGAACAGGCTTTGAGCCCTCAATATTTCATCTTGCAAAGCTTTGGCTCTTTCTACGAAAATTGAGATCGCATTATTACCCTCATCGCGAGATTTCTGGCATTTTTCTTTTGCTTGTTCATGCTCCAAGATTTGAACCTTAAGCTTTTCTTCGTTTCTATGAGAAGGATGTTCAAGCTTCTGTTTCAGCTCCAATAATAATTTTTCATAAAGCTCTATTGACTCTTCTGTACGATCAACCTCTTGTATTTTGAGCAGCATATCTATCTGAAGCTTTAGATAATCATCAAGCTTTTGTACAGATTCATTCCAACAGGTATCATATCGATCAACGTCTTCTTTAAGGAAAGATGACTGCAAATACATTTGTCTGATAAAATTCCAGCTTATACAACGCTCCTGGATTCTTGCTCTGTCTTTTATGACCCTAGCATTCATCCCGGGAATATCTTTATGATCCATTGTAACAAACATGGCACAATGTTCCAAAATATTGAACATAAGATTCTGCAGTTTTACTTCCTCTGTTATCTCTGCTTTGAATCTGTCATTTTCCTGACGGATCAATAAAGCCGTTTGTTGACGCAAGGCCTTCTCGTTATTTTTATTTCCGGAAGAAATTGCAAGATATCCAATTATCAAAGCAGAAATACCAGGCGAATAAGTGGTCCAGAAACTGAACCACTCACGATTGGAGAATGCAGATGGAATAAAGCCATCAAAGGATAGCAGCCAATTAATAAGCCATGCAATAAAGAACGCGCCAAACAGAATTCCCGTTATAGCAAAAACTGTATTTTTCATAATGCAATAATAATGATAATGTGCAAAGATACATCTTTTAGTAAAGCTATTAAACATTGGGCTATTATAATTTTGGATTTTATCTTTAGTTCAAATAAACGCAGGTATACTCCTTAAAAATACTGACCACTTTTGGGCCACTTAACCAATGCCAAGTCTCAATGAAATCCTAAAATCCTTAGGTTTCGACCTCATGACTTTTTTATTAAAAACTAGACCTTGAACTCCATTATAAAGAATTGGTTATAGACTTTTTAACATTTCACCCATTTTTACATATGGTCTTTCTCTAAAAGATGTTCCATTTTTTGTGCCATTATATAAAAAAAGTAAAACGCATAAAAAATAGTTTTGTTTTTCTTGCTTGTTTCAATTCGAATCACGAACTTTGTATCGCACTTAAGCATCGTGTTAATATTCAAAACAACAACCTTAACAACAAATCTCATGGCGAGAACATAGAAAACTACAAAAACGGTAATGGACAAAAACATTGCCTACTCCCTCGAAATTGTAAAAGATGGGATTGACGCGGAGAAAAAAGGAAAAAGTTTTGTGGACAGTAAGATTGACATGTATCAATTGACCGACGCATTTGAAT
>JAZLFJ010000051.1:0-25433 GCA_045615665.1 Bacilli bacterium
TTCGCGACGCTGAATCAGTTAACTTGGCCAAAACGGATAATCTAGATGCGATGTTAATTGCTAAATATGTAGCAACTCATCCATTTACTTCATCCCCACAATTATCTTACCTTATCGGAGAGATTCGTAAAATCTCAAGAGCAAAATATTTTCTTTTTGGAGATAAGATTGCCTGCTATAACCATTTATTAAGATATTTAGATGAAGTGTTTCCAGAATTTGTCTCTTTCTTTAAGAAAAACGAAGATGGGACAAGAAAAAACATGGGTAGAAATCTATTTGAATCACCCACAATTAGGTGGCTATTAAGCGAATATACATCTCCACAAAAGATGGCAAGGATGAGAAGCGAAACTGGTGAAATATTAAGAAGAATGTCAAAAGGTTCGATCAGTTTTAATAGATTTAATCAGCTTAGAGAACTCGCTAAAAATTCGATTGGCTATTCTACAGAAGTTGATGAACAAATTATTAGAAATCTCGTTACTCAAGTTACAATCATTGACGAAGAAATAGACATGCTTAATGAATTATTAGAACCTTTGATGGAAGAATTAAACTCTCCCATTCTTTCAATTCCAGGAATAGGAATAAATCTCGCCGCGATGATTATAGGTGAGATAGGTGATATTAACCGTTTTTCTAATCCAGAAAAACTAATAAAGTTTGCTGGTTTAGATGTTAAGGTTTATCAATCAGGTACGATTAATCATAAAGGCCATATTAGAAAAAGAGGATCTCCTATTTTGAGATACGCTCTTGCATTAAGTGTTCAAAAATTAAGAATTCATTCACCCGTTTTTTCAGAATATTATTATTCAAAACTCCATCAAGGGAAGGCAACAAACGTCGCGATAATTGCCACAACCAGAAAACTAATTCGAGTCATTTGGAAGATGATGACTACTAATCAAGTTTTTGAAAACATTAAAAAAGATTAATTGAAGCTAAAATCTCTATTTTTAAAAAAAGCAAAGCTTTTGCTTCTTTTTGTCGTATCTTTTTATAAAAACTTATAAGATAATAGTTGTATGAAAAAACTTTCGAAATGCCAATTAAGTGAAGCTGCTGAGATACTTTCTAACGGGGGTCTCATCGCTTTTCCAACCGAAACAGTTTTTGGCTTTGGAGTTATTTTCGATAATAAAGAATCTTATGGTCGATTAATTCAAGTTAAAAGAAGACCGCCAGAAAAACCATTCACGTTGATGCTCTCATCAATCAATGACATAGAGAAATATGCTTATGTTGATGAACGCGCGACAAAGTTGATTAAGAAATATATGCCTGGTCAATTTACTATTATTTTGAAAGCAAAAGAGAATCTTCCATCGTATTGTATTTCTAAAGAAGGCAATGTTGGAATTAGAATTTCTGGTGATAAGATGGTTAGAGATTTAATAAGAGAAGTTGGAAAACCACTTCTTGTTCCTTCTGCGAACAAATCTGGAGAACCACCTCTAACTAAATCGGATGACGTCATTAAGATTTTTGAAAAAGAAATTGATGCAGTCATCGAAGGCGAATCGACAAGTAATATTCCTTCTACTATTGTCTTATTAAATGAAAATGTTAATGTAATACGTGAAGGTGTTATAACCAAAGAAGAAATCTTTAAAACTTTAGGAGAATCATTATGAAAATTTCAATCGGAAGCGATCACGCTGGATTTAAATACAAAGAAGAAATTAAAAAATATCTAGAAGGCAAAGGCCATGAAGTTATTGACTGCGGGACCAATTCTCTCGAATCCTGCGATTACCCAATCTTTGGTAGAGCCGCTGCCGAATTAGTTGCAAAAGGCGAAGTTAAATACGGCGTTTTAGTGTGTTCATCCGGTGAAGGTATCATGATGGCCGCTAATAAAGTTAAAGGTGTCCGCTGTGGATTAGCCTATAACGACGACGTTGCTAGATTAATTAGACAGCACAACAATGCGAATATGATCGCCTTTGGAGCATCCTTCATGGAACTTAAGGATGTGCTAAGAAGAATTGACCTATTCTTATCCACTGAATTCGAAGGTGAACGTCACGAAAGACGTGTCTCTGAAATAGAGTAATAAAAACATAGAAAAAATTTTAGCCTCCAAAGGAGGCTTTTTTCTTGTTTCAACAAATTTTCAAAAAATCTCAGTATTAAGTTATAGGAGGTTGTTTATGTCAATCAGCGAATTTAGATACAACAAGAAGAGAAAACACTATTCATACATCCATGGTCAAAGAGACGATAGAAGAAAAAACATTTTAATAACATCAAAGCCGGTTATTATAACAAAAAAGAAAGATATACATAACAAGCCACTATTTCACCATCCAAACAAATATAAGGATGGTCAATATTATGTGGTAATTAGGAATTATTCTGATGATAAAAGTTCTTTTGGTGACAAAACTTATGATTGGAATCGGGACCGTAATGACAAAAGAACTATCAAAAGAATTAAAAGGAAAAAATACAAATAAAAAAATCGGCTACGACGCTCTATTTCAGCAAATTCACCGATTGCAAATATTAAAACAATCTGCGGAATAGCTGTCAAGAGAGCAAATAAAAAGTTAGTGCAAAACCTACTAAATTTGGGCTTTATCCGGTTTGACCGGCAGACACTAACGCTTATATTAAAACAAACGAGAGGAGATGATGCAATATAGAATCATACAAATGTCCTATATGCGGGAACGAAGATTTAAAGTACACCGGTATAAGAAACGGCGAACGGTATTGTAGAAGATGTATTTCTTTTAAAGGTGAAGTTGTTGAGATCCTAAAGCTTCGCTCAGGTCCTGTGGTTTTGGATTTGAAATATAATCTCTCTAAAGAGCAAAAGGAAATATCTGAAAAAGTTAAGTCTAACTATTTAAACGGGATTGATACGTTAATTGACGCGGTATGTGGCTCAGGAAAGACCGAATTGGTGTATGCAGCAATTGCTACAGCTTTATCAAAAGGTAACACGGTTGCGTTTGCAGTTCCAAGACGTGATGTCGTTATTGAATTAACGCCTAGAATCAAAGCAACATTTCCTTCGAATAAGGTTGTTTCTGTTTATGGTGGGCATACCTCAAATCTTAAAGGAGATATCGTTGTTTTAACGACTCATCAACTTTATCGATATCCACAGATTTTTGATCTTATAATTCTTGATGAAATTGATGCTTTCCCCTTCAAAGATAATGACCTCTTAATGTCGATGCTCCACAATGCTTCAAGAGGCCGAATTGTGATGATGTCTGCGACCCCGTCCGATGAGATAATACAAGCATTTTCACGGCAAAACGCCGATATATTACATTTGAATACTCGCTTTCATCGTCACCCTCTTCCAGTCCCAAAAGTCCTGATTAGATATGGAATTAGCAAGTATCCATCCCTCATTCGAATCATGCATAAATTTAGAAAAGAAAATAAACCTGTTTTCATATTTTGCCCCACGATTGATTTGGCAGAAAAAGTCTATGAGGTTATTAGCAAAATTATTCCTGGTGGAAACGTTGTTCATTCAAAGAAAATCGATAGAGCTGAGGTTATTGAAGATTTCAAGAACGGCAAGTACCAATATCTAGTCACAACAGCCGTGCTTGAAAGAGGAGTCACGATTAAAGATTTACAGGTCATAATCTTTCAAGCGGACCATGAAATCTATGATGAACACGCTCTAATACAAATCTCAGGAAGAGTTGGAAGGAAATGCGATGCTCCAGAAGGTGAAGTCATTTTTCTTGCAGATAAAGAAACGTCTGCAATTAGAAGAACCATCCAAACAATCGAAAACAAAAACAAATCTTTGCAAAATATGCTTCAAACCAATTGAAGAAGGATCTTTTCACTCTTTATTAAGTAAAGATGCGAAGATATGTCATCGTTGTTTTCTGAATTTTAAGCCTAAATTAATAAAATTTAAAATAGGCGAAATCGATGGATTTTATATTTATAGTTACGATGAAGAAGTTCAAAAGAATCTCTATCAATTCAAAGGCTGTTTTGATTATGAATTAGCTGGTGTCTTTTTCGATTATTTTAAAACTTATCTGTATCTCAAATATTTTGGTTATGTCTTAGTGCCCGCTCCATCATCAAAAGAGGCAGATAAAGAAAGAGGATACAACCATGTTGTCGAAATATTTAAAACTCTTCATCTAAAGATGAACTGCTGTGTTCATAAAACAAACGACATGAAACAATCTGATCTAAAAGCAAGCGAACGCCACAAAATAAAAGAATTTCTAGAAATAGATGATGTTGATTTTTCTAGGAAAAAGATCCTGATTGTTGATGATGTTTACACAACAGGGTCAACCGTAAAAGCGATGATCGATTTAATAAAAACAAAGCATCCAAAAAAGATAAAAGTGCTCGTAATGAGTAAGACCAAAGACATTCAAACAGGCGTTTAGATTTTTAAACTATTTAATTAGTTTGCGATACCATTTATTGAATGGTAGAATACTAAATTGTCCTATTAAGGAGATAAAACTATGGCGAATATTATTGAAAAGATATTTAGGTTTGAAGCACGAACCTTAAACAAATATTCTAAGCAAGCCGATAAAGTTATTGCTTATGAAAAGGAAATGGCGGCTTTAAGCGATGAAGAACTTAGAGCAAAAACTCCATATTTTAGAAACCTATTAGCAAACGGCGCTACGCTTGATGATATCAAGTACGAAGCTTTCGCTGTTGCTAGAGAAGCTGCTAAAAGAACTCTAGGTCAATTCCCATATAAGGTTCAAATCATCGGTGCGTTAGTTATGCATGATGGTGATGTTGCCGAAATGAAAACCGGTGAAGGTAAAACCTTAACCGCAACCATGGCTATTTATCTCAATGCCTTAAAAGGTGAAGGTGCCTATGTCGTTACCGTTAACGAATACCTCGCCCAACGTGACGCGGAATGGATGGGGCAAATCTATAGATTCTTAGGTTTAACCGTTGGTTGCAATATCCACGATTTAACTACCGAAGAAAAACAACAACAACATAATTGTGATATTTGCTATTCAACAAATGCTGAACTTGGTTTTGATTATCTTCGCGATAATATGGCCATTACCCCAAAACGTCGAGTTTTAAGAGGCCTTAACTACGCTGTTATCGATGAAGCTGACTCAATTTTAATTGATGAATCTAGAACCCCACTTATTATTTCTGGTCAAGCAAGAACAAGTGCATCTTCCTATAAGACGTATGACTTATTCGCTAAAGCGTTAAAGAAAAACGTCGACTTTGAAATCGATATCAAAGATAAAACTTGCTCATTGACTGAGGAAGGCAATAGACGTGCAGAACGTATGTTCGGTGTTAAAAACCTTTATGATCCAGAGCATCAAGAAGACGTCCATCGAATTCAACAAGCTTTAAAAGCAAACTACATCATGGCTCGTGATGTTGAATACATGGTTGATCAAGATGGGGAAATTCAATTAATTGACCAGTTTACTGGTCGTATCTTAAAAGGTCGTGAATATTCTGATGGTTTACAACAAGCTATTCAAGCAAAAGAAAACGTCAAAATCAAAGAAGAAACCGTCACGATGGCAACCATCACTTATCAAAACTTCTTCCGTTTATTTAAGAAGTTATCTGGCATGACTGGTACTGCTAAGACCGAAGAAGAAGAATTTCAAAAAATCTACAATATGCGAGTTGTATCTATTCCAACCAATAGACCAATTGCTCGTATTGATGCTATAGATTATATCTATGCTCATAAAGATGAGAAACTAAAAGAACTCGTCCAAGAAATAAAAACTAGACACGAAAAAGGACAACCAATCCTTGTTGGCACTGTCTCAGTCGAATCATCTGAAGAAGTTTCAAAATTATTAGATGAAGCTGGACTTAAACACGAAACATTGAATGCGAAAAACCACGCTCGTGAAGCCGAAATCATTGCTCACGCTGGTGAAAAAGGCGCCATCACAATCGCTACTAATATGGCTGGTCGTGGTACCGATATTAAGATTAATGACGAAGTCAAAGCTCTTGGAGGTTTGTGTGTCTTTGGCACCGAACGTCATGAATCACGTCGTATCGATAACCAATTACGCGGTCGTAGCGGACGTCAAGGTGACCCAGGCTTCTCTCGTTTCTACGTTTCTTTTGACGATGATCTCTTATTGAGATTCGCTGCTGAATCAATCCAAAAGAGAATCGAATCATTTGGCCCAGGACCACTTGAAAGTAAGTTGTTCTCGTCCGTTATTACAAACGCTCAAAAACAAATTGAAGGTCAAAACTTCGATATTCGTAAAAATCTTTTAGATTATGATGATGTTATCTCTCGTCAAAGAAAAGCTATTTATGAGAAGCGTGATTCCATCATGTATGCTGATTCAATTAGTGACCTTATCCAAGAATTCTTTGCGACTGCTGGATATTGTTTAGCTCGTAAAGCTGTTCCTGATGGCGATAGAAACGGACTAATCAATGGTGAAGCCCTCCGTAAAATTATGGAGCCAAAGTATATGGCGGAAGGTTCTTTCAAAGCCGAAGCCTATGATGAAGCACCATTTGAAGACGCCGGTCAAGATTTAGGCGATAACCTCTATGACATTTATTTGCTCCGTAGAAAACAATGGGGCGATGATATTGCCGACAAAGTCGAAAGAGAAATTGCCTTGTCCACAATCGATCAAAACTGGACTAAACAAATCGATACTATGGCTAGACTTCGTGAAGGTATTCATTTAAGGAGTTATGCCAATACAAACCCACTACAAGATTACGTTAATGAAGGACAATCTCTCTTTAGAGAATGTCTTGAAAATATTTCAACTGAAGCAGTGTTTAAATTCTTGAACGTCGTTGTTCAAATCAAAAAACCTGCCCAAGAAAAACCAATAGAGGTGAGCAAACCTGATGAATCAGAAGTCACTGACGTTGAAGCTAAAGACAAGGAAGAAAAGGAATAATGAAAGAGCTACAAGAACTTCGTCTTGAATTTAATGATTTAAGCGAAATGGTCTATAGACTCGGTGATTCTCTTTGACCTCGCTTTCTTAAATAACAAAGTTAACGAATTAGAAGCTAAACAAAACGAAGAGCATTTTTGGGACGACCAAAAGTCCGCTTTAAAAATTATAGACGAATATAATGACGCAAAAGAAGAACGCGACACTTATTTAAGCGTTGAAAGATCTCATAAAGAAATTGAAGATCTTTTATTCGCTTGTACTGAAAGCGATGAAGACATGCGAAGCCTCATCGAGGAATTAATTTTTGATTTGACCCAAACCGTTAAGAAGTTCCGTCAAAAACTTTTATTCAAAGGTGAATTTGATAACTTAAACGCTACATTAGAAATCCATTGCGGAGCAGGTGGCACCGAATCTCAGGATTGGACTGACATGCTTTCCCGTATGTATGTTCGCTGGTGTGAACGTCACCATATGAAATTCCAAGTCGTTGATTCTCAACCAGGAGAAGAAGCCGGAATCAAATCGATTGTTTTTCAAATTACCGGAAAACACGCTTATGGATTATTAAAAAGCGAAAAAGGCGTCCATCGTTTAGTTAGAATTTCTCCTTTTGACGCCAATAAGAGGAGGCACACCTCTTTTGCAAGTGTCAATATAGTTCCTATATTTGAAGGTGATATCGATATCAAAATCGATGAAAAAGATTTAAGAATAGATACATATCGTTCCGGTGGAGCGGGCGGACAAAACGTTAACAAAGTCGAGACTGCTGTTCGTATTTCGCATATTCCAACCGGTATCGTCGTCTCTTGTCAAGTCGAGAGAAGTCAACTTTCAAATAAAGAAACCGCAATGCAGATGCTTAAATCTCGTCTATATCAACTCGAGATGGAAAAGAAGCAAGCTGCTTTAAAAAATATTGTTGGTGAACAAAAAGATATCGAATGGGGTTCACAAATCCGTTCATATGTTTTTTGTCCATATACCATGGTAAAAGATAACCGCACCAACTATTCAGAATCAGATGTCGATGCAGTTATGGATGGAGAAATTGATGGATTCATCTTCTCCTATCTAGAACTTCTAGCAAGAAATACAGAACTAAAATAATGGAAAAGCACAGGTTCCAAATCGTCTCAAAATATAAACCTACAGGCGACCAACCTCAAGCCATCAAAGAACTTGTTGAAGGCTTAGAGAAAGGCAAGAAACTGCAGGTACTTTTAGGAGCAACCGGAACTGGCAAAACTTTTACGGTTTCAAACGTGATTGAAAAGGTCCAAAAGCCCACTCTTGTTTTAGTTCACAATAAAACCCTTGCAGGTCAATTATATGCGGAATTTAAGGAGATTTTTCCAAATAACCGTGTAGAATATTTCGTTTCAAACTTCGACTTTTATCAACCAGAAGCTTACCTTCCAAAGACCGATACCTACATTGATAAAAACGCTGTCATGAATGAAGAAATTGAGATGTTAAGAACCTCAGCGATAAACTCCGTTCTTGAACGTGAAGATACAATCGTCGTCGCCTCAGTTGCCTCAATCTATGGCCTTACCGATCCAGACGAGTATCGCCGTTTAGTTTTTGATGTTAGAGTCGGAGAAGAAATTAACCGTAAACAATTTCTCTCTAAATTAGTAGACGCTCAATACCAAAGAAATAATTTAGACATCAAGCCAGGTTGTTTTAGGGTGAGAGGAGACGTTATTGAAATCGCTCCTCCATTCGCTGATAACTTTGTCATTAGAATCGATACATTTGGAGATGAGGTTGAATCAATTAACGCTGTCGATGTTTTGACTGGTGAAGTAAAAGAAAGATTTAAAACTTATCCAATTTTCCCGGCCTATGATCACGCTTCAACAAGAACTAGAATCGCTGAAGCGGTTAAAACAATTTCCATTGAACTTGATGAAAGACTTAAATGGCTCAAAGATAACGGTAAATTACTTGAAGCCGAAAGACTTGAGATGCGCACTAAACAAGATATGGAAAGCATGCTTGAATTCGGTATGTGTCCAGGTATTGAAAACTATTCTAGACATATCGATAAACGTGCGCCAGGACAAAGACCATTTACTTTGATGGATTATTTCCCGAAAGATTTCTTACTCATCATAGATGAATCTCACGTTTCTTTACCGCAAGTTAGAGGAATGTATAACGGTGATAGATCAAGAAAAACCACTCTTGTTGATTATGGTTTCAGATTACCGAGTGCTCTTGATAATAGACCACTTAATTTTGAAGAATTTGAATCGCTTATGCCAAATGTAATTTGTACATCGGCTACACCTGGTGACTATGAACTTAATAAATGTGGTGGAAAAGTCGTTGAGCAAATTATTCGCCCAACTGGTTTGCTCGATCCTCAAATTGAAGTTAGAAAAACTTTAGGACAGATTGATGATTTAATTTACGAAATAAAGAATCGAATCGCCAAAAGCGAAAGAACAATGGTTGTCACTTTGACAATAAGAATGGCAGAGGATCTTACTGAATTCTTGAAAGAAAGAGGTATTAAAGTCGCCTATCTTCATAACGAAACCAAAACTCTTGAAAGAAGTGAAATTATCTATCAACTTCGTAAAGGAAAATACGATGTCCTCGTAGGAATTAATCTCTTAAGAGAAGGTTTAGATATTCCAGAAGTTTCTTTAATTGCGATTTTGGATGCTGATAAAGAAGGCTTCTTGAGAAGCACACGTTCACTTATCCAAGTAATTGGTCGTGCTGCTAGAAATAAAAATGGTAAAGTCATCATGTATGGCGACACAATTACCGATTCTATGCGAGAAGCAATTGATGAAACTAATCGCCGACGTGCGATTCAACAACGTTACAATCATGAAAACGGAATCGTTCCTGAAACAATTATTAAAGAGGTTAGACCTCCAATCAAAAATATGGAAACCGAATGTGACCGTGTTAGCAAGATTGATAAACACTCGACAAGAAGCGAAATATTAAAGGAAATCAAGGCGCTTGAGTCTGATATGAAAGCAGCCGCTAAAGCTTATGACTTTGAAAGAGCGGCCGAACTCAGAGATATTATTTTTGAATTAAAGGCATCATTAGATTAATATAAGAAAAGATGAAGAATCCAAAAAAAGCTACGATCGAACTAGCGAATAAACGAATCTGGGAAATCGATTTTCTTAGAGGCGTTTTAATCATCGGCATGGTGGTTGATCACTTTATGTTTTTCTTAGGAATGTTTGCTTCCTTGTACGCTGAGAATAGCCTTCCAACATGGTTAGTTAATACAAGTGATTTCGCTAATGTATATTGGAATAATGAGGCGAAAGTCGCTATTCGTTTTGTGGGCGTAGCCCTCTTCTTTTTCTTAACTGGTATTTCATCAAAATTCAGCAAGTCAAATTTAAAAAGATCCGTGATTTGCACTGGTTTTGGTGTCTTATTATCGCTTGTCTACATGACATATTCGCTTATTAGCCATGTCAATCATTACGCCTTAATTAGCGTCATTACTTGTCTAGGTTTAGCAATGTTTCTATACTGGGCTGGCAAAGCTCTCTATACAAAGATCAAAAAGAATGATACTAACTGGAAATGGTGGGCACTTGGAATAGGTATCGTTTTAACCTTAGGTGGTTTTATTGGAAACTTATGTCTATCTAATAGTTTGAAATTTGGTCACATTTTCTTATCGATGATGGGTCAGTTTAATCCTGGAGAATTTGGTTCGGATGAGCCATTAACTTTTGGTAAAGCCATTTTAGCGATTATCGGATTTTATAAATGGGGCAATGACTGGCTTGGTCTTTTGCCATTTGTTGGAATTACTTATATTGGCGGTTTTGTTGGTGAGCATGTTTATTCAAAACGCATCTCGATTTTCTATAGAAAAGATGAACAAAGAAATATTGAATTTAACGCGAAAGCAATTAAAAACACTTGGTTCATTAACTGGCTTGGCGCTAAGACTTTCATCATCTATGTCCTACATCCAGTCGTAATTGTAATATTATTGCTTATCGTATTTTCGATAAGTGCTGGACAGCTTCCAACTTTCTAATTTTTAAATAAAGCGTTTGCTTTATAAAATGTAATGTGAGAATATATAAAAGCAACTTTGAAAGGAAGGTAAAAAAATGCAGTGGTATGACATCGTATTTCTAATCGTTGGCCTCATCATCATTATTTTATCTTTGCTTCAAGGTGGTAAATCCGAAGGTGCTTCCGGCGCTATTACTGGTGGTGGAATGAACATCTTTGTTAAGACCAAGGAACGTGGTTCTGAAAAAGCGATTACGATTCTTACATTCGCATTCGTCGCAATCTTCATGTTCCTTGCGGTTCTAATTGCAAGCTTACAATAACTTGCAAATAGCAGGGAAGAGAACGCTAAGCGTTCTTTTTTATTTTGCATATTAGTTTTATATTAATAAAAATTGTGATATTCTTATCTCGCATTTGGAGGTATAAAAATGAAGAAATCAATCTTAAAAAAATACGCATATTTAATCGTTAAAGAAGGTATCAATCTTCAAAAAGGACAAGATGTTATTTTGTTCGCAAACGTTGATCAAGAAGAACTTGCTTCTTTGATTGTTGAACAATGCTATAAATTAAAAGCGAACAGCGTTGAAGTCAGATGGCTATCCGACAAAATCGATAAAATCGCTTATAAAAAGGCTTCACTTAAATCTCTTTCTTACGTGGCTGATTGGAAAATTGAGAGAGAAAATGAAATTAATAAGAAGCTTCCTTGTTTCATTTATATTGAATCAAGTGATCCAGATGCCTTGAAGGGCGTCAATCAATCAAAACTTGCGAAAGTACAAAAAGAAGTTCGCTCTATCTTAAAACCATATAAAGATGAAAGAATGAATAAATATCAATGGGTTATCGCTGGAGCGCCTTCCAAAGAATGGGCTAAAAAAGTGTTCCCAGAATTAAGTGCTAAGAAAGCGGTCGCTGCTTTATGGGATGCAATTTTAAAAGTCTCTAGATGCGACGATGATCCAATCGCTGCATGGAAAAAGCACGACGCTAATTTAAAGAAACATGCCGATCATCTTAATTCACTTAATTTAGATTATCTTCATTATGAATCATCAAATGGCACAAACTTCAAAGTTTGGCTAATTCCAAATTCAAGATTTTTAGCAGGTGGAGAATATACTCAAGATTCTAATATTTTCTTTAATCCAAATATTCCTACTGAAGAATGCTTTACTTCTCCAATTGCTGGAAAAGCCGAAGGTATTGTTTATTCTACAAAGCCACTTTCTTATCAAGGTGAATTGATCGAAGACTTTTCAGTTCGTTTTGAAAACGGAAAAGCTGTCGAAGTTCATGCTAAGAAAGGTGAGAACATCCTTAAAGAAATGATTAATATGGATGAAGGTGCATGCAAACTTGGCGAAGTCGCCCTTGTTCCATTTGATTCACCAATTAATAATATCGGTCTACTTTTCTATAGCACCCTTTATGATGAAAACGCTGCATGCCATTTAGCGTTAGGTCGTGGTTTCGATAGCACAATTATTGATTATGAAAAAATGACCAAAGAAGAACTACGTCAAAAAGGCATCAACGATTCTTCGATACATGTCGACTTCATGATTGGTTCGAAAGATCTTAATATTACTGGTTACACTAGAGACGGTAAAAAAGTTCCAATCTTCAAAAACGGGAATTGGGCTTTCTAAAAAAAGATGCACCATAAGGTGCATTTTTAATATGTATAATCCAGATCAACAATTTCAGAGAATGGGATGCTCCCTTCCTCTAGAATTAGTTTTTTGTTCAGTGAATCAACCCTTTTTAAGACAGTTTTAAGTTCGTAGATATATCCGTCATAAAAATATTTGATAAGTAACAGGTCTCCACGATAATTAACTAGAATAGAATTAATTTTAGAGGCTCTTTCTTTTGAAATAGACGGTTTAACAGATTTATTCTTTTCATAAAACATCTCATTTAAAACAGTGCTCTGTTCAATGAGTGAAGAATATGGTGCCCATTTTTTCATTCCGCGATCACTCATTTATGATGTCCTCCAATTTGTCCGTGTCTTTCAATAGCGGTGCTCGATTCTAAAAGAGCTGAACCTTTTAAAACAATATCTTTTCCATAGCGTTTCTTCAAGATATCAATCACTTTTGTTAACGCTCTTTTTTCTTCGACAGTTTTTTCATCATCAAAAAGAGTGATTTGTCTATGGCTATTACTACTTAATTTTGAGAAGGATAAACCTACTCTTCTAACTGGTATATTTTCATCATATTTATCGAAAAGGTCCAGCAAATCGCGGGTAATTTCGTCAGTATCATCACATGGATAGTCTAGACTTATTTGATGAGAAAAGCCTCCTCCATAATTTGCGGAATAGCCAATCATTAAACCCAATCTTTGGGTCATTTGTTCGTGGTCTCTTAAACGCAAAGTTAGGTCGTCCGCCATTTCTCTAATAATTAGTTTTATATCTTCGGAAGAATAGTCTCTAAACAATACTTGTCCGATTGAGAGGGAGGTCTCTTTTGGGACATATTTCTTTCTGATATCGGTGTTATCAATTCCGTTTGCGTGTTCCCAAAGTTGTTCGCCCATCATTCCAAATTTTTGTTTTAAGAAGTTTTTATCGGTTTTGGCGAGTTGACCAACTGTATTTATTCCTAGGGCATTAAGCTTTCTTTCGTAACCAAAAGATATACCCCACATTTTAGAAAGAGGTTTAATTTTCCAAAGTTTATCTTGGACATCTTTTTCAGTCCATTTTGCAATGTATGGTGGTTTTTGTTTGGCATCAGTATCTAAAGCGACTTTGGCCATCAGCATGTTATAAGATAAACCCGCAGTGGTCATTAAACCGGTCTTTTCACTGATGGTTCTTTGAATTTTACGCACTAGTTGATATGGTGTGCAGTTATACATTTTCAAATATGGACCAAGGTTAACGAAAAATTCATCTATAGAATAGATGTGAATGTCATCTTCTCCGATAATATCGGTGACGATTGAAATAATTTCTGCACTTTTCTTAACGTAATGCTCCATCCTTGGCTGCGCTAAAATTAAACCTTCAATATTTGGAAGTTCGTTTCTTCTACATCTTGACGGAACACCCATACTTTTCAAATATGGACTAACTGATAAAACAATCGTTCCGTTTCCTCTTGTTGGATCACAAACCGCTAGAGGGGTGGTGAACGGATTTAATTTTCTTTCCACGCATTCTTCAAATGCATAAAAAGCCTTCATGTCAATGACTGCAATTGCCTTGTCCATAGCAAAAATTTTACCTCTAAAATATTAAAAATATAGACTTGACATGAAATATTTTCTTTTCTTAAAAAATTTTTGTCATAAATGGCAAAAATACTTTCTAAATGTGTTATACTACCTCACGAGGTATCTTTATGAGTGACATTGTTGCATATATTTCTTTAATAATTAGTGGTTTAGTTTTGGTGGCCTTGATAGTTTTAATCATCATTTTTGTGCGTAAAACTAAAGAAGCTTCTAATAATGTTAACCCTCTTGATCAACAAGGCATTGGAGAAGTAAAAGCTAAGATTGATAACATCGATCGACAAGTCGAAAAAACGGTCGAAGTTGTCATGTCAAAAGAGATGGTTAAACTCACCAAAGAATTTGGCAACAACACTGAAAAATCCTCGCAAAACCTCTCTCATTTCCAATCTGAAGTAACAGAATTCTTGACCAAAAGAATCGAATCTTTAAACAAACAACTAGATGAAAAAATCGCTCAATTAGATAAGAAAGTTGATGACAAACTTAAAGAAGGTTTTAAAGGAACTTCTGAATCTATGGCCCAAGTTAGAGAAAGACTCCAAGCCATCGATGACGCTCAAAAGCAAATGGAAAATCTTGGCAAGGATGTTGTCTCGCTCAAAAATGTTTTAGAAGGTAATCAAAGCCGTGGTAGATATGGAGAATATCAACTCTCAATGGTTCTCCATAATGTTTTTGGTGATGTAACTGGCTGTTACGAAGAACAATTCACCATGAAAAAAGTCAAAGATGGTAATGATGTTAGAGCGGACGCTGTCGTCTTCATGCCTGAACCAAACAAGATGATTGCTATCGATTCTAAATTCCCGTTCCAAGACTATAAACGCATTTTTGATGCCGAAAACGAAGAAGAGAAAGAATCACTCAAACGAGATTTTGCTGCTGCTGTTAAAAAACACATTACCGATATCAAAGATAAATATATAGTAGAAAATAAGACCGCGCCTGAAGCTTTGATGTTCATTCCTAACGATGGCGTGTTTGCTTTCATTCATAGCAATCTTCAAGATGTAGTGGACTACGCTAGAGACAAGAGAGTTATCTTAACCTCTCCATCCACCCTTCCTCCGATTCTTGTAACCATAAACATGGTTAGAATAGATGCCGAAAGAGCGAAGAATGCTAAGGAAATCTCTAAACAACTTGGAAAGTTGGGTAAAGATTTCGAAATGTTTGCTAGAGAATGGGAAACGCTTTCTAGACAACTTGAAACCGCTACTAAGTCTAGAGAAAAACTTGATTCTAGAGTTTCTAAAATAACTGGAAAATTTGGTTCCATCAGTGCGGCCGATTTGATCGACGAAAAGGAAGAAGAAAAAGAAATTAAAGAAATCAGTATTCTTGACGAAGAGGATTAACTATCTTCTTGAAATTAGCCTTCTATTATTATTAAATATGTAGGCAATGGGCCTGTAGCTCAGTTGGGAGAGCGCCTCGTTCGCAACGAGGAGGTCGCCAGTTCGATCCTGGTCAGGTCCACCATTAAAGTGAAATTACCCCCATTTATTGGACCAAAAATGGTACTATAAAATGGGGTTTTCTTATGAAATATAATGCTTCAAAACATGACATAATACGAATAGATGATTTTTGCTAAATATAACTACCTCAAAATCAATCGAAAATTAGTTATTTAAACAACTACTTTTTATATCAGATTTTTTAAATTGTTTGATACAATAGAATAAATCTATAAAGAAAGGAAAACACATGAGCTATTTATTCAAAAAATTCACTGTGAGGAATTGGATAGCAATTTTTGTTATTCTTCTCCTTACCGCCGTTCAGGTTTACTTTACGATGGCCGTCGTCGGTTGTGTTAATGAGTTAATGGCAGTTGTCCAACGTCAAGACACCCAGGAAATCTGGAAAAACGGCTTCTGGATGATTCTCTCCTCATTATTGCTCGCTATTGCACAGACAATTATTTCTATTATTGCCTCTTCAACAGCTAGTTCCATCGCAACCAGGACACGTAACGAACTTTATGAAAAAATAAATTCGTTATCTCTTGCTGATATGGCTGGATTCTCAACTGAATCCCTTATCACAAGAACCACCAACGACATTCAGAACATCCATTTAGCATTCTTAACTGCTTTACGCACTGTCTTTGTCGCTCCAATTACGATGGTTTGGTCCATCATCTTACTCGTTCAAACCGGCGTACCACAATTAACAGTTGGCACAATCATCTGGTTAGTTTTACTTGTTGTTGCAGTTGTACTTTTAATTCTTATGGTTATCCCTAAGCACAAAGCTGTACAACGTTTAACCGATGCTCTTAACGTCGCTAGTCGTGAAAACCTCACTGGTATCCGTGTTGTCCGTGCTTTCAATGCTGAAAAATACCAAGAAGAAAAATTTGAAAAGGTCAACATCGACTTTACAAAGAAACAAATTTTCGTTGCTAAAGCATTAGCATTCTTCACCCCATTTGTCACGTTCGTCATGATGGGTCTTACTTTAACCATTTTATGGATTGGTTGCTTCATTCTTGATGGTAACTTCAACTTAGAAGAAGCCACAGCAGCCTTTGCCGCGACAAACTCCTTCGTTATGCTCGCTACACAGATTGTTATGGGCTTCATTTTACTCATCTCAATCATTCTTCTTTGGCCACGTGCTACTGTTTCTGCAAGACGTATTCGCGAAGTTCTTACCCATCTTGAATCCATCAGAGATCCTAAAGATCCAGTTGAATTTAAAGAAGTAGGCACAATTGAATTCCGTGATGTTGGATATGCTTATCCAGGCACTGATAAAGAATCAGTTTCTCACGTTAGTTTCAAAGTCAATAAAGGTGAAACAATTGCCTTTATTGGTGCTACTGGTTCAGGTAAAACAACAATCATTAACATGATTCCACGTTTTGCTGACGCTACTAGTGGTGAAGTTTTTGTTGATGGCGTTAATGTTAAAGACGTTCGTCAAGAAGATTTACGTGCCAAAATCGGTTATACTCCACAACGTGGATTCCTTTTTAAAGGAAATATCCGTGATAACATTGCTTTCTCTAATCCAGAAATGACAATGCAAGATATTAAGAAAGCGGCCGATATTGCTTGTGCTAGCGAATTCGTTGAAGCTAAACGCGAACAATATGATTCTGAAGTTGCCCAAGGCGGAACCAACTTCTCTGGTGGCCAAAAGCAACGTCTTTGCATTGCTCGTTCAGTTGCAAAACGCCCTGAAATTCTTATTTTCGACGATTCTTTCTCTGCCCTTGATTACCGCACTGATAAAGTCGTCCGTCAAAATATTAAAGAATCTATGCCTGGTGTTACCCGCGTTATTATTGCCCAACGTGTTGGTACGATTATGGATGCCGATCAAATCGTTGTCCTTGATAAAGGTGAAGTCGTTGGATTAGGCAAACATGAAGACTTAGTTCGTAATTGCTCAGTCTATCAAGAAATCGCCCTTTCCCAATTAAGCAAAGAAGAACTTGGCTTAACTGATAAAAAAGGAGGTAAATAAAGATGTCACAAACAAAAGCTAAACAAAAAGTGAATAACTTTGCTCGTCTAAAAGACCTCTTCAAGTTTGCTCGTAAATATTACGTGCCAATGATAATTTCTATCATTTTACTTATTGGCTCCGCAGTTCTTGCAATTCTTACTCCACGTTATGTCCAAAATCTTACTAACCTTATTTCTCCAGCAGAATTAGAGGTTGGTGCTGATGGTGTTGTTCATGTCAAAATGGATTTTTTCGTCCAAAATGCGATTATCTTACTTAGCTTTATTGTTGGCAGTTTCTTGCTTTCAACAATTTCTGGCATGATTTTCAATGTCGCAGTTCAAAAGCTTAGCCGCGATATTCGTACCGCGATTAGTGAAAAAACTAACAGAATGTTACTTAATTATTTTGATACTAAACAAATCGGTGACATTCTCTCTGTTATTACTAACGACGTCGACGCTCTTTCTACTTCCTTACAAAACTCTATTACCTTAGCAGTTCAAGCAGTAGTTACTCTTGTCGGTGTCATTATTGCGATGTTTATTTCTGAGTGGCATATGGCACTCGTTGTCGTAATTTCACTCCCAATTATTCTTATTGCTATCTTCGTTATCTTCCACTTTGCAACTCCAATGTTTGCAAGGAACCAAAACTTATTAGGCGAAGTTAACGCTGAAGTTGAAGAAAGCTTCACTGGCCAAATCGTTATCAAAGCATTTGGTGCTGAAGAACGTAAAAATGCTCAATTCCAAAAACGCAATGGAGCACTTGGAAAAACATTATTCTCATCACAAGCTCTCGGTGGTGTCATCGAACCCGTCATGAGTGTTCTTTCTTATCTTACATATGCAGCTATTATGATTGTCGGTGGCCTTCTTTATGTTAACGGCCAAATCCAACTTGGTCTTATCACTGGCTTCTTAGTCTACGTCTCATTGTTCCAGCAACCACTTTCTGAAATTGGTCAAATCGGATCAACAGTTCAACTTGGTGTTGCTGCTGCAGGACGTGTCTTTGACTTCCTTGCCGAAGAAGAACTTCCTGATGAATCAATGAAGAGAAAAGACTTCCTTGATCATAGTCACATCCGTGGTGAAGTTGAATTCCGTCACGTCGCTTTCGGTTATGATCCAAGCAAGCTTACAATTAAAGACTTCAACCAAAAGATTCAACCAGGTATGAAAGTTGCTATTATTGGTCCTACTGGTGCAGGTAAGACTACATTAGTTAACTTACTCATGCGTTTCTATGAAACAACCAAAGGCGATATCTTAGTTGATGGAGTTTCTATCCACGATATGACACGTGAAGAATTACGTTCAGTATTCGGTATGATTTTGCAAGAAACTTGGGTTATCAATGGTACACTTCGTGAAAACATTGTTTACAACCTTAAAAATGTTTCTGATGAAAGATTAAACGAAATATTGAAAGAAACTTCTCTTGATCACTTCGTTTCCACATTGCCACAAGGTATCGATACTGTTATTCAAAAAGATTCAGCCCTCTCAGCTGGTCAAAAACAATTAGTTACTATTGCTAGGGCAATGGCAGAAAATTCTCCAATGCTCATTCTTGATGAAGCGACTAGTAACGTTGATACTCGTACCGAAATCCTCATTCAAAGTGCGATGGATTCATTAACTAAAGGACGTACATCCTTCGTTATTGCTCACCGTCTTTCTACAATTAAGAACGCTGACCTCATTATCGTTATGAAAGCTGGCGATGTTGTTGAAACTGGTACGCATGATAGCCTTATGGCTATTGGTGGCCTTTATAGCGAAATCTATAATTCTCAGTTCAATAACTAATTCTTGATTGAATTTAAACTAATAAAACCGTCTTAACTGCAAGGGGCGGTTTTCTTTTGCTTTTCGGCTGACTTTTATCTTGCATCAAAATATTTAGTGGTGCTTCAGGTAATGTTTCTGTTACGTGTAGCGATGGCGAAGTTACCTATTAATCGAATGGTCAATATTATAGTGGTTGATGTATTGAGAACCCCAATCTAAGATTGAATTTTTTCTTCTAATTGAGTGCACAAAAACTACGTTAAGTATTTGATTTACTGCATATAAAACGCTAAAATATATGCAGAAAGTGAATTAATGTTATGCATAAATATACTTACGAATTTTTAAAAGATAAAACAATTACTTCTGATCTTTTTTCCCTATCAAATATTATTACTGATTTAAAAAGCAAAACAGATGAAAAAAAGGATTCAAACAAATCGCTTTTTTCCAAACTAGAAACAATTGCTATTAAAGAATCTGTTGAAGGTAGCAATGCTATTGAAGGTATTTTTACGACCGAGCAAAGAATTAAGGAGATTATTGAAAATAATAGTGAACCATTAACACATAATGAAGAAGAGATTGCTGGTTACCATGACGCGATTAAATTTGTAAAAGAGAATTATGAGCATCTTTCCTTTAATGAAGAGACAATTAAAAGAATACACGCCATACTTGTTTCTAGACATATCGGATACGATAAAGGCGGACAATATAAAACTAGTGACAATGTAATTGCTGAAAAGAATGCGGATGGAACAATTAAACGCGTTATTTTTGTTCCATTAAAAGCAAGTGAAACCGAAAAAGCGATGAGCGATTTGTGTTTGGCTTATCAGGTTTATAGAGACGATTATGATATTCCTGCACTTTTATTGATTCCGTGTGTAATAGTGGATTTCCTTTCCATCCACCCATTCAGTGATGGTAACGGTCGTGTTTCTAGGCTCTTAACGTTATTGCTTCTTTATAAAGAAGGTTATGATATCGGTAAATATATATCATTTGAAAACCAAATCAATAAGTACAAGAGCAACTATTATGATGTATTAGAAAGAAGCCAAAAGCATTGGCGTGAATCTAAAAACACATATTATCCATTCATAGAATTCACATTCCAAATTCTTTATCAATGTTACAAAGAGATTAATAGAAGATTTATTAAAACTAAAAGTGGAAAAGATAAGAAGAACGAACGAATTGAGGCTGTGGTTTTAGATAGTATAGTTCCAATTTCTAAAGCCGATATTCAAGAGTTGCTACCTGATGTTTCAGTAACAACAATTGAAGCCGTTTTGGCAAAACTAATCAAAGAAAACAAAATATATAAAATTGGAACTTTTAAAAATGCTAAATATCTAAAAATGAGCTTTTGAAACGATCGCTCTTATCTTGCTAGAATCAAATTTAACGACTTCGCGATCAAAAGTGATGAAACCATTTAGTTCATCCTCGACATCACTTAGTTGGGTATAGATGCTTGCCGCTAATCCAAGCGGGATATTTTCTAACACATCACGATTGAACGATTTTTCGAAATTCACCGTCCAATCCTGGATATTTTCAAAAGTTTTATAGGTTCTCTTGCCTTCCATCATGTGACCTTCTATTGGGAATAGATAGCCACCAAATTCGGAAAGAATAACCGCTCGATCTTTGATGGATTTTGCTTTTGGCATTTTTACTTTTTTGAAATAAACATGGAGCGACCTAACATCACTTACGCCTTGGTCATGCCATCCAGAGGCGTGATCATATAATCTTGTTGGATCTAATTTTGAAATGGTTTCATATATTTCTTTTGAATCAAATTGTCCCCACCCTTCATTAAAGATGGTCCATAAGACAATTGATGGAACGTTATATAAATAATTGATTGTTTCTTTGAATTCCTGTTTAGCAAATTCTCGACCAAATTCATCTTGTCGAGCAAACTTTTTATAATTTGTATCTTTATGATGTTTGCTAGTTATTAATGGAAAGGCGATGGTGGGGAATTTATATTGTCCGCCACCATTGATAAAGTCTTGCCACACCAATACGCCACGCTTATCACACTCATAATACCAACGTGGCATTTCAATTTTGATGTGTTTACGAATAGTATTAAAACCAAGAGATTTTACCAGTTCTATATCTTTAACATATTCGTCATAAGAGTCTGGAGTATATAATCCGTTTTTATAATAACCTTGATCTAGAACTCCATTCATAAAATAAGGTTTGTTATTTAACGCGAGCACTAAACGATTATTATGCACAACTTTCGAAACCTTGCGCATCGCAAAATATGATTCAACTTTGTCTCCTTTAGTTTCCAAAGTGAGTGGGTATAAATATGGATCTTCAGGAGACCATAATTTTAAGTTATCGATTTTAACTATTTCTTCTTTGTTAGAAGATATTTCGTATCTCTTATTATCTAAAGTGATTGTCACTTTATTTGAATTCGAAGTCACCATCAATTTGATTTCACTTTTGTCGATGTTTGGAGTAATTTTTATATCTTTGATATAATCTTCACAAACCGATTCTAAGAATACAGGAAAATAAATGCCGCTTTGAGGAGTGTACCAAATGCCTCCTCTTTTGATTTTTTGTTTCCCCCTTGATAGAGGACCTAAATCGGTTTCGTCTTTAACTCTTACAACCAATTCATTTTCCTCTTTAAGCAAATCTTTTATTTCAAATTCGAAAGGTAGATAGCCTCCGATATGATTTCCTAAATATTCTCCGTTTAGATAAACATCAGCGATTTGATCAACCGCTAAGAAGTGGAGAAGAACTTTTTCTTTTATAAAGGGTTTATCTATTTTAAAATTCAAACGATAAAAAAGATAATCGTCTGGTTCGACTTTTTTATTGACTCCACTAGCTTTGGTTTCTGGAGAAAAAGGAACCAAGATCTTTCCTTCATATACTTCTGGAATCTCTTCACTTTTTTGTATCTTATAATCCCAATAACCGTTTAAAGATAAATAACTATCTCTTTTCAGTTGTGGACGAGGATATTCACTTAGTGGTTTCTTTTCCATTTGCTTTTTCTTTCTTCATTACAAATAAAGTAGGGATAACTGCTAGAGCTATAACGATTCCCGCGAACAAAAAGATGAATGCGTTTGGTTGAACAACAACGTTTCCAAATTCATTGACGTATTCAACTTTATTGATATATGAAACGCCTTGACCAATATATGGGCCAGTTACCATCGGTATCATAACTAAGAAAATCATTCTAACACCTTGGAATAAACCAACTTCTTTACTTGGAGTGTAGTCTCTTACCTTCGCTCCAAGGACAGCGCTGCCAATCATATAACCGCTCATCAGCACAGTACCAGCAAGCATAACTCCAAGTTGATTATTCACAAAAAACATGGCAATTCCCCCGCAAACGGTGACTCCTATCGCAGGGATCATAATCCTATTCTTGCCAATTTTATCCATGAATAATCCGAAGACAACAGTGATAATAGAGGCGACGATAAGGACAACACCTAAGGTAATTGTGAAATTAAAATCTTTAATCTCTAACACCTGCTGAATATATACCATTAAATAAGGCATAAACACTTGAATGCCGATTGAGAATAAGGCAAAAGTAATTAGCACTAGATAAAGAATTGGATTCGCCTTTATAACCGATGGTCTAAATCCATAGAAAATATTTTTGGCATAAGGTTCTTCTTTGTTTGGTTCAATCTTGTCTTTTGGAAGAAGGAAGATAGAGGCGACACCAACAACAGAAGTTAATCCACCAATAATATAGAAGAATAAACTCCAGTTAGTGGCATATCCCTCTTTTGGAAAAGCTCCAGCTAGACCAACAACTGCAATCATTGAAATTAGTGGAAGCACTGAAAGAACACTTTCGACTTTTCCGCGGTTTGTTGTATCGGTATTATCGGTGACAAACGCATTAAATGAAGCGTCGTTAGCGGTGCTACCAAAGAAGGTCATGATGCAGTCCATAATGACAATTAATGTTCCAGACGCCATCACGCTTCCAGCAACGATATTAAAACTTGATTTTGGATCTAAAAAGGCGAAGAGAATAATCGATATTCCCCATAAAATATATCCAAAGGATATAAATGCTTTTCTTTTTCCTAATCTATCCGATAGGGCACCCATAAGTAAGGTGGTGATAGTTGCCGCCACAGCACTAGCAGCGGTCATGATTGGAATAAAAATATATTCTTTCGTGCAATCAAAAACATAGAGATTGAAATAATTATTTTCAATTGCCCAAGCTAATTGACCGACAAATCCAGCAATAATAAATGATAGCCACTTTCTGATTCCGAGTTTTGTAGACATATTAAATACCTCTATAGATATAATAATACTTTATAGAAGAATTGGTTTAGATAAACAAATTTAACGTAAATAAGCAAGAAGTCCCCCACATCAATTAAATGATTTATTGATGAATACCTCTATAGGTAGGGGATGAATTGCAAAATAATATATTCAGTCGTTGTCGATGAAAAATAATGAATAATAGTCTTTTATATAATTATAAATAATGATATAATATAAATGTGGAATTGAGAGGGAATAACCATTCAGTATTCAACATTCATTTTCACCTTATTTTGGTAGTTAAATATCGTAAAAAGGTGATTGATGAAAGAATATCTGAAAGGCTAAAAGAGATATTTGAATATATCCAAGATAATTACAATATTGTCTTGGAAGAATGGAATCATGATATCGACCATGTTCATGTTCTGTTTCGAAGTGAACCAAATTCCAATATTTCTAAATTCATCAATGCTTATAAATCTGCTTCTTCTAGACTGATTAAAAAAGAATATCCTTCTATTAAATCTAGATTATACCAAGAAGCATTTTGGTCTCAATCATTCTGCTTAATCTCAACAGGTGAAGCAAATATTGAAACGATTAAAAAATATATCGAATCACAAGGGGAATAATCCTTAAGAAAGGAAATATGATTAGAAAAGCCTATAAATATCGTATCTATCCTAATAAAGCACAAAGGGAATACTTTGCTAAGGTTTTTGGATGTGTGAGGTTTTTCTATAATAAATCCCTTTCTGATATGAATGAATTATATAAAAGTAAGGGAATATATAAAGACATCACTCCCGCTTCATATAAGGAAGATTACCCCTTTCTAAAAGAAGTTGATTCTTTGGCTTTATGTAACGCTCAAATAAATAGGAATATGGCTTTTAAATCATTCTTTAAAAAACAGAATGCTTTTCCAAATTATAAAAGCAAAAGACATGATCAAAGCTATACCACGAACAATCAAGGAAGCGTGAAATTCTCTACTAATGATAGATATATCTCTATTCCTAAATGTTCAAGAATAAGAATAAAGAAACATAGAGACTTTTATGGTGATATTAAATCTATCACTGTTAGCAAAACCACGGATGAGAAATATTACATTTCTTTACTCATTGAAGAAGAAACCAAATCCATTAATCTTATGGATAATGCGATTGGTTTAGATTTAGGCATTAAGGATTTGATCGTTGATTCTAATGGGAACAGATATAAGAATCATAAATATCTAAGTAAATCGCAAAAGAAATTGGCTAAAGAACAAAGAAAACTATCCCATATGGAAAAGGGTAGTAGCAACAAAAATAAACAGAGAATTAAAGTCGCAAGAATTCATCGTCACATCAATAACCAAAGAAACGATTATCTCCACAAACTTTCAAAGAAGATCATTGCTGAAAACCAAATCATTTGTATCGAAGATTTGAAAGTGAAGAACATGGAACAAAACCATAAACTAGCTAGAAGTATCATTGATGCTTCCTGGTCAAGATTTGTTTCTATGCTCATTTATAAGGCTAGTTGGTATGGGAATACGATTATTAAAGTTCCCGCTAATTACGCTTCTAGTCAATTATGTTCTTTATGTGGATATCAAAATAAAGAGGTGAAAAATCTCAAAATAAGAAAATGGACTTGTCCA
>JAZLFJ010000052.1:0-2236 GCA_045615665.1 Bacilli bacterium
ATAAATGTGCTGTACTAAACTTGCCATAACTTCAGTTCCGAAAAGATTTAATTGTGCGTTCATAACTTCGATGTTTTTAAGATTGTTAATATGTAAGAAATTTGTTGTCATGTTTAATTTTCTTTTTTTACACTGCTTTATCAGGCGTTATCGCATAGCGAGTAGAGAACAAGGTTTTCGGCATTTTACTACCCTTTACGGGCTGGAGAAAATCCAACTAAAAATTAGCCCGCCGACATTTTTCGTTAGAAACTTGCATGACCTTGTTAACTCGATAGATGACCCTACCTTTGCAGTGATAAAAAGAGAAAATATGACAACCTATTTCTATTAACCATCAAAAACAGAAGTTGAATGTGCAATATCTCGGAACCATAGTGGAGGCAAGCCATAGCACAATAGCACCATAAACCCCTTGGGCACGAAGATCAGACCCAAGCACTCAAAGTGTTTGGGTACACTAATTCAATAACCAATAAACTCAATGAAAAATGCGATTATGAAAACCGCTAACAATCTGAGAACCCCGTCACCAAATACGATGCGAGTACAGAGCACCAATATTAAGGTTAATCACAGGCTTGGAATGAAGCACAAGCTGCCAGCACCGAAAGCGCGACCCACTCCCGAATGCAACCTTACCAATGCAGGAAGCCTCCAAGGTTGGCAATAGTCACAAAGGAGCACAAAGAGCACAAAAGAAAAGGGACACGCCGTTTTGGCGCGCCCCAAGAGAGACTAAAAAGAACGTGGCACAATGCCGAGTACGTTTCCTGCAAAGACCAAGAGCCACATCGACAAATGCCATATATCGTGCAACCATTGAAAACGCCATCGCATAAACAATTAGTGCAGCTACTACCGCATAAGTGGATCTTGCCACCTCCGAAAACTGTAATAGCAACCGAATAATCTCCAAAAAATAACAAATCTTACTAACTAACGTGAGTTCGAAATAAGGATTATAGTATAAATCCCTATAAAATAGTTTGTTAAAAGTTTGCATATGTGCAAGAAATTTTGTAACTTTGTAGTTGCAAAACCAAATTAAAAACCTCCACACATATGCAAACACTAACAGAGCACAAAGTTACAGAAATTTTTTGTATTATTGATGATTTTTGTAAAGAATTTTCAAAAATTGAGTCAAAAAAGGCTATTTTTGATGGAAAAGTCCATCGAAACAAGCCCAATAAGATGAGTGATGCAGAAGTTATCCTCATTTTAATCCTATTCCACATGGGTGGATATAAATGCCTGAAGCATTATTACATCAACCATATTTGTGTTCATTGCAAACATCTGTTCCCAACCACCTTATCCTATAATCGTTTTGTAGAGTTGGAACGTGATGTCATGTTAGAAATGGGCATTTTTGTTAAAGAATGTTTATTGGCAACTTGCACAGGCATATCGTTTGTTGATTCAACACCATTGAGAGTATGCAAGAACCAACGGATATTAATCCATAAGACCTTTACAGGTTTTGCCGCAAGAGGTAAATGTTCGATGGGCTGGTTCTATGGTTTCAAATTGCACTTGATTATCAATGATTGTGGAGAGATTATCAACTCCGCCATATCTCAGGGAGATGTGGATGACCGCAAACCGTTACATAATCCCAAGTTTGTGGAGAAAATCACAGGAAAACTATGTGGGGATAAAGGATATATCAGTCAAACATTATTTGAGAACCTATTTGTTTGTGGTATTCAACTCATTACAAAAGTGAAAAACAATATGAAAAACATGCTTATGAGTCAGAATGATAAAATCATTTTGAGACACAGAGCGTTAATAGAGTCTGTTAATGATGAACTGAAAAATATCGCTTCCATTGAGCACTCAAGATATAGATCTATTGCCAATTTCCTATGCAATACTTTTGCTGCAATCGCTGCGTATTGCTACTTCCCTAAGAAACCTTCACTCAATATCGAATTTGAACATTCTAATCAACTCACTTTGTTCTAATCATTATTTCGAACTCACGTTAACTATCAATCACAACACCATAACGGCTGTAATCCAACTAGACTACAGCCGTTACTAATAATGTAGCGTTTATAATATGTACTTTAATGGATGGTTACGCAATACTAGTGTTGCGATAAATTTTTGACAAGTATATTTAACTAATTTATATTTAATTACTTACAAGCGTTCTTTGATTTTTTGATTTGAAAAGATTTTCGTAACTTTGCAGCCTAAAACTGCAAATTATGAATATTGGACG
>JAZLFJ010000053.1:0-194686 GCA_045615665.1 Bacilli bacterium
GTTATCGGCTATTATACTAACCACATCGCGCAGTAGAGCAGTGGTAGCTCGTCAGGCCCATAACCTGGAGGTCGTAGTGTTCAAATCCTACCTCCGCAACCAAAAACATCATAGACACCAATTGGTGTCTTTTATTTAAGTTGTCCTAATTTTGTGGACAACTTAAATATGTTGTGTTATCATATATATATGATAAAACATTCAATAAGGTATTTTAATAATAAACAAATACGAGCTGTTTGGGATAATGAGAAGTCAATCTGGTGGTATTCAGCAGTTGATTTTATTGCAGTTTTAATAGACCCAAATTCTCCGCGTAGATATTGGAATAATGTTAAAGTGAGAAATCCTGAGTTGTCTCAATTTTGTGGACAACTGAAGTTATATGCTTCTGATGGTAAAAAATACCTATCAGATGTCATTAATGAGAATGGGGTCAAATTATTACTTACGATTATTCCTTCAAAGTATAAAAAAGAAATTCAAGATTGGATTCGAGGAATGCTCGATCCTATCGATGAACAAAGCAAAAAGAAAGCATACCAACTTTATAAAACTAAATTGATTTCGGATGATGAGATTGGAAAAACTATTTCTTTGCAAAAGATCCATGCTTTTTTATTTGAAGGACTTTATCCTTTTGCGGGTCAAATAAGAACGTTGACTATCTTAAAAGGTGGATTTATGTTTGCGAATGGAGATTTCTTACCTCAAATACTCCCTAGTGTTGACAAAATGGTAGAAGACACATTTGATCATATTGTTGAAAAATATGTTGAAATGAATATTGCGCATCCTTTTATGGAAGGAAACGGAAGAGCAACACGTATCTGGTTAGATTTAATCTTCATGAAGAATATGAAGAAATGTGTTGATTGGTCGCTTATTGATAAAAATGATTATTTTACCGCAATGAAAGAAAGTCACATTAACGATAGTAAGATTAAAGAACTTCTTTATAATGCATTAACAAATGATATTAATAACAGAGAATTATTCATGAAAGGCATCGATACTTCCTATTACTATGAGGAAGTTGAATAAAAATCTTGAAAAAAAAGCAGTGTATGCATCTATGAAAAATCTATTTAAAGTTTGTTAAAGCGTATACATTTGTATTATTTCTATATCCTTTTTCCAGGTTAGCGACACAAGTCTGATACAAAAATCAGGCTTTTTATTTATAAATAGCGTGGCCTAAATGCCAACATTTGTGTATACTATTGGTATGGAAAAATATGAAATAATTACATTTAAAAACAATAATGTTCAGCTTGATGTTAATGTTTCTCCTGAAGAAGATACTGTTTGGTTAACTAAAGACCAAATTTCTTTGCTGTTTGGACGAGATCGTTCTGTTATTTCTAGACATATAAATCATATTTATAGGGATGGCGAATTAGATAAAAATACTTCTGTGCATTTTTGCACATAAGTCCAGATGATTCCAATCCTAATCATAGACCTCCAGAATACTATAATCTTGATGTTGTTATATCTGTTGGTTATAGAGTTAAATCTCAAAATGGTGTCGTATTTAGAAAATGGGCGAATAATGTTTTAAAAGAATTTTTGTTAAAAGGATATGCAATTTCCAATAGAGCAATTGTTACTCAAGAGAATTATATAAATTTAGGAATCGAGCGGGAATCCTCGGTTATTCAATTGTCGAGTAGTTCACAGCCATTGCAGTTGCATCTTTATCTGTCTTATAGAACGATTTTCTATCAGATCCAATTATTCCTTCTTTTTCCTCATAGTCCAATACTTTTTCAAGAAGTCCAATTAAAGCTTTTTCAACATTTCTATAAGTTATTTCATCGTATTTATCTTTCTTCAGTTTACGTTTGTTAAGGCGTATTAATTCTAATGAATTCCTCTTCTCTATAGTTCTCAAACGGTAAATATTTATTAATTATTTAACTTGCTTTAATTATATTGTCTAAAACTTGGAAGCGCTTACAAAAAACATTTGTAATACAAAATAAAAAAATGTAGAATAGGTTTAACAATAAATCTTAAAGGAGATTTTTTATATGAAGAAAGGTTTTATATTTACAGCTGGTTTAGCGCTTGTTTTAGGCTGTGGTGTAGCCGTTGGTGCACACTCTGTCGGAAGTGCTAAAGAAGTTGGAGCAGATACTCCTGTAACTTTGTATCTTAATACAAATAAGTTATCTTGGTACGGAGATCAATCTAGAGCATATTTATATGGTTCTGGTGGTAATAATACATGGCCAGGGGAATCGCTCACTCATGTTTCAGGCAGTCTCTACAAACTAGATATCCCCGATGCTTCCAAATATCAAAACGTAATTTTTTTAAGAAGCGACGGAACAAATGTTTGGAACAGAACCTCAAAAGATGGAGGCGTTGCAATCAATTTACCAGCCGATTGGTCTACTGAAAATATGTGGACATTTAGCGATGGTTGGAGTGGAAATGATGAGTATGATGACGGTAACTATACCGGTAGTTGGAGCAAATACGCCGCACCAACAACTGTCAAGGTTGCTGTTTATGTAGATGGCACTAAACGTGGTGACGAAGATGTTGAAATCGACGGCTTACCAGACACTCCAAAATTATCTTATGGTAAGTATTTTAGTGGCTGGTTCGACGATGTTGCTTGTAGCGAAGGCCATGAAGTAACAAAGATTACTGAAGCAACAACTGTCTATGGCAAGCGTCTTGATAAAACAACTTACAATTATACGATTGATAAATCTGCTGTAAGCGATGTCTTTAAAGACGTCACTAACAAATTTTATTCTTTTGACGATGCAGGTGAAAGAGCTGCTTGGCCAGGTGAGGATATTGTGGGTTATAACTTACCAAATATCCCTGTCAACGCAACGATAGTTGTTAATTCTGGTGAAGCTCAAACAGTTGATACTGTTTCTTCCAATATTAATAACGACGTTTTAGTCATTGAAAACGAAGTCGATGGTGGCGGTAAATATTTAACTCACTGGGCATCATCTGTCCCAGCGACTGAAGGCTATTATATTAAAGGTCTTTCTGATTGGTCCTATGCGCACGCCGTTAAGATGACCGCGCCTTCTTCAGAAGGTAATTTAGCGCATTATTATGGTTTACATGTTACTGCTGGTCAAGAAATGAGACCTTGCTCTTATTACACCGATCGCACTCCTTACGAACAATGGGCTGATTGTGGAAATGAATTTGGTCCAGGCAAAACCGAATTTGGCGAAATGGATGGCAATAATTTCAAATTCTTAGTCGCTGGTGACTATGATGTCTACGTTAAGTATGATGAAGGCCTTAAATTCTATGTTGCCGAAGCTGCAGAACACGTTATGATCACACTCGTTGGAGTGTATTATGAGGGCAATGATTGCCTTGGCTCCAGCACAGTTCAAGTTGACTATATCGTTAAAAATCATAAATATTATGTTCCTGAAAACCTTCCGTTAGATGGATTCTTTAGAATGCCAGGTGCATATCAAACATATTCTGATTACAAATGTAGCAATCCATATGTCGATGGAACCGAATTAGAATTCAATACCATGCTCTTTGTTAAATACATGAAAGTCGGTTATTACATGATTTCCGAAATTGGTGATTGGAGCATTGATAATGCCATTTATATGAATACCGAAGGCATTAATCCAGGCAACAAAGCCGAATATGCATTAGAAGTCAATGCTTCTAATCTCAATAAAGCATATTCATTTGTTTACTATAATGCCTCAGGAGAAATGGATGGCACAGGCTATACTGGATTAGTATTAAGTGAAGGACAAGATTTTGCTGAAGAAATCCCAGAAACCGCAAATATTAAATTTACAAAAGCTGGTGTCTATTCAGTCTATTGGTCAAATGATACTAAAGTATATCTTAATGCTGGTTTAACAGCATTCTTGACAAACTTCTTATCTGTTACTGGTGGTATTTGTAAAACAGATAACACAACAGATACAGAAGCATTAGCTTCTGCTTGGGAAGTTCAAGCATCAATCTATAATGCATTGTCTGCTGACGAAAAAGCCGTTATGGTTGCCATCGGTATTGGCGGTGGAAGTGATGTTGATGATGCACATAGAGTCGTTGCAAGATATGCTTATATCGTTCAAAAATATGGTACAGCCACATTTACTGATTTCATCTTTGGTGGATCTTATGAACCAGAAGTTAGCTCACTAGCTCATTTTGGTTCATCGAATGTCGCTGAAACTACTTCAGTTATCGCAATTGTTAGTGTTGTTTCCGTTCTTTCAATTAGCGCGATTATTGTCTTAGTCGCTGTGAAGAAAAGAAAACACAACTAATTAGATAATTAATCAATAAGAGAGCGATAATCTGATAGTCGCTCTCTTTTCTTTTTCCAGATAACGTAGTTATAAATTAGATGAGATAAAAATTGTTTGCTTTTATTAAATAAAACCTGTATCTTATAACTAATAGTCGATTAGTTGGTATTTTATTTTTATTCTCTTAGAGAGGTAACTACTATGAATTTTAGAAAATTATTCTCGAGCATCGCCCTTGCGTCAGCCTTAATAGTAGGTGTTGGTGTTGGAGTTTCTGCTTTGAAACAAAGTAAAGAAGCTGAACCAGTCAGTGCTGCTGAAGGAAAAGCGACAAAAGATTATCCGATGATTGTTAATTGTTATGGAGATTTAGGAACAGGTTTCTTTGACGGATGTGATGTTGGCTTATATTGTTGGGGTGACGATTCATTTACTGCAAAAACGGTAAAGATTGATAAATTTACAACTCATATGGGTGTTGGAATTGTTCCAAAGGGCGCCCAATATATGAGAGTTGTTAGAGCCGGTAGTGGATTATTACCATGTGATGGCTGGCCATCAACTGTTCATAACGAATTTGGCCAATGGCCATTCGATAGTGCTAAAAATGTCGTTACAATCAAAAGTTGGGGTGGCGATCAAGAATACAACGATAACAAAGCAATTTTATTGAAAGATAGACCTGTTTTCTTCGATACTCAAGATTCTGGTTTCTGGTTCGGCGATAATGCAACTGCTTATGCAGTTACCGGATCTGTTTCTGGTTGGTATGATTACACAGTTTCTGAAGGATGGAACAAATTAACAAGAATTAATACATCTGGCTATATGTATTTTACTCCATCCACAACCATCATTGCTCCACAAGTCATTGTTACTAGAAATAAAACCGATTCTTCTGGTTGGGGTAATAAATGGAACCAAACCACAAATATGACCGCCAATTATGGATTCAATCCACTTTATACAACCATGGTTGAGACTGGTAAAACTGGTGACAATTATAACTGGGGTAATAAGAGCGCAAGTGAAACAGCTTCCGAATACGGTTATTATTTTATGGATAAAATAACCTGTAGTGGTTCTGGCTCTATTACAAGCCCTTCCTCAAATTGGACAGATGTTAAAGGTATGTACAATAATTTAACAAAAGATGTTCAAGGTGAATGCTGGAATGCAACAGGTTCTGTCTCTGGAAGCAATATTGAACAAGCCATGTATAGATACGATTATATCGTATTCTTCAAACATTATTCTGGTTATGATGATTTTATTAATAGATCAACTTCATCTGGCAAATCATTTGCTGCACCAGCTACTATTTCAATAATTGGTAATAACAAAACAACAACAAATACAATCGCAATAGTTGTTATTTTCTCAGCCATTGCGGTGACTGCTATCGGTGGATATTTCTTCCTTAGACACCGCAAAGATAATTAATAATAATTAAATGATATTGAATTGCCCGCTCGCGAGAGTGGGCTTTTTTATCGCCAAAAATTTCATATAAATTTAATAATCTTTAATATATCATATGATATATTAGTCCGAAAGCGCTTACTGACCTATATAAAATTTTATTTTATGTAAGAAAAAAAGGTAGTAAAATTTAGTTATCTCGGGGGTTAACAGTATGAATAAAAAAGCTCTCTTGTTGCTATTATTCCCTTTTTTACTTATTTCTTGTAGTGGCTCAGGTGATAGCACTTCTTCTTCCTCTTCCTCTAGTGGTGGTGGAGAAGGTGAAATCATTCCTACTCCTGAAGACGGCGATGAATATGATGCATGGCTCAATTCTTGGAGTAAACCTGGCCACCTTTATTTTCACTACAACCGTGGTGATAAGAAGGAATATGAGAATTATTGTCTCTGGCTATGGCAACACGCTCCACAAGATTTAGAAGGTGCCCTATGGGCATTCTCAGGAAATCCAAAAGTTTCCGATAAATTAACCTTACAACCAATGTCCAATCACTGGATGACTGTCTCTGAAACCGGTTCAAAAGAAGGCGACGCTACGTATATTGATAAATATGGTGTCATCGCTGATGTCGATTTATATGCAAGCGGTTTAGTAGATGGCAAGACCGGTGGAAGTACCTCTTATGAAGGTGCTGAGGAACTTGGTTTTTTACTTCCTAGACAAGATTCGATGGATGGTTCTACCAACTGGGTTTCCGATGGTGGTAGAGAAACCTATATTGAAGATTACGCTTTAAGTGAGAATTGGCGTGATGTCGAGGGTGGCAAAGCCATTCATATTTTTACCTCTACGGGCGCGCTTGACGAATACACCTATTTTGCTGGTGATGGTGTTCCACAAGCAAAAACTAATCCAATCGACATAGATACAACTGGTAATTACCGTTCTAATGTCGATGCTGCTTATTCTAATAAATTAGGTAACTCCTCAACTTCAAATGATTTCAAGGATTTAGGTGTTGGCTATCAAATCTTCGTTGCTTCCTTCCGTGATAGCAATGGTGATGGCTTAGGTGATATTAGAGGCATTATCGATGCTTTACCATATTTAAAAGAATTAGGTGTTCAAGTCTTATGGTTAACTCCAATTCAAGCTTCCGATTCTTATCACGGCTATGACATCAAAGATTATTACGCTGTCGATAAGAAGTTCGGTACTATTCAAGATTATCAAGAGCTTATTTATAAGGCTCATAAAGAATATGGAATGAAAGTCCTTATGGACTTAGTTCTCAATCATACTTCCAAATCCAACCGCTGGTTCATCAATTCTCAATGGGGAATTAAAGATCCAGGAACTGGCATTGAATGGAGAGACGTTTACACTTGGAAATTTGAAACTGACAAGATCGATAAATTTATCGATGGTCAATATAAACAAATAACCGTTAAAGAAGACGCAGAATCTAAGAACCCATCATGGTATAGAGACGGCGAATCTCATTATTACTATTATGGTAAATTCGGTTCAGGCATGCCTGAAATTAACTATTTATCATCCGCGACAAGAAAACTAGTCATCGATATGGCTAGATATTGGTTATCATTTGGTCTAGACGGCTTCCGTCTTGACGCAGTCAAGCATATCTTCATGCGTGATGAATGTTACCAAAATGGTGATACAATCATTTCCGATACTGGTTCAAGTCAATCTTACGATACCGAAAAAGGTGAAATCGTCACCAAATATTTTGACTATTCATCTAACCTCACCAAAAACATCATGTGGTGGAAGGAATTCGCAATGGGTGTTAAATCCGTTTATCCAAATTGCTTCTTAGTTGGTGAAAACTTCGATGGATGGGGTACAAGAACCGCTCCATATTATCAAGCCTTAGATTCACAATTTGATTTTGGTACATATTATCACATTGCTTCGCAAATCTATGCTCCAGTTGGACAAGGTGGCGTTGGTTCGTTTGGTGATAAGCATCCAAAAGAAACCTATGATGTCTTCGGTTCTAACGCCACATTCCCACTTGGCGATACAGGTATTTCTGTGCAAGGCGGATGCCGTGGTGACTTCATCGATGGTAACTTCACCTCTAACCACGACGTTATGAGAGCTATTAACCAAGTCAATCATGTTCACTGGGATGCTATAGATGGTACAACTCCTAATGACAACATCACTGGCACAACTGAACAAGTTAACAGGGCTAAGATCCACGCCGCAGTTACTTTATTAGGTTCTGGCGTTTCCTGGATCTATTATGGTGATGAACTCGGCATGTCATCTAACACAATCGACCACGCCAAATATGGAGTTGAAAAGAACAATATCGATATTTGGTATCGTCAACCTTTCCTATGGAAAGATACATCGATTCGCCCTGATTATAAAGCTGGTATGTTTAAGTTTGAACTCGATAATTACAACAAGACCGTTAAACCAATGGAAGATCAAACCGGTGAAAACGATATGCTCCATTGGTACAAAGAATTAATTAAGATTAAGAAAGAATATCCAAGAGATGCGAAAGTTACATTTACTTGGGGTACAAATGTTTTAGTTATCAAGGCTGAAGGCCGCAGTGGTGACGCTAAAAAGGTTTGTACATATATTAACGTTGGTAATTTAGATGGAAACTATAACACCAATCCTGGTTATTTAATTGGTGGAACAACCCCAATTACTTCTTTAGGTGGTGCTCCAACAACTATAGGTGCTGATGTTGGCTTATCTAAATATTCAGTCGTCGCCTTTAAGAATATGTAGGAGGATAAAATAATGAAAAAATCATTCTTTGTATTATTGCTCCCATTACTCGCATCTTCACTTGCTGGCTGCGTTAAATATAATGGTAAGCCAAAAGATGGTGGAAAAGGTACAACTACAACTACGACTACAACTACGACTACTCCACCAGACACTAACCCACCAACTAGCGAACCAGTTCCAGTCGAACCTGGTAGCGATGTCACCTATTACCTTAACTTAGGTCGATATGGTAAGTTAGATGGTAATCCTGGCACTGTTCAAGCAGATGTATTCTTAGAATACGGTGTTAAAATTTCTGGTAAATCAGGTGATGCCTTACCAACCAAAGATAACGTTACTTCTGATCAATTTGGTGTCGTCTTTGAAGGCTGGTTACTTAATGGCACTCAAGATGCCTATACTCAAGTTCCTAACATCAACTATTGCGTTTTAGTCGCTGTCTATTCAGGTAGTGGTGAAGGCGGCGGTGGCGGAGGTGCTGTCACGGACCGTACCACAAATTTCCCATCCACTGGCTATGGCTTTAAGTTCACAACTGGTGAAGGTTATGTCGCTTCCTATTTTGGACCAGACGAATATCGCGAAGGTTCTACTCAGTATCAAATTAAAAATGCTCACTTTGTAAAAGGTGAAACATTCTCACTTATCGATTTCTCAAATTCTGCAACATGGGCTGATCCACTTGATCCATATTCACTTGGTGGTTCATCTCCAGAAAGTACGAATTGGCAAGCTTACTTAAGTAAGAATGACACTTCTTCTTATACAGTTTTACAAGATTTCTCCTCCGCTGAGATTTATCTCAAGATGAAATATGAGGACAATATCATCTACTTTAGTTTATAAAATATGAAAGATAATTTAGGGGTTTTATTTCCAATTGCATCTCTTCCAGGCCATCATGGTGTGGGAGATTTTGGTCGTCCATCTATTCGATTTGTTAGATGGCTCGCTAATAATGGTTTTAAATATTGGCAAGTTTTACCTCTAAATCCAATCGGTCCAGGTAATTCACCTTACATGTCGACTTGCTCTATGGCGCTTGAAGAAAGATACATTTCTTTAGACGCTTTAGAAAAAGATGGATTGCTTAAAGATGTTCCTTTATTTAATCCAAAAGCAAAAAGAGTCGATTATAGCGCTGTTTTACAGTTCAAAGAGGAATATCTAAGGAAAGCTTACAAAGTCTTCTTAAAGAAGCCATTTAGGGGCTTTAACAAATTTAAAAAAGAAAACAAATGGTTAATTTCCTATGCCTTATTCACTTCTTTAAGAAAAAAATATGATAATGCTCCTTGGAACAGCTGGAAAAAGAAAGATCTAAATCTATTTAAGATGAAACGCGCTCCAAAGGAATATAAAGACGAGATTGAATATGTTTTCTTTAAACAATTCATCGCTTTTAGGCAGTGGAACAAGGTTCGTAAATTCGCGAATAAACTTGGTGTCACCATCATCGCAGATTGTCCGTTCTATGTCGGTATCGACTCTGTCGATTGTTTAATCAATAAAGAACAATTCCTAATGGATGAAAAATATAATCCAACCCTCGTAAGCGGTTGTCCACCAGATGCTTTCAGTGATGATGGACAACTCTGGGGTACACCAGTCTATGACTTTAAGAAGATGAAAGAAGATAATTATAACTTCTTAGTGGAGCGTTTAGCTTCTTATATGAAGACTTGCGATATCCTTCGTTTAGATCATTTCCGCGCTTTTGACACTTATTGTGTCATCCCAGCAGAAGACAAGAACGCAAGACGCGGCAAATGGGAAATCGGTCCAAGAGAAGATTTCTTCAATGCTTTATATAAGAAATATCCTGATATTAGATTAATCGCCGAAGATTTAGGTGATCTTTTCCCATCTGTTTTAGAACTTCGCGATAAATATAATCTTCCAGGAATGTTCATCGTTGAATTTACGATTTTTGATCCAAACGCGAAATCTAATGATCGAACAATCGTCTATCCTGGAACCCATGATAACCAAACTCTTGTTGGTTGGTTAAAGACGTTACCAGAACAAAATATTAAATATCTTAAGGATAAATTCGGAGAAAATGCTGATTTATTTTCCTCCGTTTTTAAATACATTATGGATTTACCGTCATATATGACGATATTCCAACTTCAAGATTTGCTTGGTCTTGATGATGACTCTCGTATCAACTGTCCAGGAATAGTTGACGAGATCAACTGGACATTTAAGCTCCAAAACCTTGGTTGTCTTAAAAATGTCTACAAGCTATAAGTGAAAGGAAAAGAGGAATAGCTTATGAAGAAAACTAAAAAAGTTATTACAGCTTTGCTTCCATCTCTTTTCGTCTTTGGTATGGTCATACCTCTTTCAATGAGCTTCGCCCCAACCGTCGATATGGCTGGCGAAGACACTGCTATTTATAGCGAAGAGGAAGGCGTCAAAGATTATAATCGTCCTGATTTTGTCTTGAATGCCGCTGATGACGATGATGACGATGATGATGAACCTTTCGTCGCTCCTAATAAAGTCGAGCTCCATTATTACAATGATAGTGGTATCGGTGGTGGCGATAAAGGTTCTCAAAGAGCTTTCTACATTTGGGCTAGTGGCGTCGATGGCATCGAAATAAGCCGTTTCGAGAACGCTGATTTTTATGAAACCAGTAGTGATGGCAAAATGATGACTCTTCACGTTGATTACGCGAATGCATTGTTCGCTCCATATGCAGGTAAGAGCTCACTTATGTTCATTATCAAATTCGAAAAGAAGAGTGCATCTGATCTTAACTGGGGTGGACAATCTGAAGATATGCAATTATCGTTTAGAACTTATCCACCAGTTAACGGAATAACTGAAGTTTGGACAATGCCAAGTAGCGGCGGCGGTATTGCTATCTTGGATAGCTATAACAAAACCCAAGTACACGGCGTTAAACAAGCTGAATTTACCGATTGGAAGACAATTCATTGCGAAGTAACCGATAACACGAATAAAGTTAATTGGAAACTTTACGCTTATGATGAGACTTATTATAAGGTCAAAGCTAAGAAGCGTGCTGAAATTGAAAAGTGGTATTTAGTCAAAGAAGGAACAGGTATGGGTTCTGCTTTCGATATTTCTTTGAAATATGAAGCTCATATCAACGTCGTTTATAATCTCGTTAGCCATGATCCAGATTCAGATTCTGATCCAGATATGGCTGCTTTAGATAAATCGACAACTATCAGCTTTGAAAACCTTTATTACACTGATAAATTCCATAAATATTATGAAAACCCATTCGTCGATACTGAGCACGATTATTTAGGAATGCATTACACTCCTGAAGCGACAACCTTCAGAGTTTGGTCTCCAATCTCTGCTAATATGACCGTCTTAGTTTATGATGATGGTACACCAACTGAATATAGTGATGCATCTCATCCAGGAAATGACAAGGCTAAAGGCTATCATATGTCCTATAAGAGCGGTGGTATTTGGGAAGTTAAAATCGAAGGCGATTTACATGGCAAATATTATTGCTTACAAGTCGATAATACTTTAGGTACAAACGTCACAATGGATCCTTATGCAACTTCCTCTGGCATAAGTGGAATCCGTGGTTTTATCTATGATAAAAAATCTAGTGCTGTCACCCCAGCAGATTGGAACAGTTTCAATGTTGGAACTTTAGAAACTCCACAAGATTTATCAATTTATGAAGTTCATGTTCAAGACTTCACCTGCGATACATCTTGGGGCGGTCCAGAAGAAGAAAGAGGCAAATATAACGGCTTCGTTCGCTCTGGAACAACTTTACCTAGTGATAGCACAATTAAAACTGGTTATGATCATCTTAACGAACTCGGCGTCAACGCTGTTCAACTAACACCAGTCTTTGATCACGATAATGATGAAAGATATGCCGCCGGAAAGATGAAATATAACTGGGGCTATAATCCTCTCAATTATAATATTCCTGAAGGCGGATACTCTTCTGATCCATTTGATGGAGCAACAAGAGTTAAAGAATTTAGAAATCTTGTCCTTCAAATGTCAAAAACAACTGAAAAGACACGCGTTATCATGGACGTCGTTTATAACCATGTCTCTAGCGCGTCTGCGTCTAATTTTAACAAATTAATGCCTAGATATTATTTTAGGTACGCACGTAAGGACCATGTCTACCACTGGACTGATGAACACGGTAATCCACAAACCTCAACTGTTTCTAAGGGTACGATGTGGGATGGTTCTGGTTGTAACAACGAAGTTGCAACCGAAAGACCAATGATGAGAAAATTCATCGTTGATTCCTTATGCATGTGGGCTACTGATTACAATATCAAAGGCTTCCGTTTCGACCTCATGGGTCTTATCGATTTCAAGACGCTTCAATCAGCACAAAAAGAACTCTATAAGATCGATCCATCCATTTATATGTATGGCGAAGGCTGGACCAGCGGTGGCTACCACGGGGAAGGCTCAGATGAATGGAAAGATGAAAACCCGCTTGAAAATTGGAAAAAAGAATATCCAGATCGTTCAGAAAGTGAATATGCCTATAATTACGGTGGCTTTAAATGGCAAGTTTATAACGAATGTAGCAAACAAAAAGTACCAAATGGCGTTTATCTCGGTTCCTTCAATGATACAGTTCGTAATCAACTTAGGGGCGAAAATAACGTCGGTGGCTATCCTGGTAAAGGTTTAGTCCAAGGCGGTGAAGTTAGCGGTAAATCTGGCTACGATTTAGCTAAGAATGTCTGCGAAGGACTCTGGGGTGTCGATATCACAGTCAACACCGACAATGTTTGTAGCGGAATTCATAGCGAACAAACCGTTAACTATGCTTCTTGTCACGATAACTGGACTGTCTTCGATCAACTTTATAATACTGTTAGCGATGGCGATGTCACTTCCGTTGAAGAAGCGACCACTCGCGCATATAAGATTGTTAGAGAATCTTTAGAAACTCATTCTCTTATCTTCTCAAGTAACTGCCCAGCCTTTATTCAAGGTGGTGAAGAATTGTTTAGAAGTAAAGATCTAAAAATTAGATCACAAAACACAGGTGAATCTTGGGATGACTATTATACTTTTGTTAGTGAAGAGCTCGCAAAACTTAATGTTAAACCGAGCGATTGTGCATATATGTATGGTCGTTGGATATCTCATAACTCATATAACACTCCAGCTCACGTCAATGCCTTCAATTGGAATAATAAGAAAAATGTTACTGTAACTTATTCTGGTCATTCCTTTACATTTAATGTAACTGACTGGGGTAATGTTGACCGCATCAGCGGTGTCAAAGGTTTAACCGGTGTCTTTGCTGATATGATTAAACTTCATAAAGATATGGCTAAGAAAGGCACCGATAATGCTTCTTCTTGGGGTGATGTCTTCTATACCACAACCCATGGTCATCCTGTTGATGACGGTAAATGGATTTGGTCAGATAAAACCGATACCTATGGTATGCAAATCAATGAAACATTCGCTTATCTAACAATCAACGCTAGTGGTGATGTTCCAACTGATCTTGGTACTTATAACGGTAGTTGGACTCGCTACATCAAGAGTGGCATGATGGATGATCCGGTCGATAAAGGTACATATGCCACGATCAATCTTAAAGAAGATCACTCGATAACGGTGTATCTTACCGATTGGCATTAGGAGGTAACGAAAAATGAAGAAAAAATTATTATTATCATTCTTAGTCTTACCTCTACTTGCATCTTGTAGTGGTTCGGAAATGTTCAATCCTCGTTTCCCGTATCCAGGTGAAGATCCAAAAGAATTTGATATGACTGTCAATTTCTATTTAGATAATTCTCACTCCGATGAACCTCTCTACACGATGAGATGGTACCAATTAGAACCTTTGGGAGAATGCCCAGAGGAAGCAAAATTAGATAACTCTAAGGCTGCTGATCCACTTTATCCAATTTTTATTGGATATTCAGAATATTCATCTGCCATTGACGAAGATCTTATTTGGAACTTCGCCACTGATTATAAGCAATATAATGTCTTAAATCTTTATGGCATTTGGGTTGCTCAATAAGGAGGCTAAAATAAATGAATAAAATATTAAAGAAAACATTAGTGCTCCTTCCAGTAGCTCTTCTTGCTGGTTGTAACTTTAAGTTCACCTATAACATCTCTGGCCTAGTTATTAGCGGTGGTGAACAAGAAGATCTCGATGATATCGAAGATGCAGGTACATACGATATCAAAGTTTGGGTTGACGATAGAATCGTTGAATTAACCAAATCACAAATCGGACAATTCGTCGCTGCTAATGGTGGAAAATACACGATCAACGCGACAATTGAACCAGTCGGCGAAGCAAGTGCTGCTAGCTCGATGCTTCAAGACGTTCAGGATGGTGCCGACTTATTCTGCTTCGCTCAAGACCAATTATCCCGTCTAAAAGTCGCCGGTGCTTTAGCAAGATTATCATCCGGCTACGTCGATGCGATGAAAAGCGAAATGGTCGACGGCGCACTTGACGCTGCAAAAGTTAATAACGACGTCTATGCTTTCCCAATCACAGCAGATAACGGATATTTCTTATATTACGATAAGAACGTTGTCTCCGATGAAGAAGCGGGCGATATGACTAAATTATTAGCAGCTTGCCAAAGATCAGGTAGAACTCTTAACTTCGAAGCTAGAAGCAATGGCTTCTACGCTGCCTCATATTTCATGGCGACCGGTTGTTATTCTAACTGGGAACTCGATGATGAAACCGGAAAATTTAAATCATATGATGATAACTATGATTCCGGAAACGGCGTAATTGCTGCAAAAGGTTTAAAAGAACTCGATAATAAGACTTTGGTGGCTGGTAACTCACAAGCCTCCAAACTTGGTTATTCAGCGGCCGCTGTCATCTCTGGTATTTGGGAATACGAAGTTAAAGCGGTCAAAGAACTTGATGAAGCCGGCATGCTTGGCTGTGCCGCTCTTCCATCATTTACTGTTGATGGAAATTCCTATCATTTATCAAGCTTTGATGGATATAAACTATTAGGTGTTAAACCTCAAGTCGATCCTAAAAAAGCTTCAGTTTGCCGTAAAATCGCTCGTTTCTTGACTGGTGAAGACTGCCAATACGAGAGATTTGATAAGGCTAAATGGGGTCCAACTAATAAAACTGCATCCCAAAAAGAAGAGGTCCAAAATCATAAAGGTTTAAAAGCTCTTAATGAGCAACATCAATATGCAAAACCACAAGGTCAATGTCCTGGAAGCTGGTTTACTGCTTTAGCAACAACCGCCAAAGCAGTTACCGCTACTAGCACCGATGCGCAAATCCAAGAAATTTTAGCGAATTATCGTGCTGGTTTACCAGAATTGCTTGATTCGGATTAAAAGGAGGTGAAACGATGGCTCAACAAATGTCTGATTTAGAATATCTAAAGCTAAATAAGTTCCAACGTTTTGGTCTTAAATTCGTTGCCTTCTTTAAAGCTATTCCAGGCTGGTTTAAAAACCTTGGCTTAAAGATTTGGGCGTTCCTTAAAAGAGCATTCTGGGGAATCGTCAATTTCTTCAAGAATTTAGGTTTAACCTTCTGGTATGGTGATTGGAAGACTAAAGTGTCCTATTTTGTCATGGGTTTTGGCTCAGTGATGAGAGGACAATGGCTAAGAGGTATTCTCTTCTTCCTATTTGAAGTTATATTTATTCTTTATCTCGCTTTATTCGGCGGTCACTACCTCGGTAGACTTTATATCTTAGGTACGGTCGAATCGACGATTGGCGATGATGGCACCATTATCTATGGTGAAAATTCATTTAACATCTTACTTTATGGTGTTTTATCCCTCTTCTTTATCGTCGCGTTTATCTATACTTGGTATTTAAATATCAAACAAAACCGCATCGGTGAAGAATATGAAAAGGCTCAAAAGAAGCTTGCTACTGCTGGTGACGATGTCCGTGCGATGGTCGATAAAGATTTCTATAAGACATTACTTGCCTTACCTACTTTAGGTATTTTGATATTCACCGTCTTACCAATCTTCTTTATGATCTTAGTTGCCTTCACTAACTACGATAAGTCTCACTTCCCACCTCAAAACCTCTTCGGTTGGGTTGGATTTGATAACTTTGGACTTCTCTTCCAGTGGGGTAACTCAGAAGGTGCATCCTTCTCAATGACCTTTGGTCAAATCTTATTATGGACTCTTGTGTGGGCGTTCTTCGCGACCTTTACAAACTATTTCTTAGGCATGTTAGTCGCGATGCTCATCAATAAGAAAGGTATCAAACTTAAAAAGTTATGGAGAACTGTCTTAGTCTTCTCCATCGCGATCCCACAATTCATCTCGATCTTATTCGTTTCGAATATGTTCGCTGACGACGGTATCATCAATGGTATCTTACAAGCGATGAACCCAGCCTGGCATATCGACTTCTGGGGTGAAGCTTGGATCGCAAGAATCACTGTTATTATCATTAACGTTTGGATTGGTGTTCCTTACTTAATGCTCGTTGTCACTGGTATCTTAATGAATATTCCTGCTGACCTTTATGAATCAGCAAATATCGATGGTGCTAGTGCATGGCAACAATATAGCAAGATCACTCTTCCATATATGTTATTCATAACTGGTCCATATTTACTTACCAGTTTTACTGGTAATATGAATAACTTTAACGTTATTTACCTCTTGACTGGTGGTGGACCAAAAGTTCAAGAATATTATGGAAATGCAGGTAAGACAGACTTACTTATTACCTGGTTATTCTCGCTAGCGGTTAACGATACAAACTACAAGTTAGCAGCGGTCATCGGTATCATGGTGTTCATCGTTGTCGCTGTCCTTTCACTAGTGATTTATAACATCATTCCATCTACACGTAATGAGGAGGAATTCCAATAATATGGCAACTGAAAAACATGGTATGTCGATGTCAAAGAAGAAGAAAATTGGTAATACCGCTTCTTACATAGTCCTTGGATTAATCTCAATTATTTGGATTCTTCCGTTTATCTTCTTAGTATTGAAGTCCTTCGACACTGGTAACACCGGTGTTACAAGAGACATAATTCCATCCGCTTGGGGATTTGATAATTATTCTTATTTATTCTCCAGTGATTGTAACTTCTTACAGTGGTACTTCAATACCTTTATAATCGCCTTATTCGTATGTGTGATTCAAACTGCTATGCAGTTTATGATGGCTTACACTTTATCAAGATTCCGTTTCAAACTTCGTAAGCCACTTATGAACATCATGTTAGTTCTTGGTATGTTCCCAGGCTTCTTAACGATGATTGTTCTATATCAATTATTAAAGACAATCGGACTTACTGGCGACAACGCTGTTCCGGGTTTGATCCTTGTCTATGTTGCTTCCTCTGGTATGGGTTATTACGTTATCAAAGGTTTCTTAGATACGTTACCTAAATCACTTGATGAAGCAGCCTTGGTCGATGGAGCGAATAGAATGCAAATCTTTATTAAGGTCATTCTTCCACTTTGTAAACCAATTCTCATCTATACCGTCTTAACTTCCTTTATGGGACCTTGGGGAGACTTTGTCTTCGCTTATACAGTCTCACTTGGAAGCCAAGCTGGTATGAACGTTGCGGCTGGTCTTAACTCTTGGTTATCACCTGCTAATATAGGCGCACATTTCACCCACTTCTGCGCTGGTGGTGTTATCGTCGCTATTCCAGTAATGGTGCTCTTCATGTTCTTACAGAAATATTATGTTGAAGGCGTTACTGGTGGTGCTGTTAAAGGATAGGAGGCTATTAAAATGGCTACAGTTGTATTAAAAGATGTAAAGAAAATTTATCCCGGAAATGTTGAGGTTGTTCATAAATTTAACCTCGATATCAAAGATAAAGAATTTATCGTATTTGTTGGACCTTCTGGGTGTGGTAAATCCACAACTTTGAGAATGGTCGCAGGTCTAGAGGAAATATCCGCTGGAACGATTGAAATCGATGGTGAAGTCGTTAACGACTTACAACCAAAAGATCGTCATATCTCCATGGTTTTCCAAAACTACGCCCTTTATCCACATTTAACAGTCTATGAAAACATGGCTTTCCCACTTCGTCTTGATAAGAAAGTGAGAGTGGTGGATGGCAAAGAGCAAAAAGGTTATACCAATGACCAAATCTATGAAAGAGTCACAAACGCAGCAAAGGTTCTTGGTATCACTCAATATTTAACTAGAAAACCAAAAGCTTTATCTGGTGGACAAAGACAACGTGTCGCTATCGGTCGAGCGATGGTTAAAGATTGTAAAGTCTTCTTAATGGACGAACCTTTATCTAACTTGGACGCGAAACTTCGTAACCAAATGAGAGCAGAAATCATCCTTTTAAGAAAACGTATCAATACGACATTTATCTATGTTACTCACGATCAAACCGAAGCTATGACTTTAGGTGATCGTATCGTCTGTTTAAAAGATGGTTATATCATGCAAGTAGGTTCACCAGCTGAACTCTTCGATATGCCAGCAAATCTCTTTGTCGCTCAATTTATTGGTGCGCCAATGATGAACACAGTTGAATGTGAACTTAGCCTAGAAAAAGGCAAATATTATGTTAATCCATTCGGTTATAAACTTGTTGTTGATGGTGAAAAGGCTAAAGCCTTAAAAGAAAAAGGTATCGAATCCCGTAAAGTTATCTTAGGTGTTCGTCCAGAACATATTCAACTCGCGAAGAAAGGTGATACAAACTCCATTCCAGTTGAAATCTTAGTTAACGAAATGATGGGTAGTGAATATCATCTCCATGTTCAAACTGAAGATGGCACTCAACTCGTCGTTAGAATTCCAACCATCAATTTAAGCGATGAAGAAAGAACCTCAATGGTGATGGGTTCAAAAATCAATGTTGTCTTTGAAGGCAAAGCCATGCACTTCTTTGATCCAGAAAATGAACGTAACCTTTTAGTGGACGAAATTTATGGACCAGAATTAATGAAGATGGAACTTGAAGCTGAATCTAAAGCTAAAGCAGAAGCAGAAGGTAGACCTTCTGAAGAAGTAAAAGAAGAACCAAAAGCCGAAGAAAAAGCTGGAGAAGCTAAACTTCTTTGCCCAGAATGCGGCGCGGAAGTTAAAGAAGGCGCTAAATTCTGTCCAGAATGTGGAACTAAGTTAGGTCAAAAAGAAGCTCCAAAGGAAGACGAACTCGTCAAAACCTTAAAGGACGAAAAAGAATTTCAACGCGAACTTAAAAAGAAAGACGCTGAAGAAAAAGAATAAGGAGGGTTTATGAAGAAGCTAAAATTTTCAAAGAAAACGCTTAGAACCCTCGCCTATACAGGTATTATCGGAGGGTGCGCTGTTTTAGCTCTAACATTCTTCACTATCTCCCAATATATGAAAGCTAAATATCAAGCTTCAATCACCGTTCAATTAACGGCGAAAAGCCATGTTGATAAAGCGACTGAAGAGCAAATAGCTAGAGAAGGTAGCGAAGCTAACTGGTGGAAGAGTGTCTATGATGATTTTACTGAAATCACTAAAGCAAATTCTGCAGGTTATGTTGGAACAGCTATTCCAGCCTATACTTTTTCAATGGCAACCTTAGTGGCGTTTGGACTTGTCTTAAAACACGCTGAAAAGACCAAAGAAAAAGAAGAAAAAGAAGTTTAATCTTTTCTTAAACACATAAGAGTCGGTTTAGATACCGACTTTTTTGTTTGTGTGTTAAAATCATTATCGTGAAAAAAGAAAAGAGCTTATTTCTCATCTTCTCCCTCGTACTAGTGGGTCAATTTATTTTATGCGGTTATTCGCTCATCCAATGCTTTGTCTATGGAAGCAATGAAGGTGAAGTAGGGGGGCATGTTTTAGAAATCATTTATCTATTCTTCCATCTCATCATGGTTGCGATCGTCTTTTATCTTTCTTTTAGAGCATTTAAGATCAAAGTTTCTTTCGCTAATCTACTCATGCTTGATGAGAAAGGTCAAAGAATTAAAAAACCGCTTATTATTAGCGGCATTTTAGCCTTTGTTTTCTTTTTTATTGGAATTTATTCCACTCTTCATTTAATTGGCCTACAAACTCCTCCTTTAGACATCTTTCCATTAGGATTAACGCACGATTTAATGAATGCAGGTTATTTCTTTGGTTCAATCGCTTTAGTGCTATTCATCTATCCTTTCGTTCATGAAGAGGAAATTATCACTCAAGCGGATTAATTATTTTGGGATTTCATATTATAGATTAACTAAGTTTGATTAGACAATTACCTCAAAACAAGAATATAGCGTGCAATATTCTTCTTTAAAAATGATAGTCAGACTATCAAATCGTCTTACATTATTGTAAAATTGTTGACTATTTTATTTTTTTATTATCTAATAAAATAACCTTTGGGGATAAGCTGATGAAAAAAAGTCTTCGATTTGTAACACTTGGTGGAATACTCGCCCTATCTATTCCGGCATTTCTTGCTTTATCCCATAACACAAAAAGTGCAAATGCTTATAGCACATCATCGTTACCTACAACGATTGATTTAAATGACACAAGTGCCGCGAACATTCGTAGTTACTATTCAAGTTTAAATAGTCTTTCAACATCCGAAAGACAAGGTAACAATCTTTTAAAGAATCTAAAAACCATTCTTAAGAGTGGACAAAAATATTATTCCTATGATAGTGGTAACGCTATTTGGCAAATCTATGAAATAGCGGATCGAGATTGGTCTAAATCACCAGCAAGTTCAACAACATACGGAACATACAATTCAACAACAAATGAAATTACAAACTATACATATGGAACATCAGCTTCGTCATCGAAGAATAATCCATACATTCATGCTTTATATATCAATCGCGATGTGAATAACCAAACAACCGCCTGGGACAACCATAACCAAGATAAGTGGGGCATCAACCGTGAACACGTTTGGCCAAAGGCTGAAGGTTTTGAAACTAGTGGTGCTGGCGGTGCTCGTGGTGACCCAATGCACTTAATGGCAGGCAATGGTTATTCAAATAACATTCATAGTAATTACTATTACGGTTATGTAAAGACTTCTAGTTCTTACACTGACTGTGGTAGCAAATATTCAAACCAAAGTGGAAACCTACGTGGGACTTCCAAAACTTTAAATAGCGGAACAGTTTTTGAACCGCAAGATTGCGACAAAGGCGATATTGCTCGTGCTATTTTCTACATGGTTGCCCGTTATAACTACCTGTCAGGTAGCGATAGCGACGGTATCGATAGCAATAATCCCAACTTAGCTTTAACACAATCACTTAGTGATTGGGCCAGCAGCGGATACGCTTCCACAACCTCTAAAAAAGGTTATATGGGTATCATGACCGACCTTTTAGCATGGCATAAAGCTGATCCAGTCGATGAATATGAAATTCATCGTAACAATCTTTTATACACAAACTTCACAAATAACAGAAACCCATTTATTGACTTCCCAGAATGGGCAGACTTCATTTGGGGAACTGTTTCCTATAGTGGAAGTACATATAATTCATATTCTCCAACTCCAACGGGTTATGCCACTCCAAATAGTGACACAATCAACGGCTATAATGGTGGCGGTGAAGTCATCTCTGTGACTGGTGTTAATTTAAATAAAGATTCAACATCCATCACAGTTGGTGGTGCAGAAACTTTAGAAGCTACAGTCGCACCAAACAATGCAACAAACAAAGCTGTTTCTTGGTCATCAAGCAATACAAATATTGCTACCGTTAGTGGTGGTACCGTTAGAGGCGTCGCTGAAGGTAGTGCAACAATCACAGTCACAACGAGTGATGGCGGTTATACTGATACATGTTCTGTTGAAGTAACTGCTTCCGGTGGTGGAGGTGGAGATCCTGTAAGCGATGTTATGTTTGCCAAAGGTTTTGGTGGGAATACAGCATCATCATATTCTGCTGCCGGAACCGATTATACTGGTTTAGCAAATGTTACTAACTCAAGTGGCTCAACATATGCAATGCAGGTCTTTAATGGAAGCAATGGACAAGTTAAGGGTAATGGATCTGGTGCTGCTAATTTTAGCTTAAGAAACACCACAACATACAGCGGATACTATGTATCAAGTGTTTCGTTAACTGTTGCAACAGGTACAATTGATGGCTCTACAGCTGATCGTTCGGTTGTTTATTTTGGCTCATCTGCATACGCAAATCCAAACACAACAGCTCCTTCAGGAACATCGACATCAGCAAGCCCTGCATTATCAGGGCAATCAATTTTAACCTGGAGCAATTCCGATACATCAAAAAATTACTTTATTTTATATAACTTGAAAACTTCCGGAAGTGCTTTTTGTAAGGATGAAACAACACCTTTGACTGTAACTTGGTCTCCTGTTTCATCAAGTATCAAAACTCTTGATAGTATTACACTTGATACAAGCGATGCTCCAACAACATTTGATGTTGGTGATACATTTAGTTATGAAGGTTTGAGCGTAACCGCTAATTATGATGATGGTTCTAGCGACATAGTCGTCCCAACATCCGTATCTACCCCGGATATGTCTACAGCAGGTCAAAAGACCGTCACTGTTACATATACTGAAGGTGGAGTCACTAAAAACGCAACATATACGATTACAGTTAACGCTGTTGTATTAACTTCTATTGAAGTTAGTAATGCTGAAACAGCGTATTATGTTGGTGATACCTTTGTTAAACCAACAGTAACCGCTACATTTTCAAACGGATCAACATCTGATGTCACTAATAGTGCAACATTCAGTGGATACAATTTATCAAATGCTGGTAATCAAACCGTTACAGTTAGTTATACTAATGGTAGCACAACAAAAACTACCTCTTATTCAATCACCGTTACTGCGGTGACTGTAACATCAATCACAATAAGCGGTTATAAAACGTCGTTTAATGTTGGAGACGCATTCTCCTTTGGAGGAACAGTTACTGCAAATTATAATAACGGTTCAACCGCAAATGTAACCGCAAGTGCTTCATTTAGTGGTTACAACATGTCAACCGCTGGCAACCAAACTGTCACTGTCTCCTATGGGGGACAAAGCACAACCTATCAAATCACCGTTAGTGATCCAAGCACTGATATAACAGTATCTTCAACCATAGAAAAAATCGCCATTGCAAACAATTGGGTTGTTTCTTCGGGAAGCGGGTCACAAACTTGTTATACAAGTTTTGACCTCGATGAAGTCATTAATGTTTCCACAACTGGTTCCGCAAATTGTGGATCATATTGGTCCTCCAAAGATTGGCGTCTATACCAAAATAGAGGTGGAAACATTATCATCACAGCCAATGACGACTATATCATTGATTCTGTTACCATCACTTTTACAGTTGCAAATACTGGTGCATTAATTGATTCAAATTCAGAAGTAATCAATTCGGGCGATGCTCAAACTATAAATGCTCAAAGCGGGACATTCACGGTTGGAAATACAGATAAAGCTACGAATGGACAAGCTAAAATAACAGCTATATCAGTCACTTATCATTCAACTTCAACCGATCCAATAACAAGTATTACCGCTTCGGTTAGCAAAACATTTGCGGTAGGTGAAACGATTTCTACAAGTGATATAACTGTTAAGGGCGATAATGGGCAAACTGTTACAGGTTTTAGCTTTGCTAATAATGGTTATCAATTCACTTATGCTGATGCAGCTAGTGGTGGTGCTTCTACAAGCAAAACATTCACTAATGCAGTCACTTATAGCACATTTACTTGTTCGTTAACTGTTAATGTTGCTAGAACCGCTTACGAAGCTCCATTGAATAAAACATATTCGTTAACAACCTCAGATTTTGCAAGTTTGTCTGGAACTTCATCTAGCCCGGCAACTAACACAATAACCAAAGATGGTGTTTCATTTATAGCTACCCAGTCATATAAATACAACAAAAATAGTACATCTTACTTATCGTTATGGACCACAAAAGGCGATGATCTTTATGTTGCACCCGGAAGCATCTATAACGATAATGCATTTACGGGATCAATTATAAGTGTTACGCCAACGCAATATGGTTCTACCACAAAACAACCAACTATTTATTACAGCGATGATAAAACAAATTGGTCGACTACAAACAACAACAATCATTATTTCAAAATCAGTTTTGATGGAGAATTTACTGGTTATCCTAATTTTTCTTCAATCACCGTGGTGGTAGCAGGCGCCGAAACCGCAAGTAATGTTGCAAACTATGTAATGTATGAAGATACAGCAAATCAATGTGTAACCAAATTTGTAGCAGCGTCGAACTATTTTGGCAATATGCCCACTTCCGAAAGAGCGATATTCATGACTTCCAATGACTATGTCATTGTAACTGCTAGAGAAAGACTCCAAGCCTGGGCAAGATACCACGGCAAGACGATCTCTTATGAGAATAGTGATTACATAATCAAGAATGTTTCTCCAGTTTCTGTTATATTCGGAAATGATGCTACAAATAATTCTCAAACATTACTAATTGTAATCGTGTCTTCTCTACTAGGTGTAAGTGTTATCGGTGGATACATTTTCCTCAGAAAGAGAAAAGAACAATAATACTTAAATAGGATGCCCTGCATCCTTTTTATTTAACTTTGTTATCAAATCGTTTTGTATTGTTTTATTAACTATTTAAAATAATAGGCATGAAAGAAATAAAAGTAGGAAACACTCCTTTTGTCGAACTTAAAGGAATAGAAGCCAAATACGATTTAAAAGCTCGTTTATTCGCGAAAGTTGAATCATTTAATCCGGCTGGTTCAGTCAAAGACCGCATCGCCTACAAGATGATTATGGATGCGAAAGAAAAAGGTTTAGTTAAAGAAAATACAACCTTTATTGAACCAACCTCTGGAAATACTGGTATTGCAATAGCTTATATGGCGAAAGCTTTAGGCTATAAAGCCATCATCGTCATGCCAGAATCAATGACAATTGAAAGAAGACAAAAGATTTTATCTTTTGGAGCGAAGCTTGTTCTAACCGAAGCTTCTAAAGGTATGAAAGGATCAATTGAAAAGGCTAATAAACTTCTTAAAGAGATTCCTAATTCTATAATCTTGGGTCAATTTGATAATTTAGCTAATCCTAAAGTCCACTATGAAACAACTGGTCCGGAAATCTATAAACAAAGCGAAGGAAAAATCGATATCTTCGTTTCAGGCGTTGGAACTGGTGGCACCATTTCAGGTACTGGAAAATATCTTAAAGAGAAAAAGAATGTAAAAGTGGTAGCGGTTGAACCCCTTAATAGCGCAGTTTTAAGCGGCTTTAACCCCGGAAAACACAAAATCCAAGGAATTGGAGCAGGCTTTATTCCAAATACGCTTGATACTTCTATTTATGATGTAATTTATAAAGCAGATGATATGGCCGCCATAAGTATGGCGATGGAAGTTAAAGAAATTGAAGGAATCGGAGTTGGAATATCTTCAGGAGCTGCTCTCCTTGGCGCGATAAACGAAGCCAAAAAGAAAGAAAATGAAGGTAAATATATCGTTATGATCTTCCCTGATGGAGAAGATAGATATAACTTCAGTGATTTAATTAAAAACATTTCTAAATAATTGTATCGCAATCAAAATGTGATATTATAATAGTGAGCTGTCCGGAAGGACTGGGTTCACCATATGGGGGCAGGACGCCCCTTTTTATATAAAATGAAAGAATTAAGTATTTTTGTTGATGAAGCCGGGGTGTTAGGGCCTTATGATTTTAAAGACCCTTACTATATTCTTTCCTTCGTTTTTCATAATCAAGAAAATGATCTAACAGAAGAGATTAGATATTTAGAAGAAAATGTAAATAATCTCGGTTTCAAAGTTAATCAATTGCATGCAGGACCAATTATTAGAAGAGAAACGAAAGATTTTAAAAACGTTGAAAGAGATGTTCGCAAAAAATTGATGATGTCTATGATGTCTTTTTTTCGTAGGAGCCCTCTTCTTTGCAAATCCATTTACATTGAAAAGAAACATATGGAAGATGATGTAGAAATGATTGGTAGACTTTCATTGGAATTAAAAAGATTTTTAACAGAAAATTTGAATTATTTCTTAGCTTTTGACGTAGTCAAGATTTATTATGATAATGGTCAAATACCAATTGCTAGAATGCTTGCTACTGTCTTTAAAATAGTTTTATCAGATGTTGAATTTAAAAAAGTTATACCTTCAGATTATCAGTTGTTTCAAATATCCGATATGCTATGCACTTTAAAACTAATTGAGTTAAAACTTAATAATAAAAAGCTCTCCAAATCTGAAAGAGCATTCTTTGATTATTCGGATAGATTATTAAAGAAACACTATCTTCGAATAATAGATCATAAAACAATTCATTAACTATATAATCAATGTAATAAGACCAGACCAAGTTAATTACTTGGTTTTTTCTTTGAAAAAATATTGCTTTATTTTTCTAAAAGACATATAGTAGCCAATGTTGATTTTATGAAAAACCCATTTACAGTTCGAAATATGCCTTATATCGCCATCTTGATGGCGGTGGAAATAGTCCTTCAATTTATTGGTAACGCAATTGCCTTAGGACCAATTAGTATCAATTTATCATTAGTGCCTATTGCTTTAGGTGCGATTATGTTTGGACCATGGGTTGGTTTACTTCTTGGTATTATCAATTCCTTATTCGTTTTGATGGCCCCTTCGACTGCGCTATTTTATAACGTCTCTGTTTTAGGCACCTTTTTAACAGTTTTAATTAAATCATCTGCTGCTGGATTTTTCGGTGGCTTAATTTATCTAATGTTAAATAAACGTAACAACTTAATTGCAACAATTGTTACTTCGATTTCTCTGCCGCTTATAAATACTGGTTTATTTGTGGTGGGTTGTCTCTTATTTTTTAAACCTTTATTAGAAACTCTAACCCCAAGTGGTGGTAATATCTATGAATTTTTATTTATAGCAATAATTGGCTGGAACTTTATTTTTGAACTTTCAACTTCGATTGTTTTAACTTATCCAATCTATCGAATCATCGGCTATTATCGGGCTAAAAAAGTTGTCGTTTCAAACTGATGTAAAGAAAGATTTACATCAAAAAATGCAATTTTTTGTTGACTAATATTTTCATAATATCTATAACTTTTTATCGAAGGAGAAAATGTAAATGAAAGTTGTTGTTGGAAGTAACGATAAAATTTCAAAGCTCATCGCTGAAGATTTTATTAATGTCGTTAACAAAAAAGAAAATGCTGTTTTAGGTCTCGCTACTGGTACATCGCCATTACAGGTGTACGCTAATCTAGTGAAGGCCAACAAAGAAGGTCGCGTTTCATTTAAGAAATGCACAACCTTTAATTTAGATGAATATGTCGGTTTAGCAGGAACCCACAATCAATCATATCGCTATTTCATGAATGAAAATCTCTTCGATCACATCGATATCGATAAAAAGAACACAAATGTGTTACTTGGTGTTGGAGATTATAAGAAATTCATGAATCAATACGATGATATGATCGCTAAAGCCGGGGGAATCGATATTCAAATCCTCGGTATCGGCAGCGATGGCCATATCGCCTTTAATGAACCAGGCACCTCGTTTGATTCACTCACCCATGAAACAGAATTAACTGAGCAAACTATCAAAGATAATTCACGTTTATTTAACGATATCAGTGAAGTTCCAACTCGCGCGGTTACCATGGGCTTAAAGTCCATCATGAACGCGAGAAAGATCGTTCTTATCGCCACAGGTAAAAACAAAGCTAAAGCCGTTTACGGCTTAATCAAAGGTCCAATCTGTGAAGATATGCCTTGCTCCATTCTTCAAAAACATAAAGACGTCACCGTCTATGTTGATGAAGATGCTTATAGCTTAGTGAAATAAATTGACAACATTAACCACCTGATTAACTTAGGTGGTTTTTTGTTGTCTAAAACATATCAAAATGTTGGTAAAAATATAGAAAAGGTATATTAAAATATCTAAAACAATTGAATTATAGGACAAATTGGGTAGAATATAGATATGAGCTACAAAATTATCTATCACGGCAGTGATCAAGTTATCGAAAAACCAGTTTTTCATTACGAAGGCTCAAACCAACATAATGACTATGGATTAGGTTTTTATTGCACTCAAAATATCGATATGGCGAAAGAATGGGCGAATCGAAATACGAGAAGCGGATTTGCAAATAAATATCAAATTGATGAAAGAGGTCTAAAGATTCTTGATTTAACTGATAAAAATAAATATTCGGTTTTAAATTGGATTGCAATTTTACTTCATAATCGTGAATTATCCGATATCGATCGCATCGAATATAAAGATGTCTTGGATTATATAGAACAATATTATATAGATACATCATTATATGATGTTGTCATTGGATATCGTGCGGACGATGCTTATTTTAGATTCCCTTTAATGTTTATTCGAAATATTTTAACTTTTGAAAAATTAGAACAAATTTATTTGCTTGGAAATCTTGGTAAGCAATATGTCTTAATAAGCCAAAAAGCTTTTGATCACCTACGATTTGTGGACACTATATCGGTCGAATCCATCTATTATGAAAGATATCATCGCCGTAAAGACGCTGCCGACAATTCATATCGAGAACTTGAATTATTTGAAAGAAGTAGCCTAGGTAAACGAGCAAGAGATTTAATGAAGGGAAAGAAATGATTAAAGCCTTTTATCAAGAAGATATTATTAATCGCTTAGGCGCAATCTTCACTTACGGCTTAAATAAGTCATATTCTTTTAAAGCCATCGAAGAAAAAGTTGTAGCGACTTATTTTATAGATAGACTCGAGAATAACGAATATGATATCGAATCAAAAATTGAAGAAATTGTTGAAGAAACATTTAATACAAAATTAAATGAAACTGTGGATATTTCTTTTAAAGGCCTCTTTATAGCAGAGTCATATTTTAAATTGTTTCTCTTTTTTAATCGTAGTTTTGAATATCTATTTTTATATTGGCCATTAGAGGAATTCGTTAATAAATATAGCCTCTATCACGAGATGGATTTTTCAAATCTAAGAAAAGATTTTGATTTAAAAAGACAACAAACCTCTTTACTTAAGAAGCTGTGTTTAGAAAGAAATATTAAATTAAGTGAAATTTCCAAATTAACAGGTTTAAATATCAATACTTTAAAACGTTACAATGAATCTGATAAATATTTAAACGCTGCTTCTTATGAAGCCATTCATCGTTTGTCATCTTTGTTTAAGGTTAAAGAGAACATCTTTTCTGCTAATTTAAATGTCTATCTAGACCAATCAATCTATTTAAGTGACAAATCAAATGATGATTACCGAAATTATCTAGGTTTATATTATGCGAATTATTTCGATTCAAGAATAAATGAAAAAGAGGCTACATACGATAAGAAGAATAACTGTTTTATTTTTAAAGATGCCACCAAGCTAAAAGTAATGGTGGAGGATCCAAATAATTTAAAACTTTCTAGCACCTCCTCTATGGCGGGAAAAGACACTTATTTAGTTATCATTCGCTCCAGTTTATACGATGAAAAAATGGGTTTCGAATATCTAAAAGATATTAATGCTATGGAAGTTATGATTATCACTCAAGAAAATGTCTATCTTTTAAAGAAAGGCCAAAAAAAGGAAATAACCGATACGATAAATCGCTCTTTAATCGTTAGAGCGAAACAATCCAGTTTAAAGAAATAATACTTATGATTATTTCCTCATAAAATGCTTTATTGTATTTTTGAGAACATATTTGTAAAATAAATATGTATTAAAGAGGTTAACAAGATGAAAAAATTCCTTAAATGTTTCAAAAACTTTAAATTAACTGCTTTGATTGAAGCCTGCGCTGGAGTAGTTTCCATCGTCGCATCAATTGTTATTCTCATCCTTCATCAAACAGTTTTCTCTAGAGACTTTGGCACTCCTGAAAAACCAAAGATAGTTACTTATACCGGTTTCTATAACCAACCGATTATTGGAATGGTTTTCTTCTTGTCTGCTATATTTGTTATCATCTTTGGTATCGTTACTGTCTATACCGCTTATCCTTTCTTATTTAAGAAAGATCAAAAACTTGAGCCAAAGAAAATCATCACTTGGTGGGGTGTTACCACTGGTGGATTTGGTTTAATTACCGCAATCTTCACCTTCGTTATGGCGTTCAATCAAGCAAGCAATGCTGCGATGGTTAAACATCACACCGTTGGTTTAATTATTGCTGCGATCGTTCTTCTTTTAGCCACTATCGTTCAATTATTGATGATCGCTCCTCGCCTCATGGTGAGAATTGAAAAAGATAAATAATCAACACAATCAAAAATTAGCCTTCTTAGTGAAGGCTTTTTCTTTAATATTTTGTTAGTGATTTTATAACGATTTAATTTATTAAAAATGTATAATTCGTGATAACACACAAAATTGTAGAAAAATAACACAAAAACTGTTGCAATTCTATTTCGTATGTGTTTAAAATAATGTGTCGATGTACTCGACTGGAGGAAAGAAAATGGCAACTACTTTTGGAAAGGAACTTCGTAAATTGCGTATCGATAGGGATGAGAATATACATGATATGGCAAAAAACCTAGGCATCTCTATCTCTTATTTATCCGCAATCGAAGCAGGTAGTAGAAATATCCCGAACGATATGGTCGATAAGATTGTTACTAAATACCATTTAAATGGAGAAAGGAGTGAGATTCTAAGACAAGCTGAGGCTGAATCATCAAAAGAAATTGATATTGATTTGTCTACGTTTAGTGCCGAACAAAGAAAACTTGTTTTCGCTTTATCGAGAAAAATTAATGATATTTCAGATGAACAATGTCTAGATATTCTTAATAAACTGAAGTAACTATGAGTAAGAATTGGGTTAGTCCAGCAAGCAGACTTGAAATAAGAGAATTCGCAGTGCGAATTAGAAGGTTTCTTGGGTATAGAGATACCGATTTTATTAATGCGCCAAAACTATATGACGCTTTAGCGAATCGTTTGGCCAAAGATAAACTCAATTTCGATTTTAGAGTGATGTCTGATGATGATAAGGTTTTTGAAAACAAAGAAGAAGCCTACACAAATACATCAACGGGCATTGTTTATATTAAACAATCTGTTATGGAGAAGGCTTGTCGTAGGTCGTTTAATAGGGCGGCATTTACTCTTATCCATGAACTTGGCCACTTTTTGCTTCATTATGTCCAAGAAGATGTAAAACTGGCGCGAGTATCCGATGAGGTCGATGTTCCTCCATATTGCGATCCAGAATGGCAAGCAAATGTATTTGCTTCTGAATTTCTTATGCCGTTTAGCGAATGCAAAAAATTAACGCCATCTGAAATTAGAAAGAATTATCATGTTTCAACGCAAGCATCGGAGGTAAGATACAACAAAATTAAAAAAGAACTTGGACAAAAATCACTAGATGTTTTTGAGAAGAATGTAATCACGTTTGAATAAAATGTGTTTATAAAAAGGTTCTTGAACATGATCGTAACAAGAACTCAATCAACGATTATGGTATTAGATTACTAGTTAAAGAAAAGAGTGGACGTTAAGCCCACTCCAAGTGAATGAATCACTTTGTGCAATTAGATTCTATCATTTGGAAACTCTTTTCTCAACTAGGGAAAGGAAAATATGATCAAGAAATCTAATAAGCCTTACATTAGAGACGTATACCTCGCGTATCTAATTGACGGGGCAAATCGAACGGAACCAGAGGGGTTCCCTATAATTGAGGATGAAATGGTGACGACAAATCCACCAAAAGAAGTAATTCAATGGGATCGTAGATGCGATGTAATTGATGCTTCGAAAACAACGATTTGCTTTTATTGCAATGATTCGGGTTTTGTTCCTGTTTTAAACAATCCGGAACATTATTTAGCAAAATTGCAGAAGTATGAATCTGTGATCGGTCCCGATGCAAGTCCATACGAGAACATGCCACTTGTTGTTCAAAATAGCCAAATATATGTTAATCTAGCAATTACTTATTATTTGGGCAAACATGGTATTAAAATAATACCTAACGTAAGATTGGGTAATGACTTAACTCTCCCTTCTCTGAAAGCTTACCCGAGACACACACTTATAGCTATTGGGACTCATGGCTTTACGCACAATGTTGAAAATAGACATAAGTTTATGAAACAAGTTGAAGTAGTTGTCAAAACACTTCAACCAACCGGAATTATTGTTTACGGTCCAGCTTCTGAATATTTATTTCCTCCATCTTTAGTAAAAGACATCAAAATCTATCAATTTGATTCATACACAATGAAGCAAAACAAGATTGATAGAGAAAGAAAGAAAAATGAAGGGGAATAATCCACTCTTCAATAATGACGGAAATAAAAAAATATCCAGAAGCAAATATTCGACAAATCTAAATAAACCGATAGAAGCAAAGCCATACAATAACAAAAAAGGAGAGAAACTTCTTGACAAAGTTAAAACCGAAGAAGCAAAGAACTATATTAGGCAGCATTATAGATCTGGGGCCAAGATAGGCGACGGAAGTACTGCCGCTGCGGTTAAGGAAGAATTAAAAAACGGTGTCAAGGTTGGTGGAAAAAGCCATATAACCAAAGCTAAAGAGGGTGTACGATATATTAATAACACTCTTAGGAAAAATCCGAATCATATTGATAAAAAATTCTTCAATTCTCAAAAGCGCAAACTTGAGAATGCATTAAGAACCAAACCAATTAAAGGGGGCAAAAAACAATGACTAGCAAAGAACTCAACAAAAAATTATTACAAGCTGTTCCTGAATTGAAAAAAACATTCGACGAATTCACTTCATGGCAAGAAGGCATCGAAACAGGCAGTCACACTGTTTTTGAAAATCTGGTCGTTCCTTTTGCCATTGACATCATTGAAAACGAGAAGGACGAAGTGATTAAAAGATTATTTAATCTGATCGAAGGAATAATTACTTCAAAAGATGAATATGCTGAAGAGGTGGTACAATTAAGTTTTTTAGAACCTCTTAAAGCAGAACATGGTGATGAATACGATTTTTCAAAGATTATGTCTAAAGAAACTTATTCCTTATTTAATTCATTAGAATACTAATTGTTATTCATGCTTTTGATTAAAGTTTTTAAAATCCCATTCGATGCATATTAGCCATGCTTGCGATAGGGATTTTTTAGTGCGTAATTCACCCATCATGTCTAAAAGAATAAAGATATAAAAAAGACCTTCACTTATGTGAAGATCATTTTCTAATTAATAATTAAGTTATTAAGTTATTTCTTTTCTGGAAGGAAACCGACGCAGGCACCTAATAAATCAAGACCACCTGCGACGAATACTAAGACGATCATTGCAATAAATGAAGAAGTCTTATGATATAAGCTAGCGTTAATACCGGTGTAGACAGATCCTGGAGTGAGAAGGAACATCACACCAGCACCAATGAACATTAAACCAACTAATGCCATTAAGAATTTTGAGAATTTAAATGGGATTAAAGCCACTAAACCAAAGAATGCTCCAACGCAGAGTAGGAAGAACCCAACAACACCGATTGTTGAAACACCATCGATGGTCCAAACGAGTTGATACCAGTTACCGCGTCCAGCAGTTTCTTGGATAAAATAAACTGCAGAATTTGAACCTAAACCAAAGGTTACACCGACTAAGATTAAGGCGATTAAACCAATGACAGGAAGAATAAATTTTTTCATCTTAATTGTTCTCCTTTTCTAGAAAAGCACGATAAATTATAGATAACATTTCTCACTTATGCAAGTTAAGAAAGGAAAATCGTTTGTTTTGATTGAAAAAATGCTTATTTCAATCCAAGAGAATTATTGATTATTATTGACGATTTAAATCGTCAAACTAGTTAGTTTTCGTTACTATTTTTCCTTTCTAAACACATCAGTATTTCCATCTTAAATACCTAACTTTAAAAAAATATTTGCACATGTTTGATAAATACTTTATAGTATAAATGCTCGACTTGTCGGGCGAACTCTTATTCTTAAGAGTGGCAGTTGCCACTCTTTAGTTTATTAAGGAGCTTATATGGGAATCGAAGAAAGCGTTAAAAACTTAGTGGAAAAGCCAATTATGGCTTTAGGCTACGACAAAATCGAAGTTAAATACGTTAAAGAATTCGGAACACAGTACCTTCGTATCCTCGTCGATAGAGACGATGTTATTGATTTAGAAGATATTGTTAAAGTTAATGATTTAGTCTCTCCACTTCTTGTTGAAGCAGATCTAATTCAAAGCGAATATGTTCTTGACGTCACTAGTTTTGGAGCAGAAAAACCAATCGAAGTTTCAAAATTAGAAAAATACGTTGGTAAATATATTAACGTTCATCTTTCTAACCCATATAAAGGACTTAATTATGTTGAAGGTGATTTAGCCGAAGTAACTAAGGATGAGATTACTCTTCTATTTAAAGATAAGACACGTACAATTAAAGCAATTTTAAATAGAAAAGATATCGACAAAGCGAGACTTGCAATCAAATTTTAATAAGGAGAATAAGAAATGGATGCAAAAGTATTTATGGAGGCTCTCGATGAAATCGAGGCTACCAAGGGCATTTCTAAGCAATCAGTTTTAGAAGCCTTAAAAGAAGCACTTCGCAAAGCTCTTGAAAAGAACCTTTTCGGTGGTGCTTATGAAGGAAGCGATATTCGCGTTGAAATTAGCGAAGATCCTGCTTCAATCGAAATGAAATATGTTCGTAAAATTGTTGAAGGAGAAGTCGAAGACGATTTCTTAGAAATTTCTCTTGAAGACGCTAACAAAACTAAAAAAGGCAAAAAGTATGTCGCTGGGGACGAATATGTTCAATATATTAAGCCAGAAGAGATGGCACGTTTAACAGCTTTAACTGTTAAATCTGTCTTAAGACAAAAATTAGCCGAAGCCGAAAAGCAAAACCTTTACGAAACTCACAAAGACAAAATCGGTGAGATGATCACTGGTACTGTTGAAAAATGTGATGATCGTGGCGCAATTGTAAATATTGGTCGCTCATCACTTTATTTAACCCGTAAAGATTTAATCGGTGATGAAATGTTTGATGCAGGTGCATCAGTTAGACTTTATGTTAGTGATGTTTCAAGCGGTGAACAAGGTAAGAGCCCAATGGTCAAGGTTTCCCGTTCTGATCCAGGCTTTTTACGTCGCCTCTTCGAGGAAGAGGTTAGAGAAATCTATGATGGCACAGTCATCATCAAATCTTTAGCACGTGAAGCTGGTATTAGATCTAAAGTTGCGGTTTATAGCAACGATCCTAACGTCGACTCTGTTGGTGCCTGTATCGGTGTCAATGGTTCTGCCATTCAAAAAATCATCGCTCAACTTGGTAATAGCCGCGATAAAGAAAAAATCGATATTATCTCTTATTCTCCTAATGATTATTTATTTATTATTGATACCCTTAGACCTGCGACTGTCTTAAAGATTGGTATCTATGAAAACGAAGAAGGTAGGAAATGTGCTACTGTCATCGTTCCAGATGGACAATCTTCTTTAGCAGTTGGCCGTAAAGGTGCTAATGTACGTGTCGCCTGTAAATTAACTGGCTATAAGATCGATATCTTAGAAGAAAGCCACGAAGCTGAAGCAAGCGTTGCTCTTAAGAGTGTTGAACAAGTTCAACAAGAAGAAAAAGAAAGAGCTCAAAAAGAAAAATACGAAAACTATCTTGCTAAAATCAAAGCTAGTAGAGCGGAAGAAGTTTCTAATAGTGCAACAACTGCAGGTGTTGAAAAAGCTAAACCACAAAAGATTCTTGATGAAGAAATTAAAGAAGAAGTTAAGCCTGAAGAAGTTAAGCCTGAAGAAGTCAAACCTCTTGAAGAAGAGAAAACTCCTGAAACGAAAGAAACCCCAGTTGTTAAACCAACCGTGGTTAAGACCACAACAACTCTTGCTTCTTTAGAAGCATCTCTTGAATCTGATAAGAAGAAAGAAGAATTTAAAGCTACTCAAAAGACTAGCAAACGTCCACGTAAGATTACTGAAGACGAAGTTAAACACGAAGAGGAAAAAGAAGAAGTCAAGAAACCACTTCAACCTCAAATGGAAATCTACACCAAAGAGGAACTCGAAGAACTCGAAAACGAGGAACTCTATGAAGAAGATGACTACGAAGATGAAGAAATCGACTTCGATGATTTCGATAAATATTACGACGACGAAAATTAATTATTCTTTATTTATTAATTAAGGGTTTATCCCTAGAAAGGTGGTTTTATGGGTAAATATAACGATAATAGACGCGCTAACATTCCTAGCAAGAATACAAAGAAAGACGGTCTTAATAAAGTCAATAATGGTGTCTTTGTTTACACCCGCAATATGAGCGTTGGTGAACTTGCAAAAGAATTAGGCATTAACGTCAATGAAATTATTAAATTTCTTTTCATAGAAAAGAAGATGATGGTTACAATCAACCAAACTCTCGATGATGAAGCGATTGGTTTAATCTGCTTACAATTCGGTTATGATTTCAAAAAAGAAAAGATCGTCAGCGAGGAAAACTTTGAAGAAGTCGAAATCGTTGATAAACCTGAAGATTTACTTTCAAGAGCTCCTGTTGTCACCATCATGGGCCATGTCGACCATGGTAAAACCACCCTCATCGACGCCATTAGAAGTTCCCACCTTGTCGATAGTGAAGTTGGTGGTATTTCCCAAGCCATCGGTGCTTATCAAAAAGAAATCAACGGTCAAAAGATCACCTTCTTAGACACTCCAGGACACGAAGCTTTCACTGCGATGCGTTCGCGTGGTGCTTCAGTCACCGATATCGTCGTTTTAGTGGTTGCTGCCGATGATGGAGTCATGCCTCAAACAATTGAAGCAATTGACCACGCTAAAGCAGCTAAAGTGCCAATAATCGTTGCTATCAATAAAATTGATAAACCTGGAGCAGATCCAGATAGAATCAAGACTGAACTCATGAATTATGATATCATCGCTGAAGAATATGGCGGCTCAAATATCTGTCTCGAAATTTCAGCGAAGAAAAATATTGGTATTAAAGAGCTCCTTGAATCGATCCTTTTAGTAGCGGAAATGCAAGAGCTTAAAGCTAATCCTAATCGCTATGCGATTGGTACCGTTATCGAAGCTAATCTAGATAAAGGCGAAGGTCCTAAAGCAACATTACTTGTTGAAAACGGAACACTTAATTTCCAAGATTATGTCGTCGTTGGAACTGCGTATGGCAAAATTCGTAGGATGACTAACGAATATAAGAAGATTTTAAAAGAAGCTAAACCTTCCACACCATGTTCAGTCATCGGTTTAAGTGAAGTTCCAAATGCTGGCGATAAATTTATGGCGTTCCCAACTGAAAAGCAAGCTAAAGAAATCGCTCAAAAACGTGCTTTAGCTAAGAAAGCCAATGAACAAAGCGAACAAGCTCAAGCTTCACTTGAGAAAATTTTCTCTAAAATCCATGAATCAAATGGTGAAGTTCAAGAAGTTAACATCATCTTAAAAGCGGATACGACTGGTTCAGCTGAAGCAGTTAAAGCCTCTTTAGATAAACTTTCAAATGAACAAGTTCATATTAATGTTATCCATTCTAGTGCTGGTGCTATCACTGAAAGTGATATTATGTTAGCCCAAGCTTCCGGAGCCATCATTTATGGCTTCAATGTTCGTCCTGCCGCTATCATCAATCAAAAAGCAGAACAAGCTGGTGTGGAAATCCGCCTCCATCGCATTATCTATGACTTAATTAATGAAATGGAAGATGCGATTAAAGGCATGTATAAGAAAGAGAAAGTCGAACAAGTCACAGGTCAAGCTGAAGTTCGCTCTTTAATCAAGATTTCTCGTGTCGGTACCGTAGCTGGAAGCTATGTTACTAGTGGAGTTATTAAAGCCGGTGCTTCCGTCCGTGTTTTACGTGATGGAGTCATCGTCTACGAAGGTAAATTAAATTCTCTAAAGAGATTTAAAGATGACGCTAAAGAAGTTAAAGAAGGTTTCGAATGTGGTATGACAATTGAAAACTTTAATGACCTCAAAGAATTAGATATCATCGAAGCCTACGAAATGGTGGAAGCAAAATAATGGCAGATCGAAACGCGAGAATCCAATCTATAATCGCTAAAAATGTGACGGAAATAATTCAATTTGAATTAAAGAATCCTCGCATCGGTTTTTGTACTGTAAGCGAAGTCTGGGTCAGTAGCGATTTTTCTTACGCTAGAGTATATGTTTCCTTCCTAGGAGCAAAATATCCTAAGCAAAACCTCGAAGAGCTTAATAAAACAAGAGGTTACGTTAGATCTTCTCTTGCTAAAAAATTAGATATAAGAAAAACTCCCGAAATATCATTCTATTTAGATGAAACTTACGATAAAGTTAATCATCTTGATGAGATTCTTAAAAAAGAAGCGGAAGATTTAAATAAAATCAAAAGCAAATAAAAAGGCTATAAGCCTTTTTTATCTATAATTATCAAATCCTAAGCTTTTGTAAAAGCCTTGATGTTTATCTTTTTTAATATAAATAGTTAATGGATTAATTAGATGTTCATAATATCTTTTTAGATGCATCATAACATCTTTACGAATCGTCTTATTTTCTCTAATTAGTTCTAAATCGTTAATAAATAATTCATCTTTACTAACTTTGATGGATAAAACCCCAGCAATCTTGTCTTTTTTATAAATCAAATATCTTTTATATTTATCATCAAAGTTCTCACATCCGAGTTTATGACGAATCTCATGTTCTCTTCGGGCATCTTTTTCTAACATTATTGGCTTTAAAGATAAGTCTTTTCTTTCAATCTTCTCGTAAAAATCGGAATAAAAGAGTTGTTCTTTTTCATAATTTTCGAGCATCAAGAAGAAATTTTTCTTAGCAGATGGATATTTTTTATAGATTTCAGCGAGTAGATCCTTCATCTCTTTGCGCATCGTTTGTCCATCGTTAGGACAATGAGAAGGAAAAACAGGAACATTTTTTTCTTTAGCGCATCTAACGATTTCAGATTCATGTACTAAAATAAGCGGTCTAACAAACTCAATATTTGATCTTTCTAGATACATTTTTGGTTGAAAAGTAGCGACTCTTCCTCCAAATATTTCGTTCATGAATAAAGTTTCGATTGCATCATCACCATGATGAGCAAATGCAACTTTGTTGCATCCTAGCTCTTTAGCAGCTTTATTTATCGCTGCTTTCTTCATTCTTGAGCAGATGGAGCAGGGGAGATTTTTCGCTTCTTTCTGCTGCACTTTTAAGATTTTATAAACTTCTTTTGAATCGACAACTTTTAAATCTAGACCAATCGAAGTGAAATATTTTTTGATAGGTTTAGCGTCGAATCCAGGAAAACCTAAATCTAAAATAGCAGGGACAATTTCAAAATTTGCGCATTTGAATTGCTTATATTGCGAGAGCGCTAAAGCAAGGACCATTGAGTCTTTGCCACCAGAAACACCGATCATCACTCGGTCTTTTTCATGGAAAAGATCAAATTTTTGGTCCGCTTTTCTTATTAAGCCTAAAATTCCTCGAAGCGAATTCATATTTTATATAATATAATTATTAAATAAAAATGATTAGCGGAAGTTTACTTATTGATAAAGAAAAAGGTCTCACTTCAAGACAAGAAGTGAATAATATTTCCTATCTTTTAAAAGAAAAGAAAGCAGGGCATATTGGCACTCTCGACCCTTTTGCGGATGGTCTTTTGATCGTTTTATTAGGCAAAGCCACCAAGATATCTCCCTTTTTAGAAGGAATGGATAAAACATATTTGGCTACTTTAAAACTCGGAAGTAAAACCGATAGTGGTGATTTAACTGGAAATATTATCGAAAATATGGACATTCCTTCTTTAACAAAAGAAGATTTAGAAAATGTTTTTAAATCATTTTTAGGAAAACAAACTCAAATTCCTCCAATGTATTCCGCTTTAAAAGTGAACGGAAAAGCATTATATAGATATGCTCGAGAAGGCAAAGAAATCGAACGTAAAAAGCGTGAGATTACAATCTATGAACTTAAGCTATTATCATATGAGAATAACGAAATTACTTTTATCAGCAAAGTTTCAAAAGGAACTTATATTCGTACTTTAGGTGAAGATATTGCGGAGAAATTAGGAACTGTTGGTCATCTAACTAAATTGACAAGATTATCAATCGGACCATATTCATTAGAGCAAGCCAAAAAGACAAAGGATGTTAGTGAAATCGATCTTATTCCTACTTTAAAAATGCTATCGTTTATGAAATCTTTCGAAGTTGAGGGAGAATTATTAAAGAAAGCCTCCAATGGAATGCATTTCCGCCTCCCAATTGAAGATAAATTAGTGCTTCTTAAGAATAAGGATGAAGCAATTGCTATATATCAAAGAGAGTCATCTGGAGTATACTCTTGTTTAAGAGGTTTACAATGAAAGTGGTTCACATCTATTATCAAAATATCTCCGCAAAAGTCGACGATTTATCGATTATTCTCGGTTATTTTGATGGTGTTCATCTCGGTCATCAATACCTCATTAAAGAAGCTAGAAAATATGCAAAGTATCCTTTAGCCATTCTTACTTTTGATAAATCAGTTTCATCTTTAATTAAAACTGGAAAGACGCCTGAAAATCTCACCAGTTTAGATGACAGATTCAAAATCATTTCGAAGTTAGGAGTGGATTATTATTATCTATTTCATATTGATAAAGATTTTTTAAGTCTTAGCGATCTCGACTTTGTTGAATTATTAAAAAAATTAAATGTTAGAGAAATTTTTATTGGAGAAGATTTCCGTTTTGGAAAGAATCGAAAAGGCACCCCAAATCTTTTAAAAGATTTCTTTGATGTTAGAGTAGTAGATTTAAAGAAGGAAAACGGAGAAAAAATTTCTTCGCAAGAAATAAAAAATCTTCTTGAAATTGGTAATCTAAAAGAAGCAAATAAACTTCTCGGTCAAAATTATTCGATGGTGGGAGCACCGATAAGTGGAAAAGGAATAGGTCACACAATTGGCTTCCCAACCTTAAACGTGAAATTATCTACAAATTATGTGCTTCCTCGCTTCGGTGTCTATAAAACAATTGCTTATTTAGATGGAGTTCCTCATTTATCGATTACAAATGTTGGGGTAAATCCAACGGTTGATGCCGGCAATCTTCCAAGTATTGAAGTGCATCTCAAAGACTATGATGAGAAAGAAATATCTTCAATTTGCGTGGAATTTCTAGAATTTGTTCGTCCCGAAATCAAGTTTTCTTCTTTAGAAGAACTAAAAGAACAAATTTCCAAAGATGTCAAAGAAGTTTTTAAATGACAAAAAACAACAAAAATTAGTTTGCAATTATATTGATCTTTATTATAATAATAAACGCAACTTAGTCTAAGATTAGCGAGCGCTCCGACGCTAACCATGGGTTAAGTCAAGATTAAAAGTAGGAGGGATAAAAATGTTATCCAAAGCTAAAATTGCCGAGATCGTTAAAAAATATGGCAAAGACGAAAAGGATACCGGCTCTGTCGAAGTCCAAATCGCTCTTCTTACCGAACAAATTAACGAACTCACCAAGCATCTTAAAGAAAACAAAAAAGATGCTTCAGGCAGACGCGGATTATTCGTGTTAGTTGGTAAACGTCGTGGTTTACTCGATTATCTCAATCGTACCGACCGTGATAGTTACATCAAGCTCTTAACAGACCTTAAGATCCGTAAATAATCAATGTTATATTGATAAATTAGATACCTATATAGGTATCTTTTTTATAATATTTTTCAAGATTATTTCGAAAAGAAAACTTTTTATATTTTTCACTATATATTCGAGTAACATAAATGTTAAAATATCAATAGTTTTTTAAAGGAGAAAATAAATGAAAAAAACATTCGAATTAGATTTCGATGGCCGCAAGATTGTTGTGGAAGCTGGCGAAATAGCTAAGCAAACCAAAGCTGCGGTTTTAGTACGCTATGGCGATACTGTCGTTTTAAGTAACGTCACAATGTCAAAGCATACTGTTGATTGGGACTTTTTCCCACTCAGCGTTGAATACCAAGAAAGAATGTACGCTGCTGGTAAGATTCCTGGTGGATTCCTTAGAAGAGAATCTCGTCCAAGTTCACATGCTATCTTAGCAAGTAGAATTACCGATAGAACCATGCGTCCACTCTTCCCAGAAGGATTTAGAAACGAAGTTCAAGTCGTTTCTCAAGTTATGGCGGTTGATTATGACAATTCGCCAGAAATTACCGCTATGCTCGCAAGCTCATTATGCGTCTGCATCTCTGATGTTCCATTCAATGGTCCTATCGCAGGTGTCTACGTTGGTAGAGTCGATGGCAAATTAGTTATCAACCCAACCGTCGAACAAAGAGCTAAATCCGATATCGATCTTTGCGTCGCTGGTACTGAAGAAGCTATCAACATGGTTGAAGCTGGTGCTAACGAAGTTAGCGAAGAAGATATGCTCGATGCTTTAATGTTTGGTCATGAAGCTGTTAAGAAATTATGTCGCTTCGAAAAAGAAATCATTAAAGAAATCGGTGTTGAAAAGAACAAAGACATTCAATTCAAGGTTGTCCCAGAAGAATTAAGAGCAGAAGTCACTGCTAAAGTTGATGAAAAGCTCCGCAAAGCTGTTTCAACCAAAGATAAACTCGAAAGAGAAGAAAAGATCGAAGCAATTGAAAAGGAAACCGAAGCAGAATACGCCGAAAACGGTGCTGATCCAAAGGTTGTCCAACAAGTTCATGAAATTCAAGAAGACATCGTTCATAACGAAGTTCGTAGACTCATTGCTGAAGATAAGATTAGACCAGATGGTCGTCGTCCAGATGAACTCCGTCCATTAGATGCTCAAGTTGACATCTTAGGTCGTAGAGTCCATGGTTCCGCAATGTTTACCAGAGGTCAAACTCAAGTTATCTCTGTTACAACCCTCGGACCATTAAGTGATGAACAAATCATTGATGATTTGACCCCAATTGAAAAGAAACGTTTCATGCATCATTATAATTTCCCACAATGGTGCGTTGGCGGAACTGGTAAAATTGGCGTCTTAGCACGTCGTGAAATCGGTCATGGTGCTTTGGGTGAAAGAGCTCTTAGCTATGTCATCCCAAGCGAAGAAGATTTCCCATACACAATTAGAACAGTTTCCGAAGTCGTTGAATCAAATGGTTCTTCTTCACAAGCTAGTATCTGTGCTGGTTGTATGTCCCTTATGGCGGCAGGTGTTCCAATAAAGAGAATGGTCTCTGGTATCGCTATGGGTCTTATTTCAACTGGTTCATTAGATACAAACCCATATACAATTCTCACTGATATTCAAGGTCTTGAAGATCACTTCGGTGATATGGACTTCAAGGTTGCAGGTACCGAAGTCGGTATTACTGCTTTACAAATGGATATTAAAATCGCTGGCGTTACTCGTGAAGTTTTACGTCAAGCTCTTGAACAAGCTCACAAAGCTCGTAAAGAAATCCGCGATGTTATGTCTAAAGCAATCGCTGAACCTCGTCCAGATGTCGCTGAATTCGCTCCAAAACTCGACAAGATGCAAATCGATGTCGATAAGATTAGAGAAGTTATTGGCACAGGTGGCAAGGTCATCAATGATATCATTGATAAATGCGACAAAGTTCAAATCGATATCGATGATGAAGGACATGTCGTTATCTATCATATGAACCGTGAAATGATCAACAAAGCAAAACAAATGATTGAAGATATCGTTCGTGAAGCCAAAGTTGGTGAAGTTTACGAAGGCGAAGTCACCAGAGTCGAAGATTATGGTGCATTCGTTAAATTATTCGGTAATTGTGAAGGTTTATGCCACGTTTCAAGATTAGACTGGGGCTTTGTTGCTCGCGCTCAAGACAAAGTCAAAGTTGGCGATGTCTTAAAAGTCAGAGTCTGCGAAATTGATGATCATGGCAAAGTCAAAGTTTCACATCGTGAATTCATTGAAAAACCTGCTGGTTACATCGAAAAACCACAAGAAAAGAAACCTTTCAAAGGTCATAAAAAATAAAAATGTTTGATGTTGTAGTTATCGGGGCTGGATGTGTTGGCTCGCTTATAGCGAGAAAACTTTCCAGCTACCAACTCAACGTCGCTGTTATTGAAAAAGAGAGCGATGTTGGAAATATAGTTACGATGGCTAATTCTGCTATCGTTCATAGCGGCTATGATCCTGTTCCAGGTTCACTTAAAGCAAAGCTTAATGTTTTAGGCAACGCCATGTTTGAGAAAATCAGTGATGAACTCGATGTTGAATTTGAACGTCGTGGTTCACTTACTGTTGCTTTATATGATGAGCAACTTCCTTTACTTGAAGAGCTCGCTAAAAGAAGCAAAGAAAATGGTGTGCCAGTCAAGATATTAACTTCTAAGGAAGTTCTTGAGATGGAACCTAATATTAATAAAGATGTCAAAGCAGCTTTATTTGCGCCAACAGCAGGCTTAGTTAATCCGTTTACGTTAAGCGTCCACGCGATGGAAAATGCTTGTGATAACGGCGTGAAACTTTTCTTAAATGAAAAAGTGGTGGACATTAAAAAGGAAGGCGATATCTACAAAGTCATCTGTGCTTCCAAAAATGTTTATGAAACTAAAGTCATTATCAATGCCGCTGGCATCTATAGTGAAGAAATTCACAAGATGATTGAGCCAATTTCTTACACATTGACTCCTCGCAAAGGTGAATATTTTATTTTAGATCACTATAGTGATTCTTTAGTTAAACACACTATTTTCCCGCTCCCAACCAGCAAAGGAAAAGGCATTTTAGTCTCTCCAACCACTGGTGGAACTTATTTAGTTGGTCCATCCGCAGAAGTAACATTCTCTAAAGATGATGTTTCAACCGATAAAGCTACCTTGGATGATGTTCGTCTACAAGCAAGTGAATTGGTGCCATCCATTCCATTTAACCAAGTCATTCGAACTTTCTCAGGAACTAGGCCAACTCCATCCACTCACGATTTCATTATTGAATTCGCTAAAAAGGATAATCATTTCATCACCTGTTCAGGTATTGAATCTCCTGGTTTAGCTTCTTCTCCTGCCATCGCAGAATATGTCGTGAATGAATTTGTTAGCAAAGTTCTTTCTTTAAAAAAGAAAGATAACTATAATCCGTACGTCAGAAAAAGAGTTAACCTCGCCAAGATGAGCGTTGAAGAAAGAAATAAACTCATCAAGGAACATCCTGAATATGGAGAAATTATTTGTAACTGTGAAAAGGTCACACTAGGCGAGATTCTCGATGAATTTAAATCGAGCGTTCCCCCAATGACTATCAAAGCTGTTAGAAAACGTACCAGAGCAGGCTTTGGTAAATGTCAAGGCGGATTCTGTCAACCTCTCGTCACCAAACTTATTGCGGAGCATTTCAATCTTCCTCTCAATAAAGTTTTGTATCAATTTGAAGACTCCTATGTCGTTCGTTACAAAGTAAAGGATGAAGAAAGATGATTAAGAAACGTTTAGTTATCATCGGTGGTGGATCCGCTGGTATGGCCGCTGCTATAAAAGCCTATGAATTAGGTGAAAAAGATATTTTAATCATCGAAAAGAATGCCTATTTAGGTGGAATCTTAAATCAATGCATTCATAACGGATTTGGTCTACATGAATTCGAAGAAGAATTAACTGGACCAGAATTCATGACTCGCTTTTCTAAAAAAGTTGAGGAACTCGGTATTCCTTATCGTCTTAATAGCAATGTTTTAAATATTTCTAACGACAAAGTCGTTACATATTCAAATTCTCAAGAAGGAATCGTTGAAGTTAAAGCTGATGCGATCATCCTTTCGACCGGTTGCTATGAAAGGAATGCTGGCGCAATTCAAATTCCTGGCGATCGTCCTAGTGGTGTTTATACTGCTGGTCAAGCTCAATTATTTGTTAATTGCTATGGCTATTTAGTTGGTAAACGTGTCTTCATTCTTGGTAGTGGAGATATTGGCCTAATTATGGCTAGAAGAATGACTCTTGAAGGCGCTAAAGTTTTAGGGGTCGCTGAACTTATGCCATATTCAGCTGGATTAAATCGTAACATCGTTCAATGTCTAAAAGATTTTAATATTCCTTTATATCTTTCTCACACCGTTAAGAAAGTGGAAGGTTTATCTCACCTTGAAAAGGTGACTATCGCTAAAGTTGATGAAAAGATGAACTTCATCGAAGGCACAGATATCACCTTTGATGTCGATACGCTTCTTTTATCAGTTGGTTTACTTCCAAACGTCGACTTATTTAATAAACTCCCAATTCGCATTTCGCGTACCCGCGGAGCGATGGTTAATCAAGCGATGGAAAGCGATATTAGAGGAATATTTGCCTGTGGCAATGTTCTTCACGTCCACGATTTAGTCGATTATGTCGTTGAAGAAGCCCGCGAAGCTGCTGTTGGAGCGGTTCAATATCTTAATGGAGAACTTAAACACGAAGGTCACGTCTATGAAATTAATCCTGGAAATGGAATAGGCTATGTCGTTCCTCAAATCGTTTATATCGACGACGTTAAAGATAAACTCTCCTTCAAATTTAGAGTTAGAAAGCCTTATAAAGACGTTGATATTTATATCAAAGAAGGCGACAAGGTTATTAAAAAGATCTTTAAACCTGCGATTATTCCATCTGAGATGGAAATTGTTAAATTAGATAAATCGTTATTCTTAAAAGAAGCTAATGAAATATCAGTCTATGTGGAGGAAAGAAAATAATGAAAGAATTAACTTGTATCATTTGTCCACGTGGATGCCATCTTGTCGTGGATGACGAACTTAATGTTAGTGGTAACAGCTGTCCTCGTGGTGCGGTGTACGCTAAACAAGAGCTAACTCACCCGACTAGAACACTAACTACCACAGTTAGAATTGTTTCGAAAAAGGAAGTGTCTTTACCAGTTAAATCTGATAAGCCTCTTCCAAAAGAAAAAATCTTTGATGCGATGGCTCTTATCAACAAGACATCCGTTAAAGCTCCTATCGAGATAGGAGATGTTGTTATAAAAAATATCTTTGGTTTAGATGTTAACATCGTCGCGACCAAGGATGTATCAAGGTAAAAATATGGACAAAATTAGAACCGTGTGTCTAGGTGGACTAGACGAATTTTACAAATCATGCACAGTCGTTGAAATCAATAACGATATTTTCGTCATTGAATGTGGTTTAAAATTCCCCGATATCACTAAGCCAGGAATCGATTATGTTATTCCTCGCACCGATTATTTAGTGGAGAACAAAGATAGGATAAAAGCTTACTTTTTAACCTTTGGACACGATTCGGTAATAGGTGGGCTTCCTTATGTAATTAAAAAGGCTCCCGCTCCAGTATATTGTTCAGACATTACCAAAGCCTTTTTAGAGATGTTTGCAAGGAACAACCGCTTAGATATATCTAATATAGATATAAAAGTGGTTGATACTAACGATGACTTAAATATTGCAGGCCATAACATTCATCTATTCTCAACCTGTTCAAATATTGCGAATAGTTTTGGACTATGTTTTGAAAGTGACCAAGGAAATATCGTCTATATTGGTAATAACGTCTTTGACAATAATAAAGATGTCGGCTTTGGTCTAAATTTAAGAAGGATCGCTGAAATAACTGCTAAACAAAAAACTTTAGTAATGCTACAAGATTCAATCTATGCTGATCGAGCAGGTTACACCAACCCTAATTACCGCATCATGCCAGGCTTTTCAAAGATGGTAAAAGATGCGCAGGGCCGAGTCCTATTAGCTTTAGAAGCCTTCGATGTTTATAACATTATCGCTTCGCTAAAAGAGGCGGTTAGATTAGGCCGCAAAATCATCGTCTTCAATGAGTCGAGCCAAGATATCATTGATGTCTTAATAAACACCAAGTGTTTAGACTTAGGTCCCAAAGCATTTTTAGGAATGGATGAAGTCAACCGCGCTAGAGCGAGTGAAGTACTAATTGTTTTGATTAGTTTTGGTCCAAAATTATTCCATAAACTTTCTCTTATTGCTGCTCATTTAAATGATGATCAAATCTTTAGACTTGGTGTAGATGATACAGTCATCATCGGCTCACACGCTGAAAACTCAGCTGAAATTGCTGAGACCAATGCCTTGAATGAACTTTATAAAGCCGGGGCTAAGATTCACGCAATAAGCGCTAAGACATTTATCAAAATGCATTCCAGTGAAGAAGATCTTAAGACAGCTATCTCGATCTTCAATCCTCGCTATTACATTCCAATAATCGGAACATTAGTTAAATTATTTGCTAATGCAAAAGTCGCTTTAAGTATGAAAAATAATCTAAATCATAATAGCGTCTTTGTCTTAGATAACGGCATGGTTGTTGAATTTGAAAATTATATGGCTAAGATTCTTCCAAATAAACTTATTGTTGGTAACGTCTACGTCGATGGTAAAGGAGTAGGGGATATCGATGCTAAATCGCTAATTGAAAGACAACAATTTTCTGATGATGGCGTCATCATTTTAGCGGCGACCATCTCTAAAGCAAAGCGCGAAATCGTCTTAGGACCAGATATTCAAACTAGAGGTCTAATATTTGTTAAAGAAAACGACGCTTTAATTAGAGAAATCGAGAAGATTTTTCTTCTTAATATTCGTCAAGAACTATCCAAAACAAATTATTCGCTTTCCTATATGGAACTTGCGATTAAAGAACAAGTTTTTAAAGCGATAAGAAGAGCAATTCTAAAATCACCATCCATCATTCCAATTATTGTCGAAATTGATTAATAAGCGATTAATCGCTTAAAATGAGATTTATTATTTAATTAATTAAAAATACGTGTATAATTAAAGTTATGAAAAAGTATATCGAAAGATCAACGATTATCTCATTAGCAGGCATCGGCCTATCACTTCTTTCGCTCGTCTTTATTTTTTCGCAACATACCGTATTTTCCTTTTTAACCACAATCATTGTTAGACCATTCGGATTCATCGGATTCTGGATCATTCTTCCTTTCCTTTTCATCCTCGGTCTATACATGCTTTTAAAACAAAAATTAGTTAAATTTAAACTCGGTTTATCCCTTTGGGGTGTTTTAATTATCATCTTTTCACTTTTAATTCTTACTTCCTCTTGGGCTGAACAAACTTTAGTCCCTGGTGGAGAACTCAACTTCGGGAACATGTCTCCAACATATGTTGAAGCTTTAGTCGAACTTGATGATAATCCATATAACACCGCCTATGGTGGTGGCTTAGTCGGTTATTTTTTAGCTGCTATTTTATATTCAGCAATCACTAAAATCGGTGCTCAAATCGTTTGTTGGCTTCTTATTGTCACTGGCTTATGTTTGATTTTTAATCATCAAATTAAGAAACTTTATCACTTGATAAAAGGAAAGAAAAGCAATGCAAAACGTCAACAAGTTAGTCTCGAACAAGAAGAAGATGTCTATTCAACTTCGATGGAAGAGATGAAAGAAGATGACGTAAATAAAAACATCGTTCCACAAGAAGTCGCTCCTCAACTTATCAAAGAAAATCCAAACGATTTAGCGATGCGAAATTTCAACAACACTCATTCACTTAAAAAAGTTCAATTTTCTTTTGGTGAAGAGGTCGAGGATGACTTTATTGAATCGCCACAATTCTCTTCATCTGATTCATTTGGCTCACCTTCATTCACTGAAAGTGAAAATTTGCTTGGAGAAGATTTAGTTAACGAAAGTGATATCGAAGACAATGTTCCTGAAAATGTTGACGAACTTCTTTCTAATAATGACGTTAATAATGAAGAAGTCGCTCCTCAAGAAGATGCACCTATTGAAGTTGATAAATTACATAAACCTCAGCCAAAGGCTAACCCAATCAAAAACTATGTTTATCCACCTTTAGATCTCCTCGATTATCACGAAGATAGTGAAGATGCTGATAAAAATACATTAGCTACTCAAACCACAATTGAAAAAATTAATTTAACTTATCAACAACTCGGTGTTGGCGCTCAAGTTGTCGGTTATACCGTTGGTCCTAGCGTTACACGCTACGACGTCCAACCTAACAGTAATGTTTCGGTTAACTATGTCCAAAGATATACCGACGATATTTCTATGCGTTTAAACGGCGTTCCAATGCGTTTTGAAAAGATCGTTGCTGGTAAATCCACTTGTGGTCTAGAAATTCCAAATACAGTTCGTACCCCTGTCGGCTTAAGAGAATCGATTGAAAAACTTCCGCCAATCTCTCCTAAAACACTTCGTGTTATTCCTTTTGGCAAAAACATTTCTGGTGACTTATTAAGCGCGGATTTATCGGATTTCCCACATATGCTCGTCTCTGGAACAACTGGCTCAGGTAAAACAATTTTCATCCATTCAGTCATTCTCTCATTAATAATGAGAAATAAACCAGATGAAATTAAGATTGTTTTAATTGACCCTAAGAAAGTTGAAATGGCTTATTATGAGCAAATTCCTCATCTACTATGTCCAAACATATCGGATGCTAAGAAGTCCTATGTTGCAATGACTAAATTAGTGGATGAAATGGAAAGAAGATACAATTTATTCGCTACTAATAGAGTTAGAGATATCAAAGGATTTAATGAATTTGCTAAAACTAAAGGCATTCAAACTCTTCCATATATCGTCGTATTTATCGATGAATATGCCGATTTAGTCGAAGAAGTTAAAGATATTAAAACCCCAGTTGTTAGAATCGCCCAAAAAGCTCGTGCGGCCGGTATTCATCTTGTCATCGCTACCCAGCGTCCTAGTGTCAATGTTATCGACGGTGTTATTAAAGCCAACGTTTCAGTGCGTGTCGCTTTGATGGTTGCTTCGCAAGTCGACTCCATTTCCGTCATTGGTGAAGCCGGAGCAGAAAAACTTCTTGGTTATGGCGATATAATCGTTGATTGCTCTTTAATTTCACGTTCCATGAAACCACGTGTTCAAGGTTGTTTTGTCGACGTTAATGAAATCGTCCGTGTTTGTGATTTCTTAAGAAATCATTATCCAGAACAATATGATCCAGAATTCCTTGATTTAGAAGAACATAATGAACCTGCTAGTGGTGAAGACGCTCCTCTTCCTCAAATTGACAAAGATATGGAAGAAGAAAAACTTTACGAGCTCATTAAAGAAAGCATTGTCGAAAGAGATTATTGCTCTATTTCCTATATTCAACGTACCTATGGCGTTGGTTTCCCAAAAGCCGGAAGACTTATGAATAAACTCATCAACGATGGTTATGTTGCTCGTAGCGGTGATGCTAGAGGTTCAAAAGTTTTAATGAAAGCTCCTAAAGAACAACAGATGGGGACTATCGAACAATCGACATTTGTTCCTGATGAAGGAGATAATTCAGAACAATAATATGTCAATTTTAAAGGCAAAAATGATTTCCTGGAACGAGATCGAAGTGACCGCTTCGTCTTTTTCTATTCCGCCTAAATTCGACTTATTTTTAGATAACGAAGTTATTTTATATAACTTAATCATGGAGAAAGCTCCTAAATATATTTATCGTTTTAGTTATTCTAAAGAAGTTTTAGGACATCGTTTCTATTTAAAAAATAAAGATCAAGAAGTTATAGTTGATGTTTTAGGGGCGATCAATTTCCCTAATTTTGATTTTCATTACACTTATTTAGATAGCGATTTAGGCACTACTTACGAAAAAGATTACACCAAATTTGTTTTATGGGCTCCTTTAGCAAGTGCAGTCTATCTTCGTATTAAAGGCGAAGAAGTTGCTTTAAAAAGAGAAGAACACGGTATTTACCGTGGAGTATATTATGGCGATTTAGATGGTGAACTTTACGATTATAAAATTATTCTTAACGATAAAGAAGTTATCGCGACTGATCCATACGCCAAATCAACGAATACAAATTCGAAGAAAAGTGCTGTTATTAATCTAAATAAACTTGAAATGGATATGTTTGATGAGCGTCTTCCGAAGATGCAATCTTATTTGGACGCAATCATTTATGAACTCCATGTCCGCGATATGACAATATCAGATCATTGCTCAATTATAAATAAAGGCAAGTTTTTGGGCCTTATTGAGCGAGGAACAACTTCAGATGGAGGAAATCCCGCTGGAATTGATTACATCGCTTCATTAGGTGTAACTCATATTCAATTATTACCAGTTTTAGATTTCGCTTCAGTCGATGACACTAAAAGTGAACAATATAACTGGGGCTATGACCCACTCAATTTCTTCGCCCTTGAAGGAAGTTATTCTTCTAACCCAGAAGATCCATATTCAAGAATGAAGGAATTTAAAAAAGTAGTGCAAAACTGCCACCGAATGGGAATAAGAGTAAATTTAGATGTAGTTTATAACCATGTTTATCAACTAGATTTATTTTCACTTAACCGCATAACGCCTAATTATTTCTTTAGATTCGAAGGTGGAAAGCTCGCTAATCATTCCGGATGCGGCAATGATTTTGCTAGCGAACGCCCGATGGCAAGAAGAATTATTTTAGATTCTCTAAAATTCTTATTAAAAACCTATGATGTTGATGGCTTTAGATTCGACCTAATGGGTTTAATCGATTTACAGACGATTCAAATTGCCACTAAAGAGCTTCAAGAAATAAAGGGAGATTTTATGATATATGGGGAAGGTTGGAACATGTATCCAGTATCAAGATTCACTAAAGAATTTGCCAATATGGATAATTATAAGAAGCTTCCAAATGTTGCATTCTTTAACGATCGTTACCGTAATATCATGAAAGGTTTAGGCGATAAATCCGAACTCAATGAATCAGGATTTTTAATGGGAAATCCTAATTTTATGTCGGGATTTAAATTTATTTACCGCGCAGGAACTTTGGAAGGAATTTATCCACCTTTATTTAGTGCCTATAAGCAATCTCTCAACTACGTTGAGTGCCACGATAATTCGACGATTGGAGATGTTATCTTAGATACTTTAGAAAATGAAGATGATTTAGATAGATACATTAAATTATTTAACAAAGTCCTCCTTCTTTCTCCTGGGATAACCTTTATTCATATGGGCCAAGAATTCGGTCAATCTAAATTTGGTCAATCAAATACTTATAATCTCGGTGATTACTATAACGCTTTTGATTATGAAGTTATGGATCAAAGAGCAGCATTAGTCGATTCATTTAGAAATTATGTTAAAATCCGTAAATCAATCCCTTTATTTAAAGAAACTAATACTGAAATAATTAATAATTGCATTAGTTTTGAAAACAATGATGAAGTGATTGATATCACCCTTAATTATAGTGGTGTTTATCACATAGTGATAAATATAGGTGACGAACCTTGTAAATTTAATGAAGATAAATATGCGAAATATAATTTGTTTGGACCTTATAAAATTCGCGGTGAAAACGAACAAATTATTCTTAAAGAGCTCGGTTTAAGCGCGCATAAATGTTCAATATTTAAAGAAATCTAACCCCCTTAGCAAACTACGGATGTCAGTTTGAGAAAGGAGGCTTAGTAATGAATTTTGTCTCACTTATCGGTCGCATTCGTGGATATGTTAACGAAACGACAAGACTAATCGAAGTCGCAAGACCAGAAATGGGCGATGATATTGAAAATTTGCTCATTCCTTGTAAATATTGGACAAAAGACGCCCATTGTTTACTTACCAAAATAAAAGAAGGCACAATGCTCATTATTCGTGGTAGAATAGACAAGGACGACAAAGTCGGTATATTTATTATTGTCGAGCAAATTACAGTTGTTAAATAATTAAAATATGAGAAAAATTCTAAGTTATCTAAGAATAGGTCTAACGGCAGGTGTACGTTTAATATATGTAAACCTACGATATTTTCGTCCATTTGCAAGACATCCCGAAAAATATCCTTTTGAATATCGCTATAAAATAGTAAGAAAGACGGTTATTTACGTTTTAAAGCATTATCACGTTGACTACAAGATAGAGGGCTTTGAGAATTTTTTAGATCTGCATGGGAAATGTTTGGTCGTCTCAAACCATCATTCTGATGCAGATCCTTTAGTGATGATCGCCAATCACGAAAAACCAATTACCTTTATTTCAAAGCAAGAAGCTTTTGATTTCCCAGTTATCGGTAATGGCTTAAGAGCTCTCGAAGGTTTTTCACTCGATAGAGCGAACGTCATGAACCAAATTACTCAAATTAGAGATATTGTCGCTCATCTTAAAGATGAGAATAAACCAAATATCGTCGTTTATATTGAGGGAACAAGAAATAAAAATCCTGAAGGTGATTGTTTACCATTCCATGCTGGCACTTTAAAAATTTCCAAGATGGCAGGGGTCCCAATTGTCCCGATGACAATATACGGAACAAGCCGTATTCTTTCATCGAAATCCTTCTTAAAACGCTATCCAGTGTTTTTAAATTATTTAAAACCAATCGATTATTCTAAATATGATAATTTCGATTCCAACACCGAAGCAGTTAAACTAAAAGAGCTGCTTGATAAAACCATAGACGAAACAAGAAAAAAAGACTTTGAATACGTCGTTAATCAAAGATTAAGCAGACGTCGTAAAGCCTTAGAAACTATTATTGATATCAAAAAATCTTCTTAAACCTTTAGGGTAGAGGTTTTTTAAAGTTCCATTTACGTAATGGGCTACCCCGACATTCATTCCTAAATATGAAACAAAATAGTAACCTTCCTTGAGGTTATTTTTTATTAATGATTCACCCGCTAAATATTTGATTAGTTCTTCTTTAGTTAAACCAATTGATCTAAGTGAATTTTCATAGTGAGAATAGTGGTGGGACGGGATAGTTTTATCACCGATTTTTGTTTCTAAAAATAGTCCTGGTCTTAGCGCATGTTCAATAAATGATTGTGGAAGATTTTTATGAAGACGGAAATAGGAGATTTGTGGCGTTTTTCCTTTCGATAGTTCTTTCCTAGAAACAAAGAAATTTTCATCATAAGAAATCTCTAATTTGCCTGGTTTTTTAATCTTTGCGATATAGTGTCCTTCACCAATGAATTTATGCGGGAATAAATGGATTGTTTCAGGATATTTTTCACTATGATAAAACCCTTTAAAATCTTCAATATATTCTAGTTTTGCGGCAGTTTTTGATAATAAATATTCGATAACTTCTTCATCTTCTTCATATGAATATGAGCAAGTCGAATACATGAGCGTTCCACCAGGTTTTAGCATGGAATAACACATCAAAATTAAATCCTTTTGAATCGCTGCATTTTTTAGGACTTTTTCATAGGTCCAATCGTTTTTCATTTCATCCATTTTTCTAAACATGCCAGAACCAGAACATGGCGCATCTAAAATGATTCCATCAAATTTCTCGAATAGCTGAGAATAGATTTGCTTAAAATCATATGAAGTAACAGTCACATTTCCTAGGCCCATTCTTTCAACATTTTGTAAAAGAATATTGGCCCTTGATTTCGATAGATCATTAGATACTAGTTGTCCGCTATTTTTCATTAATAAAGAGGTCATGACGCTTTTCCCTCCAGGAGCAGCACACAAATCTAATATCAATTGCTCAGGTTTGGGTTCTAAATAGTGAGCGACGAGCATCGCACTTGGGTCTTGAATATAGTACGCGCCGAGTTCGTGATAGACTAGTTTGCCGAGTTTATATTCATCTTGATCAAACAAATAACCGTTAGGAACGATTGGATGAGGTTTAACGTTAGGAAACAAATCTAAAAGCTTTGCTTTTGAAAGTTTATTTTCGTTTAGATAAAAACCTTTATGCTCTTTTTCAGAAAATGAAGCGATAAGTTTATCAATTTCATCTTCTTTTAGATATTTCCTAAGATGCTCTTTGAAATCCATGTTTATAGTCTACCATAATATTTCTAATTTTGATTTAATCAAGTTAACTAATATGTTAAAATTTGTTCGAGGTATTTTATTATGCGAATGGTAGATATTATTACAAAAAAACGTGATGGTCACGAACTTAGCGACAAAGAAATTGAATTCTTTGTAAAAGGCTATGTTGATGGCAAGATTCCTGATTATCAGGTCTCTGCTTTATTAATGGCCATCTTATTTAAAGGAATGAGCGATCGTGAAATAGTCACTTTGACCGATCTAATGGAACATAGTGGTGATGTTATCGATTTAAGTTCTATTCCAGGTAAAAAAGTGGATAAACATTCAACCGGTGGTGTTGGTGATAAGACATCATTAGCCCTTGGGCCAATGGTTGCAGCTTGTGGCGCAGTTGTCGCTAAGATGTCGGGCCGTGGTTTAGGCCATACTGGCGGAACACTTGATAAACTCGAATCAATTCCAGGTATGAATGTCTTCCTTAAAGAAGAAAAATTTATTGAGATTTTAAAGAAGAATGGCGTAGCCATTGCTGGTCAAACTGGAACGTTGGTTCCAGCTGATAAAAAGCTTTATGCTTTACGTGACGTTACAGGTACTGTTGAATCAATTCCATTAATCGCATCTAGCGTCATGTCTAAAAAGCTCGCTTCTGGCTCTGATTGCATCTTGTTAGATGTCAAATTTGGTAATGGGGCATTTATGAAGACTAGAGAAGATGCTCAAAAGCTCGCTAAAATTATGTGCTCAATCGGTAATTCTTTATGTAGAGATACAAGAGCAGTCTTAACTAGCATGGAACAACCATTAGGTTATGCTGTTGGCAACTCGCTTGAAGTTAAAGAAGCAATCGATACTTTACATGGTAAAGGTCCAAAAGATTTCCAAGATCTTTGCTATCAATCTGGTGCAATTATGCTTGAACAAGCTGGAATCGTTAAAAACGAAGAAGAAGGTCTTAAGATGCTTCATAAAGTCGTCGAAGATGGTTCAGCTTTTGAAAAACTGCGTCAAATGGTCATTGCCCAAGGTGGCGATGTATCATATATTGATCATCCAGAAAAATTCGAAATTTCGAAAAATATTATTGAAGTTAGAGCTACAAAGGCTGGCTATGTTAGACAAATCGAAGCCCTTAGCATCGGTGAAAACGCTATGCGTTTAGGTGCTGGTAGAGAAACATTTGATGATGTTATCGATATGTCTGCAGGCATCGTTTTAGCCAAGAAAGTTGGCGACAAAGTTAATGTTGGTGATTTACTTTGTACAGCTTACACAAATAAAGACGAATATGCCGATGTAATTGAAAGCATTAAAAAAGCCTTTGTCATCGTTGATGAATATGTCCCATATCCACCAACTGTTCACGATTATATTCATTAATAATGAGGTTAATTGTTCAAAATTCATTAAAAGCCTCGTGTGAGGTTAATAACAAGATCGTGGGAGAAATATCCCACGGTTTTGTTGTGTTGGTCGCTTTTACATTAGATGATAATGAAGAAATTGTTGATAAAATGGCTAATAAATTACTCACAATGAGAGTCTTCGAAGATGAAAATGGAAAGACCAATCTTTCTTTGAAAGATGTTGATGGGGAAATTCTTTCTATTTCACAATTTACTTTATACGGTTCTCTTAAAGACGGAAGAAGGCCAAGCTTTGTTAATGCTTTAGAACCTAAAAGAGCAAAAGAATTGTATGAATATTTCAATTCGTTATTAGAAAAAGCAGGTTATAAAGTTGAAAAAGGAATCTTTGGAGCAGATATGAAGATTTCCTTAGTTAATAACGGACCATTTACCACAATCCTTGATTCTAAGGAGCTATTCTCATGAAGGTTTTAGTCGGGTTAAGTGGTGGTGTTGATAGTGCAGTTGCAGCCTACCTTCTTAAGAAGGATGGTTATGAAGTAACCGGTTGTTTTATGCGTAACTGGGATGCGATGGCAAATGGGGATTATCTAGGTAATCCAACCATAAATGACGATCGCTGTCCTCAAGAAAAAGACTATCAAGATGCAATTAAAGTTGCTGAAAAATTAGGCATTAAATTACTACGTGTCGATTTCATTAAAGAATATTGGGATCATGTTTTCTCTTTCTTTTTAGAAGAATATGAAAACGGAAGAACTCCAAATCCAGATATTTTATGCAATAAATACATTAAATTTGACGCATTTTTAGAATACGCGAAGAACAATGGCTTTGATATGATTGCGATGGGTCATTACGCCAAAAGAGTGGAAATTGACGGTCATTTTTATCTTTCTAAATGCGTCGATACCTCTAAAGATCAAACTTATTTCTTATCGCAAATTAATGAAGAACAAATTAAATCCTGTCTTTTTCCTCTTGGGGATATAACTAAAGAAGAAGTTAGAAAAATAGCCCACGAATTAAATCTTGAATCTGTCATGGATAAAAAAGATTCAACTGGAGTCTGTTTTATCGGTGAAAGAAATTTTAAAGAATTCTTACAGAATTATATTCCTGCTCAAAAGGGTAAAATTATAGATATTGATACTGATAAAGTTATCGGCGAGCATAAAGGAGTCTATTACTATACAATCGGACAACATAAAGGCTTAGGAATAGGTGGTATTTCTGGAGAAACAGCGTCCGGATGGTTCATCGTTAAAAAAGACGCTAAAAAGAATATTCTTTATGTCACTCGTGGCGACACACAAAAATATCTAATGTCCAATAAATGTATCGTTAGAAAACTTAATTTTATAAATAAAAATGAAAAATTTCCTCAAGAAGTAGGGGTCAAATTTAGATATCGTCAACCGGACCACAAAGCGCTCATTAATAAAATAAATGATGAGATTGTGGTTACTTACGATTACTATAAAGCGGTCACAACCGGTCAAGAAGCGGTCTTTTATAATAAGGACGGTTTAATGATTGGTTCAGGCACAATCGACGAAGTATATCGAGACGATGTAAGAATAGATAAATAAAACGCTCCATTATGAAGCGTCTTTTATTATTTAACTGAATTTCTTTCAGCTTCATCGAACATCTTAAGTAGCTGCTCAACCGTTAATTTTTTCTTTTCCTCACCCGAGATATCATGGATGATATGACCTTCATAGAACATGATTAATCGATCACCATAAGTAATCGCGTCTTTCATGTTATGAGTAATCATAAGTGTTGTCATCTGATTCTCGCGGACAATCTTTTCGGTGAGTTCTAAGACTTTTCTAGCGGTCTTTGGATCAAGGGCGGCAGTATGTTCGTCAAGTAATAGAATTTGCTTTGTAAGGTCGTATTTACGAACTTTTTCATCAAATTCTTTGTAATATTGCTTTTTAAGATTTCTCTTTTCTTTAAACCCAAGGCCTTTTTGTTTTGAAATTTCTTTAATTTTGCCTTTATATTCAATAAAAGCATTATTATATGCAGAAGTAACTTCTTCTCTTGCTTTTTCCTTATCGCCCATCGAGAAAGTTACATAATCTTTAATGATTTGTTTATGAGTTGGTTCCGCTCTGAGGGTCGCCATTAACAAAGTTAAAGCTTGTCTTTGCCCACCAGAGAGGACTCCTGCTTTGGTAGTCATTCTTGTCTCTAGACCTAAACCAAGACTTTTTAGAAGTTCAGCATATTCGGCTTTTTTTGTTTTATTGATATACCAACTAAAACCACGTTTTCCGCCTTTTGTGCCAGCAATTGCAAGGTTTTCGATAACTTGCATATTTCCGGCTGTTCCTTTTTGTGGGTCTTGGAAAACACGGGCAAAATATTTAGCTCTTTGGTCTTCTCGCATGTTGGTGATATCAACATTATTGAGTAATACGCCTCCGCGATCAGGGTTTAAAGTGCCCGCTAAAATGTTTAAAGTAGTGGTTTTGCCACTTCCATTACCACCAATAATAGTGACAAATTCACCATCATTTATCGTAAAAGAAACATTATCAAGCGCGACTTTTTCGTCTGGAGTACCTTGATAGAAGACTTTAGTAACGTTTTTAAAAGATAACATTATTCCATCTCCTTTGCTCTTTGACGTTTAGCTTTTGCATTTTTAAGATATACATTTTTAATGTATGGAATCGCTAAGAAGATAGCGACAACGATTGCAGAAAGCATCTTTAATAATTCAGGTTCATTTGTAAAGAAGACAATTAATTGATAGACAAAGAAGTAAATAATTCCACCAACTAAGACAAATAATAAGGAAACTGCAAAGTTTTTGCTTAATTTAGCTCCGATAGTACTACCAATTATAATTGCGGCTAAGCCAATGACGATTGCGCCTCGACCCATATTGATTTCAGCGCTGCCTTGGAATTGAGCTAATATCGCACCACCAAGAGCAACGATTCCATTAGATAACATTAAGGCCACAATTTTACGTGAATTAATGTTAATACCATTGGCTTTTGACATATCTGGATTCGATCCCGTTGAACGGATTGATGAACCAAATTTAGTGCCAAAAAACCAATATAAAATGACAATTATTGCTGTAGCAATACCTAAAACAATAGGAATTGTTGTATAGACGCCAGAAGACATGTTAAGCGAAATCAAAGAATCTCGATTAGCAACATTTAATATGGCGCGTCCAAGAATCTTAAGATTTATCGACCAAAGCATTAACTGAGTAAGAATACCTGCTAAAATGCCAGGAATTCCTAAATAACAGTGGAGTAAGGCGGTTATTAAACCAGCTAAAGCTCCTGCTAAAAATGCGATGAGAAACGCTGGAGCAGCAGGAAAGCCTACGCTTAATAATATTGCGTAAGTACATCCACCCGTTGCAAATGAACCATCAACTGTTAAATCGGCGAAATCTAAAATTCTAAAGGTGATGAAAACACCGATGGCCATTATGCCCCAGATTATTCCTTGGTCAAGGACTGAAGGTAATGTTGAGAAAAAACCAGCCATTTAACAATCCTTCCTTATAATTCTTCGTATCCTTCTGGAACGATGATGCCATAGGCATCACAACGTTCTTTATTATAAAGTTTTTTAACGTTTTTATCGTATTGAACAGCGTATTCATCAATTTTATTTTTACCAAGTAAAATGTTGAAAGCCATTTCGCCAGTTACTTCGCCTAAACGATGATAATCAATAGATAAAGTGGCAATACCCGCACCTTCACAGATACCAGATTCACCAGCATAAACTGGCTTATGAGCTGGAGCAAAGATTCCATCAATAATTGAAACATTTGATGCAGCGGTATTGTCGGTTGGAATATAGACTGCGTCATCTTCAGCAGCGGATTTTTGGCAAACGCTTTTTAAATCACTTGAATCGGTGAATGGTCTAGGAGTAACGGTTTTGCCTAAAGAAGATAATTGTTTACTAATTTCATCGACTTGGAATTTGGAATTAGCTTCGCTAGAGCAATATATAATTCCGATTTTATTTGCGCTTGGTAATAGTTTAACCATTTCACTTGCTTGCTGATCAAGTGGTGCTAAATCACTAGTTCCAGAAACGTTTTTACCGGATTTTCCATCTTTAAATTCAATGCCTAAGGCTGCTCCATAATCAGTAATAGAAGTTCCTAATATTGGAATATAGGAAGTAGCAGCATACGCAGCGGTTAAACATGGAGTAGCATTTGCTAAGATAAGATCAACATCTTTTGAAATTAAATCAGTGGTGATTGTGGGACAAAGTGCGCTATCTCCAGCAGCGTTATTTTCAATAAAGCTGACTTCGCGTCCTGCTTCTTTTAATAAAGAAGTTAACTTTTCTTTAAAACCAGTAGTCGCTGCATCCAAAGCTGGATGAGTTACAAGTTGAGCAATACCGACTTCGTATTTTTGCTTGTCAGGATTGACTTTAATTTTTCCTGAGCATCCTGATAATGCGATAGTGGATGTTAATCCAAGAAGTGCGAGGATTTTTTTCATTTTCATTTTCTCCTTTTTCAAAAAATAAATCCCGGGAGCAAACACCGGGTTATCTTTTGCCAGGTGTTTGACTTATGTCTCCCACCCGTCATTTTTAAAGTAGGAAACGATCACCTAAAATAAAAATAACCAAAGTAAAAATAAGATTTTGAGCTAGAAATTAAATCAATATTTCTATCCATAATTATTTTCGCTTTCTTGTTTCTAATAATATTGCAAACCCTTTATAAAAACAAAGTTTTTTTGAAAAATATCAATAATTTCTCATGTGCATACATAACATTTCTAAAAATAAATATATTATTTAAATTAATTTGTGATATAGTTTTATTGCTCTAATAAAGGAACCTGCCACTCCTTTGGAGATGATGAAAGTCATCGTAGATCTGCGTTAAAGATCAATTAATTAAGTGCAATACAAAGTATTGAATAAGGATGGTACCGCGAAAGTTTCGTTCCTTAGAGATACTTTTTTATTTTATCTAGGAGGCCAAATATGAAATATCTAAGTGGTCAACAAATTAGAATGATGTGGTTAGACTTTTTCAAAGGAAAAGGTCACCATGTTGAAAAAGGTGCTAGTTTAATACCTTACAAAGATCCATCTTTACTTTGGATCAATTCAGGTGTCGCAGCCTTAAAGAAATATATGGATGGTAGTGAAGTACCTCCCTCAAGAAGAATCACCAATGTTCAAAAATCGATTCGTACTAACGACATCGATAACGTCGGTTATACCGCTAGACATCAAACCTTCTTTGAAATGCTCGGTAATTTCTCCATCGGTAATTATTTTAAAAAGGAAGCCATCGCATTTGCTTATGAAATTCTCACAAGTGAGAAATATTTTGCAATGCCAAAGGACAAATTATATTTCACCTATAACCCAATCGATGAAGAAACTCATAAACTTTGGCTAGCTCAAGGCGTCGAAGAATCTCATTTAATTCCTTTAGAAGGAAACTATTGGGAAATCGGTGAAGGCCCAGCCGGTCCAAATACCGAAGTTTTCTTTGACCGCGGTGAAAAATATGATGAAAATCACTTAGGCGTTAGACTTCTTAAAGAAGAAATTGAAAACGACCGCTACATCGAAATTTGGGGCATCGTCTTTTCACAATTTAATGCTGTCCCTGGAACTCCACGTAGTGAATATAAAGAACTTCCATCAAAAAATATTGATACCGGAGCAGGTTTAGAAAGAATTGCTTCAGTTTTACAAGAAACTGAATCCAACTTTGAAACCGACTTGTTCATGCCGATTATTAAGGAAGTTGAAAAGAATGCTGATAAACCGTACAAAAAACCGTATTTAACAGCCTATAGAGTTATCGCTGATCACATTAGAGCGGTTACATTCGCTATAAGCGATGGTGAAATTTTCTCCAATGAAGGACGAGGATACGTTTTACGTCGTCTTGTTAGAAGAGCGATGAGATTTGCAAAACAAATCGGCATCAATAAACCATTCATGTATAACCTTGTTAAAACGGTCATCTCAATTTATCAAGATTTCTATCCAGAACTTAAAGGCAGAGAAAAACATATTGAAAAGATGATCAAAGCCGAAGAAGAGAAATTCCTAGAGACTCTTTCTACTGGCGAAGCTTTGCTTCGTGAAATGATTGTAGGCAAAAAAGAATTATCTGGTAAAGACGCTTTTAAACTTTATGATACATTTGGTTTTCCAATCGATTTAACCAAAGAAATTTGTGCGGAAAATAATATTAAAGTTGACGAAGAATCCTTCAAGGAAGAAATGGATAAACAAAAAGAAAGAGCAAGAAACGCTAGAAGCGATGAACAAAGCATGCATAAGCAATCAAAAGACTTGCTCGAATTCGTTGAACCATCCAAATTCTTCTATGAAGAAAACCCGATTGACGCTAAAGTGATCGCTTTATTTAAAGACGGCGTCAAAGTTGACGCCATAAATGATGAAGGCGAAGTAATCCTTGATCAAACTAATTTCTACGCTGAAAGTGGTGGCGAAGTCGCCGATACAGGTTATTTGAATAATAAAGATACAATCGCTAAAGTTATCAATGTTCAAAAAGCACCAAATAAGCAAAATCTTCACTTTGTGAAGTTAGAAAATGGCAGTCTAAAAGTTGGCGATAAAGTCCATCTTGATTTAGACGTTAATAATCGTGAACTTATCAAACGTAATCACTCTGCAACTCACTTACTACAAGCCGCTTTAGAAAAAGTGCTCGGTGATCATATTAAACAAATGGGTTCATATGTCTGCGCCGATTATATGCGCTTTGATTTCACCCATTATTCTAAAATCACTCCCGAGGAGTTAAAAGCAATCGAAGAAGAAGTAAATCGTTTAATTTCCTTGAAGATTAAATCTGATATTAGAGTTCTTCCTATTGCAGAAGCTCAAAAATTGGGCGCAAAAGCTTTCTTCTCTGAAAAATATGGTGACGAAGTTAGAGTTGTTGCTTTTGGAAAAGAATCGATTGAATTCTGCGGTGGTTGTCATGTTGCAAATACTGCTGATATTGGAGTGTTCGTCATCGAAAGTGAATCCTCCATCGCCTCTGGTGTTAGAAGAATTCAAGGTCGCTCATCTCTTGGGGGCTATAAGCTTCTAAAACAAAGAGAAGATGTTTTACTTTCAATTTGTAAAGAAGTCGGAGCGTCTTCAATCTCTGAAGCTAAGGAAAGAGTCGAAGCCTTGCTTGCAAAAGTTGGTGAATTAGATAAGAAATTATCTTCACTTATGGATAAGATTTCATATGCAAATGCACAAAGTGCAACAAGTGAATTTAACGATATTAAAGGCTATAAAGTTTTAACTAAATATTTTGAGAATGCTTCGATTGAGAATATCAATTCAATCGGTGATGATTTAAAAACAAAATATCCAGATTATGCCTTACTTTTAGTGGGTGGAAAAGACGGAGATCTTCCTATTTCAATCTTCTTAGGTGGCAAAACTCTTAATGAGAATAGAGCTGGAGACTTAGTCAGAGAAATCGCTAAAATTTTAGGTGGAGGTGGAGGTGGTAGACCAAATATGGCTAACGGAAAAGGCCGTAACTTCTCCAAATTAAATGAAGCGTTTGAATTGTTTAAACAATTACTAAAATAATGAATAAGATTTTGGGATTAGATTTAGGCACAAAAACAATAGGAATAGCTATGAGTGACGAGCTTGGAATCGCTCATGGCTACGAGACTTTTCGCTTTGAAGAATTTAACTATAAAAAAGCGCGAGAATACGTTAATGAACTCTGCTTAAAATTTAATATCGTTGAGGTAGCCTTAGGTATCCCATATTACGCCAGTGGAGATTTATCTCCAAGAGCGAAATCTTGCTTAAGATTTAAAGATGATTTACTTACATTAAATCCGAATTTAAAAATCGAAATGGTCGACGAATCGTATTCGACGATTGAAGCGGATGAATTATTAAAAGAAAGTAACCTCTCATACGCTAAAAGAAAAGAAGTAGTTGATGAGATGGCGGCTTTAGTCATTTTGAATCGATATTTATCGAAAAAAGGAGGCTAATAAATGCTACTTGATGATGAAATGCTCATCACCTTAGATAACGGTGAAGAGAAATTAATGAAAATTCTTTTTACTTACGATAGTGAGCAAAGAAAGAAATCCTATGTTTTTCTCTATGATGAAAATGACGAAGAAAATGTTTTGGTTTTTTCGTATAATGAGAAAGACTCTTCTTTAGAAGAAATCGAAGATGAAGAAGAATACAAAGAGGCTGAAGAAGTGCTTAATGCCTTCTATGAAGATGAAAAAATCCAATCTATCAAATAGGTTAGATTTCAGTTTAGAAAAAATTGTTTTACTTTAGTGAAATAAAGTATAAAATCATTATTGCTAATTAGGAGAAATAATTATGGTTAACAAAATCGAATTAACAAAAGAAGGCGCTGAAAAACTTGAAAAAGAATATCGCCATTTACTTGATATTGAACGTCCTGAAGTTATCGAACAGATCAAAGCTGCTCGTGCTCAAGGCGACTTGAGTGAAAACTCAGACTTGGATGCTGCAAGAGATCGTCAAGCCGAAATCGAAGCTAGAATTAAAGATATCGAAAACATTTTAGCTAATGCTAAGATCATCGATAATTCCACAAAAAGTGGCAAGGTTGTCTCTTTAGGAAGCACTGTTGAAGTTAAAGATTTAAGTGATAATACAACCGCTTCATACACCATTGTTGGTACCGTTGAAGCTAACCCAGTTAAAGGACTTATCTCAAACGTTTCACCACTTGGTAAAGCTATCGTTGGAAAACGTGTTGGAGATGAATGCGTCGTTAGAGTCGCTCAAGAATACAAGGTCCAAATCTTAAAAATCGACAATAAATAATAGAATTAATAAATGTAAGAAATTCACCGCAAATCCGGTGGATTTTTTATTTTTTTAAAAATTTTCAAACTTTTTTCGAAAAATCTCAGTATATAGTTTGTGAAGAACAAGGAGGTTTATTTATGAAAAGAGTACTTAGCGAAAAAGAATGTAAAAACATCGTCACTGGCGAAATAACTCTTGCGGCTGTCATGGCCATATGCGCAATTGCAATTGTTGCAGTTGTTGTTTACCGCATGTTCATGTCTAAAGAAGGCAGTTCATCTATTCCTGGCGGTTGGAAATTCTCTTGGAAATGAAAATTAGAGAATTACCACGTGAAATTAGGCCGAGAGAAAAGGCGCTTCACTATGGGATTGAATCTTTGTCTGACGAAGAACTTTTAGCCCTTTTAATAGCTTCTGGAGTAAAAGGATGTTCGGCGATGGATATCTCAAGGGATTTATTGACGACTTATCTCACTTTATCCTCGCTTGCAAACGCAAATCTTTCTTCACTAGAAGAACATTTCGGATTATCCAAGATTACGGCTTTAAAATTAATGGCGACTTTCGAATTTCATAATCGCCTTAATTCACCCTTATATCAGTATCGATATTTGATTGGATCGAGTCAGGATTTATATGAAAGATATCGCTACTTAGAAAATTTCACACAAGAAGTCCTAGCGATTGTCATGATCAACAAGAAAAAAGAAATCATCAAAGAGAAGATTCTTTATCGAGGCACAAACAATGATTTGAGCATTAGTCCAAAAGAAATCTGCTTAGAAATCATCTCCTCAAGATGTTCGCAATTTGTTTTAATCCATAATCATCCAGATGGAAACACAAATCCTAGCGAGGAAGACATCTATGCGACAGAGGTAATAAAAAAGACGGCTGATTCACTTCAAATTAGGCTATTTGACCATCTCATCATTTATCCTGGCGGGTATTATTCATTTAACGAAAAGATAACTTAGTTACACTAATGATATAAAATAAATTCTTTACAAGTCACTTAGATAATATTAATATATTAAGCGTTGTTGCCTCACCAGCTACAACCGCCTAGAAAAGGTGATTAACTTATTGCCAAAGGCAATAGACCTTAATAGCGAGTCTTGAGTGAGAAAGTAGAGGTATTTACATGTACGCAATTATTGAAACAGGTGGAAAGCAAGTCCGCGTCGAAGTTGGACAACAAATTTTTGTTGAAAAATTAGATGTTAAGGCTAACGAAAAATACGTTTTCGATAAAGTTCTTCTCGTTGCCGATAAAGCGGTCAAAGTCGGTACACCATATGTCGAAGGTGCTAAAGTAACTGCCAAAGTCGTCAAAAACGGACTTAGCAAAAAGATTCGCATCTACAAATACAAAGCTAAACATAACTCTGCACGTAGAACAATTGGTCATAGACAACCATATACTTGCTTAGTTATCGAATCAATTGCTTAATATGATTCATATTAACGCAAATCGTAAAGACGGAAAAATAGTTTATTTATCCGTTAAAGGCCACGCTAATTACGATACGGAAGGAAAAGACATTGTCTGCTCCGCTATTAGCGCAATATCAGTTGGAGGTATCAACGCTCTAAAGAACCCAAAAGATTTCAATCTTAAAGTGGAAAAAGGAGACGTTGAAATATCTCTTAAAGCGAAGGCCAGTGAACACGATTACGAAGTGCTCGAAACAATTCTTACCCAGCTTAAAACTGTGGCAGAGACTAGTTCCAAGTATGTCAAGGTAATCGAGAAAGGAAATTAGTTATGTTATTTAAATTAGATCTACAACTCTTTGCTAGTAAAAAAGGTGTCGGTTCTACAAAGAACGGTCGTGATTCTAGATCCAAACGTTTAGGCGCGAAATTGTCCGATGGACAATATTGCACAGCTGGCAGCATCATCTATCGTCAAAGAGGTACAAAAGTTTTTCCAGGAGTCAACACCCGTCGCGGTGGTGATGATACAATCTTCTCAACCATCGATGGTATCGTCAAATTCGAAAGACTTGGTAAAAGCAAAACTCGCGTTTCTGTCTACGCTAAATAATTAGATAGATATTAATTAGACCACAAAATAATGTGGTCTTTTTTATATCTTCACGTATATAATATGTGTGTATGTTTATTGATCGAGTAATTGTTGAAGTTCGCTCTGGCAAGGGCGGGGATGGTATGATCGCCTTCCTTCACGAAAAATATGTTGCCAAGGGTGGACCTAGTGGTGGTAATGGTGGTCGAGGTGCCTCCATTATTTTCCGCGCTAATAAATCGATCAACACTTTATATAACTTTAGACACTCCAAAGTATTCATCGGACAAGATGGAGAAAAAGGTGGAACTAAAAACAAATATGGTCGTGGAGCAAATGATGTAATCGTCGATGTACCTTTAGGTACAATTGTTTATGATGAAAAAGATGGCCATCTAATTGCTGATCTTTCTACTAACGGAGAAAGTGTTGTCGTTGCTAAAGGCGGTAGAGGCGGAAGAGGTAACGCTGCATTTAAATCGGATAAGAATCGAGTTCCTCGCATCGCTGAAAACGGACTTCCAGGTGAAACTAAACGTTTAATTCTTGAACTTAAACTTCTCGCCGATGTAGGTTTAGTTGGTCTACCAAATGCTGGTAAATCAACACTTTTAAGTGTTGTTAGCAACGCTAATCCAGAAATAGCTGATTATCCCTTCACAACGATTGAACCTAATTTAGGTGTAGTTAATGTTTCAAAATATGAAAGCTTCGTTATGGCAGATCTTCCTGGTCTAATCGAAGGGGCGCATACCGGAAAAGGCTTAGGTTTAACTTTCCTTAGGCATCTTGAAAGATGTAGACTTATCGTCCATGTCGTTTCCCTAGAAGAAGAAAATCCATACGAAAACTTTAAAATTGTCCAAAATGAAATTAAATCCTATGGAATGGGCTTAGATAAACGCCCATTAATTGTCGTCGCGTCGAAAATGGATGATGATTCTTATGAAGATAAATTCAAAGAATTTAAAAAACATTATAAAGGTGAAGTTATCAAACTTTGTAGCATCACTCACCGAGGCGTTGATGAACTAATTAATAAATGTCGTGAGATTTTAGAAGTTACTCCTCCATTTCCTCTTGGAGAAGTGTCTGAACAAAAAGATATTAAAGTCTATGATGCTTATAAAGAAGCCAAGCCAATCTTTGAAATCGTTAAAGAAAAAGATCATGTTTTCCGCATCGTTGGTGAATCGATTGAAAGAACATATTCTTTAATTAATATATCCACTGATGAAGGCTTGATGCGTTTAATCAATTATTTAAGAAAAATCGATGTTGAAAAAGCTCTTAAAGAAAAAGGCGCAGTCGATGGTGACTCCGTCTTCCTTTGCGATTTTGAATTCGAATATTTAGAATAAAGATATGAAATTAGAACATTATTTAAAAGAAATCGAATCATTTCTAAAAAACTATCTAGAATCTAATCACATGGATTCATATGTTTTAGGTTTAAGCGGTGGAGTGGATTCATCTTTAGTAGCCGCTATTGCTAGAAAAGCCGTGGGAAAAGATAGACTTTATTGCTATGCAATAGATATTGAATCAAACCCTCAAGATATCATCGATGCCAAAAGTGTTGCTAAAGAATTAGATTTAAATCTTAAAGTCGTTAATTTAACTGATACATATCATTCATATTTAAAAGATTTAAGCGGTGAAGATTTTATTCGCTTAACAAAATCGAATCTAAAAGTCAGGATGCGTATGGTAGCCTTATTCGCCTACGCTCAAGAAAAGAAAGGTCTAGTGCTTGGCACTGATAATGCTGATGAAAGATATGTCGGCTATTTCACCAAATATGGTGATGGAGCAGCAGATGTTCTTCCAATCGTCCATTTAACTAAGAGCGAAGTTAGAGATGCCGCTAAGATGTATGGCTTAAGCGAAATACTTGCTAACCGTGTTCCATCCGCCGGATTATTCGAAGGACAAACCGACGAAAAAGAGATGGGAATATCTTATAAAGATTTGGACGATTTCCTTTCAGGAAAAGAAATTGATCCAAAGGCAAAAGAAAGAATCGAATATCTTCATAAAATTAGCGAACATAAACGCAAAGCGATTCCTGAACCAATTCCGTTTAAAAGGGATTAGGATTGCTCAATAAAAGAAGTTAAATTTACTCTTTTAATATGAGTAATTTTTTTATACAATAAAAAATATGGAAGAAAAGAAAATCAATCCAGCGATGATTAGCGCTCTTATCTCAAGCGTTATTATCCTTGCGATCATCATTCTTTTCATCATCACTTTTAATTAATTATGTATTTTTCATTTAAAGGACCTATCACTTATCTTGGCGAAGATTATATCGTCATTGAAGTTAATGACATCGGTTATCAAGTTTATGTGCCGCATGTTAGTGACTATTCTTTAGGCGAAGTTACAAAAGTATATTTATATAATGTCGTTAGAGAAGATGAACAATATCTCGCCGGTTTTTCTTCAATTAGAGAAAAAGAAGCTTTCGTTTCTTTAATCTCAGTTAAAGGTATCGGTCCAAGAACTGCTTTAAATGCTTTAAGTGCGACTAACGCCGATGATTTATTTAACGCGATTGCCGCTAATAACGTCACTTATTTAAAGAAGCTTCCTGGAATTGGTGGAAAAGCAGCAGCCCAAATCATTCTTGACCTTAAAGGTCAACTTACGATTGGAAGCGCTGCTAATATAGATCAATATGATGAAGTTAGAACCGCTTTAAAATCATTAGGTTTTAAAGTTAAACTTATCGATGATGTTTTGTCGCAAATTTCCATTCCAAATGCCACCAACGAAGAAATTCTTCGTGAAGCTCTAAAAAGATTAAGAAAATAGTATGGCTAGACTAGTTGATGCAAATAGATCAAAAGAAGATGCGATTGAGATTTCTTTACGCCCCCAATCATTAAAAGAATATGTTGGGCAAGAAGCGCTTAAAGAAAATCTTAAGATTTTTATCGGAGCGGCTCGTCATCGCAATGAAACGCTCGACCACGTCCTTTTATATGGTCCACCAGGCTTAGGTAAAACAACCTTGGCCCACGTCATCGCTAACGAGATGCATGCTCAAATTAGAATCATCAATGGACCGGCGATTGAAAAACCAGGTGATTTAGCCTCAATTTTAACTACTTTAGAACCAGGTGATGTTCTTTTTATTGATGAGATTCATCGTCTACCTCGCGTCGTTGAAGAAGTACTTTATGGAGCGATGGAAGACTTTAAATTATCGATTATTATTCCTCGTGAATCTGGAGCCTCATCTCTCAACCTAGATTTACCGCCATTCACTCTTGTTGGAGCAACCACTCGAGCAGGTGATTTATCTGCGCCACTTCGCGCTCGTTTCGGTATAACCGAAAAGATTAACTTTTATACTGTCAAAGAAATCGAAGATATCGTCAATAGAACCGCTAAAGTTTTCAATACTGAAATCGATCCAAAAGCGGCATTAGAAATCGCCAAAAGAAGCAGGGGAACACCTCGTATCGCCAACCGTTTGTTTAGACGTGTTAGAGACTTCGCTAACTATGAAGGAAAAGATCGTATCGAATATAGCGACGCTCTTAAAGCATTAACCGCCTTAAAAGTGGACTGTCTTGGTCTAGATGATGTCGATATTAAATATTTAGAAACGATTGCTGACCGCTTTAACGGTGGGCCAGTTGGCCTAGAAACAGTCGCCTCCTCAATCGGTGAAGAAGTTATGAATCTCGAAGATGTTTATGAACCATTTTTACTTCAAATCGGTCTAATTAATCGCACTCCTAGAGGAAGAGTTTTAACCGAGGAAGCATATCAACATTTAGAAAAGAATCATAATCACAAATTGTTTAGCTAATATTTACTAGTAAATATAAAATGACTGAAATAAGAGGAAAAAGACCTCTTTTTTCTTTGCTAAAATATTAAGAATTTTTTCATAAATAATGAAAATTGTAACTAATATAAATAGAAAGTGATTTTTTGTTTCCTCTTTACTTAGTAAGTAAGAAAGAGTATTCTTTAAAAGACGCTTAAATTATTATAATTTAGTGATTTAGAAAAGGAACTATTACTATGAGACGATTTATTGCCTACATCTTGATGGCCTTATCCATCTTACTTGCAGTCGGAGTTTCTGCAACGACCGTTTTTTCACGTTTGAATGCTGGTCGAGAATTCACAAACTCTTATGAAGTCTTATACACCGTGGAAGGAAGCGAATCCCAAATTGAAGATGTCGCGAAAGAATTCCGCAAGAGATTAGATGACTTTGCGGTTGAAGATTATTCGGTTGCCATTCAAGAAGACCAAACCACCAACGCTGGTGATAAAGGTCGTAAATTCGCTATCGAAGTCAGCTTTGCTGCTGATCAAAGCGAATTCGAATATATTTCAAAATATTTACCATATTCTGGTGGTAGTTTTTCTCTTATAGGTACCAAAGATGATCAATTCGTCGATGATATTTTTAAAGATAGTCAAGCTTATATCACTAAAGTTCAAGATACAATCCCATATGTTATCATTCCAGTTCCTGCTTCTGATAAAGAAAAAGTTGAGACCTTCTTAAAAGGCATCGAAGATGCTAGTGGTGATTCTGGTAATCCAGATGTTCCAGCTCAAAATAGATTTACCCGCTTAAATGCTGAAGGCGATAGTGGGGAAGAAGGTGAAGAAGAGGACAACACTCCAAACATCTTCCTCGTCCACGATTGGAACGATGGTGATTCTTATGAATCAGTCAGTAAAGATCCACATATCTCTAGCAAGATTTTAATGGAATTTAATAACAAACATTTCTGGTATGAAAGTAGTAAAGAAGAACATACTGAAATTCAATATCTTTGCGGCACTCCTGATGAAGAAGGAAATTACGATTTAAAGAATTTAAAATTCGCTAACTTGAAAGCGACATATTTAAAAAATATGTTTAACGCCTCTAAATACGAAGCTGAAATTTCAACTGTTTACGTCACTGAATCCGCTAGTGGAATTGCAAACAATTACAACACACTTCAAGCTACAAATGAAAACTTGTTAGTGCTTGGTAGCGATGTTAACTTAGCTTGGTCCACAACGCTCATCTCGACTTTAATTGCTTTAGCAATTGTTAGCCTACTCCTCGTTGTATTCTATCGTTGGAGCGCGCTTGCTGTTATTGCTAACACGGTTGGAACAGTTTTCTTAACCTATGTCGTCTTTATCTTCATGGGTTCGCTCTTCAATATTCCAGCAATCGTTGGTGGCGTCATATTAGCGGTCGCTTCTTTATTTAGCTCTGTTTATTATCTTTTCAAATTCAAAGAAGAAGTTCTTAAAGGACGCACCATTAAGAAAGCCAACCAAGAAGCTTCCCGTAAATCCAATTTGCTTGCCATTGATGCTTCCGTCGTTCTTGCCTTTACAGGTTTAATGCTCTTCGTTTTAGGTGGAGCAGCCTTAAAACCAATGGGCGTAATCTTATTCTTCGGATCATTATTCGCTTTAGCGATGAACCTCATCGTCTTCAAAATCATGATGTATTTACTTACAAATACAACATCATTCCAAAACAAATATTCATATTTTGCAATCGATCCTAAAGATGTTCCAAATGTCTTAGAAGAAAAGAAAACCGAAACTAAGAGTGGATATGAAAACGTTAATTTCACCAAACATAGCAAATTAACTTCGATTATCTTATCCGCTTTACTTGTAGCATCAGTTGCTGGTATCGCAGTCTTTGGCTCAATTAAAGGCTCACCACTTAATGTTGATGCCGCTACTAAAGATCATTCCGTACTCTACGTTAATATTAACGCTGAAAATAAAGTCATCACCGATGCTGAAGCTTTTGAAGAATATGTTCTAAAGAACATTAAAGTTAATGACAAAGCTTTAGAATACGATTCAAAAGATGGTGTAACTTATCAAAAGATCACCAAATTTGATTCAGATACCTTAAAAGAAGAAGTTCTTCCATATAATTATTTCGCTGTCGATTTATCTAGCGTCTTAAGCGTTAACAAAGTTGAATATTCCCTTAATAAAGGTGAAAGCTACGAAGTCGCTGATGAAGGCTTAGGTTATGCTTTTGAACAAGTCATCATCTCTTTAGAAGGTATCGAAGCCGAAAAGATTGACTTCTCACTTTTAAAATCTCACGAGACAATCTCCACACCGAATCAAGGATTTGTTGCTTTAGCAACAGGTATCGCAGTTTTAGGTGCTGGATTATATATCGCTATTAGATTTAGAGTCTCACGTGGTATCGCTGCAAGTGTCGTTGCTGGTGGTTCAGCTGCAACTGCTTATGGCTTACTTGCTTTAACTCGTCTTGGAACAACAGCCTTAAGTTCAATTATGATGCCTGTCGTCGCTGTCCCAGTTCTCTTATTCGCCATCTTATTTGCAGCGAAAGAAAAAGAACTCGTCAAAGATTCTAAAGAGGAAATCACTTTAGAAAAACGTAAAGACATAATGCAAAAAGCATTATCCTTATCCGCAAGCGGTATTATTATCATCGCAATTCTTTCAATCTATTTAGTTATTAACTATTTCGGATTTGGTTTAGCGTCAACCGCTTATATGTTTGCTGCATCTCTTGTTGGTTTAGTTGTCGGTCTAATCGCTGTTTTAACTGTGATGGGTCCATTAAGTTCTCTTTTAGACAAAGCCTTTAGCAAAATTAGACTTCCAAAATTCCAAAAGAAAGAAAAGAAGCAAAGAATCAAACTTCACGAACAACCAAAAACCAGTGAACCAGAAGAAAGAATCTTCATTGGTATTAACGATTAATAAACTAGGCTACTTTAAGTAGCCTTTTATTTTATGAACGATTTTAAAGCAAAAATTTTAAACTATTATTCTTTAAGCGAAGATGATTATGCTTCTTTAACTAAACCTATTGAAGAAGTAAAGCTTCTTGATCCAGATTCAATCGAAGGAATGAAAGAAGTTAAGGAGCGAATTTTTAAGGCTATTAAAAATAAAGAAAAGATTATTATCTATGGCGATTATGACTGCGACGGGATAACTTCGACATCAATCATGTTTGAAACGTTCAAAAAACTTGACTATGAAGTTTCTTATTATGTTCCTTCTAGATATATTGATGGATACGGACTTAACGTTGAAAACGTTATAAGAATAGCTGAGAATAACTTTAATCTCATCATCTGCGTCGATAATGGTATATCCGCGAATGAAGCGATTGATAAGGCAAACGAATTAGGAATAGATGTTATCGTTATTGACCATCACGAAGTGCCTGATAATAGAGTTAAGGCGGTGGGAATAATTCATCCAACCGTGTCAAATATTTCAAACATCATCGGCTCTGCGGGTTATATGTCCCTTTTTGTTTCAGCAGCTTTACTTGGTTATTACGATGATTATTTGCTCACTCTTGCAGGGCTTTCCGTCGTCTCCGATATGATGGAATTAAAAGGCTATAATCGAGACGTAGTTAGACTCGCTATTGATAAGCTTAAAAAACATCGTTATCGAAGGCTCATGGATCTAGTGGAAAATGAACTAATTAATGAGAAAACTTTCGGGTTAGAAATCGCTCCAAAAATCAATGCTATTACGCGAGTGGTTACAAACAAAAATATCAACCTTCTTGTTAAATATTTAACAAGTGAAGATGAAAATTACGTTAAATCTCTCCGTGACTGGATTTTAGAAAATAATGAACAAAGAAAGCTACTTACAAAGCAAGCTGTTGAGCTTATTCCAAGTGCTGATTTAGTCAATAAAAGTGGCATTGTTTTAAAGCTCGATATTTTAGAAGGTTTGATTGGTTTAATCGCCAATAGATTATTAGGAGAATATAACGTTCCAATCCTCATTTTCACTGAAGAAGAAAAGAACCCGGATGTTTTAAAAGGCTCGATTCGTTCTAAGGAGGGTTTTAATGTTGTCAAAGCTTTCGAATCTCTTTCAAAATATATTATCGACGGTGGTGGTCACGCTCTAGCGGGTGGATTATCCATTAAAAAGACTGATTTTGAAGCATTTAAAGAAGATTTTGAAAAATTATGCGCTACATACCAATTTGATAATGACGAAAAGCCATCGATTGGGATTTCTTTAACGGATATCAATATGGATAATTATCGTATTCTAGAAACATTTTCACCTTTTGGTGTCGGTTTTAAAGAACCTCTATTTAAAGTTAGTAATCTTCCAACTAGAGGCCTTGAATTTATTTCACAAGGTAAGCATTTATCTACACCTTTATCAATTCAAAGCAAATTGCTTGGTTTTAATATGTCTGAAAGCGTTATTAAGAGCAATTCTCACATCGATATTTTCGGAACTTTCTATTTAAATAGCAAATTTAGAACGACTCTTGAATTTAGAATTAGCGATTTTATCGCTAAATAAAATTAATATTTTAAATTGAACAAGCATATGCGCGCTTTCGGGTGTGTTTTTTTAGATATTGTTTTATAATTTGTTTAGGTACTCGTATTAACTGTCCCGGAGGTTAATTATGAAAAGACTCAAAGCATTATTATTAATGAGTTTGCCCATCGCAAGCTTAATTCTTTCTGGTTGTAACTCAACTCGTGGTGGAAATAAAACGAAGAAATCTTCGTCCACCGATACGAGTACAACACTTCCTTATATTCCGCCTGAAGGTGATCCAGATGATCCAGGCACCGCTGATAACCACATCACCAAGATTTCGATGAAATACACCAAAGATTTCTTTATGCAAGTAGGTGATGAACTCGATTTCAGCGTAACTTTCACCGGTGGTGGACCAGAATCCGAAAAAGGAATTCAATGGGAATCATCCAATCCAAATGTCTTAAAAGTTGAAACTCAAGTTAAGACTAGTCAATGTGTCTTAACCGCCCTTAGAGAAGGATCTTCAACTTTAGTTGCTCGTTCAACATTTAATAGATCTTTGACCGATGATGTCACCATCACAGTCATCGATAATTCTGATTACACCTATTTCTGGGAAATGAATAAAACAGGTGAAACTAAGAACGATAATAAGTTATTTAATGGCGACGATGGAAAGACCAAGACCGATGGCACAGTCCAATTAGGTTATGGAAACTCTAAATTAGAATGGGAATATCATTTCGACACTCCAACTAAAAATGTCGGTGGTGGTCAATCCTTAACTTTTGGTTCTAGCTCTGCTCCATATGGAAATGTTGATTTAGTAACAAAGAACTCGAGAAAGATTCGCTCTGTTTCAGTTTTATGTTCTTCATCTGGTTCTCATATTGATGATGGGAGCCAATACGGAACAAGTACCGATTATGGTAGTTCTTACATATCTATTACCATAGGTAATACTAAATATATCGATAACATTCACACTCCAAAATATAGCACCGATCAGCCTCTTGATACAGTAACTGGAGGAATATTTAACGATGGTTCGTTAACCGGCGATATTCATATTCATTTTTCACCGACAATTAAAAACGTTGCTGAACCTAATGTTCAAGGTGGTGCGATTTATTTAAAAGCAATCATCATCGAATATTTCCGTGGCGATTTAACTAAGATTGAAGTCGACAGCGAATCAACTCATGAAACAAACTTTTTTGTAGATTCATCATTCTCATCAAACGGAATTATCATCAATGCCTACTATACAGAATCTCCAACAACTAAAGTTGTTGTTAATATCTATTCAAACATCCAAACTACAAATCTTGATAGCAAAGGCAAATTTATTGCTGAAGCCGCAAGTCAAGATGTCAATATTTCATATTCATTTAAAAGAAGTGAAATAGTGACTCAAACCCAAACAACGACTTATGCAATTAAAGTCCACAAAAAACTAGCTAAAGTCGATATAAGCGGAACGCTTACCAAAAGTGTTTATTTGGTAAACGAACCAATTGATTACACGGGATTAGAGGTCAAATTATTCCCTCAAGAAGCAACGGATCCTGTAGCAACATATAATCTTGGTGATTATGCTACTCCAGCCTTTGGCAATGTGTTTGACGCTACAAATGTTCTAAAAACCGCTACAAAAACATATGAACAACAAGGTTTTGACATTAGTGTCAAGCATATTGGTTCTGAAGTAAGTGGTAGATACCACTTCGCAGCTAATGATTTGACGGTAAAGGTGGTTAGCGAAATAGTTGTTCAATATAAAGATGGCAACGAAGAATATGCGCCTACTTTAATCGCGGATCAAGTTATCGACTATAAGGATTTCAATGTTATCGTAAATTACGATAATGGTGATACAGAAGATTTTACTTGGGCCCAAATGAAATCTAACGAATACACTGATCCAGTCACCAAGAAAGGTGTGAAGACTTTTGAATGGAACACAGTTACACCATTGGTTGCTTTGGAAGAATTTGATAACAATGGCTTCACCATTTCGGTTAAATCTAAACTAGCAAATGTAACTGGCACATTAAAAATTGAACCTGAGCAAGTCACTGTCGAATCAATTAAGAGTCTTGAAATTGTCGGCGAATTAACCAATAAGAATTACGATGAATTTGATAACATGAGTTATGATGGTTTATCTTTAAAGATAACCTATGATACCGATCGAGCTGAAACTCTTAGTTACGAAGAAGCCAAAGCTGCCGTGGGATACACAACTGAGCTAGATGATAAGGCCGGTGGCTATAAAACTGTTAAACAACCATTATTTAGTTTTGATTCTCCTGCTTCGGCTTTGAAATCTATGGAGCAAGAAGGCTTTGAAGTTACCGCTAAACACGAATTTTCAGATATAAGTACAACTTTAGAAATTCCTGCTCATACATTAAATGTTTCCGAATATATTGCAAAGACATATACGAGAGTAGATTCATTTGATGAATTTGATGCAACCGGTAATTATATTATTACCTCAATTGATCCTGAGAATAGCTCATTTGTTAGAGTCTGGAATGGCGCATTAGATAAAGACAGTATATTCAGTGCTGGTGACACTAACTATGTTAGTTATACTCATAGTGGGCCTATCGGTAAAACCTTAGAAATCAATGGTTTGATAGGTTCGAACATTGAAAAGGCTGCATTCTATTTTGTTAAAAACGAAAATACCGTTACAGTTGAACTAATGTCTAGCAAGGATGATGCAAAACCAATTAAATTGGCTGTTAATAGTGGTTCTGGAACATTCTCATCTAGCCCAAGATATCCTGAAAGAACTAACTTATTGACACTATTTGACCCTGTAAATATAGGAAATGTTCAATTAGGTTATAACGGTGGTACATTCCAAAGCTATGTTTACTACAATAAGCAAGCTAAATCACATCGTTTTGGCGTCTTCAACAACGGTACTAACACAGTCCCAATTCAGATTTACAAAGTAACTTCTCCGAGTGCCTAATATGAAAAAAAGATTTTTATTTATTCCTTTAATTGCTTCTCTTGTTTTTGTTTCAGCATGTTCACAAGGTGGCACTAAAAAGAAAAAGAGCTTAACCGATACGATAAGTGAACCAGATGAAGATGAAACAACTTCCAGCGCAGCTATTAAACCAAGAGCAGAAACGGTGGAAGAAGGGGAAAATCACACTCTTCCATGGACTTTAGATTACGATTCCTTTAAAGATCCAGGAAATTCGCCAAGTTATCACGCTTATAACAAGACATATGATTTTGATGGAACGAATATCTATTGTTATGGTATGAGAGCCACAACCGATATCACCGTCAGTATCAATGGTGCAGGCATTCCATTTTCTGGTTTTAAAATCATCCATTTAGCGAAACTCGGCCACGATACTTGGGTCGATGGAGGACAACTTCAAATCTCCAAAATCGCTCCATCTAAACTAATTCTAGAAATAGTTTCATATAAGAATTATTCCTATAATCCAAACCGAACAGCTTCGATATATGTTGGGGATACTTTACAGGTTAATCCAAAGACCGCTGAAATAAGTGTTTCACCAATCCATGAAGAATTTAATATTCAAACTCTTACTTATGATTTAAACGCTACATCTCCAGGTCTAATCAAAATTCAAAATCGCAACAACAATGCGATGTATTTCCAATCTATAAGATTTGAATAATTAATTGATCCTAAATTAGCAACCCGTCGTGGTTGCTTTTTCTTTTCTTTAATAAGCTAAGATATTCTTATATAATATATGTAGAAATTTGAATGAAAAACGTACGATTTCATTTGAGTTTCCTAATAGGAAAGGAGATAAAAGATGAAAAAAAGTTTAATTCTAATACCTTTGGCAGCAATGGTATTAGCAGGATGTACCGTAGGAAAAAGTAGTGGTAAGAAGAAAAAATCAACTTCTGCCACTGATACCGCTCAAACATCTGGTTCCAAAACCAACACCAATACAAGTACAACTGGTGGTAGCGGAAGTGGCAGAGGCGACACAACAGTAGTTCCTCCAGGACCATCTCTACCAACCGAACATGAAGCTTCATTTGCTCCAAATATGACACCAGGTGAACACACCATTACCTTTGACTTTGATGCTAACTATACTACGTATAAACCAGCATTCCCATATGTCTCAGCAGACACTGGTCTCGTTGGTATTTACTTAGATGGAATGGCGATTATGACAAATGGTTGCTGGGCTTCACAAGGTTATAATGGTGGAGCAAACTATCTTATGATGAAAAACAAAGATGGATTCGCTGATGCAAATGGCGCAAGTTTCATTGGAAACTGTGTTGCATTAGGTACCATTTCTAAAGTTGAAATCACTAGAGGCGCTTCTGCATCAACATCTCAAAGATACTATGTTACCTTTGGTAGTTCACTTGATACAGCACCAGCTTCATCTGGAACCGAACTTGAAGGAACAGGCGATTCCGCTACAAATGCGACATCCGGAATGACCTTCTTCAAAGTCACAACTAAAGACAAAGCCAAAAACGGTCAACTTCAAAACCTCAAGGTTACATACACTGTCTAATTAACTTTATTCCTATTATGAAGGTGGGACTTCGGTCTCACCTTTTTTGTTGAATTAATATGAGCAATTTTTTATAATAAAATTGTTAAAGAGGATTTAAATATGAAAAAAAGCTTACTTATCTTACCTTTAACTGCTCTAATCTTAGCCGGTTGTACAACTGGTGGAAAAGGCGGTAGTAAGAAGAAAAAATCAAGCAGTGGTGCTCAAATCAGTTCAACTTCTAGAAAATCAGGACCAGTTGGTCCATCCGCTGAAAGTGCCACAAGCGTCAATCCCGGACCAGATACCTATCAAGGTTATAAAAAGGTATTAACTGCTCCTGAGAATGACAAAGAATATATTTATGGTATTTATCAAGTGAATCTTGATAAGATGATCTTCCTAAACGGTGATCATCACCGCGATGATAATGGCGAATATCCATATTATCTAACAACTTCTGGTGATCCAACTAAAGCAGTTAAAATTCAATGTCATTACACCGATACAACTCACTTCACAATTAAGATTGTTGGCGGTGGTGAATATCAAACTCATGACGGCCAATATCTCTCAGTCTATGAAGGACAAAAGAGCGATGGCACAAAGGTCACTTCCTTACAAGCTAGCGCCACTCAAGGATCATGGTATTTCTTAGAATCTTATGAATATAAGAGTGAAACATTCACCCTTAAAACCAACGTCATGGATTTAGCTAGCGAAGGATACGCTGCACAACCAGTCACAATGGCGACATATGAAGAATATGAAACATTCTCTGCTTGTACTCCAAACCACTTCGCTGATAACTTCATCTCTCATCTCTGGGAAAAACAATAAGATAAACTAAATTAAATGAGGATTGCTTAATTGCAGTCCTTTTTTCTTTCAAAGAAAGTAAAATAATGTATAATTAACGCATATGAGCGAAAAGGATAGTCAATTAAAACTACACACTTTCGATGAAGTAAAAGAAGAATATTTCGTCTATATTCGCGATGCGAAAACTCGCCAACGAATTGAAAAGGCATATCTTTTCGCTAAAGAAGCTCATAAGAATCAATTCCGTAAATCTGGAGAGCCTTATATCCATCATTTAATCGAAGTTTGTTATATATTAACAACTCTTCAATGCGGACCATCGACTTTGATCGCCGGTTTACTTCACGATACAGTCGAAGATACCGATGTAACTTTAGATGATATAGAAAATGAATTTGGAGAGGATGTTAGAAATCTCGTCGATTCTTTAACTAAGATTCAAAGACTTAAATTATCGCATCGAAGCGAAGAAGATTTCGTTTATGAAGATCATCGTAAAATCTTCCTTGGAATGGCTAAAGATGTCCGCGTCATCGTCATTAAACTCGCTGATAGACTTCACAATATGAGAACATTATCTTCACTTAGTGAGGAAAGACAACAAATCCTCGCTAGAGAGACTCTTGAGGTATTTGTACCAATCGCACACCGCTTAGGTATGAATAGCGTCAAAACCGAACTTGAAGATTTGTCTTTAAAATATTTAGAGCCTCAAAAATATGAAGAGATTGTTAAACTCGTCGATAACAAAGTTAAAAATGGCTTAAGGTCCCTTGAAACCTTCTCTAAAAAGATTGCGGATGACCTTTTTAAAAAAGGCATTCCATTCGAACTTAAATCGAGAGTTAAATCAATCTATTCGATTTATCGAAAGATATATAAAAAGCACCATAAATTCGAGGAAATCTTTGATATTCTGGCTTTAAGAATCATCACTGAAACCGAATTAAATTGCTATGAAATATTAGGAATTATCCACGCGACTTACACACCTGTTTTAGGTCGTTTTAAAGATTACATCGCTACTCCAAAACCAAATATGTATCAATCGTTACATACCTGCGTCTTAGATGGAAACGGTAACACTTTTGAGGTCCAAATTCGAACCAAAGAAATGGATGAAACCGCTGAAAGCGGTATTGCTGCTCACTGGCGATATAAAGAAGGTTCTAAATACGATCCAAAGAAAGAACAAAAAGAGATCGAAGAAAAACTTTATTGGCTCCGCGATTTCGTCAATATGAGTGAAAACAAAAACGTAGACGCTAAAGAATATATAGACACGCTTTCTCATGATATTTTTGAAGCTAATGTCTATGTATTTACCCCAATGGGCAAAGTTATCAATTTACCAAGCGGAGCAACCCCGTTAGATTTCGCTTATAAAATTCATACTGGCGTTGCTGAAAAAGCTGTTGGAGCGCTCGTCAATAATGTCATGGTGCCTCTTTCAACCGAACTAAAAACTGGCGATATCGTTGAAATTAAGACTTCAAAATCTTCGCCAGGTCCAAATGTTGATTGGCTCAATATTGTCACAACTAGCTTTGCTAAATCTCATATCCGTAAATTTTTAGCGAAGAAAAATGCTGAATTTATGCGCGATGATATGATCGCTAAAGGAAAGACTAGCGCCATCGAAGCATTTAAAGCGTATAACATCAACGAAGTCGAGATGGAAAAACTCATCTCCCAAAGTAATATTTTAGATCGTTTTGAAGTTTCTTCATTAGAAGATTTGTATATTAAGATTTCCAATAAGAATCCTACTCCTGGAGCAATCATCGATTTCTTAAATATTAAACGTCCATCCAACGACATTTTATCGTCGGAAAGAGTTGCTAAAGATTCGGATAAAACCCCAGTCTATATTCCAGGAGCAGGCAATAAGGTTGCCATCACTCTTGGCAACTGCTGTACTCCGATACCAGGAGACGAGATTGTTGGTTATATTACCAAAGGTAAAGGCGTCACAATTCACCGTAAAGATTGTCCAAATATCGCTAACGAAAAGAAGCGATTAATCGATGTTTATTGGAAAGAAAATTTAAAACAATCAACTTATCCAGTCGATCTAAAAATTGAATGTCATGACCGCTCAAATCTTATCGTTGAAATCATGCAGGTGTTCGCTCAAAAGAAAATTCCAGTCACTTCCTTAAATGCTATTTTTCACGAGCAAACTCTGACCACGACAATCGCTGTAACAATTTATGTTCAAAACGCAATGGCGTTACAAGATGCAATCAATGTTATAAGTGGCATAAAATCAATTTACGAAATCACTAGAGCCACCCATTAATTAGTCATAAGAAATTACTTCTATAATAATCATTTGCAGTTATAGTTTTTATTAACTATAATATCTTTGATTAATTTAGGAGTATTTTTATATGGAAATATACCCAGTCAAAGGCACTCACGACATCTACGATAAAGATGCCTATATCTATCAAGACATTGAATCTCGCCTCATTTTTGTGGCAAGTGTCCATAACTGTAACGAAATTCGCACTCCGATTATCGAACACACTAATTTGTTTGTTAGAGGTGTTGGTGAATCTAGCGATATCGTCAATAAAGAAATGTACACCTTCGAAGATAAAGGTGGTCGCTCAATCACCCTTCGTCCAGAACTTACCGCTGGAATTATGCGTAGCATAGTTTCAAATAAACTATATGCTAATGCTGATTTACCACTTAAATATTTCTACCGTGGTCCATGTTTTAGATACGAAAGACCTCAAGCAGGTAGATACCGTCAATTCCAACAATTCGGCGTGGAATATGTCGGTGTTTCTTCTTATTTAGAAGACGCTGAAATTATTGCTCTTGGTTACCACGCTTTAATGGTGCTTGGTTTAACAAATGTCAAAGTCTATATCAATTCTTTAGGAGATGAGGAGTCACGTAAAAATTACCGCGAAGCTCTTAAAGAATATTTTGCTAAACATATCGATAAGATGTGCGCTGACTGCAAACGTCGCTACGAAGTGAATCCACTTCGTATCTTAGACTGCAAAGTCGAAGCTGATCAAGAAATCATCAAAGATGCTCCAAAGATGTCAGATTACCTTTCTGAAGACGCTAAATTGTATTTGAATAATGTTATTTCCTTGCTTAAGGAAATCGGAATCGAAGTTATCGTTGATAACAACCTTGTTAGAGGCTTAGATTATTACACTGGTGTCGTCTTTGAATATCACGCTGAAAAAGTCGAAGGACTCGATAATGTTGGAGCCTTGGGTGGTGGCGGTCACTATGCTAAACTTCTTAAAGAAGTTGGTGGCCCAGATCTTGAAGGTGTCGGTTTAGCCTTTGGTATTGAGCGACTCGCTTATGTCTACACTCATGTCCATGGAGCAAAATATGCAAATATCGGTCCTGATTTTTATCTCATTGGTTTAAATCAAGAAATCATTGATAAAAATTTCTCTTTAGCGGATATGTTACGTTTAAAAGGATTTGTGATCGATACTAATTACCAAGTCAAATCAGTTGGTTCACTCCTTAAACTAGCCGTTAAAAAGAATGCTAAATTCGCGATTATTATCGGTGAAGAAGAAATGGAAAAAGGCCGCGTTAACGTTAAAAACTTGCGCAGTCAAACTCAAACTAGTGTCGAATTAGAAGATTTAGCTCAAACGCTTGAATCGCTAATTATCGAATATGAAGAAGAAAGCGCAAAGCTCGCTTTGGAGGATGTTAAATAAAATGGAAAGAACATGTTACAACAGCGATTTATCATTAGATAATGTTGGACAAAATGTCTCTTTGGTGGGCTGGGTTGCTAAAAAAAGAAACCTTGGCTCGCTCGTGTTCATCGACTTAAGAGATCGCTCTGGCATTATTCAATTAACAGTGCAAGAGGGTGTCGAAATTCCTGATATTCGTAACGAATATGTTATTTCAGTGCAAGGTAAAGTCGCTAAAAAGGATGTTCCAAACAAGAATCTTAAGACTGGTGATATCGAAGTCATCGTTTCCAAAATTGAAGTGCTTAGCAAAGCTAAACCAACTCCGATGATCATTGCCGATGAAACTGATGCCTTAGAGGATTTAAGACTAAAATATCGTTATTTAGATTTACGTCGTCCCTCTTTACAATCAAACCTCATCAAAAGAGCGAAGATAGTTTCAATCGCTCACGATTATTTTGATAAAAATGGTTTTATTGAAGTGGAAACTCCGTGTTTGACATTGTCCACGCCAGAAGGCGCTAGAGACTATATTGTCCCTTCTAGAATAACTCATGGAGCATTTTATGCTCTTCCACAATCTCCTCAATTATTTAAACAACTTTTAATGATTGGTGGAATGGAAAGATATTACCAAATTGCAAGATGCTTTAGAGATGAAGATTTACGTCAAGATCGTCAACCAGAATTCACCCAAATCGACTTAGAGATGTCATTCCTTGATCAAGATCAAATTCTTTCAATTATGGAAGGATTCCTAAAAAGAGTATTCAAAGAATGCGTCGGTTACGAACTCAAAACTCCACTCCGCAGAATGGATTATGCTGAAGCAGTGGATGTCTATGGAAGCGATAAACCGGATACTAGGTTTGAATTACATCTTAAAGATGTAACTAAAATCCTTAAACAAGGTGATTTTAACGCCTATAAACACGTTGAAACAATTAAAGCCTTAGTCATCCCAGGCGAAGGAGTTAATACGAGCCGCAAGGTCATCGATTCATTGACACTTGAAGCCAAGAAATTTGGTTTTGGTGGTATCGGTGTCTTTAAAGTTTTAGAAAGCGGTGTTGAATCTTCACTTCTTAAATTCTTCAAAGAAGAAACTATTCAAGAATTCGTTAAAGTCATCGACGCTAAGGCAAATGATTTAGTGCTCGTTTTAGCAGGTAAACACGATCAAACTTGCTTCGCTTTAGGAGCCTTAAGAAGTCAATACGCTCGCAAGCTTGGTTTAATTAAACCAAATACATATGATTTATTATGGGTTGTCAACTTCCCATTATTTGAAAAAGATATTCATGATGGTTCTTACAAAGCTCTCCATCACCCATTCACAAGACCAACGCCTGAAACCGCTAAATATTTAGACAGCGATCCAAGCCAGGTTTTGTCCGCTGCTTATGACATTGTCATAAATGGTTATGAGGCTGGTGGTGGTTCACTTCGTATTTACGACCAAGATATGCAAAACAAGGTGTTCAACATATTAGGTTTTTCAAACGAAGATATCGTTCGTAAATTCGGTTACTTTGTAAAAGCATTTGAATATGGTACTCCTCCACACGGTGGAATTGCCTTCGGTTTAGAAAGATTATCTATGATAATTTGTGGAACCGATAATATCCGCGATGTCATCGCTTTCCCGAAAAACTTAAGAGCAGCTTGCCCAATGAGCAGCGCTCCACAAGCGGTTGATGAAGTTCAACTCGAGGATTTAGGAATCGAAATTAAGAAAGAATAATTTATTTAAAAATTAAGGAGATTAAATTATGAAAGAAATCGACAAATTAAGCGTTAGCGCGATTCGTGCAACATGTATCGACGTTGTTAACAAAGCCAAATCAGGTCACCCAGGTATGGCCTTAGGTAGCGCCCCAATTCTTTATACTTTGTTTACAAAGCATTTAGTGGCCAATCCTAAAGAACCAGAATGGTTTAACCGCGATCGCTTCGTTTTATCGGCGGGACATGCTTCATCTTTACTTTATACGATGCTTCATGTTTCTGGATACGAAGTTAGCCTTGATGATTTAAAATCATTTAGACAACTCGGTTCACTTACTCCAGGTCATCCTGAATATAAACACACCAAAGGTGTGGATGCGACCAGCGGTCCACTTGGACAAGGTATTGCTCAAGCGGTTGGTATGGCTATGACTGAAAGAGCTGTCGCGCATCAATATCCACAAGGTAAAGAGCTTTGCTCGCATTATACATATGCACTTTGTGGTGATGGTTGCCTTCAAGAAGGTCTCTCTCAAGAAGCTATTTCTCTAGCTGGTCACCATAAATTAAATAAATTAATTTTATTCTACGATTCAAATGCTGTTACCTTAGACGGTGGTCTTGATTTATCATTTTCCGAAAATGTTAAAGCTCGTTTCAAAGCTTCAGAATGGAACGTTTTAGAAGTATTAGACGGAAATGATGTCGATGCTATTGATGAAGCAATTAGCAGAGCTAAAACCTCTAAATCTAAACCTACTTTAATCATCGTCCACACCATCATCGGCTATGGAAGTGAAAAACAAGGTACTTCCAAAGTACATGGTAACCCACTCGGTGAGGAAGACGGTGCTAGAGCCAAGAAATTCTATGGCTATGATTATCCAGCCTTCACCATCCCAGAAGAAGTCTATTCTCACTTTAAGAATAGCTTTGCTAAACGTGGTGAAGAAGCTTATAAAAATTATCTTAAAGTTGTCGAAGAATATAAGATTAAACACGCTGGAGCATATAAGAAATTTGAAAAAGCGCTCAGCGGCGATGTCTCATCATACTTTAAAAAAGAACCGAAATTCGATCCTTCTAACAATGATTCAACCCGTGTTAGTTCAGGAAAAGCCTTAAACGAACTTTATAATAAAGTTCCATTCTTAATGGGTGGTTCAGCCGACGTTGCTGGTAGTGTCATGAGTAAAATCGCTGATGGAATCAATTTCACTTACAAAACTCCTAAAGGAAGAAACATTAACTGGGGTATTCGTGAATTCGAAATGGCGGCCGCTCAAAACGGTATGCTTCTCCACGGAGGTCTGAAGACCTATGTCGGTGCTTTCCTCGTCTTTGTCGATTATATGAAAGCAGCGGTTAGAATGGCGGCTTTATCTAAGCTTCCAGGCATCTATTTACTTTCGCATGACTCACTTGCAGTAGGTGAAGACGGTCCAACTCACCAACCAATCGAACAATTAGCTATGCTAAGAAGCATTCCTAACGTTAATGTTATTCGACCAGCTGACGCTAGAGAAACTTATGCCGCATGGCAAATTGCTCTAGAATCAAAAGAAACTCCAACCTGTTTAATTCTTTCTAGACAAAATCTACCTTTACTAGCATCAAAATATAAAGAAGTCCAAAAAGGTGCTTATATCATAAGCAAAGAAGCAAAACGACTCGATGCGACCATCGTTGCAACCGGTTCGGAAGTCTCTCTTGCTATCGAAGCTCAAAAGGAACTTGCTACTAGAGGAGTGGATGTCCGTGTTGTTTCAATGCCAGCAACTTATCTATTTGATAAACAAACAAAAGAATATAGAGATGAAGTTATAGGCACAACAAAAGACAAAGTCTTTGCGGTTGAAATGCTCTCGTCATTTGGTTGGTATAAATACGCTGATCACGTCATGGGAATCGATACCTTTGGTACCAGCGCACCTGCTAAAGATGCAATTAAAGCATTTGACTTCACGAGCGAACATCTCGTTAAATTCGTATTAGCAAATTTATAAAATTTGAAAGGGGGATTATCTATGGCAGATTACGTCCAAATAAATCCAAATTCCAAAAATGGTAGTCTCATGATTTCAAGAGCTGTTTTTGAATCAATCGCTAGTGACGCTACTAATAGAGTTAGTGGTGCTAGCGTCGCTAAAAAGAACTTCAAATTATCGAAACCAGTTCAAGCTACATTCCAAAGGAATGGAAGAGTTAAAATTACCATCTCAATCAACCTTAAAAAAGGAGTGAAAGCTCAAGAAATTTGCTCGAAGATCGAAGAAAGTGTCGCCAATTCCTTAATGACCTACACTGAATCGGTTCCTTTCGATGTCAATGTTAATATTGTGGAGATTAATTAGTCGATGATTTCACGTAACCAAGAACATGAACTTATTATGATTAGCATCTATGATGCTCTCATCTATAGCGAAATGGACGAGGTCTTTTCACTTGAAGATATAATGGAAGGAGTGTTCATGCTTGAATATGACGATATTCCATTATTTTCCAAAGAAATTGTGATTAAATCGCTAACTAATATCAATGATATTAAGCAGGTCTACCAAGCCAACATGCCTAAATGGAACTTCGACCGACTCAACGCGGTGGAAAGAGCTATCCTTCTAATGAGTTATACTCATAGAAAAGTTATTAATGACTCCCAAAAGAAAGTCATAATCGATGTGGCGGTTAGACTCGCTAAAAAATATTTAGATAAAGACGATTACAAATTCGTCAATGCTATTTTAGATCGAACTCTATGAACGAAACGATTTTCTCTGTCTCGGCCCTAAATAGACATATCAAACAAATGTTTGATAATGATTTTATTTTACGCGGTTTAAGACTCAAAGGAGAAATATCGAACTTCAAACGTTATCCAAGCGGACATATCTACTTCACCCTTAAGGACGAAGAAAGTTCAATTAAAGCGGTGATGTATGTCTCATACACCAAATTTATGCCTGAAGGCATCAAAGATGGCGATGAAATAGTCGCTAGCGGATACGTCTCAGTTTATCCTCAAAGAGGAGAATATCAATTCTACGCTCAAGCAATTGATCTATTTGGTAAAGGTAATCAACTCTTAGAGTTGGAACTACTAAAAAAGAAGCTCGCAAGCGAAGGTTTATTCGATGCATCACGTAAAAGAAAGATTAAACCGTTTCCAAAATCAGTAGGTGTAATCAGCGCTCCTAATAGCGCAGCCTTAAGCGATATTAAAACAAACCTTCTTAGAAGAAACCCCCTTATTGAGCTCAAAATATTCCCGTCCCTTGTCCAAGGTAGCGATGCTCCAAAAGCGCTCTTAAAAGCCCTAAATGAGGCCAAAATGAGCAATATTGATACCTTGATCATCGGTCGTGGTGGCGGTGCTAGCGAAGATTTATCAGCATTTAATGATGAAACTTTAGTTAGAGAAGCCGCCAAATTTCCAGTGCCGATTATATCGGCAGTTGGACACGAAATCGATTTCACTCTCATCGATTATATCGCAGATGCGCGTGCCTCTACTCCAACAGGTGCAGCAGAGCTTGCAACCATCGATAAAAGAGAAATATATGATTCTTTAGCGAATTATGAAACAAGAATGGAGGATGTATTAATCATTAAGATTAATAATCTCAAGCAAAAAATCGATAGCATCAAATCTAGACCATTCTTCATTAATCCCAACGCGATGTACGCTGATGCGTTAAAAGATGTCGCCATGCTAAAAGAAAGAATAGATTTAGCAATATCTCATCTTATAAAGATGAAAAAGGAGAAACTTACTTCTTATATCCCAAGATTAAATTCTCTTAGCGTAGATGCAACCCTCAATAGAGGCTTCGCGATCATGATGGATGAGAATAATAGAATCGTTAAAGATATAGATGATGTAGAACTTAACACTAGTGTTAAAACAAAAGTTAGTGGTGGCATAATAACTTCAACAATCACCAAAAAGGAGAAAACAAATGGCAAATGAAAAGATTGATTTTGAAAAATCACTCTCTGAATTAGAGAAGATTGTTTCTAAAATTGAAAACGAAACTCTTCCTTTGGAAGAATCCTTAAAACTCTATGAAGAAGGGAAGAAACTAATTTCCACTTTAGAGAAAACTTTAAAAGAAGCCGAAAAGAAAATTGAGGAACTACAAAAATAACTATTTATAGTTAATAAAATAATATTAGTATTTATTTAGTAGTTTTATAGTTAAATGAGTAAATCCAAAGTTAAACATATTGAACTAAGCAGAATTGAAAATCCGCTATTTTTAAAAGATCTTTCGTACAAGGAACTCGACGTACTTGCGAGTGATATACGCGGTGAGATTTTAAGAGTGACTTCAACTTATGGTGGACATCTTTCCAGCAATCTTGGAGCAGTGGAGCTCACCATCGCTTTGAATCGTTCCTTTGATTTTTCAAAGGACAAACTAATTTTTGATGTTGGTCACCAATGTTATACTCATAAAATTCTTACAGGTAGAAGCCTTGAACATCTAAGAACTAAAGATGGACCTTCTGGCTTCCAAAAGAGAAATGAATCCATCTACGATTGCTACGAAGCTGGTCACTCTTCAACATCAATTTCCGCCGCTAATGGCCTTGCCATCGCTCGTGATTTAAATCATAAAAATTACAATATTGTTGCTTTTATTGGTGATGCCTCAATCGTCAGCGGCTTAGCTTTTGAAGGAATGAATAACCTTGCTCATTCAAATCACAAAGTGATTATTGTTTTAAATGATAACGGAATGTCGATCTCTAAACCAGTCGGTGCTTTGGCATCTAGTTTTGCTAAAATCTCAACTAGCGCTGGTTATAACCGCTTCAAGTCTTCTATGAAGAAAACTCTTCAGAAGGGCAAAGTAAGAAATGCTATATACAATTTCTTTGTCGGAATCAAAAATTGGTTTAAGCGTCATTTAATCGAACCAACTATTTTCACCGATTTAGGCTTTGCCTATATTGGCCCAATCGATGGTCATAATATCAAAGCAATCGAAAAAGCTATAAGACGCGCTAAGAATACGAACAAATCCGTCGTTATACATGCTTGTACCTTAAAAGGTAAAGGTTATAAATATGCTGAAAATGATGAAACAGGTTATTGGCATGGTGTCTCAGCTTTTGATTTAGAAAGCGGTGCGCCTAAAAATAAACATGAAGGCGAAGTTTCCTGGTCTCACTTATATAGTGATATCTGCGAAGAAGAGTTAAGAAATCATGAGAAAGCTATTTTAATTTCTCCTGCGACAATTAAAGGAGCGGGATTAGATTCTCTTTCTGATGATTTAAAAGAACGAATTATCGATGTCGGCATAGCCGAAGAACATGCTGCAACCCTTGCTAGCGCTTTATCTTTAAGTGGCTATCATCCAATTATTTCAATTTATTCCACCTTCCTTCAAAGAGCGTATGACGAGGTCTCACACGATTTAGCGCGTATGAATTGCAATGCAACTTTCCTTGTTGATCGTTCAGGTTTGGTGGGGGCGGATGGAGAAACTCACCAAGGCATCTATGATGAAGCTTATTTATCAAGTATTCCTAATGTCACAATTACGATTGCATCTAACGCGGATGAAGCAAAAGCTTTATTCGATGAATCGTTCAATAACCATGGTCCATTCTTTATTCGTTTACCGCGTACTTTATTAAAGAAGCCTGAAGCAATTAACAAAGTTAATATTCCATATGGAACCTGGTTAAAACTAAGCGAAGATTCCTCTAAACAATTAGCGATCATCTCCTGTGGCCCAAGTGTTAGAGAACTACTTTCTTTACTAAAAGAAAATGATTTAGATGCAACTTTAATTAATGCTCTATATCTTAATCCAATCGATGAAAAGATGCTTAGCGAGCTCCTTCAATATTCCAAAATTGTCATTTATGACCCTTATAGCACCCGCGGAAGCCTCATAAATCTTACCTCAGCATATTTACTCGAAAATGGATTTAAGGGCGCTTTAAAGGCTTATTTCATCCCAAATGAATTCGTTAAACAAGCATCCATAAATGAACAATTAGAAAAATATCATCTTTTGCCAAAGCAGATTATCGAAGATTTGAAATAAAGTTTGGTTAACATAATATTGATTACAAATCAAGCGTTCTATAAAATAGAATTATGGTAAAAGTAATTCTTCATATCGATTTGAACGCTTTTTTTGTTCGTTGTGAAGAACTTGAAGATCCTTCTTTGATTGGTAAACCTGTCATCATCGGTCATAGTGGTCGTGGTGGAGTTGTCTCGACTTGTTCATATAAGGCTCGTGAATTTGGTGTGCGTTCCGGTATGCCCACTTTTCAGGCTTTGAAACTTTGTCCAAACGCGATTATTATTCCTGGTCACTATAGCTTGTATTCTAAAAAGTCTCACGAATTCATTAACTTTGTTAAAAAACATTCTACGCTCATCGAGCAAGCTTCAATTGATGAATGCTATGTCGATATGACTAAGACTCTTTCTAATATCAAAAATCCGTTGGAATACATTAAGAATATGCAGGACACTCTTTTTAAAGAGACTGGTCTAATGTGTTCCATTGGAGTGGCACCCACTAAGTTTTTAGCGAAGATGGGTAGCGACTATAAAAAGCCGATGGGAATAACTATCATTCATCGTAAGGATATCGCAAGGATATTATATCCTTTACCTATAGAATCCTTCTTCGGAATCGGTAAGAAGACCGCTCCAAAATTACGCAAGATGGGAATAAATACCATCGGAGATTTAGCAAAGCTAATTAATGAAGATGATCCTGAAATCAAAAAGGAATTTGGTCGATTCTATTATGGAATCAAAGATTGGATTAATGGTTATGGTAGCAATGAAGTTGAAACCGAACCATGGGATCCTAAATCGATTGGTAATTCCACAACCTTTAAATACGATACGAATAATTTTGAAGAAATTAAAGAATATGTTTGTGAACTGTCTAAAAAAGTTTCAGAACGCGCTAAAGAGGCAAACAAAGTTGGTTACAGCGTTCAACTCGTTTTAAAGGACGATGATTTCAAAGTCATCAACCGCTCTAAGAAATTGAGCAAACCAACAAATGATTTCATAGAAATCTTCGATATAGCCACTCAACTTTTAGAAACAAATTTAGGCGATAAAATGATTCGCCTCGCAGGAGTGACTCTTCAAAATTTAATTGATCCTTCTGAAGTGGTTATTCAAATGTCTATCTTTGATAACTATGATGAAATCAAGGAAGAATGCGCCACTAAACTTCTCATTGCCGAATTAAACCGCAAAATGAAGAAACCGGTTTTTAAAACTGCAGCCGAAACGCTTAGGGATAAGAAATATGAAACTAGATGATGCTTGTGATTTATATTTTCAATATCTGAGAGTAGAAAAAGGCGTTTCGAATGAAACGATTCGTAATTACGCTTATGATTTAAAGCAATTTTTTATCGCACTTCCTAAACAATCAACCGATGATATGCTTTCAACAGACATTACCGATTTTGTAACGATACAAATGAAAAATCAGTTATCGGTTCCGACTATTTTAAGAAGAATTTCTTCGACAATGAACTTTTATCTCTTTCTAGAAAGAGAACATATTATTGATTTCGTAGTTAAAGATTTTGATCGCCCCCGAAAGATGAAGAATCTTCCTAAAATCATCTCCGTGGAGCAAGTCGAAGATTTGCTAAATGCTCCCGATTTATCTAAAGATGAAGGTTTTAGAGATCGAACGATGTTAGAGCTAATGTATTGTAGTGGCCTGCGTGTCTCTGAATTACTTTCTCTGAAAGTTAAGCAAATCAATTTAGAAAAACAAACTATTGATGTTATCGGTAAAGGTAGTAAGCAACGAAAAGTACCTGTCGGAGAATACGCCTTAGATTTCGTTAAACAATATATTGAAGAGCACCGAATTCATAATCCAGGTAAAAAATCAAATTATCTATTTTTAAATAGATATGGAGAACCATTATCTAGACAATATTTCTTCCTTCAAATTAAAAAATACGCTAAAGAGGCTGGTATTGAAGAAGACATCTCGCCTCATACTTTAAGGCATTGCTTTGCCACCCACATGCTAGAAAATGGTGCGGAGCTACGAGCTTTACAAGAAATGCTCGGTCACACCAACCTATCCACAACCCAAATTTACACCAACATTTCTACGAAAAGAATTTTAGATGCATATGATTTGTTTACAAAACGCAAATAAGATACAATTTAGATGTTCAAGGAGATTGTTAAATGAAAAAATTCAAAAGAATATTCGTAATCGTCACTGACTCAGTCGGCATCGGTGAAATGCCAGATGCAGAGAAGTTTGGTGATAAAGGAACAAATACGTTTGTTCATACCGCAGAAAGATGTGGTGGACTCAATGTTCCAAATATGAATTCTTTAGGTCTTGGTGACCTCGCCCCAATACTTGGTACGAGCAAAGTCAAACATCCTCAATCCTATTGCATGAGACTTCGCGAAGCGAGCAATGGAAAAGATACGATGACTGGTCACTGGGAAATGATGGGGATATATACCACAAAACCATTTATTACTTTTACCGATACAGGCTTCCCACAAGCCCTCATCGATGAGCTCGAAGAAAAGACTGGTCACAAAGTGATCGGTAACAAAGCTGCTTCTGGAACCGAGATTCTTGTTGAATTAGGCGAAGAGCAAAAACGTGATAATTCACTCATCGTTTATACCTCCGCCGATAGCGTACTTCAGATTGCAGCCCACGAAGAAACAACTGGGGTTCAAGAACTCTATAGATGCTGCGAAATCGCTCGTGAAATTTGCTTACGTCCTGAATATTATGTTGGTAGAGTTATTGCCCGTCCATTTATCGGTGACGATAAAACTAACTTCAAACGTACTCCAAATCGTCACGATTTAGCCGTTTCTCCAAGTGGCATCACAACCATGGATGTTCTTAAAGAAAATGGTTATATGACTAGCTGCATTGGCAAAATTGGTGATATCTTCAACCAAGTTGGTATTACCAAAACCCAAAAAACTGTTTCAAATATCGACGGAATGAATAAAACTATCGAAGAATGCAAAAATCATGACTTTGAAGGTTTATGTTATATCAACTTAGTTGAATTCGATTCTGAATACGGTCATAGAAGAAATCCGCTAGGATATGGTAAATGCCTTGAAGAATTCGATGTTAAATTAGGCGAACTCATCAAAGTTTGTAAAGATGATGACTTAATTATGGTAACCGCCGATCACGGTAATGATCCAACTCATACCGGAACCGATCATACCAGAGAAAAAGTCCCTCTACTTTGCTTTAGCAAATCATTTAAGAATGGCCACTATTTAGAAGAGAGAGATACTTTTGCTGATATCGGTGCAACCATCTTAGAAAACTTCGGTTTAAAGAAAGCTCCAAATCAAATTGGTAAGCCAATCGAAGAATTATTAAAAGACTAACTAATCTTAGAAATATGATGAAGGGAACGTTTAATTACGTTCTCTTTTTCTAATTTTGAAATTAGTCTAGATAAAGTTTCTCTTTTTAAACCTAATTCGCTTGCTAAAGTAGTGACACTTTTAAAGTCAACTTCGCCTTTATTTATAAATAAATAATATTCAAATCTTTCCAAAGCCGAATCGATAGAAAGAAGTTTAATTCTGCTATTGAGAGATTTGCCGAAATCAGATTGAATCTTTAAATATTCTTTTAGGAATTCTTTATTTGATGATAGCAACGTTATCAAATCATCTTTTTTAATCGTCACCACGATTGATTTATCCACTGAAACAACATCACCTTTATAGTTAGGTTCACTAGAGAAAAGAAGATTGTTACCAAATATTTGATTCTTGCCTAATTCGTTAAAGACAATTTCTTTGCCTGAGAACGAATAAGAAACGATTTTGATTTTTCCTTCACTTACAATGGTGATTTCTTCACATGTTTCACCTTCACGATGTAAAACATCGTTTTTATTGTACGAGCGGACACTCAAGAGTTTTCTTTCCTCTTTTTCTAATAATGATAAAATGTTCTTTTCCATATAATTCCGTGATTTCAATCACATTAATATTATTGATTATTTTGTAAAATAACTCCAGAGGTATTTACTATAAAAAACAAATTAATCTTATTATCGATGACCGCTTTACTTTCTGGATGTTCTATGAATTACGAGCACAATCTATCTATAATCGCTCCAACAGGAGCTACATCTTTAGCGTTTTATAATTTTGCAAATGATAATAACTTTGCGACAACAAACGCTCCAGCAACTCTAGTTGCAGATTATATGGCACCAGCTAATAAAGATGTGGTGGTCGCTCCAACTAATGTCGGTGTCCAAGCGATCGTTAAACAAAACGTGCAATATAAAATCGCTGCAACACTTACCTCTGGTAACTTATTTGTCGCATCGACTGGAAACGATGACGATGGAGTCATGGATAAAGATGATTATATTGTTGTTTTCCAAAAGAAAGCTGTCCCAGGACTTATTTTCAAAAGCGTCTATGGAGAAGAATTTACAAACGCTGCTCATGATGTCGGAGACGTTTCTTTTGCTGCTCAATGTTTAGCGAGCGGTAAAGACGTGACTACAGAAACCAAAGACAGCGTCGATTATGTCTTAATTGCCGAACCAGTTTTTACAAATGTTCTTTCAAAGAAAGAAACTGTTCAAGAATACGCGAATTTGCAAACCGAATATAAAAATAAGTTTGGAGTGGAAATATTCCAAGCCTCTTTATTTGTTAAAAACGGTGCAAATGCTGATTCTTTGTTAAGCACTCTTCAAAAAGATACCGATGAAGTAATTAAAAACGGCGATTTATTCACCGAAAAATTAAATGGAATGTCTGATGAGCAGGCTCAATCTTTATTTGGAGTTGCTCCTAAGATGGCCGCTAAGGTTACAAAAAATGGCAACCGTATGGGCTTAGGCTTTAAAAAAGCAAAAGAAAACAAAGAAGGGATCGATAAATTCTTATCGTTATTTGGAATAAATGCAACAAGCGAAGAAATTTATTACTAATAAATACATGATGTTCCTATATGGAACAATCTTTGTCGTTTTATTATGGTGGATTATTTCGTTATGTGTTAATTCGCTAGTTGTTCCATCTCCATTTGATACAGTCGCTTTGGCGATTAAATATCTTGCGGATGGTTACACTTATGTATCCTTAGGTTATTCTTTGCTTAAGATGCTAATCGGCTTCTTGTTAGCTTTGTTCGTCGCATTCCTTTTAGGAATGTTGGTAAATGATAATGAGAAACTATACCAATTCTTTACGCCTTTAATGACTTTCTTTAAGGCTATCCCTACAGTTGCACTAGTTTTCTTATTTATCGTTGTGTTAGACGCAAGTAGAGCGCCGGTGCTTGTTGTCATGCTAATTGCTATTCCTATCCTTTATGAGGCTGTTGTTGGTGGACTTAAGAGTGAGAATAGCAATTTACTCGAAGCCGCAAGTATGGATGGAGCAAGAAAAATCACGAAAGTTATGAAAATCCAGCTTCCATTAAGCGTTCCATACATCGTCATCGGCATGATTTCGGCATTTTCTCTCTCGTTCAAAATTGAAATTATGGCAGAAGTCATCACTGGCTACACAAAAAACGGATTGGGCAGTCTAATCAAGGGCGCTCAGATAAACGATCCAACTGATTTGACACCCATATTTGCCTATTCACTCATCGCTGTGGTAGTGATGCTGATTGTCACTTTGGCCGCAACTCTCATCAACGAGAAAATTCGAAAGATTTACAACATCGAAAAATAGAAAATTACTAGTCAAAATCGATTCATTAAAATGGGGCAGTAGTTAATAAATAGGCCTAATTTTTTAGTAGTAAATTAGTAGTTTCTATCAACAAAATATTTGTGGATAACCAGCCTTTTATTCATGTTTTAGCAAAATTCTATTTTCTTAAAATTTCCATATTCTTTCGATTAATTCTAATTTTCTTAGTATTTGGTTAACATAATAGTAGTTATGCGAAGTTTACTAATTTTAACACTTCCCACAAAAATTACAAAATAAAAGCGCACCCTTGTTTGATGCGCTAATTTTTCCTTAACTTTTTCTACTTGCGAGTTAGGACTTCATCCAAGCTAATTCTTGCTCTTTCTTCGAGCGAAAAAATATTGATTATGACATGATGAGCGTCGATTAGCATCCAGCCAGATTCAGGTGTTCCTTCAATATGGTTGATGCTAATTTTCTTTTTGGATAATTCCTCCTCGACGAGCTCGCTCAAAGCTCTGATTTGACGAATATTTGTCGCGGAAGCTAAAACATAATATTCCGCAAAAGGAGTTCTTTCCTTTACATCGATGATCTTGATGTCTTCGGCTTTATGTTCCTCTAGAACTTTTTTAACTAACGAAACGACTTTATCCATTTTTATTCTCCTATGTATTGTTTAAAGCAAGCATCTGTAAGCTTATTTGTTATGTCTTTAGCGTGACCTAATAAGTATTTCTTATTATCAATAAGTGTATCGATGAATCCTTGATAATAATCTTTTAAACAAGAATTAATTAACCAAGTAGAATCAAATTGTCTAGTTGGTTCAATTTTATCTGAAGCATATACCACCATCGCTAGCTTCGACATATTTGCATTACCTGTGCAATGGAATTTGATAGCGTCTAGTATTTCTTTATCTTTGATTCCGAAATCAGCCTTAGCGATATATTCACCAATAAATTGGTGATATGCGAATTTTGGTAAATCAACATATTCTGGATAATGCTCTTGCATAAATTTAATAGCGTCTTCTTTATCACATTTAGATGTTTTACCAACGTCATGCAAAATAGCTGCTATATAATAACGATCAGGATTCTCAAGATCATTAATTTTGGCAATCTTATAGGATAATCTAGCGACTTGAATCGAATGGGCTAAACGCTGAGGAGTGACATATTTAGCAATCTTAGCAATATAATAGAGTCCATTATCTTCAATATATTCACGAACACTATCATTTAAATCTAAAGATTTAAGTTCACGGATTTCACTACTAGAAACATCTCCAGAATCATAAAATTCTAAAGAGGTCATATTAAATTTAGCGATGTTATCTTCATTAAGTTTGATATCAGGACGATTGGAGAAGATGATTCTAACAAGTTTAGATATCTCCACCGCATCTTTCCATTTGTCGAATTGGTTAACTTGATCAGCGCCAATTAAAAAATATAAATCATCATTCGGATAGAGTTCTTTAAAATGTTTAACTGTATCGATTGAATAGTTGATTTCATCGTCTTTATCAACTTCAAAAGTTGATATTTCGAATTTAAAATCAACATCTTTAAGCGCTAAAAAGAGCATCTTAGTGCGATGAATTATATCACTCGATGCTTCTTTCCATCTTGGAGATTTATTTGGGACAAATATCACTTTGGCAGAAAATTTCTTCGCCGCAAAGGAAGCAATACGAAGATGCCCATTATGAATTGGGTCAAATGTTCCACCAAAAATAATGTAATTCATTATTTGCGATCAATTTTAGGTCTTGAAGTATAGATTGATACACCTTTAGGAACATAAATTCTAAAGGTTTGGCCTTTGGCCAAGAAGTTGAACCAACCTAAGCCTTGGATACCGATATCGCGGTAATTGGATTCGGTAATCTTAATTTCAAAGACGTCTAGGTCTTTAACAGTTTTGATTCTTAAGCAATATGGTTTAATTGCTTTCTTAGTGATTTCTTTAACGAAGGCTTCTTCGCATTTACGATTGGAACGCTTCTTGATTTGAACGTCGTTACTGAAATAACATCTTATAGATGTTTTCTTTCCTTCGACGAGTTCAATAAATGACATTCCACCAAAATAAAGGACTTCGTCCTCTTTTAAAGTAAAGTCGCGATATTCCACTGGTTCGGTAACATAAATCTTCTTAGTTGCATTCGCATCTAAGTTATAAAGAATGGAATTATTATGTGGAATCGATGGTATTTCATACATCATCGTGCGTGAGCTCATCGGGAGTTGGAGCACGCGTGAGGATGTACCTGGATATTCTTGGGAAATAATATTTCCTTGAGAAAGATTTTTATAAACTCTTAAGAATGAATCGATTAAAGTTGTTTTACCAGCGAGTTTACTACCGATAATATAAACATCTTTGCCATTTTTGAGTTCATAGATCTGAGCGATAATATTGCGCGCTGTATCGTCATCAAACGCGTTCGCGAGCACGATATTATCACGATCGATTTTCACGCCATCTGCTCTAAAACGATGAGCGACATATTCTCTAGTTTCGTCTTCGTTTGTGCCTTTTGGCATTAAGTCGAATTTGTTTGCAACAACGAGAATATTCATGTCGTTAATGATTTCATTAATCTTGTGGGAGAAACTTGCTTCAAATGAGAATAGATTTATAACATAAACGAGGAGAGCGTCTTTAGCTTTTGCGTCTTTAACAATTGTTAAAAGATCTTCTCCTACTAGTGGTTCATTTGTTTTTGGTTGGAATCTTTCGATTTCAAAGCATTTGTTACAGAACAAGAAGTTCTGCGAACCATTTTCTAAGACTTCTTTGCTGACATATCCTTCTTCTGAAGGATCGTTGCTTTGAAGAACAGCTCCGCAGTTGTAGCATTTTCTGATTTGAGAAATTTGTGCCATTATAAGTTCCTCCACTCTCTTAGCAAGTTTTTCTTTTTAAGTGAACGACGAATTGGTCGATCAAATAAACGGTTGAAATGGGTTGTTGGCTGATCCTCTTTAACGATTTTATCCGTTAAAACTGTCTTTATTTTAGCACGATTTCCACACGCTATGTCAGTGACAGTTTGATCGCCTACCATCATTGATGTCGTTAAATCTATTTCTAATTCCTTCATTTTCTTGATTAGTTTCCTGGCGAAGGGTTTACCAATCGAAGAGATGAAAGGAACATTTAGCTCAGTAGCGTAGGTTGTAACTCTTTCACCAGTATTATTTGAAACAATAATCATCTGGATACCATTTTCCGCCAATTTATCTTTAAGTTCATAAACTCTTTTTGAAGGAGTTTTACTTCGATAAGAATCTAGCGTATTGTCGAGATCGACAAGGAGAGTCTTAACGCCTTCCTTTTTAAAAAAATCCATTTCAATATCAAATATTGAACTAGCATGAGCGTAAGGAATATGGATTTTCAACATGTATATATTATATGTTAATTTTAGGAAAGTAATAACTTTTCTAATAAAAACTATAAATGGGACATGAAAAAAGTGCCCGATAATTGAGCACTTTTCATTAGTTTAATCTAAATCATCATCGAAGATCGAGATTTGAGTGTAGCCTTTCTCTTCTTCTAATTTTTCCTCTTTCCTTTCTTCAAGAGTTGGACCAACAATTTCTTCTTCTTTTTTCATTGGTTCATCCGAAGAAATTTTAGCAAATGACACAGTTGATTTTGCAATGTAATCCGTAGCTTCGAGGAACGGAATTTCAAGGCGATTTTTCTTTGGAATATCAATTGAGGCATGAGCGTAATAATCCATTGGAGTTAGATGATAATCATCGACCTTAATTTCAACGATTTCTTTGAGATTATCAAGCAATCTAATGCGATTGAATTCAAGGGAGAAATCAAGCATTTTAACATAAACTAGTTTATGTTCATCAGACTTAAATGATTTAAATACAACGCTTGGTTTACCTAATCTATTTGTAAGCTCAGTCTTACGAACATCATAGATTCTTACGCAGGCTTTATCAGTGATTAAAATCGCCTTTCCTTCAAACTTATCTTTTTCAAATGCAAGAAGGTTCACCACTCTTTGATTTCCGAGTTTTGCAAAGCCTTTAACTCCACCGCTTCTCATTCCAGCGAGTGGAAGTTCATTTTCGTTATACATAACCGCCATTCCTTCGCTTGAGAAAAGCATGAGGTTAGAATCACCGGTCGTAAATGCGACATCGGCTACTTCATCATCGCTGAGTAATTTCATGCATGTAAGCGGCTTGCTATAGCGAATTACTTGGAAATTATCTAAACTCAAGCGCTTGATTTGTCCACGTTTTGAAACTAGAACGAAGAATAAATCATTTCTAAACTTCTCAACCGCGTATGCACGCACTATTTTTTCATTAGGATTTAAATTAATAAGGTAATTGATGTGTTTTCCTTCTTGGAGCCACTTAGCATCTTGGATTTGATGAACTGGAACGTAGAGGAAATTACCTAAATTAGTGAAACAGATTAAATAATCTGTTGTCATCACTTTTCCTGAATAAACACAGACGTCGCCATCCTTAATTCCAGGAAGTGCGTTTTCACCGCTTGAACGATATGATTTGATTGTTGAATATTTGATGTAACCATCTCTAGTAAGAGCAACCATGACTTCTTCTTTATTAATTAGGTCACGTTTATCGATTGTTCCAACATCTTCTTTTTCAACAATCTGAGTTTTTCTTTCTTTACCATATTTTTTGCTAATTTCTTTTAAATCGTTAATTAAAAGTCTATTTAGCTTATTTCTATCAGAAAGAATTCCTTTAAGGAATTCGATATTAACTTCGAGTTCTTTTTTCTCGTTATCTAAAGTGGTGATATCAGTATTGGACAACTTATAAAGTTGTAACATGACAATCGCTTCAGATTGAGCTTCGGAGAACGCGAATTTTTCTTGAATATTTTTCTTCGCATCCGCTTTATCTTTCGATTTACGAATCGTTTCAACAACATCATCTAAAATTGAAATCGCTTTAATAAGGCCGTCAACGATATGAAGTCTAGTTTCTGATTTGTTCAAATCATAATTTGAACGTCTAGTGATAACATCGACTTGGTGTTCAATATAATTATCAACGAAATCAAGGATGTTCATTGTCTTTGGTGAACCATTAACAATAGCGACCATGTTCGCAGAATAACTAGTTCTTAAAGATGATTTAGTCATTAAATATTGATGTATAACATCAATCTTTGCATCTTTTTTCACATCGATAACGATGCGTAAACCATTTCGGTCAGACTCGTCTCTCACTTCTTGGATGCCAGGAAGAACATTGTTATGTCTAAGCATATCAATTTCGTGAACAAGATCGATTTTTAGAGTTTTAAAAGGAATTTCCGTGACGATGATTTTCTTTTCTTTTATAGTATCGATAACTTCGGTTTTCGAAGCAATTTCGATACGTCCTCGGCCTGTTTCATAAATGTCATTTAAACCAGTTGATTTATAGACTAAACCACCAGTTGGGAAGTCAGGGCCTTTAATGAATTCCATGAGGTCAAGAGGTTCCACTCTAACGTGGTTAATGCGATAGATAATTGCATCAATAACCTCTTTGAGGTTATGAGTTGGGATTTCAGTCGTCATACCAACCGCGATACCTTCCGTACCATTAACAAGTAGATTTGGGAATCTAGCAGGAAGAGCAACTGGTTCAAAGTTTTCATCATCAAATGTCAAAGACATTTCGATTGTATCTTTATCGATATCACGAACCATTTCTTCTGCAATTTGAGATAATCTAGCTTCGGTATAACGATAAGCTGCTGGACCATCTCCATCGATAGATCCATTATTACCTTGGAAATCAATTAAAGGAGCATTTACCTTCCAATTTTGTGACATTCTAACGAGTGCTTCATAAATTGAGGAGTCACCATGTGGGTGATATTTACCCATGACCGCACCAACGGTATGAGCGCACTTTCTTGTTGGACGATTAAAGATGTTACCATCTTTATACATTGCATAAATGATTCTACGTTGGACTGGTTTTAAACCATCGCGAGCATCTGGAATAGCACGGTCCTGAATGACATATTTTGCATATGTAGCAAAACGACTGGACATGATTTCTTCCATTGTTTCGTTATGAATATTTTCGATTATTTCTTCGACTGGTGCTGTAACTTTCTTTGCCATCTTATTTCACCTCGTCAATAAATGAGTCAACTTCGTTGAAGTTAATATTTTCTTCAATCCAGCGACGTCTTTCTTGGGCATCACTCCCCATCAATGTAACCATTCTTTGTTCGGCAAGAAGAGCGTCTTCAATAGTAACTTTTAAAAGTTGTCTTCTTTTTGGATCCATTGTTGTTTCCCAAAGTTGATCAGCATTCATCTCGCCTAAACCTTTATATCTAGACACTTTGCCACCAGGAATTTCTTTTTTTGCAAGTTCGAGATCATTCTCATCCCAAGCATAACGATAAATCATTTTATGATTTACTTCCTTTTGAACACGGTATAAAGGTGGCATTGCCACAAATAATTTACCTTTCAAAATAAGTGGTCTCATGTAGTTATAAAAGAAAGTGATTAAAAGCGTTTGGATATGCGCTCCATCAGTATCGGCATCGGTCATAATGATGACTTTCCCATAATGGGAGTTATCGGCATTAAATGTTTCTTTAACGCCTGCACCAATGGTATTAATCATCGTGGCGCATTCTTCGTTTTTGAGAGTTTTTTCAACTGGAATGCCAAAAGTGTTTAATGGTTTACCACGCAGTGGTAATATTGCTTGATGTTGTCTATCACGACTACTTTTAGCGGTTCCACCTGCAGAATCACCTTCAACAATGAACAATTCGTTTTTATCGTAATCTTTACTAGTTGCAGGTGTTAATTTATCAGATAAAACAACATCTTGTTTTAGACTTCTTTTGCTTCTAGCTTCGTCTTTGGCTTTTCTAGCCGCAACTCGAGCATTTTGAGCATCGATACATTTTTTGATTAGGTTGACTGCGAATTCCTTATTTTCATTTAAATAATAACTAAAGTTATTATAAACAAAGTTTGTAAGAACTGGCAAAGCCTCTGGGGTGCCTAATTTTTGTTTAGTTTGTCCTTCATATTCGAGTTTAGCTTCAGGAATTTTTAAGGAAATAACTACTGTCAAACCTTCACGGATATCGCTGCCTTCTAATTTGGTTTTACCTTTTAGAATAGAGTTTTCTTCGGCGTAATCATTTACGGCTTTAGTGATACCTGCTCTAAAACCTTGTTCATGGGTACCACCATCACGTGTCCTAACATTATTTGCGTAGGAATAGATATTTTCACCATAATCCTGATAAGCATATTGCATAGCAATATCAATCTTGATTGTATCTTCTTCACCTTCAAAGGAAATAATATCTCCTAAAACATTCTTGTTAGCTTGTATATCTTTGATATACGCCTTGATTCCATCTTCGTATAAATATTCAACTTTTTCTTGAGTTTTTTCGTTAAGAAGTGAGAATTTTACACCTTTTAATAAAAAGGCGCTTTCTTTAATGTGGTTTGCAATAATGTCGAATTTGAATTCGGTTGTTGAGAAGATTCTTGAATCAGGTAAAAACTTAACTAAAGTACCATGCTTCTTGGTGTTACCAAGAACTTCGAGTGGAGTAACAAGCTTTCCACCATCTTCAAAACGGAGATGATTAATTTTTCCGTTTCTAAAAACAGTGACATCGCAATATGTAGAAAGGGCATTTGTAACGGCAGATCCGACGCCATGTAAGCCAGCGCTTGAAGTATAAACTTTAGAAGAAAATTTGCCACCAGAATGAAGAGTTGAGAAAATTAATTGAACGGCAGGCATACCAGTCTGTCGATGAACATCGACAGGAATTCCTCTTCCTTCATCTTCAACTGCTAAAGCACCATCTTTTTGGATGGTTATTTTTATTTCTTTTCCGAAGCCACTTAATGCTTCATCAACAGCGTTATCAAGTATTTCCCAAGCAAGATGATGAAGTCCGGTTTGGTTAGTAGATCCGATGTACATTGCCGGTCGTTTTCTAACTCCAGCAAGGCCTTCTAAAATCTCAATATCGGCGGCTGTATAGGATGTTTTTGCGTCGTTATTTGCCATTTTATATTACCTTTTCTCAATTTCTAAAAATTGATTATAGCAAAATAGTTATTGAAAAGTTAACCACTTTTTTTGTATCATTGTAAGGCACATTTGGAGAAAGAATATGGATATTATTTTATATAATATAATCATCGGATTAAGCACATTTTTGATCGGTTATTTTTTCGGTTCAATTCCAACCGGAGTTATACTTTGTAAACTCATTTGCCACAAAGATCCACGTGAAGATGGCTCAAAAAATTCAGGCGGAACTAATGTCGGAAGATTATTTGGTAAAAAGATGGGTCTAGCCGTCATCTTCTTAGATATGATTAAGACCGCAATTCCATTAGTTGTTGTGTGGTCTATCTTAACTTTTTCTCCTCTAAAAAGTGTTTTTGCTAATAATTTAGGCGCTCCAATGTTTGATGATGGAGTACTTTATATTTATCTCGCTCCTTTAGGAGCGGCTGTCGGACACTGCTATCCAGTTTATGCAAAATTCAAAGGCGGAAAAGCAGTTGCAACATTCGGTGGATTTGGTTTATCGACTTCTTGGTTTTTATCTTTGACAGGTTTTGGAACGTTCTTTATCGTCCTTAAAGCTAAAAAATATGTTTCGCTCGCCTCCATCTCTGCAGGTATCGCGACAATCATCTTCTCGTGGGGACTTTATGCGTTCCAATTTGTCGCTCCAGAAAGCTTTTGGCAATTCTTTATGTGGGGTTGGGGAAGCTATTTACTTGCCGGTTGGGAGTATGCGACAGTCACGACTTTGATCTCCTTACTTTTAATTGTTAGACACATCCCAAATATCAAGCGTTTGATCCATCATGAAGAACGCAAAATTACCTGGATGGATTAGTCGATATATTAGTAGATATTTAGTAGTTTTTACAACTGTTGATTTAAAAAACTAATGATTGTGGAAAGTCCAAATTGTTTCGATGAATTGGACTTTTTTCATTGACACTTTTTAATTGACACATTTTTGACACTTGAAAAATTGCCTCCCATTTTTGAGCAGCTATTTCACCACCGCTTTTCGCCATGAAAAAAGCACCTGGTTAGAGGTGCTAATTTCTTCAACTTTTTGAGTCTTATTTGTTGCTTCTTTTCATCGAGTTCATCACTGCTCTTACTTGAGCTTCAGATGGTTTGCGTCCCATCTGCATGAACATTGCTCGAATCATGTTTTCATTTATTGGAGGATTCTTTTCTAATTGGCGTTTGAAGAACCATCTAGCTCCAAAGAAGCCGACGACGAGGCCTACAATAAGTAAGCCGATGATCAAACCTACTAATCCACCTGTTGGAAGTTCTACCATTTTCGATTCCTCCTAATTATGCGCGTCCGTCGTAGTCGCCTGTATCAGTGCGAACGAGGATTGTTTCACCATTATCAATAAATAATGGGACTTTAAGTTTGAAGCCTGTTTCAACGGTTGCAAACTTCATTGCCTTGTTGACTGTGTCTCCTCTAACAGCAGGTTCACAATCGACAATTTTAAGGGCAACGCTGGAAGGTAAAGTAATACCTAAGATTTCATCTTCATAGAAGAGAATATCAATTTCAGCATTGGATGTTAGGAAATTCATTTCCCATTCGAGTTTTGATTTAGAAATTTCGATTTGATCATAGGTATTGTTATCCATGAACACTAAGAAATCACCTGAATCATAGAGATAAACCATTTTCTTTTTGCTTAAAACGGCTTTTTCAACATCGTAACCGGAGTTACGTGCTAATTCGATAATTGCGCCAGTACGCATATTTTTTGCTTTGACTTTAGCAACCATTTTTCTCATGGCTGTTTTGTTGAGCAAAATGTCCATAACTTGATAAAGATTTCCTTCATCAAGGAAATAGTTACCTGGTCTTAATTCTGTAACATTCATTGTTTTTCCTCCAAAAACATAACTATTATATCTAAAATTAGATATTTCGCAAATAGGGGTTATATTTAGCTTCCCTTTCTAAGGTCGTTGATATAGCGTGACCTGGATAGACTTTTGTCTCCATAGGAAGCTTCAATAACTTCTTTAAACTTGATTCGATTGTTCTAGGTGAGCCAGTTGGAAGATCAATTCTACCAATCGCTGAATAGAATAATGTATCACCTGAGAATAACATATTCTCACTTTCGATATAGAAACAAGCGCTGCCCTGAGTGTGGAACGGTGTCTTAATCATTTTAATTTTATAGCCTTCCACCACAAATTCTTCATTATCACTAAGCGCAACAAGTTTTGATGGGACAAATTCTAAGACATCGGTAAAACCATCGTCTCTAAATCTTGAAAGATTTAATTTTGAATTTCCTAATAGTTCAACTTCGTCTTCGTTGATAAATGTTGTCGCATTTGGGAATAGATTCAAAACATCTTTAAGCGCACCAATGTGATCATAATGAGCATGTGTAATGAGAATAGCGACTATTTCAACATCAAGTTTTTTAATGTGCTCAATTAATCTATTTTCATTGTTTAAGCCTGGATCAACAAGTATTCCTTTTTTTGAATCGTTAAAAAGAATATAGGTGTTGCAAGCTTTACGATTTGGATAGATATCAAGCATCTATTACAAAAAAATAAGGATGAATCCTTACTTTTTCTCCTTGTGCACTGTGTGCTTTTTGCATCTTGAGCAGTATTTCTTAGTTTCCATTCTGTCAGGATGTTCTTTTTTATTCTTGTTTGTGATGTAATTTTCTTCACCACAGACAGTGCATTTTAGGGTTATATTATCTCTTGGCATAAGTATCTCCTTAGATTTTGCAAGTAGAATAATACCATAGTGTAAAAAATATATCTACAAGATATTTTCGGTTTTGCTATAATCAAAATATGCAATTACTTCCTAGAGAAAAAACTCGCAAAATCAAAATAGGCAACATTTCTATCGGTGGAGAAAACAAGGTTTTAATCCAATCGATGTGCAATATTAAAACCTCAAATACGAAAGAGGTTATCAGGCAAATAAACGAATGCGCTCTTCTTGGTGCTGATTTAATGCGCGTGTCTGTTTTAGACATGGAAGACGCTAAAGCAATCAAAGATATCGTCAAAGCTATTTCAATTCCTTTAATTGCAGATATTCATTTTGACTATCGCCTAGCGATAGAATCGATCAATTCTGGAGTGAATGCTATTAGAATCAATCCAGGCAATATCGGCTCAATTGAAAATGTGAAAAAAGTCGTTTCTCTTTGCAAAGAAAAGCATATTCCTATTCGCGTCGGAGTCAATTCAGGATCCATCGATAAAGAAGTTAATAATGATACAGAAAAAGTTCCTGCTAAGGATTTGATTGAATCGGTCAAACGTACAATTAAGATTTTAGAAGATTTAAATTTCTACGATATCGTTATTTCCCTTAAGGGAAGTCATGTTTTAGATACGATTGAAGCATATAAACTAGCGAGCCAAGAATTTTCTTATCCCCTTCACGTTGGAATCACTGAAGCTGGACCAAAAGATGTTGGTCTAGTTCGATCAGTTGCAGGCTTATCGCCAATATTAACTGCTGGAATAGGCGATACAATAAGAATTTCTTTATCAGATGAACCTCAAGAGGAGGTTAGAGCGTGCCGTAGATTATTGAAAGATTTAGAAATTCGTAACGATTATCCTAATCTCATCTCCTGCCCAACATGCGGTCGCACTCAAGTTAATCTTGTCCCGTTAGCAAAGAAAATTGCTTCTTTCCTAGAAGCAAATCATATCAATAAAACCGTCGCTGTCATGGGTTGTATTGTCAATGGACCAGGCGAAGCTAAGCGCGCTGATATTGGCTGTGCAGGTGGAAAAGGTCAGTGGGTGATCTTCAAAAAAGAAGAAATCATCAAAACTGTTAAAGATAATGAAATCTACGAAGAATTCACCAAAGAAATACTCAAATTAAAATAAAGACGACCTTAAGGTCGTTTTCTTTATCTCCAATCTTCAAATGATTGTTTTCTAAACATCTCAATTTCCTTTTTGTAAGGAGGATTTCCTTCATAATAAGGTGTTTCAAGAATCATTGGGATTCCCTTTAACAAAGGATGATGGACGACTTTGTTAAGAATATCGAAACCTAAAAAACCATAGCCGATATTTTCATGGCGGTCCTTATGAGCACCCGTTGGATTTTTCGTATCGTTAACGTGCACAACGAGTAATTTATTTAAGCCGATCGTCTTGTCGAAGTCTTTTAAAACGGTGTTAAAATCTCCAACATCTAAACCATTGTCATTAATATGACAAGTATCGAGGCAGACACCAACTCTTTCTGGCTTTTCCAAGTGAGAAATAATATGAGCAAGTTGTTCAAAGGAAGTGCCCATTTCGCTACCTTTGCCAGCCATAGTTTCTAATGCAATCTTCACATCCGTTCCATCATTAGAGAGAACTTCGTTGAGAGCTTCGATAATTGATTCTAGACCATTTTCTTCACCTGTAGAGACATGACTACCTGGGTGCAAAACAAGGATTTTTGGACCAAAAGCATAGGTTCTTTTAAGCTCGCTTAAAAGGTGCTTTTTACCTAATTCATAAGTGTCAACATTTAATTTGTTAGCAATGTTAATAATATATGGAGCATGAACCACTATTTTTGATTCATCAAGACCATTACTTTTAATTAGAGCTCTTCCTTCTTCAATTCTTAATCTTTCCAAAGGAAGTCTAATTGTATTTTGCGGCGCTCCAGTATAAAACATGAACGTGTTTGCTTCATAAGAAAGGGCTTCTTTAACTGAACCTAAATAGTATTCTGGTCCACTCATTGAAACATGACAGCCAATATAAAGTTCTTCGTTAGCCATTATTTCTACCTTCTTTCTTATATCGCTCGACTCTTTGGCGGCGAATATCTTTTTTAATTATTTCACGACGATGTTTTTGTTTTGCTTTGGCAATTTCGTCTTTTAGTTTCTTTTTATAGCCAGGTTTGATCTTTTTATTTTTGCCTTTTGCCTTCGCATTTATTTTGCGAATCTCTTTTTGGAGTTCGTCATCCATTTTGCGTTTATTAGGATGAGTCTTTTCGATTGGATGACCTTCAATTAGATCACCGGCTCTTAAAGATTTATAAATAAATTTGACTCCACTTTGGACTAGCTGCAAAGGTTTATTGGTTGCATCCTTATTATACAAAGTATAGCAATTGCCACGTTTATCAAATCTTCCTGTACGACCTGCACGATGGAAATAAAATTCGAGGTTGTTTGGTAAGTCCAAATTTATAACATCGGTTACATCATTAATATCTAAACCTCTTGCTGCCATATCTGAACAAACAAGGATATAGATGTCGTCATTACGAATTTGCTTCATGACATTTTTACGTTCTCTCGCGTTTAAATCACCTGTAAGTAATCCGACTTTGTATTTACGAGTTTTAAGATAACTATAAGCTTCATTAGCGGTCTCTTTTTTAGATGCAAAAACAAACAATAAATAGGGATTTATACATTTAATAATTTGCTCTAGAGCAATTAGTTTGTCTTCGTGGCGAATATCAACAAGGTAGTGAGTAACATTGCTTGAAGTCATTATTTCTTCATTCACGATTGGGATATTTGGTCCGACATATTTTTCTAATTCGTGGGCTAAATTTGCTTCAAGTGTCGCTGAGAAAACAAGGTATTGTGGATCTTTGACTAAAAAAGCGAATTTATCGATTTCGGCAAAATAACCTTCCTTCAAAAGCATGTCCGCTTCATCAAAGACAATAGTCTTAACGTTTTTGAGTGATAAGGTTCCATCTTTTAAAACGTCTGCTAATCGACCTGGAGTTCCAATGATTATATGCGGAGCAATAGACAAGCCTTTTAGAGTTTCTTCTTTTTCTTGTCCCGATTTAAATAAGCGGATTTTTAAAGACGGGAATTCTTTAGTAAAAGGAAGGACAAAATCAAAAATCTGTTGAGCGAGTTCTCTAGTTGGTGCGACGATGATTGATTGCACATTTTGATTTTTTAAATCAACATTTTCAATAATTGGCACTAAAAAGCACAGGGTTTTGCCTGTCCCTGTCGCAGATTGAACCATCAAGGTTTCGCCTTTTAAAGCTTTCGGAATTGTTCTAAGTTGGATTTCAGACGGATTTAAAAAACCTTGTCTAGAAAGAGAAGTCAACATTTTTTCTGAAAGACTAATTCCGCGAAATGACATAATTTTTACCGCGTTAATTATACACGAAAAATCTTCATCATGATATTATTGATATCGTGAAAGTTATTCTTGTTGAACCTTATGGATATTGTGCTGGAGTTGCGAACGCAATCTCTTTAGCCTACAAAACAAAAGAAGCTAATCCTGATCGTAAAATAGTTATTCTCGGCATGCTAATCCATAATGATGACACGCTGGAAGAACTCGAAAAAGCCGGAATAGAAACAATTTACCAAAAAGATAAGGATTTACTGGATTTAATCGATCTCATCAAAGATGATTCCATCGTTATTCTCACTGCTCATGGTCATAAAGAAGAGGTTGAGAATAGATTAAAAGAACGACATCTAAAATTCGTTGACACCACTTGTCCATTTGTAAAGACAACTTTTAATGAAATCGTTAAAGAAACAAGAAACGGTCACGATGTCATTTATATTGGAAAAGAAAACCATCCTGAAGCAAATGCGGCTTTATCACTTTCAAAAAGAGTTCATCTTTTAGATGTTTCTAGTCCAGTTGTTCCTAGTATAGAAGACGACTCGCCACTAATTATTAACCAAACGACCTTCTCACATTATGAAGTTGAACAATTAATCGACTTAGTGAAATCTAAATATAAGAATGCTAGAGTTCTTAAAAGCGTCTGTTATGCCTCAACAAAAAGGCAGGAAGCTTTGCTTAATCTTCCAAAGGATGTTGATTTAATTTATGTCGTCGGTGGAAAGAAATCTAACAACGCTAAAACATTATTTAATCTAGCTAGCAAAAATTACCCTAGCGCCAAAGTTATTGCAATTCAAAACACTAATGACATTAAAGAAAAAGACCTTGAAGGTCTTAATCTTGTTGGAATCTCTTCAGGAGCTTCAACTCCCAAAGCGATTAGCGAATCTATTAAATCAAAGATTGAAAAATTATTTAATTAATTCAGGAAGTTCTTCGTGATCAATTATTTCAACATTTAGTGTTGGATCGATTGAAAGTAGAACTTTTTTCATATGTGGCATAAATATTCTTTCGACTTCGTGAGAAACGTCCAAATAATTATAATGATTTGCGATTACATCTCTTCTAACATGATGTGGAGCGTCTCCCGATATGTAAATATCGTATCCCTCTAGCATCGCGTTTTTGAATTCACGAGATCCACCACCACCGATGATTGCCACGCTTTTAACTGAGTCTTTTCCAGCATGAACAAGATGCGAATATTCTAATTTCAAACATCTGTTTGCGTATTTAGCAAATTCATGGATTTCCATTGATTTTTCTAATTCACCACCACGAGCCATTCTCGCCGTTTCAAGTGGTCGAATATTTTTTAAACCTAACGCTTGCGTTAAAGCATCGTTCATTCCGTTTTTTCCGGCATCAAAATTGGTGTGCATGCTATAAACAGGAATGCCGAGTTTTTCAATTCTTTCGACGAGATCCTTCTTGACTGGATCATGATTTAAGACGCGACCTCTTGGGCCGTAAATAAATGGGTGATGGGTCAAAATTAAATCTGGTTTCCTTGTTAAAGAAGGTAAAAGATTATAAACTGTATCGTCGAAATCAAGGCATAGCAAAATGTTATTAATTTCTTCTGGTAGTTTTCCAGACATTAATCCGACTCGATCTCCCCTACTTTTAATTGATTTTGGATAATAGAGTGATAATTTTCTTAATAATTTCATCGTGTTCATAGTTTCTCTAACCTCCCGATTTGTTCTTCTCTTTGCTTAATACCTGCTAAGGTAGATTTTGAAGAAGAACGATATTTGATAAGATTGCTAACTAATTTATTTAGTTCCTCTTTGCGAAAATCTTCGAAGAGAGGGTCCTCTTTTATTTTATAACCCCACTCATATTCACTCAATGAATAATCACGATGTCCTTTTATGAAAGATATTACAAAGTAATATGTTCCTTTTTCATAGACGATTTTTTCTTGTTCAATGTAAAAACCGAGTTTACAAATGTTTTCTCTTACTAGTTCAATATCACGGTGAGCGTCAACGACAATTTGTTTGATATTTGTAAGCTTTGCTTTATTTGAATTTAGTATATTATTAATGAGAATTCCACCCATTCCCGCTAGAACGATCGTGTCAACTGTTTCATCGATTTTTGAAATACCATCGCTCAAGGATAGTTTTACATCGTAATCTTTTAGATTATTTTTAAGAATAGAAAAAGGACCACTCTTATTTTCGATTGCTAAAATGGAATTAATTTTTCCTTCGTTAATGAGGTAGATTTCAAGCAGACCATGATCTGCTCCAACATCCGCAACATTAGCGTTCTCTTTTATAAAAGAGGCAACAGCTTTTAAGCGGTCCGATATTTTCATATTAGTTTTTGTATGAATGATAGTCGCCTAAACGTTTGGCACGATTTGGGTGACGTAGTTTTTTAATTGCTTTCGCTTCAATCTGACGAATACGTTCACGAGTGACACCAAATTCTTTTCCGACTTCTTCAAGGGTCCTTGGATGATTATCCAATAGTCCATAACGGAGTTCGAGAACGCGAGCTTCACGGTCGGTGAGTTCGCGGAGAACATCGTAAAGTTCATCTTTAAGGAGCGATTTGGTCGTATATTCGCTTGGAGAAACAACTTCCTTATCTTCGATAAAATCACCTAAATGTGAATCATCTTCTTCACCGATTGGAGTCTCGAGAGAAACTGGCTCTTGATTAATACATTGAATTTCCATAATTCTTTCAGGGGATAATGCACCACAGAGTTTTTCAGAAATTTCTTCGGTTGTTGGTTCACGACCTAGTTCTTGAACTAGCGCACGTTGAGCTTTGGTGATCTTATTAATTGTCTCGACCATGTGAACAGGAATACGGATGGTGCGAGCTTGGTCAGCGATGGCACGAGTGATAGCTTGACGAATCCACCAAGTGGCATAAGTTGAAAACTTAAATCCTTTAGTGTAATCGAATTTTTCCACCGCTTTGATAAGGCCCATATTGCCTTCTTGTATCAAATCTAAAAATGGCATGCCACGTCCAGCATATCGCTTTGCGATAGAAATAACTAAACGAAGGTTAGCATTGATAAGCTCTTGCTTAGCGTCTTCATCGCCAGTGGCAATACGTTTAGCGATTTCGATTTCTTCTTGAGCATTTAATAAGCGAACTTTACCGATTTCTTTAAGATATATCTTAACGGAGTCATTTACTTTGACATCGCCAACGATAAGATTAGAGATATCACTCAATTCTTTTTCATCAGGTACATCTTCATCTGACATATCTACAGCGATATCGTCGTCATCGCTAAAATCGATTTCATCCATTCCTTCTTCATCGCTATCGGAGATGACTTTGATTTTCTTTTTTACAAAGTAATTGATTAAATCTTCGACATCTTCATCTGACATATCGAATTTCTGAATAGCTTCATTGATTTCGGCTTGTTCGATTTCACCACCATCATTTTGGGCTTTCTTTAAAAGACGCTTCTTTACCGATTCTAAAGTTTCGATTTCTTCGTCTTCATCGCTCTCGACTAATTCTTTAGTTTTTCGAGCTTTGGTTGGCTTCTTCTCTTTCGGAGCGGTTGCCTTAACCTTACTTTCTGCCTTTTTGGCCTTTTTTGGGGCCTCTATGGCTTCTTTCGCTTTCCTTGCTGCCATTTACTTGTCCTTCTTTCTAAAGCACCTTATTTCGAGCTTTTTATTTTCATTCGGTCTAAGTAGGTCGCTACAATACGCGCTTGCTCCTGAGGCGTTTTCCCCTCTAACGCCTTTTGGAGATTTGTCTTGTCGTGTATATGAGACCTTTCCGATAAAATTACTTTGTAATAATCTTCTAATAACGTCGGAGAATAGGTTTCACTTTTCGCAAACGCTATCGAAGATACGGTCTTAATAAGCTGATCATTATTTGGTAATTCAGATGTTTGAATATCGTTGATGATATCGCTTGTTGATATAGATTCGTCTTTGTCCTTTCTTTCGATTAAGAAATTGGCAATTTGACGGTAATTTTCATCATTAAAATATTTTATATTTTTCTCATAGAATTCGATCGCTTGCTTATCGAGGAACATTTGTTTTAAAACTGAAAATTCCGCTAAAGCGAGTCGACGATATTGTTTTGAAACTTTTCCGACATCGATCGTTGATTCGATTTCAAGATTGACGTTGTAATCTGGCTCATTTCGATTTTGGCGTGTCGTATACTCTTTGAGTAAATTGCGAATTGCCTGAGCCGAAAAATTTGTTGCCTGCTCAAGTTTATAGATATAATCATCCTTCTCTAATTGAGTTTTTAAAGAAGCTAAGGCTGGCAAAAAGTGAATAATCACTTTCTTTCTATTCTCGACCGTTTCTAAATGTGAAACATTGCGGTAATAGTTGATTGCGAAGTTAAATGGATCCACTAATGAGTTGACAAAAGTTTCTAACTTTTCTTCGCCATCTTGTTTTAATATTTCGTCTGGATCACGAACTTCTTGAGGAACGCTAACTAGCCTATAAGGAAGCTTAGCTTCATCAAGTTGAGACATTATTTTCATCATCGCGGTTTGACCTGGATTATCGCCATCGAGGCACAATCTAATTTCCACGCCAAGAGCTCTAAGCATTTCGATATGTCTACTTGTCAACTTAGTTGACATTAAAGCAACACAGCTCGTTATGCCGATGCTATCTAAGGCAAAGACGTCCATAAAACCTTCCACCACATAAACATATCCATCATGTTTGGCGGTTTGTTTTGCTAAATGGTAATTGTACAAAACATTACTTTTAGTAAAAGCCTTAGTTTCTGGAGAATTCACATATTTTGCAGAATCATCATCAACGATTCTACGCGCTGAAAAACCAACGACTTGTCCATTGTGATCTTTAATTGGGAAGATTAATCTACCGGCATTATTGTCATCGATGCCAGAAGTTTTCACTAAACCAATGCCAGTATTTTCGATAGTTTTCAATGAAAAACCTTTTTGTTGAAGGTATTTGATGACCATCTTACCATCTTTAAAAGCATAGCCTAATCCAAATTTGTCTCTTTGTTCGTTCGACAAATGTCGACCGTCTAAATATTTTCTTGCAATTTCACCTTCTTCAGTAGTTAATGCGTAAGCATAGAACTTTTGAATTTCGGTTAAGCAATTATAAATTGGGACTAAATTTTCATCGACTTGTTTCACCACAATTTTGCTATGGAGACGTGGGTCATCGTAACCAATAATCTCGGCTACCTTCTTGATAGCGGCCATGAAGGAGCATTTTTCGTACTTTTGTACGAATGAAAAGACATCACCACCAGAATCGCAGACATAGCAACGGAACATTTGCTTTTCTTTATCGATTTGAAGTGATGGATCATGGTCATCATGAAACGGGCACATAGCAACATACCTACGACCTTTTTTCTGAACTGAATTTAGATAATAGGAAATGACGTCGACTATGTCGGCCCTTTCTTTGATATCTCTAGCTAAATTTGAATCAATTGCCATATATAACTTTGTTATAAAAATACTAAATAACTACTAATTATTGTCTAACTTCTCTTGAAGGAAATCTTTAACTTTTTCAATAGGAATTCGAACTTGTTCCATCGTGTCTCTATCACGGATTGTCACACAGTTATCCTTCTCAATGGTTTCGAAGTCTACTGTTATACAGTATGGTGTACCGATAGCATCTTGACGGCGATATCTTTTACCAATTGAAGCTGTTTCATCGTAAGCAATAGAGAAATGCTTACATAATTCAGCATGAATTTCTCTAGCTTTATCGTTGAGGTTTTTACTTAAAGGTAAAACCGCCGCTAAATATGGAGCGAGTTTTGGAGCGAAATGCATGACAATGCGACTTTCTTTTTCAAGTTGTTCAACATCATATGCTTCGCATGCGACCATGAGGAAGATTCTTTCCACACCCATCGATGGTTCGATGCAATATGGAACATATTTGGTGTTTGTTTCTTGCTCTAAATATTCAAGCGATTCACCACTAGCTTCCATATGGCGTTTTAAGTCGTAATCTGTTCTATCGGCTACGCCGAGAATTTCGCCCCAACCAAATGGGAATTTGTATTCGACGTCACAGGTAGCCTTAGAATAGAAAGCAAGTTCTTCTGGTTCGTGATCACGATAACGGAGATTCTTTTCCGATATATTTAAAGATTCCAAGAACTTTAAAGAATATTCTTTCCAGTATTTAAACCATTCTAAATCGGTTCCTGGTTTACAGAAGAATTCCATTTCCATTTGTTCGAATTCTCGAACACGGAAAATAAAATTACCCGGAGTAATCTCGTTACGGAACGATTTACCAATCGCACAGATACCAAATGGGATTTTTCTACGAGATGTTCTCTGAACATTTTTGAAGTTAACAAACATGCCTTGAGCGGTCTCGGGTCTTAAATAGACGAGCGATTCGCTAGCCTCGGTTACACCAATATGGGTTCTAAACATCATATTAAATTGACGAATGTCGGTAAAATTCGATTTGCCACAAACAGGACATTTAACTTTATTATCTTTGATAAATTGAATCATTTGATCTTGGTTCATACCGTGAACGTCGACTTCTGGGAACTGTTCCTCAATTAAGTTATCGGCTCTATGACGAGCTTTGCATTCTTTGCAGTCGATTAAAGGATCGGAGAAAGTTGCAACGTGTCCAGTTGCTTTCCAGACATTTGGATTCATTAAGATTGCGGCATCGATTCCAACATTTGTTGGACTTTCTTGAACAAACTTCTTCCACCACAATTTCTTTATATTGTTTTTAAGTTCCACACCTAAAGGACCAAAGTCCCATGAATTAGAAAGCCCACCATAGATTTCAGAATCTTGGTAGACGAAACCGCTTGTAATCAAGTGATTTACAATTTCATCAAATTTCTTTTCCATTTTTGTAACCTCATTAAAATGACCGCTATATTTTGGTGTTCTAACGTAATTTTGTCAACCTATTATAAGTGTAGTTTAGATTTTTTTCAATAATTCAATTGATTTTAAATTCAATTGTGCAATGTCACCAATAAATTTAGATAGTTCGTTAATTAAGACTAAACAATCTTCTTTTGGAAAATCAACTTTGTTAAAGTTATCAACATCAACTTTGAAGATGTAACGAATCATCTTTAACTTATTAACATCCCATTTTGCGTGTTTTAAGGGGCTAAAGCAATCGCGGCAGATAAATCCTCCATCCTTATAGGAAAGAGCGACCATTTGGTCTTTTTTACCGCAAATTTGACATGAATCAACATTGAGCGAATAACCAGATACCATCAATACTCTAGCAAAATAGATTAAAGCAACGGTAAAAGGAGAGAATCCCTTGTCGAGTAAGGTGAGTGATCTTTCTAAGAAAGGATATATCTCCGGCGCATCGTCTGATTGAATAAGTTTGTTAGTTAATTCGCCAAGAAAATCTTCCACCGCCAAACAATCAATATTGGTTTTTACGTTTTGAAAACTATCAAGAATTTCACCATTACGCAAAGCGTATCCTTCTTTTCCTCTCATTAGTTGAAAGCGTGATTTGGTGTAAATATTGACCGATGGTCCTGATTTAGATTCGTATTTAAGAGCACCTCTAGCCAAAAAAGAGCGAATCTTATCATTAGATAAAACCGTGACCATAGCGTCATGATCACGGAAAGGTGTTAGTCGAATGACAATACCTTCAAATTCCATTATTTATAACCTAATTCTTTTAGAATTCTTGGATTATTAAGCCAGTCTTCTTTAACGGAGACAAACAGTTCCAAGAAAATGTGCTTTTGAAAATATTCTTCTAGTTCTTTCCTTGCTCTAATGCCAATCGCTTTGATGCGTTTGCCTTCCTTACCGATGACGATGCCTTTGTGAGAATCTTTATCTACGATAATTGTAGCGCGAATCATCACGGATTCACTTTTATGTTTTATTTCATCGACTCTCACCGCTAAATTATGAGGAACCTCTTCCTTTAAAAGTTTCAATAACTTTTCTCTAATAACTTCTGAAACGAAGAAACTGCTATCTTTATCAGTTAAAGCATCTGCTTCAAAATAACGAGGCCCTTCTTTGATGACTGATTTGATTTCATCAAGCAATGTATCTAATCCAAAATTTTCAATTGCGGACATTTCGAGTATCTTAGCTTTCGGATAAAGCTCTTGATACTCTGATTTGATCTTTTGAGCTTGGTCGATGCGAACTAAATCAATTTTATTGATTACAACGTAAGTTGGAATATTTTTAGAAAGCGATTCGTGGATGAACATATCTCCTTCATCAACTTTACGAGAAGCGTCCACCACCAAAACTATGGCATCGACATCTTTAGCAGATTCTAAAGCATCACGGTTCATTATCTTTCCAAGAGAATGATGTGCCTTATGAATCCCTGGAGTGTCTATAAAGACAATTTGGTATTCTCCATCATCATAGATTCCTTTTATGGAGTTGCGAGTTGTTTGGGCTTTGTCAGTGACAATCGAAATCTTTCGCTCTAAAAGAGCGTTTAAAATTGTGGACTTGCCAACATTTGGTCTACCGATTATTGAAACAAAGCCACTTTTCATTATTTTAAAGCGTCTTCGGAGAAGGCGAATGGTAATAGTTCTTCAACATCAGTTGCTTGAACATCACCTTTGAGATTTGACATATAAATAGGAGCCTTCTTTGGGAAAAGCTCGGACAAAACTTGTCTACATGCTCCGCATGGCGAACATGGTTCATCTGTATCAGCAGATAGAGCCATCGCCACAAAATCTTCTTTTTTCTTGCCGTGAAGATAGGCATTATATAGCGCGTTTCTCTCGGCGCACATGCAAAGTGGATAACTGGAGTTTTCGATATTAGCACCGACGAAAACTGTTCCATCTTTACAAAGCAAGGCTGCACCAACAGCGAAGTGGGAGTATGGTGAATAAGATAACTTACGAGCTTCCACTGCTTTAGCAATTAATTCTTTTGATTCCATTATTTTAGTCCTCCTAGAATTTCATCTTGTAGTTTGAACATGACGACTTCTTGTTCTTTACTCATATGATCGTATCCGAGCAAATGAAGCATGCCGTGAACGAATAAGAACGACATTTCTCTTAAAAGAGAATGGCCATATTCTTTAGCCTGAGCCTCTGCTCTTTCATATGAAATAATAATTTCACCAAGACAGATGGGAGAGCCATCTTTTTGAGGAACCTCATTCTTATCATCAAGAAAAGCAAAGCTTATCACATCGGTTGGCCTATCAACTTTACGATATTCGCGGTTAACTTCGTGAATCTCTTCGTCATTAACAATAGTAACGTCAGTGAAATAGTTACCAGCGAGGCCTAAATGTGAAAATACTTTTTCGTATAAATCACGATATGTTGCTTCATAAGCATCATAAGATGCTGGTCCTCGATTGATAAAGTCTAATTCCATAATCTTGGGTGTATATTATAACATCTTTTTTTAAAAATGCTTATAAATCACATCTGTCCAAAAATCTGGATCTTTTTATTTTTCTTTCTCGGAAGTTAGAGAAATAGCGAATTAAATGTCCGAACGCCTCACTCATTAAGAAATATATTCCAAAATGGAATATGATGAAATTTGTCGAAGTCATATTGTTAACGATCATCATTCCTAAAGAGAGACATAAACTAACAAAAATATAAAAAACTTTCTTTAAAGAACCAGTTAACGCTACCTTCCCTGCTAGTGAATTTGCTTTCTTCAAAGAAGCGGTCAAAGTCGATGGAGAATCAAAGGCGGTCTTTTCAATGTCATCAACTTCTTTAGTCTCTTGCTTTTCTTTCTTTGAAAGTAGCTTGGCATCTAGCACTTTAACTAATAACAAAATCAGAAATACCAATAGATTGCGGTAATCATTCACGCATAATAGTGTAGCGAAAACGATAATCATCACCAAATTTGAGATTAAAGTCTTAAAACTGATGAAGTAATTGCATTTGTAATCTACGTAGGAGCGATACGCCTCGATATTTTGATTACTTTTTTGGGAGAAGAAAATGTCAATATATTGTCTATCAAAGAAATACAATTCTTTGACAATGTACCAATTTTCTACTAATTCTGCTAAAGCAAACAAAAGCAGGAACCCCATCGTCAAGATGATGCTGGAGTCATCTTTTATCAAGTAAAATCCTGTCAATAAGGATGCGAATACAATGCTTAAGATTCCATAATAGATTAAATCCATCCAGATTGGTAAGAGTTTGATTTTATTTGCTTTACATCCTTTAGCGTCCTTTGTATTAACGCATTCGAGAACTTGACCGCTCCACCGTTTCATAAATTCATCATGTGAGACCCTTACTTTACCGATGTTAGGATCGATGTAGGTCACGCTGAATTTACTTACTCGTTTTAAATAAACGAGATGATTTGGTTTGATCATCACAAGTGTCCCTAAAGGAATCTCCTTAAAATCGTCGATTGGCATCTCATAGGCCGAGAGCACGAAGCCATAATTCTTTGCGATGTACATCAAATCGTAAAATGTGTAATCCTTCTTCTTTGAAGGCTTTTTGAGATAGAGATATTTTTTATTATGTGTTTTGTTCGCTAAAAGCATCTTGAGAGAAGCAAAGCCACAATCTCTATCATTTCCTTGGTAACAAACGTATGTCATAGTTTTTCCTCCATAAACTTATTACTGAGAAAAAACGAAAAAAATGCGAAAAACTTTTTTAATACATAGTATTACTTTTTTATAAGAAAAGGCCACCAGCATTTGGTGACCTTATTTCTTAATAGGATTTACGACGAGCCATCTCGCTTTTCATTTTGCGTTTGAGGCCTTTTTTCAAATAGAATTCTCTTTTACGTGCTTCAAGGAGGACGCCTGATTTATTAACAGAGCGTTTAAAGCGACGAAGAGCTTCGTCTAATTGTTCATTTTCACGAACGACAACTTTTGGCATATCTTTTCACCTCCCTTTTTACACGAATAGTTTAAACTATTTTCCTTCAACAATTTGCACGCCACAAGAAGCACCGATGCGTGTTGCACCTGCTTCAATCATAGCGAGAGCTTCTTCACGTGAATGAATTCCACCGCTAGCTTTGACACCGATCTTTGGGCCAACAGCTTTGCGCATGAGCTCAACAGCGTGTGTAGTTGCGCCGCCTTTAGAGAAACCGGTTGAGGTTTTCACATAATCAGCGCCGCCTCTAACTGAAGCTTTTGAACATTCGATGATTTCATCATCGGTAAGTAAGCATGTTTCAAGAATTACCTTGAGTAAAACCTTACCACAAGCTTTCTTAACTAAAGCGACTTCTTTGGCAATGTAGTCATAATCATGCTCCTTTGCCATTGAATCATTTAAGACCATATCTACTTCGGTTGCACCATTCTCGATAGCAAGTTTAGCTTCATAAGCTTTGCTTTCTGGAAGGGTTGCACCTAATGGGAAACCGACAACTGTGCAAACTTTAACTTCGGTGCCTTTTAATAATTTAGCAGCGAGTGGAACGAATCCTGGGTTAACGCACACTGACGCGAATTTGTATTGTTTAGCTTCCTCACATAATTTCTTAATTGCTTCAATAGAAGCATCTTGTTTAAGAAGCGTATGATCAATCATTCTGTTAATTTCCATTTTGTTTACCTCGTAGAATTATTGTATCACAATTATTCAGCCTTCGCTTTTTCTTCTTTCTTGACTGCAGCCTTCTTGGCCGGAGCTTTTTTAACTGGCTTTACATCGACTGCCTTTTCTTGTTTGGTTCTAGTAACGACATCCTTGCCGCCATAGTAACCACATTTTGGACAGACGTTGTGTGATTTAATTGTTGCCCCACAGTTTGGGCATTTAACTAATCCAGAAACCGATAATTTGAAATGAGTTCTTCTCATTCTTTTTGCGGTTTTGGATGTTCTTCTAAATGGAACTGCCATCTTTATAAGCCTCCTTTGGACTGCATATATTATATATGAACAGTAAACCTAATCAAACAAATTTAAAACAATGTTTAATATTTATATCAAAAGTTTAGATTTTATCGAACTTTTATTTTAACAATTTTACCAATAGATGATTCTGGAAGATTATCCTTAAGTAGTAAATAATTCGAAGAATGGCCCATCATTAGTCCAGTCTCTTTATCTTTTTCTTCAACGATAACTTCAAGTTCTTTGCCAATGAATTGTTTACGATAATTCTCTTTTAGTTTTTCACTTAATTCTAAAAGAATTTGAACTCGTTTAGATTTAATTTCAGGAGCAACTTGATCACTCATCGAATAAGCTGGAGTTCCTTCCCGAGCAGAAAATGGAAAAACATGAAGCTCCGCAAAATTAACTTTCTTTATGAATTCAACTGTCTCTAAAAATTCTTCTTCACTTTCGCCAGGGAAACCCACTATTACATCAGTTGTAATTGCGATATCAGGACGAACTTCTCTAATACGATTAACTTTGTTAATAAAATCATCAACATTGTATTTTCTTCTCATTCTTTTTAAAACGGAAGGCGATCCACTTTGAAGCGGCATGTGCAAGTGATTAGCGATATTATCTTTGTCTTTTAAAAGTTCAATGAATTTATCATCGATTTCGCTTTCTTCTATCGAGCTTATTCGTAAGCGATATAGACCATCAATATCTAATAATTCTTCTATCAAAGAAGAAAATGAAACACCTTTATTATCTAAGCCATAATGAGCGGTATGGATTCCGGTGATGACAAATTCGAGGAAACCATGTTTGATTAGTTCTTTAATTTCGGAAACTATTTCTTCTTTGTCTCTACTTCTTGCTACCCCCCTTGTATAAGGAATCGTGCAGTAAGAGCAAAAATTATTGCAGCCATCTTCCACTTTTATATACGCTCTTGTCGTATTAGGGATAGCAACACTATTAAATGACTCGTATTCAAATTTACGAGTTTCATTTTCAACAGCGATTATCGGTTTTTTATCTCTGATAAACTTTTTAACTAATTCCACTAATTTAGGGCGGTTAGAGGTTCCAACTACAATATCGGCATGGCACTCATTAACGACATAATCGGCGTTCTTTTGGCTATAGCAACCCATCACACATAAAATTGCTTTTGGGTTCTTTCTTCTTTCACGGCGAATGATTTGACGTGATTTTTGATCTGCTATAGCGGTGACTGAACAAGTATTGATCACCACTATTTCATCGTCGTTAGAAAAACCATTATTTAAAAATAACTCCTTCAAAGCATTAGTTTCGTAGGAGTTAACTTTGCAGCCAAGAGAAATGAATTTAAGCATTCTTGTCCTCTAGATGATTAGCAATGACGCTGAGAGCGTAAATTGAGGCTGTTTCAGCCCTTAAAATGCGATTACCTAAACCAACTGGTGAGAAGCCATGATGCTTTGCATAAATAACTTCGCCTTCAGTGAAGCCACCTTCTGGTCCAATAATAATTGCGATTTTCTTACCTGGTTTCACATTTTTTAACTTTTTATTGAAAGCTGAAACGTCGCCTTTATTTTCTTCATAAGCAATAAATTTTAAATCAGCATCGATTTCATCGATACGGTCAAAACTGATGATGTTTTTAATGTAAGGAATTCTATTTCTTTTAGATTGTTGAGCAGCTTCTTTAAGAATCTTTTGATAGCGACCTAATTTGAGATCATTTTGGTGATCTTTCATCTTGATGATGGTACGGTCTGTAGTGAGCAAAACGACCTCACTAACACCGAGCTCGGTTGCCTTTTGTAAAACAAGATCCATCTTATCACCTTTTAAAAGCGCAGCTAAAAGAATGATATAGTTAGGAAGTTCACTGTTATCTTCAAGCGTCTTTTTCGCGATGATTTCAAGAGGTTTAGTTGAAACTATTTCTGATAAATAAACCTTTTCATCGGCAACAACTTCAATTTGCTCGCCTTTTCTAGCGCGCATAACTTTGAGGAGATGATATTTATCATCCTCATCAAGAACGATCATGTTTTTAAATATACGTCCAAAGTAGCGTTGCATTATTTTAAAAATTCTCCTCTTGAGTCTTGAATGTCGTGTCTAAGTAGGAAGGATAAACCGACCCCTATCATCAAAGCTTCCATTACAAAAAACGGGATCAAATAACCAAAGACATTATGAAGCACCGCAAAGAATAGAATTGAACCTATTCCCGCGATGGTAATAGTAGATATACCAAAGATAATCAAACCAATTTTGTATTTGCCAAGGTAGTAATTATGCGCTCCAAAAATACCGAAAACAAAAGCGAGAATAGCAGTGATAATCTTTGATTTTGGTTTAGGCAGTTCAATGCCGTCTAGCGATTCAAGAGCCTTGGTCATATCTTGCGTGGTCATATCTTCACCTTCAAGAGGTTTACGACCACCACAAAATGGACAATTCTCCTTGTCTAATCTTGATATTTCTGATCCACAATATTTACATTTCGCCATGAATACTTTTTAAAGTATAACACATTAAAGATAAAACAAAAGGACAGTTTTACCCTGTCCTCTCTCTTTTTTAATTAATAAGCAGTCTTATCAGCGATATTTTTATATTCTGCGTATAGTTTAAGGCATGCCTTGCGGTCTAACTCAATAACAAGTTTCTCGCGTTCGCCTGGTTGCTGCATATCGTAGAATTTTTTATCTCTAAAGCCGATGTCTTCGGTATCAAGAATATTACATCCGTAATATACTTTATCGATATTGGCCCAGAGAATAGCCGACATACACATTGGGCAAGGTTCACCTGTGGTATATAATTCGCATCCACTTAAATCGAATGTTCCAAGCTTTTTGCAAGCCTTATGAATCGCCATCATTTCTCCATGGCAAGTTGGATCGTTATTTTTTACGACTTCGTTGTGGCCTTTACCAATAACTTCTCCATCCTTTACAATTACGGCACCGAATGGACCGCCATGACCCTTACGAATGCCTTTTCTAGCTTCGAGGATCGCCATATGCATATATTTGTTCATAAATCTTCTCCACTTGATATTTTATCAAATTGTTAATTAAATAAAAGAAAAAGACCACTTTTCAGTGGCCTAAACTATGTTTAACGTTTAAATGACTTTTTGAATTTCTCAAAGAATGAATCCTTTTTGTCTTCCTTAGATTGATATTCTTCGAGGAGTTTCTTTTGCTCTCTAGAAATCTTGGTTGGAGTCTTAACGATCACGTGAATATATTGATCGCCTGGAGTGCCTTTGCGCATATCCTTGATACCGCGTCCTTTTAGACGAAGGATTTGATTTGGCTGAACACCCGCTGGGATTTCAACTTCCGCCTCACCATAGACGGTTGGAATGTCGACTTTCTTACCCAAGACAGCATCAACAAAGCTTATTGGAACATCGATATGAATATCGTTTCCATCACGTTTAAAGAATTCGTGTGGAGTGATAACGATTTCTAAATAAAGGTCTCCATTTGGTCCACCGTTACGGCCCACTTCACCTTTTTCGCGAATGCGAATCTGTTGACCAGCGTTGATGCCGGCAGGAATATTGACCTCGATATCACGTTTAATATGCTTGTAGCCACGACCACCGCAGTCTGGACATTTATCAGTGATGACTTTGCCTGACCCACCGCAGTCTGGACAGACGCTTTGCTGTTCCATGACCCCAAAGATTGTTCTTTGTTGAATCTTAATGTAACCTTTACCGCCACAGCGAGTACAGGTTTTAATGCTTGAAGAATCTTTAGCACCCGTTCCATCACATTTTGAACATTTTTCATCATATGAAACTGGGATGAGAACTTTTTTACCTAAGATAGCGTCCATAAATGGAACGCGGATTCTTTGAAGAGTGTCATCTCCTCTTTGAGGACCATAGCTTCTTTGACTTCTTCTACCTCCTCCAAAGAAGGATGAGAATATATCGCCTAAATCGACATCGCCAAAGCCTTGTCCTGCAAAGCCAGCACCAGAGAAAGGATTACCGGCTCCGCCTGTAGATGCGCCTTGTTCGAAAGCAGCCATACCAAATTGGTCGTACATTTCACGCTTCTTGTCATCATATAAGATGTCATAAGCTTCTTGAACTTCTTTGAATTTTTCTTCAGCGCCAGGTTCTTTATTTAAGTCTGGATGATATTTTTTCGCTAATTTACGATAAGCGGATTTAATTTCATCTTTACTTGCACTTTTAGATATTCCTAGAACTTCATAGAAATCCCTTTTAGCCATAGTTACTCCTTTCTAAGCACTAAAGCGAAGGGGCATTAGCCCCATCGCTAAAGAGTTATTAACAATTAATTTTTCATTGTTGAATCAGCATCGACAACGTCATCAGCTGTTTCTTGACCTTCTTGGTGAGTGTCGCTAGTTGAACCAGCTTGTGCACCTTTACCAGTTTGGGTTTGAGCCATCATTTCAGCAGCTTTTTCGAGTTCGCTTAAGCGAGTCTTAAGTGTTTCGATGTCATTATTATCTAAAGCAGTCTTAAGTTCGTCGCGAAGTTTTTGAGTTTGTTCTTTTTGAGCTGCATCGATAGAATCGCCTTTTTCTTGAAGAGCTTGATCAATACCATTGATGTATTGTTCAGCTTTGTTTTTGATTTCAACTTCTTCTTTACGTTTGCTATCGGCTTCAGCGTTTTCTTCCGCTTCTTTGACCATTCGGTCAATATCTTCTTTAGATAAACCATTAGAACCAGTGATTGTAATCTCTTGTTCCTTTTGAGTATCTAAGTCTTTAGCGGATACTTTAACGATTCCGTTAACATCGATTGAGAAGGTAACTTCAATTCTTGGTTCACCTCTACGAGCTGGTTTAATACCAGTTAGTTGGAAGTGTCCTAAGAGTTTGTTATCGTGCGCCATTGGTCTTTCACCTTGATAGACCATGATATCAACGGCTGGTTGATTATCTTGGGCGGTTGAGAAGATTTGTGACTTAGTGGTTGGAATAGTTGTATTTCTAGTGATGAGAGGTGTGAGCACTCCACCTAAGGTTTCAATACCTAAGGTTAATGGAGTGACGTCTAATAAGACGACATCTTTAATTTCACCAGAGACAACACCACCTTGGATCGCTGCACCGATGGAGACAGCTTCATCTGGGTTAACTGATAAGTTTGGTGTCTTTCCAGTTAACTTCTTAACAAGTTCTTGAACGGCTGGCATACGAATTGAACCACCGATAAGTAATACTTGATTTAATTCATTTGGACTTAATTTAGCATCTGCTAAAGCTCTTCTAACTGGTTCTTCAGTACGAGCAAGTAAATGCTTGGTCATATCTTGGAATTTAGCTCTGGAGAGAGTTGTTTCAAAGTTGACTGGCCCATTAGCACCCATTGCGATGAATGGAAGCGAGATGGTTGTTTGAAGTGAACTTGAAAGTTCAATCTTTGCCTTTTCAGCAGCGTCTAAGAAACGTTGTTGAGCCATCTTATCATTGATATCTAAACCGTGTTCAATCTTGATTTGAGCTTTGGTCCAATCCGCGACGTCTTTATCCCAGTCATCACCACCGAGTTGGTTATCACCAGCGGTTGAAATAACCTCAAAGGTGCCATCACCGATATCAAGGATGGAAACATCGAATGTACCACCACCTAGATCGTAAACAAGAATCTTTTCAGATTTTTCTTTATCTAGACCATAAGCGAGCGCAGCGGCTGTTGGCTCGTTGATGATACGAACGACATCAAGACCAGCGATTTGACCAGCGTCTTTAGTTGCTTGTCTTTGCGCATCGTTGAAGTAAGCCGGGACAGTAATGACTGCCTTTTTGACTTGTTGTCCAAGATTTTCTTCAGCATACTTTTTCATATAAGCGAGAACTTTCGCTGAAATCTCTTGTGGAGTGTAATCTTTTTTGGTGGCGTTAATATGAACCTTTTCGGCGCTACCCATTTTACGTTTAATGGATGAAACTGTATCTGGATTGGTAACGGCTTGACGTTTAGCGGCGTTACCGACAATTTCTTCTCCAGAGGCTTTGAAAGCGACGACTGACGGGGTTGTCATTGTACCTTCAGGGTTTGGAATAACCTTGACGTTGCCATCTGCTTGTAAGTAACTTACAACTGAGTTTGTGGTACCTAAGTCGATACCGAGAATAATTTCTTTTGCCATAAATTTTTCCTCCTTTATTAGGCGTCCATTTCTGGACTATTATTTTCTTCTTTCTTTGGTTCGTCTTTTTTATTCGTGGAGACGACCACGATGCTTGGACGTATCAATCTTTCATGAAGTTTATAACCTTTCGCATTCACTTTGAGAATTTTGTTAGGTTTAGCATTTTCATCATAGATGGTTTCTAACGCCTGCATAGTTGAGGGATCAAATTCATCACCGACTTTTGGAGAGATTTCACTGACGCCTTCATTTTCAAGGACGCTCAGGAGATTGCGGTAGATAAACTCGAAGCCGATGAGGAAGTTTTTCATTTCCTCACTTTTTACTTCCGCCTGTAAGGCCATATGGAATCCATCGAGGATTGGAAGTAAGTTTTCGATGAAGCCAACAGCACGATATCTGATGGCCTCGCGATGTTCTTTTTCAACTTGCTTGCGAAGATTTTGCATATCGGCATAAGCTCGATAGTATTCATTCTTCCAATGTTCTAGATCAGCGTTTAGCTTTGCTATCTTATCATTTTCGTTTTTCTTTTGTGACACTTGTTGGCTCCTTTCTTTCAGAGAATCTCTTTTCAAGTTCGTCGATTAAGTATTCCATTGAGGAGACGACCCGGTCGTAGTCCATTCGTTTAGGACCAACGATCGCAATCGAACCTTCTTGTTTTCCAGGAATCTTAACTTTAGCGGAGACGATCGATACATCGTCATCATTTTCACCAGCGATATGAATCGAGATGTCGCCGTGGGCTTCATCTTCGACTTCTCTAAATACTTCTGGTGATTCGAATAACTCGAGGAGTCGACGAATCTTACTAGCATCGTTAGCGAACTCAGGTTGATCGAATAAGTTGTCCGTTCCATAGGTGTTGAGCCTATCTTTGGCAAAGCCAACAAAGGCTTCTAACATCGTTTGGTAAATGACATCTTGATCAATCACGAAGTCATTGAGAAGAGGTTTGATGGCTTCCATCTTTGGGACTAGTTCGGAAATCGCTGTTCCTTTTAGTCTTTCATTTAGAAGCTTGACGCATTTCTCGATATCTCCTAATTGAATTTCTTCATTTAAGGCGAACGTCTTATTTTCAACATAACCTTGGTCAGTAACGAAGACGCAGGTTGCGCTGGAACTTGAAAGAGGAATAATTTGAACCGAAGCGAGTTTCTCTTGCTTGGCGTTTGGACCAAGAACAATCGAGGCTAGCGAAGTCATTTGAGATAAAATCTCACAAGACTCTTTTATCACGCTTTCAATCGATTGCGTCTTTTGGTCGAGAATCGTCTGCATTTGATATTTGAATTCTTCGGAGACGCTGCGTTCACGCAAGTTATCGATATAATATCTATAACCTTTGCTAGAAGGAACGCGTCCGCTCGAGGTATGCGTCTTTTCAAGAAGACTATCACCTTCAAGAGCATTCATTTCCGCTCTAATAGTTGCACTTGAATAATTCAAACCATACTCATTAATCAAAGTTTGGCTTCCAACTGGCTGAGCAGTTTTAATGAAGTGTTCAACGATCAACTTTAAGATGCGATCTCGACGGTTCATAATTTTCTCCTTTTTTGGCACTCACACTTTTGGAGTGCTAATCATAATTATAAGAATCATTTTGGCACTGTCAAGTCTCAAGTGCTAAAAATCGTTAACAATTTTAAATGGCCTCTGGCCAAATTAATAAAAAAGCCCACATTTATTTATGATGTGAGCTATTTTTTTCGAATTGCTACTTACTTTAAATACACTTTTGCAGATGAGAATCCGTAGTTGAAATCAATATAATCTGTCGCTAAGAATTCGGATGGCATCTCATAGACGACATCGACGGTTTTTTCAATCTTTGGTCCAAGCGAGATGCTGTACCAGAAACCATTGTCGAGATAGATACCTTTGGTAGATGGATTATATTTATCATTTCCACGATATAGCGGCATGTAATCCTCAGTGACACTTCTTTCGCTTGAAGCGATATTTCGAATCTTAATGGAAATAACTGAGAAATTTTGTGTCGTCTTTCCATCATCAACATATTTTGAGACTTCCTTAGTGTTGTAACCAGAAACGACTGTAAATTCGAAATCATTAATTGTTACAGTGTCGTTCATTTTATATTCTTGAGCAGATGGGCTTGTTTGACTTGTATTGCTAGACGATTCTTGAGCAGATGGGCTTGTTTGACTTGTATTGCTAGACGATCCATTCGATGAACCACCTGAACCAATTACAACAATGACGATAACTGTCGTGACAGTCGCAAGTCCCATTAACATCCAAAACCACCATCTTTTATAAAGTGGTTTCCTTCTTTTTGGTGTCGTATTTTCCATAAAAAATCTCCCTTTAAAGATTCCTTTATTGTAAAGAGAGAGAGAGAGATGCAAGCACTCAACAAAGTAGAGTGCCAATATTACTGTGTAATAAATTAGATTATTTTCCTTAAAATGTAATCCATTATAAGTAAGCCGTTATCTGAAAGAAAAACCCTATCTTTGGTGACAATTATGTCTTTGGATTTGATAAATGACGATATTTTGTCGTTATATTCGATAACAAAGTCTACTCCAAAGCGATTAATAAAATCTTTTCTTAAGAAACCGGATTCTAGTCTTAAATTTGTGAGTAAAAAATATTCAAAATCTTTTTCTTTGGTAACAATTTCCTTACTAGCGATATAATCGCCACTTAAATATTTATCTAAACTTTTAGTGTTCTCGTAGCGAACTCCATTAATATATCCTGAAGCCCCCAAACCTATTCCATAATATTCATCGTCATGCCAATAGGTAAGATTATGCTTTGCATATTTTTTGTTTCTAGCAAAATTTGAAACTTCATATCTTTCATAACCATATTCTCTTAGAGTCTTAACAATATATTTATAATATTTCGCAGATTCTTCTTCGTCTTGTTCTTTATATTTCATGTTATGAAACACAGTTCCAGGAGAAACGATCAATGAATAAATTGAAATATGATCAACATCTAAAGCTAGGACGTTATTTAAATCATTTTCTAAATCTTTGATGCTTTGGGCATTAAATCCATAGATTAAATCAACATTAATTGAATCAAAACCATGCTTTTTAGCCTCGTTAACCACCTTAATAGCATCCTCATAGGTGTGACTTCGTCCTATTTCTTTTAGACGTCTATTTTGGGTTGATTCAACACCAATGGATAATCTCGAAACTCCATAGCGGCTCATAATATCTAATTTAGCGTTGCTAAGATTTTCGACATTTGCTTCAACGCTGAATTCTCCACCATCACACAAATATGGTTTTACTTTCTGGAGCAGTTTTTCAAAATCTTCATCACTTAAAGATGTCGGAGTTCCACCGCCGATATAGATTGTTTTAACTCTGTTAATCTGATATGAATCAAGTTCTTTAAATAACTCATTTAGATATGGCTTAGCAAAGCGCTCATTATAAAAAAGTTTTGTGAAATCACAATATTTGCATATGTGAGCACAAAACGGAATGTGTATGTATAAGGATTCGGGTTTAAGCTTGGCCATTCTTTTTAGCTTCTTCTTCCATCGCTTTTTGAATTTCTTCATCTTCGATAGGAACTAAAACGCGGTCAAGTTCTTGACGAACAGCTTCTTCTTCGGTAATTTCATCCTTTTTAATCTGTAAGGAAGTAACGTGCCTTTTTACAAAGATGATTACTAAAATTAGTAATCCAAAGAAACCTAGGAGTCCTAGGATAATCCATAATGGTAATAGAGCTGATGCTGCTAAAGTTCTAAACATAATTTTTCTCGCTCCTTATTTTACTCTTTGTCAATTGGAGTGTAAACAAACTTGTTTTTCACTTGTTCACGCTTATAGTAGCCAAGGCGCGCTAAATTATCCATAGATGTACGAGCGGTCTCATAGACCGTTCCTTCACATTTTTTAAATTGTTGGATCGTATAATATTTGCCTTTGGTGCAATGTCTAACATAGAAATGAGCTTGTTTCTTCTTAAGAAGAGGGTCTTCTTCAAGAAGGTTTTCGGCCATGCGTTTTAATTGTTTATCAGATGGGCCTTCTTCAACAGGTTCTCTTTCGATAACTTGAATTGGCTTATGCTCACGTGGTTTTGGCTGTTCAACCTCTGGTTGCTCAACAACTTCCTTCTTCGTTTCAATGATTTCTTCGCTTGGAGAAACTCCAAACTCTTTTTCAAAATCTTCTTTAGATTCACCAAAGGTGTAGGAATTTTTAACAGCGGTCAATGTAACTTGCGCAATCTTATCCATCACCATATCTAAGGAAGATGAGAATAAGTCGATAACTCTAAAGAGTTCATATGTTAAATCTCTTGAACGTTGGATTTCTCTTGAAACGCTAGCGAGTGAACCTTTTTCATCTAAAGCAATAGCTTCTAAGGGAATATAAGCAGCGGCAGATTCAACATCGCTAATTGAAACAATTAACTTTGTTAAAATTGCACTCATCTCAGCATTATATTTCTCAAATGGTTTGATGTAGGCAATCATATAAGAAGTAACCGCTACCTTTATTACGAAGGAATCTTTGCTATTATTAACATAGTTAATCAAGTTGTCCATTAGCCATGCAATTTCTTGAGTAGGTGCACCAGCGTATTCGCGGTCAACAAGTAGCCTTTGACCAGCCGTGTTAATTTCATCTTTTCTAAAGAAAGATTCGTCTAAATCGCTTCCAGAAATGATGGAATAATAAGTTTTAATGGTATTTAAATCGAATTTCTCTTTAGGATTTTTTTCAAGGTGAGTTAAGGCTGCAAAATATCTATGGAGTGGTTCATATAACGATTCGGTGTTTTTATATTCATAAACATTGTTTAAAGCGACATCATTAACATTGATCTTATTGATTTTCGCAATCATCTTTAATTCGTGAATAACAACATCTCGAAATACTGTGTATTGCGAAACTGAACCAGGTTGTAAGCCGCCAAAACTTACAATATATTGAGAAATGCTCTCTTCGAGAGTTTCAATTTTTTCAATAATTTTGGGCATGTAGGCAATCGTAAAAGGAACCTTAGTAATATCAAAAAGGTTCAATTGCTTACGATATTGTTTGCGGTACGATAAAATCGTAACCCAAATTGGTTCTATTAAATTCGTGCCTAATGCTTCGGCTACTTCAGTGCGAGTTGAATAATTCTCTTCACTGAATCTAATTGCAAGTGTGTTGTCTGCCATAATACTAATTCCTCACTAGTAGAATAGCATGTCACAAAGTATATATCAATATAAAACTACTAAATTTTAACTAAGTTTCAACTGATTAATTATCATCGTCAATCGAGAGAACACTCATGAATGCTTCTTGTGGAACTTCAACAGAGCCAATCGCTTTCATGCGCTTCTTTCCTTCTTTTTGCTTTTCAAGCAATTTGCGCTTACGAGAAATATCACCACCATAACATTTGGCTAAGACATCTTTTCTAACCGCTTTAATATCGGCTCTAGCGATGACTTTGCCATTAATGGCAGCCTGTACCGGAACTTCAAATTGTTGACGCGGAATAATCTCTTTTAATTTTCTAACGACCACGCTTCCTCTTTCGTAAGCGGTTGATCGATGGACAATTGTTGAAAGAGCATCAATGACTTCTCCATTAAGGAGAATATCCATCTTCGCTAAGTTACCAGCGTGATAGCCACTGTATTCATAATCGAAACTTGCGTAACCTTTAGTGAAGCTTTTAAGCTTATCAAAGAAATTGTAAACAATTTCCGCTAAAGGAAGTTCGTAGGTTATTACCATTCTAGTGTCATCAAAATATTCTAAATCAAGATAAATGCCTCGACGTTTCTGACAAAGTTCCATAACTGGACCAACATACTCCTTTGGAGTCATGATTCTAGCTTTAACATATGGTTCTTCGATTTCTTTTATAGTCGTTAAATCAGGAAGCTTTGAAGGGTTATCAAGTTCAATCATATCACCTTTGAAAAGGTTGATATGGTAGATGACGCTTGGAGCGGTTAATATCAAATCTAGATTGTATTCTCTTTCAAGTCTTTCCTGTACGACATCCATATGGAGTAAGCCGAGGAAACCGCATCTAAAACCGAAGCCTAAGGCTTGGCTGGTCTCAGCTTCAAAGACTAAGGAAGAATCGTTTAGAGATAGTTTCTCTAAAGCTTCTTTTAAATCGCTGAATTTCTTGGAGTCAACTGGATAAAGTCCGCAATAAACCATCGGGTTCATCTTGCGATAGCCAGGTAGTGCTTCTTTGCATGGGTTATTACTTAATGTAATAGTTTCACCAGGAATAACGTCTTTAATGTCTTTAATTTGAGCAGCAAGATATCCGACTTCACCAGCGCATAATTCGTTTTTCTTTAACTCCGTTGGAGTTCTAATGCCTACTTCGGTGACAAGGTATTCTTTGTTAGCAGCCATCAGTCTAATGGTATCGCCGACTTTAACCTTACCATTTTTGATGCAAATCAAAACAACAACTCCACGGTAAGAATCGTAATATGAATCAAAGATTAAGGCTTGTAGAGGTTTATCGTCTTCGCCTTTAGGCGTTGGGATATATTTAACCACTGCTTCTAGAACATTTTGGATTCCTTCTCCAGTTTTAGCAGATACAAGGCAAGCATTATCGCTTGGAATGCCGATTCTATCTTCAATTTCTTTTTTCACAAGATCTGGACTAGCGCTTGGTAAATCAATTTTATTGATTACTGGAACAATTTCTAGATTGTTATCCACCGCTAAATAGACATTGGCGAGAGTTTGAGCTTCAACGCCTTGAGTCGCGTCCACTACTAACAAACAACCTTCGCAAGCTGCGAGTGAGCGTGATACTTCGTAGGTGAAGTCGACGTGCCCCGGAGTGTCGATTAAATTGAATAAATAATCTTCGCCATTCAGAGAATGATATTTAATCGTTACCGCGTTTAGTTTGATAGTGATTCCTCTTTCACGTTCAAGATCCATCGAATCGAGAAATTGTTCCTTCATTTCTCTTTTAGAAATGGTTTCGGTCAATTCTAAAATACGGTCCGCCAAAGTGGACTTGCCATGGTCTATATGAGCAATAATTGAGAAATTGCGAATATGATTTTTATCAAAATTCATAACAAATATTCTATTTTTTATTCCAGAAGTTAGCAACTTCTTCTTTTACATCCTTTAAGGAAGTAACGACTTTGTATTGAGGCCACTCGTTTCTAAAGAGGTCAATATAAGTCTTTGTTAAATAGCGATCATCAATTAATAGAGCTACCCCGCGATCAGATTCGCTTCTAATAACTCTTCCCACCGCTTGCATAACTTTGTTAATGCCTGGATTTATATAAGCATAGGAATAGCCATTTCCAGAAGTTTTTTCAAAATATGAGCGAATCAAATCTCTTTCAAAACAAATTTGAGGAAGACCAACTCCAATAACAGCAACTCCAATGAGGCGATCGCTAACTAAATCGATACCTTCGCCAAAGGCGCCACCGACAACAGCTAATCCTACGGTCGTGTTCTTAGGTTTATCGACAAAGCAAGATAAGAATTGCATCTTATCAATTTCACTCATATCGCGCTCCTGAATGATTAAATTCGCATCCATATCTTTTAGATAAGGGGCAAGTTGGTCTAAATATTCATAACTTGGAACATAGACAAAATAATTGCCTAAACGGGCTTCCACCATTGCTTTGATATATTGAGATACTTCTTCAAGTGTTTTGCTTCTATTCTTGTAACGAATCGAAACAGTTGGAGCGACTAATAAATCAAGATTTTCCTTTGGAAATGGCGATGCTAATTTTAGCAATGGATCACTTTTAGCCCCACCTAATAAATCGACATAATATTCAGCTGGCGATAAAGTAGCTGAAAAAATAATCTTAGCTTTCACCTTGTTTAAAGCCATCTTTATTTGACCTCGTGGGTCTAAGCAATAGAGAGTAATTTTCGTCTCTCCTGACGGCGTTTTTGTGACATATAGAGTAAATGAGGAGTCAAAGACATCGTAAAGTTTTGCAAATTTATTTAATTCAAAGAAAAATTCGGTGAAGTCTTCATTTATTTCACTATGGTGATGCTTATTAACATCGCTTGAAGCAAGAAGATAGGCATTTATGCCTCTTAAATCTTCTTCCTCAAGATGGTCGATAATATAATCGCCAGGTTCAAGCATCTTATATTTATTAAATATTTTCGAAATTCGTTTAATAGCATTTTTAATTTTTCGATGTTCCAAATTATGGACAGATTTCTTTGCTTTCTTAAATAAGAAAGAGTTAAAAGATGCTGAATACATTTCTCTAGCGCGGTCCACCAAATTGTGCGATTCATCAACTAAAACGATCATCTTCGAAGCATCTTCGTCAAAAAATCTTCTTAGATACACCATTGGATCAAACAGATAATTGTAATCACAAATTATGATGTCACTATAAAGAGACAAATCTAATTGAAGCTCGAACGGACAGATTGTGTATTGCTTTGCAATATCAAGTATTGTTTCAGGTGAAAAAAGTAAGTTCTCTTTAATTGCTTTACTCACTGCTTCTCGAATATGAGTGTAATAGTCTTTAGCGAACGGGCACTCATCTGGATTACAGCCTTTACCAGGGCAAAGACAAATTTTATCTTTTGCAGTAATTGTAATAACCGATGCTTTGAGTCCTTTTTCAAGAAGAAGCATAGCGGCTTTATATGCAGCAACTCTCCCAGAGTTCTTGGCAGTTAAATAAAAGATTTTATCATTGGTTTCACTCGAAAAAGATTTGGCAAAAGGATATAAAGTCGACATCGTTTTACCAATCCCAGTTGGAGCTTCAGCGAAAAGAAGACCACCGTTTGTAGCGATGCCATAGGCATATTTAGCTAATTCTTTCTGCCCTGCCCTAAATTTCGGAAACGGAAATTCTAATTTGGAAGCAGTTTTATTTCTCTCTTGAGTTCTATCAAAAACAAATTGATAAAAATCTAAATATTCGCTTAAAAGATTATCAACATATTTTTGTAGTTCGTCTCTTTTAAAAGAGAAGTTCTTTATCATCTTCGTATTTTCGATTTGGTGAATATAGGTTAACTGGACCACCACTTCATCGAGATGATAAAGTCTCGCATACATTAAGGCGTAGCATTTCGCTTGACCTAGATGCCATTCTTTTTGTGATTCAAAATATTCCTCTAAAGGAGAGATGGTTGATTTTATTTCATCGATTGTAACTTTATCGCCGTCGATAATAACCCCATCAGCGCGTCCTTCAATATTGAAAGTAAAGTCTTTGACTTTGAATGTGTCTTTTAAAAAGAATTCTGGATAATAGTTCGCACTTTGTCTTGACTGATGAAAAGAATGAATCTTGGTTCCTTCGCTCATCGTCGTTTTGTTGTATACTCGATTATCGATATCACCAGTTCTAAGTAAAAAATCAACAAGTTGATGGACCGATAAAGACAAAACTTTTTCCATGCGATAATTGTAACAAAAAAGGGCTACTATAAATAGTCCTTTTTATAAAACCTATTTTGCGATTGCTCCGCTTAGGTGCCTCGAGCCATTTGCGAAACTCTTAGCGTCCATCTTCTTTTTGCCTTCAAGTTGGACTTCATCGAGTTCTATTTCTCCATCGCTTAATTGAAGAATTACTCGCTTAGAGATCGTTATTGTACCGACTTCGGAATTCCTATTCTCAGATATTTTATGAGCTTTATAAATTTTGAATTTGAGATTGTTCAGATAAACATAACCACCTGGTTCTTCGCTTAATCCGCGAACCCAATTTAAGAATAGATTCGTTGGTTTAGATGAATCTAATTTTTCATCTTCTGGTCTAATTTTATCCGCAAAAGTGACTTTATTTTCATCTTGTTCAACGCCTTTTAGATTGCCTTCAAGATATGACATTAAATTGTTTTTGATAACTCTATTCCCACATTCGACGATCTTGTCGCACAAGGAAGAATAGTTTTCATCAGGCAATATCTCACATTCCTCGAAAGCAAACATCTTACCAGCGTCCATTTTGTCAATCATTTCCATTAATGTAACGCCAGTTTTCTTCTCACCTTCGATAATTGCTCTTTGAATTGGAGCGGCTCCACGATATTTCGGTAAAATCGAACCATGAATATTAAGACAACCTAATGAAGGAATATCAAGAAGTCCTTGAGGAATGATTTGGCCATAGGCCATAGTCAAAATTAAATCGGGTTTAAGTTCTTTAACAAATTCATAATCCTTACGAATTCGGTGTGGTTGATAAACAGGAATATTATATTTTTCCGCTACTAATTTAGTAGGTACTTTTTGAAGGATAGCTTTGCGTCCTTGAGCTTTATCTTCTTGGGCTATGAGAGCGACAATATTAAAACCATCTTGTATAAGATTCTCAAGTATTCTAGCGCTCATCTCTGGAGTGCCCATGTATATGATTCGATAATCGATTTTGGACTTCATATCCGTAATTATAAAGTTAGATTTAATGATTTTCAATCATGAGAGAATTTGCTATCATATGAAAATCGGGGAGATAAAATATGGCAATTGATAACAAACAAGTTAAGAAGTTCTTTGAATCAGCTGCTGCACTACTCAACACTTCAAAGACGCTTCAAGAAATATTTTTAGCCGCTACAACACTACATAAAAAAGAAACAGCTATCACCTATATTAACGAAAAAGGAAAAGTTGTTTCTTATAAATATAAGAATTATCGTTCATTATGTTTCGAAACAGCCTCTAAGCTTTCTCAAAAGTTCCACGAACTTCCAAAGAATTCTGTCGTTGCTTTGAAACTCAAAAACTGTCCAGATTGGCCGCGTCTATTCTGGGGCATCCTCATGAATGGATTTGTTCCATTTTTAATTGATGCAAAACTTCCAAAAGAAAATACCGAAACTCTCTTAAGAGAATCTGGCGCCAAAGGAATTGTCACTGGGGAAATCTTTTCCTACGATATTCCAACAGTTAACGTCGGTAGACTAGATGAGCTTAAAGTTAACTTTAAATTTCCAGTTACTTGGGCTAACCAAGTCATCTTCTGCTCCAGCGGAACAACTGGTAATGTCAAACTAATGGTATTTGATGGCGCAAATCTCTGTCACCAAATCGCCGCAAGCTTAGACATGCCAAATACAACCAATGACATCATGTATCCTGGTGAACTCAATATAGTTGCCATTATTCCGTTCCACCACATCTTCGGTTTCGTAGCTGTCTTCCTTTGGTATACTTTCTACGGCAAGAATATCGTTTTTGTCAAAGATCTTTCACCAAGCGAAGTCACTTCAACATGTCAAAGATGTGGAGTTACCCATGTTTATAGTGTTCCACTATTTTGGGATTCACTCGCTCAATCGGTTGTACGTAAAGCCGACTTAGATGGACCAAAGAAGGCTGACATCTTATCAAAGATGATTGCATATAACACTCACAAAATTGATAACGTTCAAGCTGGACAAGGCGCTAGCGCAATCACTCTAGGATTTGTTCGAGGACAACTCCTTGGCAAAAAAGTTCGCTATTGCATTTCTGGTGGCGGATATATTTCTGCTGAAACAATGAACATTATCAATGGTGTTGGTTATCCATTATATAATGGATATGGAATGACAGAAGCCGGTGTTGTCAGCGTTGAGCTTTCACCTAAAGTTGAATATAGACTTAAAGGTTCAATTGGTAAACCACTCCACGGTGTCGAATTCAAATTAAGAAACACAACCAAACTCCATCCAAATGTTGGTGAGCTTATGATTAAATCAGATATCACCCACAAAATCGAGATTATCAATGGAGTTGAACAAACCCCAGAACTCATCGATGGATTTATGCCTACAGGCGATATCGCTGAGTGCGATGAAACTGGATTTTATTATATAAAAGGTCGTATCAAAGACATCATCATCAACGAAAATGGTGAGAATATTTATCCGGATGAAATTGAAGACTACTTCAAAGAAGTTCAAGGTGTCACAAATGTTTGCGTTGTCGGTGTAAAAAAAGGCAAATCAACTCACGAATCCATCACCGCAATATTTGAAATTGCAAACGATGTCGATGAAGAAAAACTCAAAGCGATGAAAGCTAAGATCGACGAGATTAACGCCTCGCTTTCTAATGAAAAGAGAGTGCAAGACTTCTTCGTTTCGAAAGAAAAACTTCCTCTAGCTGCTTCAATGAAAGTCAAACGCTTCCAAGTCCGTGAACTACTAAAAATCAAAAAAGGCGCTTTCGTTTCCTTCGATGAAAAGAAAGAAATTAAGAACTTCGATGGTTATAAAAAAGAAGATGTCGAACCAGTCGTTAAAAAAGTACGTAATCTCTTTGCAAAAACTTTATATCTTCCAATCGTTAAGATTGGAGATGATGACCACTGGATCAATGACTTAGGTGGAGATTCAATGTCATACATCGAACTCATTAATTCAATTGATGAATCCTTTGGAATCAAAATTCCAGAAGAATTATACGCGAAACTAACATCAGTAAATGAGTTTACTGAGGCGGTTTTAAATCTCAAAGGAGTCAAAAAATCTAAATAACAATTGTTTATAATCATTAAGTTTGCTAAACTTATGAACGAACATTTTTAAGAGGTATTTAAAATGGCGCAAATCAAATCACAAATTAAAAGAATTGGAACTAACGAAAAAGCTCGTCAACGCAATGTTGCTTATAGAAGTAGAATTTCTTCTCAATCCAAGAAGGTTCGCGTTGCTTGCGAAAAGAAAGACGTTGAAGCCGCAAAAAAGGAATTACAACTTGCTCTTAAATTAATCGATAAGAGCGTTACTGCTGGCGTTTATACCCGCAATACAGCTGCACGTAAAAAATCTTCTCTTACAAAGTTAGTCAATTCTCTTGCTAAATAATCTAATTTGGAAAATTAATTAGAAATAATTCAAGTCCATAGAAGCGGTCAATCTGGCCGCTTTTAATTTGATAATCAAGGTAATATAAATCGTCTAAAGCATGAGCGATTTGTCTTCTAGACAAACGTCTACTATTTCTAAGTGAGATCTTAACTCTCCATTCGTTTGCTTTTAATTCGGATGCGATTTCTTTTTCATCTAAGCCTTTACTTGATAAAAACAAGACTTCGCTAATGAATCTAAATTGTGATCCAAGCATTGGAATTAATCCGTCCGTAGAATTTGAGCCCTGTAAACAAATATCGCGGAATATCGCTAATGCATTTGCATTGTCGCCCTTAAAGAGCGCGTTTGTAATTTGGAAAGCATCATCTTCAAGTGGCTTAGCAACCATTAAAGTTATATCCGCAATACTAAGATGATCCTTATATAAGCACAGCTTCTCGGCTTCGTTTACAAATCTAGATAAATCACCATTCACTCTTAAAGCGAGTTCTTGAACGGCGTTTTCATCAATAACGACATTTCTTTCTTTAAAATATTTGCGAATATAGATTGGCCATTCTTCTTTTTTTAGATTTAAGAATTCGAGGATTTCACCATTATTTTTTATATAGTCTACAATTGGGTTTTTATGATCGATATTTTCGTTTCGTAAAATAAAAATAATATTGATGGAATCGGAACTATTTTCTAAAACTGAAAGTATTTTTTCAACTGTATCTTTATTGCTTTTTGGCTCCAAAAATGAGGCTTTATCAATAACTACGGCTTTAGAGTCGTATCCTAATGGAAGCATGCTAGCTTCATCGCAAATTTCGTCGACGATGTCATTCGAAAATTCAAATTTGACGACATTAAAATCATCAACTTCTTTTAATCTTTCTTTTAGGATTTTTCCGAGACGTTTTTTAATCATCGGATATTGTTCGCCATAAAGAATGTAATTCATTATTTTGAATTATACACTATTATGCAAACATCGACACATAAGAAATTGTTCCCTCTAAATCTGTGCGACGTATTTTAACATTGTATTTTGTTAATGTTTCAATAACTTCTTTATTTGGGTGACCATATTTGTTTTTCGCGCCACAAGAGATGACTGCTTCGCTAGGCGAAGTAGCTTTAATAAATTCTTCACATGAAGAAGTTTTTGAACCATGATGCCCTACTTTTAAAATGTCACAATCAACATCGATTCCACTGTTAAGAATATACTTTTCACTTTCAATTGAAGCGTCGCCTGTAAAAAGCCACTTTTTCTTCATGAAATCAACTAAGAAGACGAGGCTAGAATCGTTTTCATCGCCATCATAATAATTGATATTTTCAAGTTTTATATCTCCTACTTTAATAGGAAAATCACTTCGTTCTTTTAGGTAGCTTTTAACTTTAAAGTTCTCTATAAGAGAACTAGCTGCTCCAGCATGGTCAAAATCATCATGACTTGTCACTAATAAATCGATGTGAGAAACTCCTATTTTTCTAAAGTAAGGAATTAGAGTTTCTTCTGCCATATCGAATTTGGTGTTTCCGCCAGTATCAATTAGGACATATTTGTTCCGATTACAAAGAAGGATGGAATCGCCCTGGCCAACATTGATGAAATGAACTGAATTATTTGGGAGTCTGATTGGTAAGATGGATATAGTTAGAAAGCTGACCAAGGCGATCGCTACGTTTCTTAAATGTCTGATCCTTTGAGATTCTAAGAGATAGAGGGCCAAAATTAAAGAAGCGTAGTAAACGAGAAAGAACCACTCATTTACCTTTATAGGTAAAGAGATATCGAGTTTTAATAGAGATTTTGATATCCCTACTAGGAAGTTCGAGTAGGAATTTATAAGGCTCGTAAGAGGTAATCTAACAATTGATGGAAGGATGAGAATTATATATATCGTAATAAAAGGAATAAGCATCAACTGTAACGGAAATGAAAATAAATGAAATAGGTTCTTATTTGCGAACATTATGGGGAGAAGGAACAAATAAGCAAAGATGGACAAGTAATATTTTCTTTTCCTGGATGGGAAGTAATTGATTCCAGTTCGATAAAACACTCCTAGTAGGGATAATAAAAATCCTATATAAAATGTCTCTTGATATACCAGGTGGTAGTCGATGATGAGAAAGAACAGAGAGAGACCACTTAACAAAGTTAAGTACGAGAATCTCTTTTTTAAGAAATGTTCATTTATATATCGGAGCGAAGTTAGTAGGAACACCCTTAGAATCGAGATTCTCGGGAAAGAAAATAAAGCTATCGGAGAAAATAGTAAGATCGGGACGAGTTCTGCAACTTTTTTAGATGAGAAGAGACCAAAGACATACGTTGTCCCTTTGAATAATGAATGTAGATAAATCCCGCTGATCGATACTAGATAAATTAGATTGAGTTCAGCAAAAGCTGCTATAGCAGGATTTGAGTAATCTTTTTCATTGAACAATAAGGCATCTATAAGCCCTTGAGAATTCTCATTAAATTTAGCCAGGAAAATCTTTTTGCGACTATGAAGTCTAATCGGATTAGTAAAATCAGTTTGATAATCCTTTATTTCTAGGCTTCTTGTAACACCTTTATCTTTAAGATAATTCGCGAAATTAAACTGGGATTCATAAGTGGTTACTTTGAATTCGCTAGGTTTGCTTTTTATGGTGAGAAAATCACCGATTTCCTTATCTGAGTTCTCGTCGTAAACGTAATATTTTTCAAAGTGGCTTTGGAAGATGAAGTAATTTTCTTTAACTTCCACCACCATTCCTTGATAAATATTGTCTTGATTATCGTATTTGATATTTAAGTTTCCGATGAAGGCGCCGCCGATAAAGACTATTAGAAATACTATCGCGCGCTTCTTAGAAAATCTTACGAATATAAATACAATATAAACAAGACTAATGATGATGCTTAAAGCAAGATTATTTCTAAAGAAATATAATCCGAGTACGAGTGATATCGTTGTACATAATAGACTCATCTCAAGCGAATATAATTCTTTATCTTTTCGAATGTAGCGTTGCCTATTCCGTTGACATTCTTAACATCTTCAATTCGACCAAACTTATTTTTCGAAGTTCGATAGCTAACAATCGCTTTAGCGACGGTTGAGCCAATACCAGAGATGGTTTGAAGAGTTTCTTCGTCATCACCGTTTATATTGACTTTAGTAATCGGATCCATGCTACAAACATCAGAATTGTTGTATTTTGGAGCGATATAAAAGCTCATCGAATCTTCTAATAAATAAGTCGTGTCATACGCAGCCTCATCAGCGTTTGTTGTAACGCCACTAGCTAAAGAGATCAAATCTCCTAATGTTGTATTAGGTTCTAAAATGTAAGTTCCTGAGCGAGTCACCTCTCCAGAAATTGACACGCTGATGGAATTTCCACTCGCTGAAACTAATGTCGAAGCGTTGTTCGCAACAATTGGGCTAGTCGTGTTCGGGTCAATGAATTGGAAGATGACAATCATAATGACCGCTGTAACTAAGACGGCTGCAAAAACTTTGACCATAGCTTTTTATCTCCTTTCACTAAACTTATTACTGAGGTTTTTATGAAAATTTGCGAAAAATTTTTGTTTAAAGAAAAAAGATGGCAAAGCCATCTTAATTCACTAAAGAATTTTTACACTAATTTAGCTCGGCAAGTTTCTTTTTAAATTCAGCGAGTTTATTCTTTTCAAGTTCAACCTTCTCTTTAGGTGCTTTAGAGACGAAATTTGGATTATTTAGCATGCCTTCGCTACGCGCAATTTCAGCTTTTAAGAAAGCGATGTCTTTTGCTCTTTTAGCCTCTAATTCTTCTTTAGAAATTTCATCTTCGATATAAAGATTCATCTTCTTATAGGCAAATCTCATTCCTTTCGAAGTTGTTTTAGAAGTGAGAATAATTTCTTTAGCAAAGCTAAATCTTGCCAAATATTCTTCGAATCCTTTAAAGATATTCTCACCTTCAACAATGAAGCGAAGTTTGTAATTTGGAGCGAGTTTATTGCTCACTTTATAGTTACGAATATCTTGAATCATCTTATAGAGATTTTCGACTTGTTCGATATCATTTTCAGGAATATCTAAAGGTTTAACATATTCTTCGATCATGATTGATTTCTTATGCTCAGGAAGAGCTAAATAAAGTTCTTCGCCAATAAATGGAGCGAAAGGATAAATCATAATAATTATATTCTTAAGAATATAAACTAGAACCGATTTAACAATCTTTTTATATTCATCATCACCTTTTTGTAAAGAGACTTTAGACATCTCTAAATATGATGAACAGAAATCATCATAAACGAAATTGTATAAATATGATGATGCCATCGAATATTCATATTTATCCATAAATGATGTGACGGATTTAATTGTTTTATTTAGTTTAACTAAGATATCCTTTTCAACTTCATGAAGTTTATCAAACTTAAAGTCGACTGGTTTAAAATCTTCACCTAGGCTTTCTAAAACATATCTAGCGGAGTTCCAGATTTTATTAAGATAATTCGCACTGCTTTGAACTTTTTCTTCGATGTAACGAATATCTTGTCCTGGAGCAGAACCGGTTGTTAAGAAATATCTTAAAGCATCAACACCATATTTATCGATTACATCGATAGGATCAATGCCGTTTCCAAGTGATTTAGACATTTTACGACCTTGTGAGTCACGAATTAAACCATGAATTAAGCAATCTTTAAATGGCGATTCACCAGTAAATTCAAGGGAATCAAAAATCATTCTTGAAACCCAGAAGAAAATGATGTCATACGCGGTCACTAAAAGTGAATTTGGGAAATAACGTTTATAATCTTCTGATTCAGTGTTTGGCCAACCTAAGGTTGCAAATGGCCAAAGAGCGCTGGAGAACCAGGTATCCAAAACGTCTTCGTCTTGATAATAATTTGGATCATTTATCGGAGTCTCGCTAACGATGATGTCGCCAGTTTGCTTATTGTAATAAGCAGGAATGCGGTGTCCCCACCAAAGCTGCCTTGAGATGCACCAATCATCAACATTTTCCATCCATTGTCTAAAGGTATTTGAGAATCTATTTGGAACAAAGTTGACGCTCGATTTGTTTAAAGCTTGTTCAGCAAGTGGGCGCATCTTCACGAACCATTGTTTCATAAGCATCGGTTCCACTACTGTGTGACTTCTTTCAGAATGGCCGACAGTGTGGACGATATCTTCAATCTTAATTAGACGTCCATCTTTTTCGATTTGTTTAACAAGTTCATCACGGCATTCATAGCGGTCCATTCCCTTGTATCTACCGCAATTTTCATTCATCTTGGCATTTAAATCCATGCAAATAATACGAGGAAGATTATATTTTTCGCTTAGGGCGAAGTCATTAGGGTCGTGAGCTGGAGTACATTTCATCGCTCCTGTACCAAATTCAATATCGACATATTCATCACCCATGATTGGAAGAGCTTCTCCATTAGCAGGATTAATGACCTTTTTACCAATTAAATGTTTGTAGCGTTTATCCTTTGGATTAACAAAGACTGCGACATCACCAAACATCGTCTCTGGTCTTGTGGTCGCAACAACTAAATATTCTTTAGAATCAACGATTGGATATTTAAAATAATAAAATTTACCTTTATCTTCGCTATATTCAACTTCAATATTGCTTAAAGCAGTCTTTAATTCAGGGTCAAAATTGATGATTCTTTCACCACGGTAGATTAAACCTTTGTCGTAAAGGGTCTTAAAAACGTGAAGAACTGCTTTATTAAGAGATTCATCTAAAGTGAATCTTTCACGGCTATAATCGAGCATTAAGCCCATTTTTGCCCATTGTTTATGAATATTGTCAGCGTATTCTTTTTTCCATTCCCAAGCTTTTTCTAAAAACTTTTCACGTCCAAGGTCATATCTTGATATTCCTTCGGAGCGTAGCTTTTCTTCAACTTTAGCTTGGGTAGCTATACCAGCATGATCCATGCCAGCGAGCCACATTACATCGTAGCCTTGGAGTTTTTTATATCTAGCAGTTATATCTTGAATGGTCGTATTCCAAGCATGACCTAAATGTAATTTTCCAGTAACATTTGGTGGAGGAATAACCATTGAAAAAGGCTGTTTAGTTTTATCACCCGCGGTGAAATAACCTTCCTTTTTCCAGTTTTCATATTTTCCTTCTTCAACTTTTTTTGGTTCATAGCGTTTTTCAAGCATACATTTTCCTCCTAGATAAATAAAAAACGTCCCACATAAGGACGCTAAGAGCGCGGTACCACCTTAATTCTATAACCTAGTTATAGCTCTCGATTATCTTTATCGCAGATATACGGAATATTCCTATTCAGCCTAACAAGCGACAACATTTAGGGTTTAGGTAGCTATTCCACCGCTGCGCTACTCTCTAAACTAAACTTAACTAAATATCCTCTTGCTCAAACGGCACTTAAATTATAACAAAGTAGGTGAATTAGACAATTATTATTGTTTAATTGCCTTACTTATCTTTGACTTTAGTAAATCTATTCCCACGTTTTTTGTCGAGGAAATAGCAATGAATTCATCTTCTTTTATAGTGCTAGCAATATTCTTTTTCATCGCTGCTTTTTCACTTTGATTAAGTTTATCGATTTTTGAAGCGACAAGAAGGAAAGGAATATCATTATCTATAATAAAATTATAGAAATCGACATCGTTCGCTCCTAGTTTGTGTCTAGAATCAACGATAAAAATAACTAGTTTCAAATTCGGATTTTTGAAATATTCTTCCATCATTTTAGCAAAATTATCAAGATGGCGCGATCCACTGGCGGTATAGCCATATCCTGGAGCGTCCACCAAATAGAAAGAATCATCAACTTCAAAATAATTTAGAAGTTTCGTGAATCCTGGCTTTGATGAAGTGAAAGCTAATGATTTGTTGTTTGCTAGAGCGTTGATTAAAGATGATTTTCCGACATTTGATTTACCCACAAAAAGGACCTCTGGGAGATCCTTCGTGGGTTTATCTAAATATGAAGTCGCACTTTTTATAAAGGCGATTTTATGGAAATTGATCATTTTACTAAGGCGATTTTTAAAGCATCATCGACATTGTTCATATAGATGATTTTGACCGCGTCTTTAACTTCCTTTGGAAGTTCACTAACATCCTTTTTGTTCTCACTTGGAACGATGATTGTCTTTATTCCTGAACGAAGTGCAGCGAGTGATTTTTCTCTTAAACCACCAATTGGTAAAGCATTACCTCTTAAAGTAACTTCACCAGTCATTGCTACATCGTTGTTTACAGGAATTTTTGTAAATAATGAAACAATGGCTGTAGTTAACGCCACACCAGCACTTGGTCCATCTTTTGGAACAGCGCCTTCTGGAACGTGAATATGAATATCGTTATCTGAGAATAGTTTCGAATCGATTTTATATCTATTCGCATTACTTCTAACGTAGTCATAAGCAATTGTGGCCGATTCTTTCATCACGTCGCCAAGTTTACCAGTGAGGACAAGATTTCCCTTTCCAGGGAAATAATTGACTTCAATTGGTAAGATATCACCACCATATTGAGTATAGGCTAAGCCAGTGACAACACCGACTTGTGGTTTCTTTTCTTTCTTGGTGTTATCAAAAAGTGGAGCACCTAAATATTTATTAATAACTTCAGGAGTGACTTCAACTTTTTTGAGTTCTTTATTTGAAAGAAGTTCAACCACCGCTTTTCTCATAACGGATGCAACTTTACGTTCGAGTTCACGAACCCCGGCTTCACGAGTGTATTTTTGAATTAGATAATGATATGCTTCATCACCAATTGAAATTTGACGAGATTTTAAGCCATTCGCTTCTAGTTGTTTCTTAAATAAGAAACCTTTAGCGATTTTGACCTTCTCATATTCGGTGTAAGAATTCACTTCAATGAGTTCTAACCTATCGCGAAGAGGAGCAGGAATATTTTCTAAATAGTTCGCTGTACAGATGAATAAGACATTGCTTAAATCATATGGTTCTTCAAGATAATTGTCATTGAAAGCGAAATTCTGTTCTGGGTCTAAGACTTCAAGAAGAGCAGAGGCTGGATCGCCTTTGTAGCTTGAAGCAAGTTTATCGACTTCGTCGAGAAGGAAAACAGGATTGATGACTCCAACGCGTTTCATACCTGAGATAATACGTCCAGGCATTGAACCAACGTATGTACGTCTATGTCCACGGATTTCAGCTTCATCGGAAATACCACCTAAAGAGGCTTTAAAGAATTTTCTTCCAAGCGCTCTAGCGATTGATTTTCCTAAGGAAGTTTTTCCACATCCTGGAGGTCCATAGAAACAAAGGATTGGAGCCTTTAAATTACCAGTCATCTTCTTGACTGCTAAATATTCAACGATACGTTTTTTAACGTCAACAAGACCATAATGGTCTTCATCTAAAATTTTCTTAACATTTTCGATATCATCATTGTCTTTAGTTTCTTCATACCAAGGCACATCCATAAGTGTTTGGATATAAGACATAATTAAAGATGATTCAAGCGATGCTTGAGGCATCATCGAATAACGTTTTAATTCGTTTTTAACTTTCGCCTTAACGTGTTCTGGATAAGGATTTTCTTCGAGTCTTTTACGAATCGAATCTTCATCGTCGGCGCTTTCATCGCCTTCACCGAGTTCCTTTTTAATAGCGCGAAGCTTTTCTCTTAAAATGTAATCTCTTTGTTGCTTTTCGGTTGATTGGGCAACATTTTTCGAAATTTCATTGTCGATTTTAGCTTCTTCGATTGCTTCTCTTATAGAGGTTAAGACAAATTCGAGACGATTATCGACAATATTTTCACTTAAAAGAGTTTGTCGGCCTTCATCGGTTAAAGGAAGGTAAGGACCTAAAAAATCAGGTAATTCTCTTGGATCGGCGCCTTTGGTGGTTATTTCCACTAAAGCGGTTCTTGGAATCATTGAAGTGATTTGAGGAACATTTTGAAGTGAAGAGACAATAGCTTTAGTTAAAGAGATAACTTTTCTTTCATCGCTAATGACATCTTCAAGTTTTTCACTATCAGCAACAAAGAAACCAGCAGCGTCGAAAGAAACGTTATTGATGCGCACTCTTGCGCTACCCATGATACGGACGCGAACATAGGTTTTCATATCGCTATAGGATGTGATTCGGCACAAAGTGCCGACTTCATACAAATCCTTTTGAGTTGGAACATCCACTGCCACATCTTTTTGAGAAACGACAAGGATTAATGATGAGTTATTATCACGTGAAGCATTAATTGCTTTAACAGAAAAATCACGTCCCGCATCAATAGCGACATCCTTCTTGCTAGGAAAAACCGAAAATGATTTTGTCACAAGCAAAGGAAGGGTAAATTTTTCTTTTTTGTTAGAAGGCATAATTATTCCTCCTTTCAAAGGTCAAATTAAGCAATATTTTCTTTTCCAATGAAATCTTGAATTCTTCTTTGACGGAGTTCGGCTTTGAAACGTGGTAAATCTTTACCAAGGATTTCTTTAACCTTTTCAACTTCCATCTTATATTGATCAGCAATTTTGGAGAATTCGAATTCAACTTCTGCATCGCTAACTTCGATTTTTTCAGCTTTAGCGATTTCTTCCATACAAAGTATTGCTCTAAGATTCTTTTCGGCTTCGGTCTTCATTTGTTTTTCAACATCTTCTGGCTTTTGACCAGTGATTGAATAATATTGTTCGAGGGTTAAGCCACGTTGTGAAACTTGTTGTTCCATATTTTTCTTCATGCCTTCGACTTCGTCTTTTAAGACTTCTTCGGCAATTTCAATCTTGGAACCTTCGATAATCTTATCCATTACTTTATTAAATGCGGCATTATTAGCAGCATTTTCTTTTTGAGAAAGAAGAGCTTGTTTTTCGTATTCTCTAAGTTCGGCAACAGTTTTAACATTTGGAATATTAAGTTCGGCAATTAATTCTTCATTAAGTTCAGGAATAACTTTTTCTTTCACTTCGTGAACTTTGCATTTAAAGACCGCTTCTTTACCAGCGAGATCTGGGACGTATTGAGTTGGGAAAGTGACTTTAACTTCACGATCTTCACCGCTCTTAACGCCAACTAATTGATCTTCGAAGCCTGGAACAAAACTATTTGAACCGAGTTCTAAAGAATAGTTCTCAGCTTTTCCACCTTCGAATTCTTTGCCGTTTACACTACCAACGAAGTCAAAGACAACTGTATCACCTTTCTTGGCTGGTTTTTCGCTGACGACGAGTGAAGCGTTTTGCTCAACGAGTTTTTTAACTTCAGCGTCGATTTCTTTTTCTTCGACTTTAACAGCGTCTTTCTTAACACCTAAACCTTTATATTGACCAAGCTTAACTTCTGGAGCTAAAACAATGATGAACTTCAATTGAAGTTCACTGTCACTTAACTTAGTGACGTCAACGCTTGGACGAGCAAATGGTTGAAGCTTTTCTTCGCGAAGAACTTCATCAAAAGCTGGTTGAAGAGAAAGATTGACGGCTTCATTAAATATGGAGCCTTGATTGATTTCTTTTCTCGCCATAGCTTCTGGGACTTTGCCTTTGCGGAAGCCTTTGACTTCAAGATTTGCTGCTAATTTCTTAAAAGCTTTTTCTTGATATTCTTTCCAAAGAGCTGGTTCAACATCACAAAGAACTTCAACTTTGGAATTTTCGAGTTTTTTTACTTCTCTTTTCATAATTTATTTGAATCTCCTTAAATTTACTATGTAAAAGTATATTGCAAAGCATTAAGCCTCGCAAGAAATATATTAAGTTTTAATATTTGCTGTCTTTAAGACAATATCTATTAGAGTTTTATATCAGGGGTCGATTCAATGATATATTTGATATTATTGGCGAGTTTTTTGTCTTCTTCATCTAAAGATGAAACTTCAATATTTAGATAAGACTTCGCAATAAAGATAAAAGCGTTCGCTAAAGAATCGACGCTATTTTTATAGATATCAACTGGATAAGTATCAATTATAAAACAATTGAATAAATGAAGAGCGGTTTGAGTCAAAGTGACATTTTGATCCGCCTTTAAAGTGATTAAGCGACAAACTTCATTAAAATCAGCGCTCATAAAAGGTGGGAATAGCTTTGCAGGATTAACTTTAACAATTCCATTAAGCGATAAAAAGTTTATTTCTTCATCGAATTTATTATCGACTAAAAGAATCAATCCATAAGTCCTAAAATTAGGATGAACATCTTCTCTAGTTAAAAATATCTTTAATGAATCAATATAATTATTTATATTGTAATCCTTAAGAGAAAAGATAACTTGGGAGATGATTCCTTGATTAGTGACGTGTTCTAAAACATCATCTATTTCATCGAAAGAATAGGTTTTTTGCGCCTTCGGATGAGACTCTTCCACTATTCTTTCTTTCATGTCTCGCATGTATTCTTCCGCTTCTTGAGAAATATAAGGCAAATTCTCGTAATGATCTAACGCTATTTTTGCTTCATCAAATAATTTCTTACTTAAAAGTAATTCAAAGTGAAGCTTCATTAATTGAAGAGGGTATTTTGTTTCGATAATATTTTGGTATTTTTCAATTTCATCAAGCGCTTCATCGTATTTAGCTAAACTAACAAAAGAAGAAACGCGCAAAAAACGATCTTTCGGATCAGAACTAAGCTCAGTTAATTTGATTACCAAATCGAATTGTTTTTTCTCAAAAAGGGTATCTAAATTATCCATTGAAAAGTATTATACTTGCTTTTTATAAAAAAGAAAGCGATGTGCTTAAGAAATATTTAATATTTATATTAATTAAAGATTTTTAGCACTCTATATTGACGAGTGCCAATTTTGTTATATAATATGGTTAGCACTCAAAGAGTAAGAGTGCCAAAAAGGAGGTAAATATTATGAATAATATGGATGGTATGCAAGATTATCAAAACGACGAAAACATCCTTGAAAAGTTTGGTCGAGATATCACTAAACAAGCTAAGGATGGAAAAATCGACCCGGTAATTGGTCGCGATAATGAAATTCGTAAGATTATTGAAATCCTTGCTCGTAAGAATAAAAACAATGTCATTTTAATCGGTGAACCAGGTGTTGGTAAAACTGCTATTCTCGAAGGTTTAGCCCAGAGAATAACTCAAGACGACGTCCCTACTTCCTTAAAAGGAAAAACAATCTATGAACTCGATATGGGCGCCCTTGTTGCTGGTGCAAAATATCGAGGTGAATTTGAGGAAAGATTAAAAGCAGTCCTTAATAAAATTAAGGAATCTGAAGGTAAAATCATTCTTTTCATCGATGAAATCCATTTGATTGTTGGAGCTGGTCGTAGCGATGGCGCACTCGATGCTTCTAATATGCTTAAGCCAATGCTTGCTAGAGGAGAAATCGATTGTATCGGTGCCACCACGCTTAATGAATATAGACAATATATAGAAAAGGACCGCGCGCTCGAGCGTAGGTTCCAACCTGTAATGGTGAATGAGCCAACAGTCGAAGATACATTAAGCATTTTAAGAGGTCTTAAAGAGAAATTCGAATCTCATCATGGTGTGAAAATCACCGATAATGCGATTGTTGCGGCAGTTACAATGTCAAATCGTTACATCACTTCTCGTTTTCTTCCAGACAAGGCCATCGATTTAATCGATGAAGCTTGTGCTTCTATAAGAGTGGAAATTGAATCCACTCCAACCGAACTCGATGAAATCAATCGAAAGATTAAACTTTTAGAAATTGAAAAAGTCGCTCTTGAAAAAGAAAAAGATGAAGCAAGTAAAAAGAGACTTGAAAAGGTCAACGATAACCTAAAGAAAGCCAAGGAAGAACAAAGTTCTTTGGAAAGCCGTTGGCAACTTGAGAAAAATAAGATCGACCGTGCAAAAGAACTCAAAATTCAACTCGATAAACTTCGTAACGAACTCTCTAATGCATTCGTAGAAGCTAATTATCAAAAAGCCAGTGAACTTCAATATAAAAAGATTCCTGAACTAGAAAAAGAACTTAAAGAACTTGAAAGCGACACAAAAGTTGATCGTATCCTTTCTGAAGTGGTTACTGAAAACGATATCGCTAAGATTGTTTCAAAACTTACCAATATTCCTTTAAGTAAAATCGCCGAAGGCGAAAAAGAGAAAGTTCTCCATCTTAAAGAAACTCTTGAGAAAAGAGTAATTGGCCAAGATGAAGCAATTAAACTAGTTTCAAACGCCATTATTCGTCAAAGAGCAGGAATTAAAGATCAAAACAAACCAATCGGAAGCTTCCTATTCTTAGGTCCAACCGGTGTTGGTAAAACCGAAGTCGCTAGAGCGTTAGCAGAATCACTATTCGATTCCGAATCTCATATGGTCAGAATCGATATGTCTGAATATATGGAAAAATATTCGACTTCTAGACTCATTGGCGCCCCACCAGGATATGTTGGTTATGAAGAAGGTGGCCAATTAACTGAAAAAGTAAGAAGAAACCCCTACTCCATCGTTCTATTCGATGAAATCGAAAAGGCTCACCCCGAAGTATTCAATCTTCTCCTTCAAATTCTTGATGATGGTCGCTTAACCGATTCGCAAGGTCGAGTTGTTGACTTCAAAAACACAATTATCATCATGACTTCAAATTTAGGTTCTGATTTATTGTTAGAAAATAAACGCGAAGAAGTTGAAAAATTATTAAAGTCACACTTTAGACCAGAATTCTTGAATAGAATTGATGAAGTAGTCTACTTTAAGCCATTAACAAAAGAAGTCCAATTTAAGATCGTTACTAAACTACTTAATATATTAAATGAACGTCTAAAAGAGAATTACTTCTCATTCGCTTTTAGCGAATCACTCAAGAAATGGATATTGGATTCATCATTCTCATATGAATTTGGAGCAAGACCACTTAAACGATTCATCTCAAATGAAATCGAAACCTTAATTGCAGAATATATTATCGAAGGCAAAGTCGATACCAAGCATAAATATCTTGTCGATTATGTCGATAATAAAGTTGTGATTAAAGAGAATTGATATTTAAAAGGAACTAGCAAAATTAATACTAGTTCCTTTTTCATAATAAAAAGTCCCCTCGCGAGAAAGGACTTCTTAGTTAGTTAAACTGAACCTTATTTAGCAATGCGGAGGATTTCATTACGTTTGTCAATGAACTCGCGTTCGGTAATGATACCTTCAACATAAAGGTTTTTCCACTTCATAACTTCTTCGACTTGTGCATCGAGGTTTGAAGCTGGAGCTTTTTCACAGCAGCATTCTTTGCATTCTGCTTCGCGTCTACGGACAACGATCTTATAAGCTTCTTTGAACGAATGTTCTAAAGCCCAGTGGAAGAGACCGAGGACGACTAAAACGATTGAAACTAAAGCAATTGTTCCAGCAAGGCTGACAATTGGCAATAAGTATTCTTCGATTTTTTCAACGCCAAGAGCTTCGAGATCTAAGTTTTCAAGATCACAAGCAACGGCTAAGCCATTTGCAACGGTCATGAAGCCATAAGCAAGAGCAACGACTGCGAGAATCCAATCCCAAACTTTTAAGTAATGGAAGATTCTAGAAAAAACGTGTAATGCTTTCATTTAAACTAACTCCTTTCCTATTAGAAATGTTAAATTCTTAAGAATGAAAATTCAATAGATTTTTGCGACTTTTTTCAAAAAAGTTTTTTAGTGTTTCAAAATCCTTGCAAAACTCCAATATTTTATTTTATCTTTCAAAAGATATTTAGGAATTAAATGGTTATTTTAATTTTGAAAAATCGCTTGCTGGATGCTTGCAAATCGGGCATTTAAAGCCTTCTGGCAGCTCATTTCCTTCATAAACATAGCCGCAAATCTTGCAAACCAACTTCTCTTTTTTCTCTTCATTTTTTGGAGCTGTTTTACCCAAAAAAGCAGCGACTACTTCGTCGATTTGTTTATGATTTTCTTCGTTCATTGAAGAGAGAATTTTGACAGTTGGGGCAATAAAACGAATGTCTTTTGAATCCTTAAACATATCTTTTATTACCTTCTCAACATTAGGTGCCCAACTACCATTTTCGATGATAGCAATATCTCTATTTTGATAATTATGTTCAATTAAATGATTAAGGAAATTATGCATAAATGGGAAGATTGACATGTTATAAGTTGTGGTTGCAAAAACGATCTTTCCATATTTAAATGCATCTTCAACAGCTTCGGATTCACTATCGCGAGCAAGGTCGAATCTAACGACCTTTTTGGCACCAGCTTTTTTGAGTTTTTCTTCTAATTCATCCACTGCTTCTTTAGTGTGGCCATATACAGATGTATAGAAAATAGCGACACCCTCAGCTTCTGGTTCATACTTTGACCAAGTGTCATATAAACCTAAATAATATGAGAGGTTTTCTTCAAGGACTGGTCCGTGTAAAGGACAGATTCTTTTAATATCTAATGTAGCAGCTTTCTTAAGCAATGCTTGGACTTGAACGCCAAATTTACCAACGATGCCGAAGTAATATCTTCTTGCTTCGCAAGCCCAATCTTCTTCATAGTCGAAAGCACCGAATTTTCCAAAGCCATCAGCCGAGAATAATGTTTTGGTTTCCTTTTCATATGAAACGATAACTTCTGGCCAATGAACCATTGGAGCGGTAATGAAGGTTAATTCGTGTTTTCCGAGCGATAATTTATCTCCTTCGTTAACAACGATTTTATTTTTAACTTCTTTATGGAAGTATTGATCAAGCATCTTAAATGCTAAAAACGATGATACAAGAGTGATATCAGGATAAACTTCCACAAGTTTCATGATATTTGCGGAATGATCTGGTTCCATATGATGGATAATCAAATAATCAGGTTTTTTATCCTTTAAAACTTCTTTGATATTTTTAATCCATTCATCGAGGCAAACTTTATCTACGCTATCAAAGATAGCAATCTTTTCATCGACGAGAATATATGAGTTATAGGCCATTCCGTTTGGAACTTCGTATTGGCCTTCGAATAAGTCAATATTTCTATCGCTTACTCCAACATAATAGAGTTGTTCAGTTAATTTTTTCATTATTTATTCACTCACGCTGATAAAGCTAAGTCACAATCATCGACTTCACTACCTTTAACAGCAAATCCTTCCTTGACATTTGCGTCTTTTAAAGTTGCTCTTAATTCGAGTTCACCACCAGTTAAGCGAGCAATATAGACATAAATAATCTCCTTTATACGTGAATTATACAATAAATCATTTCAATTATGAAATGGAAACATTACAATATCTATTATGGTTCGTAAAGATATCAAAGAATTCTTAAAGACATTACCAAAAAACGTGACTCTAGTAGCTGCCACTAAATACTTAAGTAGCGAAGAAATGAAAGATTTTCTAAATGCTAACATAAATAACTTTGGTGAAAATAGAGTTGATTCTTTTTTAGAAAAATATGAAGCATTAAAAGAATATGACATCGTTTGGCATTTCATCGGTCACTTGCAAAGAAATAAAGCTTTAAAAGTTATCGATAAAATCGATTATCTTCATTCGCTAGATTCTTTAGATTTAGCCAAGATTATCGATAAGGATCGCAAGACTCCATTAAACACTTTCGTCGAAGTTTCAATCAACCTCGAAGAAACGAAAAATGGTGTTCCTTTCTACAAAGTAGAAGAATTCATATCTGAACTCCTTAAATATAAAAATATTAAGCTCGTTGGTCTAATGATGATGGCGGTTAAAAATGCCGATGAATTATCACTTAAAGATCAATTTAAGAAACTCGTAGATTTAAGAATAGATTTAGAGAAAAAATTTAATATATCTATTCCTTATCTCTCAATGGGCATGTCTGATGATTATCTTGAAGCAATCGAAGAAGGTGCTACCCATATTCGACTTGGAAGAATTTTGTTAGAATAAATATTAAATATGGATATATCAATAATCATTCCTGCAAGAAATGGTGAGAAATATTTAAGAGAATGCTTAGATAGTGTTTTTAGTCAAACTTTCAAAGGTGAATATGAAGTATTTTTAGAAATCGATCCAAGCACAGATCACACTGTCGAAATCGCTAATGAATATAAAAAGAATCATCCAAACCTTATTATTGACCTGCATAATGGTTTAGGAATCCAAGGTTCAAGGAATTATGCAGTTAAAAAGTCGAAAGCTAAATATATTTGTTTTTTAGATGTCGACGATTGCTATGAAAAAGATTACTTGGAAGTAATGTTTGAAGAAATCGAAAAAGGTTACGATGTTGTTAATTGCTCATTCAAGACCGAGAAGAATGGCAAAAAGCATAAAAATATTTTTGTAAAAAATAAAGAATTCGATTCTGTCGGAGCCTGCAAAGCACTACTAAAAGATACCTACATGCGTTCATTCTTATGGTCAAAAATATTTAAAAGAGAACTGCTGTTAGGCGCCCCAATTATCGACACCACCAATGCGATATTTGAAGATACGGTTGCCATCTATAGCATCTTTATGAACACTAAAAAAGTGAAGACAATCAAAAATCCGCTCTACGTTTATCGCATCCACTCAACTAGTTCGACTCAAACTGAGAAAAAAGAGAGATTTGCATATCATTTATGGGCTTTTTCATATATTCGATATTTGTGCGATAAATCAGAAAATAGCGGATATTTGCAGGGATTTTTAAAAACTTATAAACGTAGTAAATTGTCACTTTTTTATGATGCCTATGTTTCTAGACACGTCCTTAATCATGGACCAAGAAAACATCTAAAACTTAATAAATCTATTCTCAAAGATTTAAAGAAAAAAGAAAAACTGGATATCAAGAAATACCCAGAAATCGAAGAATTTATCTTTAAAACAGTTAAGATTGTTTAGGTTCCTTATAGAGGAACTTTTTTCTTGTAAAATAATTCCACACTAGGCCAACTAGTGTTTTTAAAATGAAGCTTACAAAATACGTCCAAAAATTAGCCTCTATTAAAAATTTGATTCCATTTTCTTTAATAAGAGAAACGATCGATGCATTAACGATACTATCAAGATGCATTGCGTAGACAACGATAACATCGCAAATTAACATTGTGCCAATCGAAAGAGCCATCGCGATGAAAGAAAGGATGACGAACCACATAATAAATCTTTTAGATTTAGTCTCCACACTTTTATCGACATTTTGATACACCCAATACGTTGAAATTAAATAATTAACAATAACGCCAACTACAAAACCAATCGCTGTTGAAACTACGGTGACAACAATTGAATTAACTCCAGGCATCACTAGAACGATGAGCTGAGCGGCCAAATAGTCACTCAAAGCAGCAGCAATACCACACACTAAAAAGCGGAATAATTCCCACCACTTCGATTTCGATCTATCAACTTTTTGCATACAATAATTATACACTTATAAAAGAAAAAGTCGCTACGAATAGCAACTTTATTTATATTTACGAGAACTAGTCTCGCTACATAAGGTTAAGAGAAATTGAATAGTATTCATTTTTCTCACTCCTTTTGTAAATATATTATAGCGAATTTATTATTCTAATAAAACTATAATTTTTTGACTTGAGGTGGATATGGATTTATATTCACACTTGCGACGTTATTCTCACCATATTTTTGAGCCATGAATTGTTTGAATGATTCACTCTCAGATTTTGGTAAACAAACGATGATTGAGCCAGCAAATCCTCCACCATTTATCTTCGCAGCCCCTTTATTTCCTAAATATTTATAAGCTAAATCACAAGCTTCAAGAGGCGAGCCTTCATAGCGATCTAACACCATCATATTCTTAAGATTATCTCTAGAAGAAATAAATGATTCTTTAATTGCATTTAAAAATGCTTCTTTATTCTTGTTTTTTAAAGCGTCCACTAAAGTTTTAACGCGAATATTTTCTAAAAAGAAATGTTTTGCTCTAGAAAATTCTAATTCGCTTAATTGCTCTTTAATCATATAAACATCATCAAAGCTAACTTCGCTTAAAGTTTGCTTTCCAAGCTTTTTGGCGACATTTTTCATATCCATAGGAATTGAAGAATAAAGGTCACTTAAATCCGCGTGACTTCCTCCGCTATTAACGATGACAAAAGACATATCATCGAAAGGAAAATCGATTGTATTGACTTTGATTTCATCTTTAGATGAAAAATCCATATATGAAATATTTCCAAAGCAAACTGCGCATTGATCTAATAGACCGCTTTTCTTATCAAAATAATAATTCTCAGAATATTGTCCGGCTTTGGCCAAAGCGAGAGGATCGATTTTTGAATCATTATATAAAGCGTTAAAGATTTCTCCAATGAGCGATTCAAAAGCGGCTGAAGAAGATACTCCCGCCCCTTTAAAAATTGTCGATTTTGAAACAAGTGAGAAACCGCCAATTTGATAGCCATGTTTCTTTAAATAAATAGCGACACCTTTAACTAAGCCTTTAGAGGTTCCTACTTCATCCTTTTTTAGACTTAAATCATCTAATTTAAAAGATATGTCTTCATATCCTTCTGAAAGAAGTTCAACTTGGTCATCTTTGTTTTTACTTAAATAGCCGCTTATCGCTAAATCGCAACTAGCAGCAACGCAAAGACCACCATTATGATCGGTATGGTTTCCAATCACTTCAAAGCGACCTGAAGAGGTAACAAAATATTCAGGCTTAGTGCCAAATTTATCTAAAAATCTACTATATAATAACTCGTCCATTTTTTAAAAAGCCCCTCAAGGGGCTATGCAATTATTTATTTGGGTATTGTTCACGATTTGCATCATAGTGAGTATGAAGCAATTTATGAGACAATTCACCATTTGGTTCGCCAAGGAAATTCTTATATAAAGCGATGACATCAGGGTTATTGTGTGATTGTCTAACTTCTTGACGTTCATCTTCTTTATAAAGAACCGATGCTCTTTTAGCACGATATGTTTCTAAAATGTCATCATCCTCATTTGGAAGGAACATTGGTTTAACATATGGTTGACCACCGCCGTTGATACATCCACCTGGACAGCCCATGATTTCGATGAAGGCATATGGTGATTTACCGTCTTTAATTTCATCGAGAAGCTTTTTAGCATTTCTCATACCAGAAGCAACTGCAACTCTAAGAGTTGTGCCACTAACATCAATGCTTGCTTCCTTAACGCCTTCAAGACCACGAACCGCTTCAAATTTGATGAGTTCATGTTCTTTTCCGGTCAGAATTTTATAAGCTGTTCTTAAAGCAGCTTCCATAACGCCACCCGTGACACCAAAGATGACACCAGCGCCACTATATTTACCAAGTAAATCTTGATCGAATTCTTCGTCTTCAGGAAGTTTCTTCCAGTCGATACCATTACGCTTAATCATCTTAGCGATTTCACGAGTAGTTAAGACGGCATCGACATCGCGAAGTCCATCGACTTCCATCTCTTTACGAGACTTTTCATATTTTTTTGCTGTGCAAGGCATAATAGAGACAACAAAGGTATTCTTTGGGTCAATATTATGGGTTTGAGCAAAATAGGTTTTAGTGATCGCACCTTGCATTTGATGTGGGCTCTTACAAGATGACATATGTGGAATGAGTTCTGGATAGAAATATTCCATATAATTAATCCATCCTGGTGAGCAGGAAGTGATTTGAGGAAGCACTCCACCTTTTTTAATTCGATTAAGTAATTCGGTGCCTTCTTCCATGATGGTTAAATCTGCACCGAAATTAACGTCAAAGACACGGGAGAATCCAAGACGATGCAAAGCTGCAATCATCTTCTTGGTACCATTAGTACCAATTCTTTCACCGAATTCTTCAGCGATCGCACTTCTAACCGCTGGAGCGACTTGACAAACGACGAATTTTCCTGCTTTAAGAGCTTCGTCTACTAATGGAATTTCATTATGTTCCATAAGTGCGCCGGTTGGACAGACAAGTGTACATTGACCGCACTGCATACATGGAACGTTATTAAACGATCTATTTTGAGCAGGAGCAACAATGGTTTTAAATCCACGGTTTTCAAATCCTAAAATACCAATGCCTTGTAATTTTTTACAAGTTTCGATACATCTACCACAGAGAATACATTTGCCAGTATTACGAATAATTCCTGGAGCGACTTCATCTAATGTAGCAGGAGTTTGTGAACCGATATATTTTTGTTCTCTAGCACCAACCATCTTTGAAACTTCAAGAAGTTCACATTTGCCGTTTTTCTCACATTGTAAACAATTCTTTTGGTGATTGGATAAAATGAGTTCAACAGAAGCTCTGCGAGCTTCACTTGCCTTTGGTGAAGAGATGGATATTTCCATTCCCTCATTGACTGGATAAGCACATGAGGCCACTAAACCTCTTGCACCTTTAACTTCCACTAAGCAAACACGACAACTAGCGAGAGAACATTGTCCGTTTTTAAACGAGCAAAGAGATGGGATATTATATCCGCATTTACGGCAAGCTTCTAAGACGGTTAAATTGTCTTCAACTTGATATGTTTTGCCTTCAATTTTGATATTAACTAAAGCCATTTTTGTTCCCTCCTATTTCTTATAGACTGCATTGAAGTGACAGTTAGACATACAAAGTCCGCACTTAATGCATTTCTTTGGATCGATTGAAAATGGTTCTTTACCAGGCACTCCACTAATAGCTTGCACTGGACAGTTTCTAGCACATAAAGAACATTTCTTACATTTATTTGGATCAATCGCATAGATAAGCATAGCTTTACAAACGTGAGCAGGACATTTGTGATCCTTCACGTGAGCTTCATATTCTTCTGGGAAAGCCTTCATTGTTGAAAGAATCGGGTTAGCAGCAGTTTGACCTAATGCGCACAGCGAATTAGATTTAGTGACGCTAGCGAGTTCTTTAAGATCTATGAGATCTTTTTCTTCGCCTTTACCAGCAGTAATCTTTTGTAAGATTTCAAGCATTCTTCTAGTTCCGATACGACATGGCGAACATTTACCGCAGCTTTCATCACAAATAAATTCCATATAGAATTTAGCGACGTCGACCATGCAGTTATCTTCATCCATGACGATCGCACCGCCAGAACCCATCATTGAGCCTCTAGCGACAAGTGAATCGAAATCAATTTCAACATCGAGATCTTTTTCGGTTAAACATCCACCTGATGGACCGCCGGTTTGAATAGCTTTGAATTTTTTACCATTTGGAATTCCACCACCGATATCATAGATAAGTTCTCTTAAGGTTGTGCCCATTGGAACTTCAACTAAGCCAACGTTATTGACTTTGCCACCTAAAGCGAAAACCTTGGTTCCTTTGGAACCTTCAGTACCAATTGCAGCATATTTATCAGCGCCTTCACGTAAGATCCAAGAAACGGATGCTAAAGTTTCGACGTTATTAATGATGGATGGTTTATCCCATAAACCTTTAACGGCTGGGAATGGAGGTCTTGGACGAGGCATACCACGTTTACCTTCAATAGAATTAAGAAGAGCGGTTTCTTCACCGCAAACGAAGGCGCCAGCACCAAGTCTAATATGACATCTAAATGAGAATCCACTTCCTAAGATGTTATCGCCAAGAAGACCGACTTCTTCGAGTTCTTTAATAGCGATTCTTAATCTTTCAACGGCGATTGGGTATTCCGCACGGACATAGAAATAACCGTTTTGAGCACCAATGGCATAGCCAGCAATCATCATACCTTCAATGACACCAACTGGGTTACCTTCGAGAATAGAACGATCCATAAATGCTCCTGGATCACCTTCATCACCATTACAAATTACGTATTTATCTTTATTATTTTGGTTTAAAGCGAATTGCCATTTTCTGCCAGTTGGGAAGCCTGCTCCACCACGACCACGTAGGCCGGATTTGAGCACTTCATCCACAACTTCTTGTTGACTCATCTTTAAAGCGCGTTTTAAACCTTGGAAAGCTCCAAAGCCAAAGGCTTCTTCTAACTTTTCAGGATTGATCATCGAGCAACCATGAAGGGCGATTCGTTTTTGTTTCTTGTAGAAATTGATATCATCTTGTCTTTCGACTTTTTCGTGTGTAGCAGGATCAACATAAAGTAAATCTTCAATACATTTTCCTTCGATGATATCTTCTTGAACAATTCTTTCAACATCGCTTACTTTAACAGCGCGGTAAAGTCTATCTTCTGGGAAGACTTTAACGAATGGGCCTTGGGAGCAAAAGCCAAAGCAACCGACACGGTTAACTGTAGCCTTATCTTCAAGTCCTTTTTCTTTGATTAATTGTTCAAGTTTAGCGAGGATTTCGTTTGAATTTGAAGAAATGCAACCTGTACCACCACAGACAACAAGATGTTTTTTGCCATCTTTTCCGCCGAATTTAGTTTCAAGGCAGCTCGAACAATGGGCAATTTTTTCATTTAATTTTGCTTCAGATGTAATCTTTTCCATTATGCTTGAGCCTCCTTTTCTGCTAAATCATGATATTCTTTGATGATTGGTCCAACTTTGTTGACTTCCATCTTTGGATATACTTTTCCATTAATGGAAATAGCTGGTGCAATGCCGCACGCGCCGATGCAACGAAGCGCATCTAAAGTAAACAAACCATCATCAGTTGTTTCGCCTGGTTTAATACCGAGCATTTCTGAAAATTTGTCCATGACTTGTTGTCCACCTTTGACATAGCAAGCTGTACCAAGGCAAACACCGATGACATATTTTCCTTTTGGTTTAAGTGAGAAGAAGGAATAGAAAGTAACTACACCATAGATCTCTGCAACAGGAATACCTGTTAAAGAAGAGACGAGTTCTTGAACTTCTAAAGGAATATAACCGTATTCGGTTTGAATAGCCTCAAGAATCATCATTAAAGGAGTCTCTTCGTTTTTATAGCGTTCAACGATTTCTGTTATTTGTTTAACAGCGTGTCCTTGTAATTTGGCCATAAATGTCCTCCAAAATAATAAGATGATTATTATTATATTAAAGCAAATAAAAGTCGCAACCTTTATTTTAATAAAGCGTTTTCCTAACAAAAAGTCTCTTCGTTTGACGCTTATTCGTAATGCGTCCACATTCTAATGATTACAACTAATTTTTCTTTTTCCCTAACCTCGTAAACTAAACGATGTTGGATATTGATTCTTCTTGAATATAAATTTTTAGCAAATAGCAATTTTTCGTATGAAGGTGGATTTTGAAAAGGATTATTTTCAATTAGGCTGAGTAGTTTTACTACTCTTTGATGGATGAGCGGAACTTTTTTAACCTTTTGTAAGTCTTTTAAGGCTTGCTTAGTAAATCTTATTTCCATTTGACATCCTTTTCTAATTCGCTCGATGGAGTATTAACACCCTCTTTGATATCATCTAAAACGCCCGGTATACCCGCTAAATAAACCGATTCAACCAAATTGTTATATTCTTGCTCACTGAGTAGAATAACGTTGCCATTTTTAGTCGAGATGTTAACGACTTCATTAAATTCAAGACAACTATTAGCTAATTTGTATAAATCTGTTCTGGCGTTCGATATATTGGTGTTAATCATACTAGTCACTTCCTTTATACAAATTATATCGTACGGTTTTTCGTACGTAAATGATTTTGTTATTGTTTCTGCCATAAAAACCTCCTCACACACTATATACTGATAAAAATCGAATTTTTGTCGAATTATTTTATTCTCATGGTGAAAATAGTAAAATATTAGTGAGGTAATTAGTTATGTCGTCGTTTAAAGAAGTTAAGGTTGTTGATAATTTTTATCAAAACAACCTCTTTTTCCCAATGCCCACCGTGGCAATATCCACTTTAACCGAGGATGGTAGAACCACAATTGGTTCTTATTCATTAGTTTTTCCTTACTATATCGCTGGTAAAAATTATTATGCGATGATTTTGGAGTGTAGGAATTCCTCTAACACCGCTCAAAACATTTTAAGAAATGGTAAATGTGCTCTTAATTTCATCACCGATGATAAGAAAGCATTTAAAGAGCTGGTTAGACTTGGTTTTCCAGGTAAAACTCCCGAAGAGAAAATGAAAGATTGTTTCTTTGAACTTGAAAGAGGTGAAGCTGAAGGGGATAGGCCGTTTATCCTAAAGGATGCATATCAAGTTATCGAATGCACTTGGGATGATTCTTTAGAAGATGGCTATAAATCTAAAAAGCATCTTGGAGAGTTAGAAGGGGTTGAAGGTCCATATAACAATTTCAATGGAATCACTTCTAAATTCGGATGTCATTTCATTCTTAAGATCGACAAGATTTTAATGAAAGAAAAATATGCGAATAATCTTAAAAATGGATTGAAAAGAAATTCCTTCCCAAGAGTGCCTGTCGATTATGGCTACCACGATTCAAAGAATTTTTGGTACACAAGATTCGGTAAAAAGCCAATCTCTTTCCCAATCGCTTCTTCAAATGCGGGAAGCGTTGAGTCGGTCATGTACTGTGCGGAAAGATTAGACACCAAAGTAAAATTCACCAAAGAAGCGTGCGAAATGTATGTGAAGATTCCGCGTCCATTTATGAAGGCCGCTTTACTTCAAATTGCTCAAATTGCAGAGAAGGAAGGCATTGAAATAATCGACAAAGAAGCTGCTTTAAAAATTGCAGAGATTCGCAAGAGCAAAAAATAAGACATTTTTATATTATATATCTATATGCTATATATCTAATTGTAGAAATAAATTTCATCCAATATAGATATATATTATAACGATATTCGCCTATAAAATAATCTTTGATTATATATCTTTTATAATGTAAGATTTTTTTGACAAAGCAAAGTCACAAAAACTCGGAACGGGGCCTCACAAATCTGAGCACAGAGAGTGAGGTGATGTCCAATGAGAGACCATCTGGAAGAAGCCTTAAAACTTCTGAAGATCGCCTTCATTTGTCTCTTCTTATCTTTATTAGCGTTGCTCGTAAAATAAAAAGAGCCTCCATGCAGATTTAACCAGTAAGTGCTTGTGAGGACTCCGTTCTTCTGGTTACATTATACCACAAAAACCGACAAAGCAAAGTCGTTAAAACTCGGAGTGAAGGCCTCTCGGACTATTTAACAAATAGAAAGGAGGTATCCCACATTGAAAGATGATTATAAAGAGCTGATAAAACTCTTGAAAGTCGCCTTGATTTGTCTTCTGGTATGTCTGATCGGATTACTGATGAGATAAAAAAGAAGCTCTCTCATAGCACAAACCTTGCAAGTTAGACTGAGGGGCTCCACTCTTATGGTTATATTATATCATAAAACTCGACAAAGCAAAGTCGTTAAAACTCGGAACGGAATACCTCTTTGGCTATAGCAATATAGAAAGGAGGTACATCTGCAATGAAAGATGATTATAAGGAACTGATAAAGATTCTTAAGATCACCATCATCTGCCTTCTGATTTGCCTACTAGGATTCCTAATGGGATAAAAAAGAAGTCTCTGACCAACGTAACACTTAGTAGTCTTAGAGGCTCCGTTCTTGGTTACATTATAACATAAAATCTGACAAAGCAAAGTCGTTAAAACTCGGAACGGGGCCTCACAAATCTAGGCACAGAGAGTGAGGTGATGTCCAATGAGAGACCATCTGGAAGAAGCCTTAAAACTTCTGAAGATCGCCTTCATTTGTCTCTTCTTATCTTTATTAGCGTTGCTCGTAAAATAAAAAGAGCCTCCTAGCCACGTAACCTAAGTGCTTGTGAGGACTCCGTTCTTGGTTACATTATATCACATAATTCGACAAAGCAAAGTCGTTAAAACTCGGAACGGATAGCCTCCTACACAATTAGTGAAAGGAGGTGATAGCCTTGAAAAACAATCATAGCGAATTAGTGATAGTTCTCAAGATTGTTCTTTATTGTCTCTTACTATCCTTGTTAGTGCTTCTAGCAAAATAAAAGAGCATCCTTAGTCGTCATACAATTAGGAGGCTCCGTTCTTGTGACTTTATTATAGCAAATAATTTCTAATTAACAAATCTAGATTTGATTTCCTTATATAAAGCGAAGTCCTCATCAAATTCATGGATCTTCAAATAGGATTGAACCTTATCAATTTGCCATTGTTTGATGTTATAGACTTTAAAGGGAAACCATCTTATACCTTTACAGAAGTGTTTCACTACCGTATTTGGTTTAACGCTTCGTTGTTCGTTAAAGCGATATTCATCAGGGAAAAATTCAAATTTGGTTTTGCATTTGTAAAGAGCAGTTTGATCGGTGAAATACATCTTTTTAACTCTCACCATGTGGCAGCACTTTTTAAGTAGGCCAGTTTCTCTAATTACATCTAAATTTAAAAGCAAAATTCCAGAATTTATGTAGTCGGATTTAATCCAGTGTCTCCCCATGTAGTCGTGCGAAGCACGGTATTCAAGGTTTTCCATATCGATATCATATAATTCTTTGATGTTACCATGCGCCATCGTGTCGCAGTCTAAATAGATAACTTTACCTTTTAAATCAGCAAAATCACCCATTAATAAACGGAGAGTGCAATATGGTGAATATTTCGGTTTTTCATTAGCGTTTTCATTTAAATGAGCGTTATATAACTCGGTGCAATCTTTAACTTCCACGATTGTCTTTGGGTTATATTTACGTAATTCATTTTCGAGAAAATGAGCTTGGTCATCTCTAAAAGGTTTGAATCTAGGATCTTTATGAGTGAAATCCATCGTTAAAATATGGATATGAATATCTTCTTTGGTTCTTCTTATCATTGAAAGAGTACTGAGAAGGATTCCATCAAACATTAAATCGTTTCCAGCGTATACGACATCAATCATAAGATAATTCTACCCTCTATTAATTAATATTTGAATAAAATAGTCTTATAGACATATAATTTTTGGGTATGAATTTTATTTTTATTTCTCCAAATTTTCCACGTATATATTCTCATTTTGTTCGTCACCTCAAAGAAAACGGAGTGAACGTTTTAGGTATTGGTGATGAACCATATTCATCGCTTAACCAAGAACTAAAAGATAATTTAGCTGAATATTGTTATGTTTCAGATATGAATAATTACGATTGGATGAGAAATACCATTTCTTATCTAAAAGATAAATATGGTCCAATTGACTTCATCGAATCTAACAACGAATATTGGATGGTTAATGACGCTAGATTAAGAGAAGAATTCGGAATAGAAAAAGGATATCGCTATCAAGAACTTCTCGATTACAAATGTAAATCGGGAATGAAAAAATATTTTGAAAATGCCGGTGTAAAATGCGCGAGATATATTTTAGCCTCTTCTATTGAAGAATCGCTTAAATTTGTAAAGAAAGTTGGCTATCCATTGTTCGCTAAACCTGATTCAGGTGTCGGAGCGGCCCATACATATAAGATTTCAAATGAAGAAGATTTAATCGCTTTCCATAAAGAAAATCTTCCTGAAAGCTATATCATCGAAGAATATCTTGAAGGCTATATCACCACTTTCGATGGTATCGCTAACGAAAATAGTGAGGTCGTCATCGCTTTTAACGAAACCTTCCCTACTCCTATCGCTACCGTAGTGAAAGATAATCTCGATGTCTTTTATTATGCAAGAAGCAAGATGAATGATGATTTTAGAAAGATGGGTGAAAGAGTTGTTAAAGCTTTCAATTTAAAATCAAGATGCTTCCATATCGAATTTTTTGTGCTAACTCAGGATAAAAAAGGTTTAGCAAATAAAGGCGAAATTGTCGCCTTAGAAGCTAATCTTCGTTCACCAGGAGGAGACACTCCAGAATTACTTAATCTTGTCTCCAAAGTTGACTATTATAAAACATACGCGGATACAATTGCTTTTAATATCGGTCCAACCGATAACAAAACGGAGAAAATCTCCATCTCAGTAAACCGTAAGAATAACTATAAATATGCGGAATCTGACAGGGATATTTATAAATTTTACAAAGAAAAAATCATCGAACATGGTTATTACTCAGCCGCTTTTAGAGAAGCGATGGGTGATGAATTTTATATCGCTTTATTCGATGATTTAAAGGAAGCCTTAAACTTCCAAAAATTTGTTCATAATAAGAAGTAAAAAAGAGAGCGAGATTTAACTCTCGCCCTCATAAATTAGATTGAAAAATTTTTAATCACTTAGATGTGATTTTTTCTTCTCTTAAGAACTAGAAGAACACCAATGGATGAAACCGAAACAACCGCAATAACAGTAACCACGATGATTGCTGTGTTACTGGAGTTAGTTCCAAGAGTTGGAGCACTAATGTTTTTAAGAGCAGATGGATTTCTGTTAATGAAATCTGGATATTCTTCAGTTAAGCCTAAAGTCTTATTATATTTACCAACAATATAATCGTATTTTGCCATGGCTTGTTCGACTTTTTCTCTAGTTGTAACTGGAGTTTCGTGTTCCACTGCAGTAATAGATCTGAAAAGATCTTTATCTTCAGTTGGAATCAAATCATCGCCAGTTGCATTATATTGAGTATTTAAGTTAGACCAAACACTTGTACTTGGAGCGGTTTTACCGTCTTCATCACAAGTATATGACAATAAATTGTTGATAAATGCTGAACCATTTTCAGAAATAACGATTTCTTGACTTGGGCCATAGAGTTGAATAGCGGTTTGACCTGTTTTATATGCAGCAAATCTTGGAGAACCATCGTTCCATGCTAGATATCTATGTGTTTCACCATCAAGTTCATTGTTGGTAACAATTGCGTTTCCGCCTTCATCAAAAGCAACCGACCAATAGGACTTGCTGGTTGGTTCATCGAGAAGTTTAATATCGGCTTTTGTTGCATCTCCCCAAGTTAAATACTTACCATCAGAAGATACGAAGGCGAAAAGATCACCATTAGCCACTGCTGTAAAATCAAAAACACTAGCCGGAGCAATGTCATAGAATACATATTCTCCGATATTGCTCTTAACATTAGAAATCTGTGTTCCGGCAGATTCACAAACAAACGTAACTGTGTCTCCATTAGAAATTGATTCATATTTAACATATGAACCACTGACAACTGAAACGACTGTGGTTTCGATTGTTGATTCTTCATAGAGCTGTCCATTTGAATCTGTTGCGTTTAATGTAATCTTGGCTTTTCCTGGGCCAATCGCTTCATATGCATCTCCTGAAACAGAAATTACATCTGAATTACTTGATGTCCAAGAATGTGAAACAATTGTTGCACTGCTTTCTTCAGCTGGAGTCCAGGTAAATGAAAGTGTGCCAGCAATGCCTTGTCTTGTAGCTTTTTCAAAACTAGTATCGATAGCAATTGTGCCTCTAACTGGCGCTTCTTCGATTTTCATTAAACTAGTTGTGTTATAACCACTAGAAGAAGGTGTTTTTCCTTCATAACAAGCGAATCTTGGACTGCCACTGTTCCACCAAATTTCTCTTGATGTAGTTGCGGCATTGATGATTAAATCATAATCATCGTATGAAACAACATACCAAGATGAATTATCATCTTTGGTAGTCTTTGTTGTTAGAGAATTACCACTACTCCAAGCTAAATAATTACCATCGTTGACAAACGATAAAGAACCTGAAACATTACCTTCTTCAACTGTTAAGAGATAGGTTCCGTTTGGTTTTGTTACATAAGTTGTGCCAACACCAAAATGGGCACTTCCACTTTTATCAATAGAAGTCATTTCCATTGATGCGCCAGCGGAATATAGAACTACATTATCGCCAACTTCAAATCCATATTCATTAGAAACAAAAATAGAATCGCTTTCAACAACATACTCTTCATCGTTGCTATCGGTAAGGTTCAATATAACTTTAGCCTTTCCTGGAGCGACAGCAGTATAAGTATCACCACTAAAGGTCAAAACATCAGTGTTATTTGAACTAAACGAATAACTCTTAACGGTCGCACCCGAATCAAGAGGATCCCAGCCATAACTTAACGCTTTTGAATTACCCACAAATAAGAGATTTGTGTCTAATCCACTAATCGACGCTTCTCCACGAGAAACTGCAGATTCTTCGTAAAATTTAGCATTGTTAAATTGAACATAGCCGTTATCAGAAGTACTTGTACGCGTTACGTTGAAAACGATTGTGAAATAGCGACCAGTCCAGTTCTTTTCGCTCGAACGTTCAAACGTCAAAACTGTGTTGTATAAAGATCCAGAAGATTTTGTGATAGTTTCAATTTGAGAGCCACCACTCGATGTTCCGACCTTTAAAGAAACAGAATTAACAGTTAAGCTAGATCCTGTTGCGCCAACATCGACCAATACTTTGGTAACATTCGAAGTTAAAACTACCCCTTCAGAAGTAATTGTTCTGTCAACATTAGATAGACCCTTTCCACCCAATCGCCAAGGACTCATTGTTGTATTGGCAACTACATCCCAAGTAACATCGCCTTGAGTTATTACAGATGGTTCAGCATATGCACTTTCTCCACCAGTTATGGTCCCATCAAGTGTGTAAGCAAGTTTTTCACTAGCGCTCACCCCCTCAGCAGCACGGCTACCTAAGAATGCGCCTGCACCAGCAGCGAGAGCTAAACCTAAGGTTAAACTTGCAATTTTTGTAAATAATTTGTTCATTATTTTCTTTTTTCTCCTTTCTGTTTGATAACAATAAATGAAGTCAATCTAAAAGATAGATAAGCTTCTTCTTTCTTTTCATCATCGATGTTTCAAACTTATTTGAGTTATAACTCATTAGAAATATTTTAAATGGAATGAGATTCATTTTTCAAGAATTACCAAACTAAGCCTCAAAGAAAAAGGCTCCTAAGAAACCTTAAGAGCCCTTTGATTATTTAATCAACTATTAGATTGATTTACGACGTTTAATAACAAGCAACACTCCAATAGCGGACAATGATGTAATTGCAATAACTGCAACGACAACGATCGACATTGAACTGTTGATATTGCTATTAGAAACAATCGGTTGAGCAGCAAATGCGACTGGAGTACGACCATTAATAAAGTTACTTAAACCATATTTGCCAGTTAAGTAATCGTATCTTGCCATCGCTTGTTCCACTACTGTTCCAGATTCGTCTCTAGTGGCATTTGCAAGAATTGTCTTTTGATCTGCTGGAAGTGATGGATATTTATCATTGCTTGCTAAATTAGACCAAATAGCCTCGATAGCGTCATGATTATTAGTTACATCATCATAGTCTTTACAAACTGCGTCAGTTTGATCAAGTAAGTCTTGAGAAAAATCTTCTGCAGTATAGTCTTCTGCTGGTTTAACGTATCCATTCATTTGAACTTGGAATCCATTGTACCAACCAGTAAATCCTTTAACTGTGATTTCGGTTGAGTCTGTAACCGCGGTTTTGATTGCCGTAAAGGCTTCAGAATCTGCTGTTTGAGCAGCTTTCTTATAGAAAACTTGAACAGATTTGCCACCACCTAAATCAAAGCTCATGGTGATGTCGGCTGTACCAGGAACACTATCAAAGCTACCTTTGGTAAGTGTCGGAGTACCGGTAACAGTTGTTAAACGCGAAGCGTATTCTTGAGTTTCTCCACCAGCCGCAGCATAAACAACTGGGGTGCTTGGTAAATCAAATGTTCCAGACGCAACAGAAATTGATGGGGAACCAATTTCATATAATCCATTAAAAATGGTTATTGAACCAGTGACGTGGAGAATAGTTTCGCCTTCGGTATAACCTGAAACATCGGCGGTTTTGTTATAAACAACAATGCCGTATTCACCATCCATGATAACTGGACCTGTCCCATCTAAGAAACCAACATAGTAACCATAAACATCAACTGCACCAGATGATTTTGTGTATAAGACTTGGATAGGATTTGTTTTAGAGACTGTAACAGATTGAGCAGAACTATTACCAGAGATTGTTCCAATTGTTGCAGTCGCAACAACGCTAGTCACTGATAAATCAGGACTTGTAGGACTGAAAGACCATATTGCTGTGCCAGTAACATCCTTCGATTCACCTGATTCATAATGACCAGTTGCTGTTAAACCTGCGCTGCTCCATGATTCACCGACATAGTATGATGTTTTGGTCATAGACCCAGAAACAGTAATGCTTTCAAGTGGATCTGTTGGAGTATCACCTGAAGTCCATGTGATTTCAACACTAGCAACATAAATAGCGCCATTATTAGAGCGAATTCCAACGAATTCATAGTCATTTGAAAAGTTAACTGTTCCTGTCGCTGCAACACTACCAATCAATGTGCCGGCAGATGCACCATATAAGTCAGCTGCTGAGCTATACGCGGTATTCGAACCATAAACATTGATTGTATTAGATCCACTCCCGACAGTAATTTTAACGGATTTTACTTTTCCGCCACTGCTCGTAGAAACTATACCGGAATTTAAGCTTTTGCTTCTCATTTGAATGTTTCCGGAAGCATCTTTTGCACTATTACCGGCATAAACAGCATCAGAAGATTTTGTTACTCCACTAAAATCAACATATGAAGTAGTTATAGCTTCAAAATCTGAAGCTGTTAAGTTATCAGTGACATCTCCGGCCCTAACTTCCTTAGAATTATTTCCACTAACAGCAACACCTACACCAATTGCCATAGCCATACCAACGAGTGCTGTGGCAATTTTAGAAAATATTTTCATATTTTTCATTTTCCTTTCTATACATAACTTTTATGAAGGAAGAAAACCTTTTGCGCATTAATGTTTTAGACCTTCAATTTGTATGTATGATTTTATTATATATGAATAACTTGGTAAGTTAAAGTAGCAAATATAATAGCTATACGATATTTGCGAGTGTTTTTCTGATTTGAGTTTGTGCATTTTTTGCACATATGCTTTTGAATTTGCCTAAGGATCTGACGTGCATTTTTTGCACACTAGCTCGGTTTTAATTGCCTATTTTTGTGCGATTTTTATGCAATTAAAACGATGAACACCACTACTTTTCTTTGATAAGTCTAATCAAATCCTGTTTAGATGGAAGGATCATTTCATATTTGCTCGCATAGATTTGGTCGTTATCTTCGGGAAGAGTTAACTTAACCATCGCGTCATTCTTATCTTTGCAAAGAAGAATTCCGATTGTTTTGTTTTCCTCTTCGCTTTTCTCGTAGCGGTCAAAATAATTAACATACATCTCCATCTGACCGATATCTTGAGGATGAAGAGTGCCCACTTTTAAATCAATGATTACAAAGCATCTAAGAAAGCGATTATAGAACACTAAATCGGGATAGAAGTGTTGATCATCAAAAGATATCCTCATTTGTCTTTTGACAAAGATGAAGCCTTTGCCTAATTCAAGAACAAAATCCTGAAGCTTATTTATAATCTTTGTTTCTAAGTCTTTCTCAGAATAAGATTCATCTTCTTTTAGTTCTAAGAATTCTAGAACACAGGGTTCTTTGATGAGGTCTCTAGGCTTTTCAATTATTTGCCCTCTAGTGGATAACTCTCTTGCTTTATCTTTATCTCTAGAAAGTACGAGTCTTTCGTATAGTGAGGAGTTATATTGTCTTTCTAACTCTCTTTTACTCCATTTGTTGTTATAGCATTCAATTTCATAAAAATGTCTTTCATCAGGATTGGTGATTCTCATCAATTTGACATACATTACCCAACTTAAGAAGAAGCGTTTACCATCACTTGTTAGAGGATATTTATCAATTCCTCCAATATCATATTGATGTAAAGACAAATTGTCTTTAGATTCCCTAACCACCGGTTGGGGAATTTTGTTTTTCTCTGTTAAAGACATTTTATCTTTAGATTCCGTAACCAGTGGTTGTGGAATTTGGTCTTGTGAATAAATTAGATAGAATCTACGAATATTTTGTAAATTTGAAATTGAATATCCTCTCACAAACTCCTTGGTTAATTCTCTTGATAGCAGTTCAATTAGTTCTTTTCCATAATCTGCTCTGGACTTTCCTTTTTGTTCTTCCATAACGATGCGTTTACCAATTTCATAATAGCTATACACCATTGCGATATTGATTGAGGTTACTACCCTTTCCTTAGCGATACTTAAAATATCTTTGATTTCATTTACGAATTTCTTATTGAATGAGTTAGACATAGTGTGCCCTCCTATAAACTTATTACTGATGAAAAGTCGAATTTATGCGAAATATTTTCATAAAAAGAAAAGATGCTAGGCATCTAATCTATTTAAATATTTTTTAGCAAATTAAAAGCGACACCCTAAGGCATCGCTTATTAGGTCAAGATAGACCAATTATTTCATCTTCAATAAGCCTTTGATGTACTTATCCATGTATGTGGTCGCTTTAGCAGAACTTTTGGCAACTGTTTTCTTAGTAAATGTATTTGTGGAACCACAGTGAGGACAAGTGATGGTCACGACATAGTGGAATTCTGTGCAGGTGTAATTACCTTGGTTATCATGCTTATCTCTAAAATCTGTGCATTGATAGCTGTAATTGACAGTTTTGCCTTCTGCGAGCATCTTCTTATTGCAGTTTGAGCAAATTGATCTAGCTTTGTCTCTTGATAATAAGAAACTCACTAGAAAATATGAAAAGCCCATTAATGCAACGATGATTCCAGCGACTGTTAAACCGGTGACACTGGTGTTTAAACCAATGATAGTTAAAACAACGCCTACAATGAAGATGCCAAGGCTAATCACATAGTGATACCAAGTTGCCAAGAAAACCATTTTGAATTTTTTCATCCTTTTTCTCCTTAAAATTGTTAATTAAATTTTATTTCAAAGAAGAAGAGGAGGAAGCAAGCGCTCGAAGGTTACGAGTGCTAATTAATACATAGTATTAAATTAATAAAAAGCGACACCCTAATTTGCCTTAGGATCTGACGTGCTTTTTTGCACACTAGCTCGGTTTTAATTGCCTATTTTTTAGTGATTTTTATGCAATTAGATTTTGTAATATTTTGTATATTTTTCACTTTGAACCATTTGAATTTTTTCTTAACAAGTTCAAAAAGAAATTTTTCGACTGTTGATCTAGATAAATCAATCAATATTTCTTCGATTTCAGCTTTTGTAATTGGGATCTTGAAATCATTTACCCCTTTTAAAAGGGTAAATATTCTATTGACACTACAAAAGTTGTTTGATTTAATAACTAACGTAACCGGTATGTGTGGCTGAATAGGCCGATCGGTTATTTTTTATTTTTAAATGATCGGCTATACTCCGGATTTCTCTTTGAGATCTCGTTAATTAGTTTTATATCATCTTTAAAAATTTTTAATCCAATCAATGGTTTGCTACCAATATCTTTTCTTTTGCACATCGTTGGTCTATTTTTAACATAGAAATTGATAACATTTTGACTTGTTGGATATTTTAATTTTGTTATATGACGCACTTTTCTTTGTTCTTTCGTGTCTTCGCCTGGTTTATCGCTATCTAATCTAATTACTAAGTACCTATTCTTTTTATCATCTTTCCAAACAACCAATCCGGGATGACCTGTTCTGCTACCATCAAAAATAAGATAAAACTTTCCGACTTCAATAATCTTGGTGTTTGTTGATGAATTTTGGTTAAACATAAGGTTTTCTCCTGAATATAGAAAAAATAAGATTGACATCCCAATCCCTTCAATCCAATTCAATTGTCTATATCTTATATAGAAAACAACATATTTTCAATATCAAAATCGAGTAGAGAGTGAGAAACAATAGTTTCCCCGCTCCCTCTCACACCACCGTACGTACGGTCTTCCGTATACGGCGGTTTAAACAAACATTCTATGCTATCGGTTTAAGATAGTACTCAAGAGGGTCTAAGAGTCCTCTTTTCTTTAATCGTGAATTTGAAATTGCTCTATGAACAACACAAGAGTGTGCAATGAATTGATAACCTCTTCTACTAAAAGTTAATCCCTTTGCTTCTTCCTCGTCAATTCCAAGTTTGACTAATGAAGGTATTTGTTTGCTTGGGACTTTCCATTGTTTCCAAATAACTATCCTAATCGCATTTCTTAACCATTCACCAATTTTTGTGATTTTTACTTTCATAGAAGATTGTCGATAGTAGTTAATCCAACCTCTTAAAACTTCATTTATCTTTTTAATTCGATAAGTTAAGTCAATGCTCCAAGAACGTTTGACTAGTTTCTTCAATTTGAGAAATAATTTCCTGAAACTTTCTTGATGAGGTCTTGCTTCCCAAATATCTTTTTGTTTAGTGAAAGAAAATCCAAGATATTTGAGTTTTGTTGGTCTTGTGATATGTGTCTTTTCTGTATTAACTTTTAATTTAAGTTTTGTTTCAATGAAAGTGACAATGTTTCTCATTACTCTTTCAGCTGAAAACTCAGTTTTAACAAAGATAACACAATCATCCGCATATCTTGCAAAGTGTAATCCTCTTCTTTCTAATTCCTTATCAAGTTCATTTAAATAAATGTTACTTAATAATGGTGAAAGGTTTCCTCCTTGTGGGGTTCCTATTGTTGTTTCTTCAAATTCTCCATTAATAAGTACTCCAGCTATTAGGTATTTATGAATTAATGCAGTCACATCACTGTCATTAACTATATTATCTACTAGCCTGATTAACTTATCTTGTGGAACATTATCAAAGAACTTTTCTAGGTCTAAATCGATAATCCATTCATATCCTTGATTTAACAACTCTAATGCTCTATCAATGGCATTTTGACATCTTCTATCTGGTCTAAATCCATATGAATATTCACTAAATGTAGGTTCAAATATTGGTGTCATCTTTTGAACTAGTGCTTGTTGAATTATTCTATCAATGACTGTTGGAATACCTAATTTTCTTACTCCACCATTTGGCTTTGGTATTTCCACTCTCTTTACAGGAAGTGGCTTATACTCACGACTTTTGATTTGATTAATAAGTTCATTACCATGGACTTTTAAATATTCTTTTACTTCTTCACAAGTCATATCATCAACTCCTGATGCACCTTTATTTCTAGTTACTTGTAAATAAGCTTGATTTAAATTGTCTTTAGATAAGACCTCATCCATCAATTTCATAGTTTTGTTTTTCCTCCTTTTGGTTTGCCTATCATCACCATTTTCGGAATACTTTTCGCAAGATACGCTTGTTACTTCTCATCCTTACAAGTTAAATAGACACTGCTAATTGTACTTCGCAAAAGGTTTATTTATTCATCCCTTCATCTTTCGACTACTACGGACTCTGCTGACTTCTTGGAGCAAACCTTTTTCGAATTTGAGTTTCCTCAAATCTCCAAGACCTCACGGGGTAAGACATATATCTTTCTAGACTTGAGTACTTGATTTACTGACTAACTATTACGGTCGTTTGTGATTTTAGAGTGCTTAGTTTCCACATCACTAGCTAGTCGCCTTATATCAAGTTTCTTTTCGTTACCCAGTCCATTTGCTACGCTCTTCTTTCATCCCATACCTCACGGTACTGGACTTGAGTTTCACTATGTAGTTATAACGACTTTCCTACTCGGGACTTTCACCCTTTAGATATATGACATGCCCGTCACACTAAGAAAAACCCTCAATACTTTCGTATCAAGGGAATTCTTCTAAATGGTGGACCGGTTCACTCTCTAGGCGTTCCGTTTTTTAATGTTTAAGCATTGTTATTGGAACAATATAAATTCCATCATCTGTCTTGTAAGAAGGACCATGACTTGTTATAACCATTTTAAATAATGGCTTTTTAAGGTTACTTTGATCCATTCTTTTTTCAAAATTATTTAAAGATTTAATTGCATATTTTATATTTTCTTCACTATAAAGTTTGATTTCTATTGCGCAATAATCGCCATTCGAAACTTCAATAATCGCATCAACTTCCTGACCATTACTATCCCTATAATGCTTTAAAACACCATCAAATGTGCTCGCATAAACGCTTAAATCTCTAATAGCCATATCTTCAAAGAAAAAGCCAAATGAATTCAGATCATTAAGTAAATCAGCTGGTCTAATCCCTAAAGCAGAAGTAGCAATCGAAGTATCAACAAAGTGATGAGTTGGACTTGTTCTTACATTCACAGTTGATCTCAAATTTAAATTCCAAGCTGGCATTTCATAAATTATAAATAAATCTTCCAATATTCTTTTGTATTTAAGAAAAGTATCATCGTCTAATGTTTTTCTGACCCCTGACTCTAAAATATCAGTTATAATTTTTGTATTCTTTGTTTGAGTTGAAATATTTCTCGCATATGATTTTAAAACCAATTTTAGTAAGTTGATGTCTTTATTTTTTAAAAATTCATTAAATTCATCGCTTTCATTTTCAATTGTAAATAAACCATTGTAATAGTTAGTTGTAACATCAATTGCATATTCTTTCTTTGCTTTAATCGAGATCGGCCAACCGCCACGGCAAATATAATAAGCTATATCTGATAGACCCACTTTATTTTCTTCATTGAAAATTGTCTTGAAATTATTAGGACTACTAAATAATTCAGACAAGGAGATTAAACCCATTGATTCGCCAGACTCAAAAAGGGTAAATGGTTTTAAAGTCATTGTGGTGATTCTTCCGGCACCTGAGTGTTGAATTCTAGTTGGATCTACTGGAGTTGTACTTCCTGTTAATAAATATTTACCAAAAATATAATTTTTATCTAAATCATCTCTAATTAAGTTCCAAAGTTCGGGCACTTTTTGCCATTCATCAATTAAACGAGGATATTCACCTTTCAAAACTTCTTTAGGATCTGAATTTGCTAGAGCAATTTCGTTTGTTGTTTTTAGTGCAATTTTCGACTCAGCAAATTTTTCACACATTGTCGATTTTCCACAAAATTTTGGACCCGAAATAACAACACAGCCACAACTATTTATTTTTCTTAAGAGAACAGACTCAGCTAAACGTTTTACATACTCATTATCATTCATACATTTCACCTCGCTATGAGTATTTTTTCATAATAAATATAATTTGTAAAGACATTTTCGGTGTTTTGAATAATTTCTTTTCGGTATTTTGAATAATTTCTTTTCGGTGTTTTGAATAACTTCTTTAACGTACAAAAATAAAAGGAAGACAAAGTCTTCCTTCTATAACACCGTGCGACCATTTCGCATAGCTACGCGTATGCCAATTATAATACCTTTGTACCATAACAAGCGGAACGCCTCATTGTTAACATGGTGGTCCAGGCCGGGGATGATCCGTCGACACGCGGATTTTCAGTCCGCTGCTCTACCAGCTGAGCTACCGGACCACATAATGGCGGATCATACGAGAGTCGAACTCGTCTCGCCTCCGTGACAGGGAGGCATCATAGCCGATAGACCAATGATCCAATTTAGGCGCCTAAATATTATGATAGAGACTATTTAAAAAATCAATAACATTTTAAGCGCCTATTATGTTAATAATTTTTGGCTCTTAATTCAAAATATGCTTTTGGATGAGCGCAGACTGGGCAAATCTCTGGAGCTTCTTTTCCAATGTGAATATGTCCACAGTTACGGCATTTCCAAACAACAACATCTGGAGCGATGAATACTTTTCCACCTTTGACTTTGCTTAAAAGTTCGAGATAGCGTTCTTCATGTTCTTTTTCAATCTTACCAACTTCTTCGAATTGATAAGCGATTTTATCGAAGCCTTCTTCACGAGCAACTTTAGCAAATTCTTTGTACATGTCTGTCCATTCAAAGTTTTCACCTTCTGCTGCTGCTTTAAGGTTCTCAGCGGTTGATTTAATATCTCCACCTTCAAGATACTTGAACCATAATTTAGCGTGTTCTTTTTCGTTCTCTGCTGTTTCTAAGAAAATAGCAGCGATTTGTTCATAACCTTCTTTTTTAGCTTTGCTAGCGAAATAAGTGTATTTGTTTCTAGCTTGGCTTTCTCCGGCAAAAGCGGCTTGGAGATTCTTTTCAGTGCGACTACCTTTAAGTTCCATAAATTAATTCCTTTCGTAGTATTGATTTTTTAACGACAAGTTTCTATAATGTAATCGTAACAACGGAGCCCTCACAGCACTTTCACGATTATCGAGCTAGAGGCTCTTTTTTTATGTCAACTTTATTAGAAGGCATATCAAGAGGCAGAAGAATACCAAGACAAGGATTTCCTTAATCTTTATATACATTCAGCACATCACCTCACTTTCTGTGCATAGATTGTGAGGCTTCCATTGCGAGTTTTTACGACTTTTCTTTGTCGCTATTAAATATTAGCAAATTAAGACAATTGTTTGAATTACAGATTAAACAATTTTTATATTAACTTTCAAATTTAGTGGAATCCGCTTTTCCTTGAACGTAATTAATGTATTCAGGAGAAGAGGAATTCTCGATTGTTTGCTTCATGAAATTGTATACTTGATCATGCATAGCTTTCATATTATCTTTAAGAGATAATTCAGGATTTGGATAGATTGGCTCAGAAAGAGTGATATCAATATAAGGTCTTCTTTTCTTATTGATCTTAATCTTTGGTTTACGATATGTGGTAACCATCGCGATTATAGGAGCATTTAGTTTAGCAGGATATTGAAACGAGATATCCGAAAATGCACGTAAGCCGGTAAAGAACGGCCATATATGGGCTTCTGGATAGATGACGATGACTCGTTTTTGAGAGATACGTTTTCCAATCGCAGCATTAAAGTTTTTAACCGATTGAGCACTGCTAGGAGTTGGTAAAGTTCCAAGCATCATTACTAGATTTTTTACCCCTTTAATCGAAACGGCATCTGGATTAGCGATGATATATGTTTTCTTAAAGCGTGACACTTGGGTGTGTGGGATAAAAGCATCGAAAATATTCGTATGATTTCCATAAAGGAAATAACCTTGCTTTTTAACCTTCTTCAGCACTTTGCGATTTTTGACGTGAACGTGACGTTTGATTTTCACTAAAAAGAAGAGAATCGGAGAGGCAATGCCAAAATAGAAGATAGTAGCAAAACTTCTCCATAATTTATTTTCGTGAACATAGACAAAATTATCGTCGACTTTCTTTTGAGAAATTGAAGTACCAGCGAAATCATCGTTCAAAGCATCTTTATAATAGACGATGCGATGATGCAGATTGTGTTCAACCTTGTATTTACGAACTTCCACCGCTTCTTTAATCATCTTTTCCATGCGGTCCATACAGTGATTGAATTCAAAGCGTTTGGTGTAATCAAAATAATCTTTGGAGCGAACTTTGCGGTCTTCAGGATGAGATAACCAATAGTCGATCTTTTTAGCGAGTTCTTTAGGATTGTTTTTCTTAAAAAGATTTAATTCATCTATTGCATGAGTTTTTACTGCGCTGCGTTTTGTTTTATTAATGATAGGAACAACTCCACAAGAAATAGCTTCTAAAGCAGCGATTGATTCAAGCTCAGCATAGGCAGTGTGAACATAGAGATCAGAGTAATTTATTACCTCATGTAATTCATCTTGAGAATAGTACTTAAAAACAGGCTTATTTTCTAAACGTTTGCCCATCCTTTTATATTTCTTTTCAAGTGGACCATTTCCAGCGAAGATAAGTTGGATTTTATCCGCAAATCTTGAATATTTCATTGCTTTAAGCAAAAGATCTTGCCTTTTTTCACGAGAATATCTTCCGATCATTAAAATGACGAATTTATTCTCAAATTCTTCAGGTTTTATTCCACTACTTTTTTTGAAGTTTTTTACTCCATTTGAAATGACATATCCGTTAGTGGGTCCAACTCTTTTTTCAAAATCGTTTTTAATAAACTGAGTTGGATAATGGATACAGTCTACGACATGGTAACATTTTCTCCAGAAGCGTTTATAAATAAGACGAGTGGCAAGTTTAGACCACATCAAAAAGAAGTGCGAAGTTATATTCTCGGCTTGGCAATGAAATCCTGCGGAGATTGGGATATTTCTTTTATTCGCTGTAGCGACTAATTTATTAGATGCAGAGAACGGAAGCATGACGTGAAGTGCGTCAACTCCTTCTAGAGCCTCTTCAAAAGTTTTGTGATCTGCTTTAGCAATATTTACACCATTTTTATTGATGTATTTATTAAAAATACCAAAGTTATATTTTGGAAGAATATAATAACCTGCTAAAGATTCTTTGTCCTTATCAGGACAAAGAACGCGAACATCATGTCCACGCTCCTTAAGAGAATTGATGAGGTTATAGGCCGCCATGGTCGTGCCATTGTTGGCTTCACCAAGAACATCGGCCGCGACTAAGATTCTCATTTCTTGTTATATTCAGGGGCTCCAAATTTAACTTCTGCTACCGCAAGTTGAGCGGAATTATATATATCGATTCTTCGCTCATGTCCAGCGAAAAAGAAGATATCGACGCTTTGCCAAATAAATACCCACGATAGAATCGTGATTAGTTCAAGAAAGACATGAATGCTGTCATCTAATAAAAAGTTTAATGAAACTGTAGTTGCTAAAAAGATTAAACCAATAAAGAGTGCAAAGAAACCAAATATGATGCGACGCTTATGTTCGTGCATTCGATCTTCAAATTCCAAAGCGTAATGACGAATGACAGCTTTTTTGATCTTTTCTTTAAGTTCATCGCTATAGCGACCACCATCATCAAAATTGATAACGACTGGTACTGATGCTCTTAGATAAAAAGCGACGCTATCGATATAAGCGTATATTTCAGGATCGACACGTCGATTATAACTATATGGAGAAAAAGGAGTTTCAACCTTTGTTAAATCAACATTGATATAAGCTCTTCCATCGTCTTCAACAAGAGCTTCTTCATAACGGATCGAATAACGGTATTTACGGTCCATAAGCTTAGAAACTTTCGATGCGAAAATTAAATTCTGTTCTTTGATTTCAGACTTTTTTTCTTTTAGGAGAGCTTTTCGCTGTTTCTTTTCTTCTTTACTCATGGCTCTTATCTTACTATGTAAAGGAGAAAAATTCAACCTAGCCCCTACTAACGAGAATAAAAAGAAAGATGGTAGGTAATCTTGCCATCTTCTAATTTAATGTAATAATTGTTATGCTTGTTGAAGCTTCTAAATTGTCCTTAGATTGATATTTTTTAAAGATAATTTGAAGAAAGCCCAACAAGAAAGGTCCCAAATAAAGCATGGAGGCCGAAAATAAAGGGCTTATGTCACTATTTATAAGTTTGTTGATTGGATTTACAAGAGAATAGCAAAGCGCTACTAAAATAGCAAAAACTATGTTAACGTCGATTTTTTCATTTATAGGTGATTTTAACTTTGAAGCAGTCGCGTTCCCCTACTGCTCCTTTAATAATTTCTTCTTTGCCTAAGCTATCTTTAAATAAAAAGACATTTTCTTTTTCTTTGATTTCTGAAAAATAATTGACCAACAAGCTATCAAAGATATGTTCTTTATAAAAAGAAGAATCGTGAATATTTTGAATAAGTTCAATATATTTAGTGTTATTGAGGTGACCATTTAAATCGATATCGCTGTATTCGATTTGATGTTCCTTAATTTTATTAGTGGCATCCTCATTTATTTTATCTGGAAGTGGTAATTCAAAATCATTTTCTTCCTCAGGAAGTTTCTTTTTAAATGGATCAACGACAATTTTATTTGTCGTAGCATCCAAAATGGTCCAGATTGAACTAGCCACTACAAGTAGGTTTCCTTGCTCATCTTTGAGATAAAAATGACGATAAAAGAAAAATGGATTATTTTTGCCTGGATAAGTATACATCGTCACCTTTTCTCCATATGTTGGGAGACGGTTAAATTTAACCGAATATCTAGTGATAACCCATTTACGACCCGCAAAGGTGGTTTTGTTTCTACCAATATCTAGTTCTTCGGCGTGTTCTTCCGCGACTTCTTGGAACATCAAAAAGAGATTAGATAATCTTAGTCTCTTATTTGAATCTACAAATCCAGTGTCAATAATGTAATTTTTAAAGTGTGCCATAATTAAGATGCATCTTGAGCTTCATAGAAGACCGCTAATGAACCTGGGCCAACATGAGCGCCAGAGACAAAGTAGTAGTCATGGATTTCAACATCTTTAACTCCGCCTTTTATTAATAGGTCTTTGAGCTTATTTGCATCATTAATTATATTGCAATGCGTAATATAAACAATTTGTTTTTTGGCTTTTTTAATTCTATTAAGCACTACTCTTGCTAATTGTCTTATGGCGTTAAATTTCTTCACATCAAAATTATTATCATACAGATCGTAAGTCTTGCTTTCGACTCTTAGATGAACTTAGAGCACTTTGATATCAAGCTTTTTAGTTCTAATAATTTCTGGAAATAACTTTTTTATGTTTCGAATATTTTAATCATTGAAAATCTTCTCTTGAATTTGAATCATTCTTTTTATAAACTAGTTAGCAATATCGCGGAGTAGAGCAGCCCGGTAGCTCGTCAGGCCCATAACCTGGAGGTCGCAGCGTTCAAATCCTGCCTCCGCAACCAAGATTATTAACAGGCTCAGCCTGTTTTTTTATTACAATATGAACAATATGCCGATGAATTGAATAATGGCAGCCATCACAACAAAGATGTGGAATATTGAGTGAAACCATTTTTTCTTTGAGCCGATTGCATATGCAATCGCTCCAACTGAATAAACGATTCCGCCAATTAAGACGAAAAGGAAAACATTAAATTCGATGCCAACATTAAATGGGAAAAACGCAATTAATAACCAACCATCTATTAAATAGATAATATAGCAAATTATTTCTAAAACCTTGTTTGATCTAGGAAGTAAATTAATAGTGATTCCGACTAAAGCAAGACTAACTTCGATTATCATCACGGCGATTGCTGCCGCTTGATTGGTAATTCCGTGCACGCATATAGGAAAATATGTCGCAGCCACAAAAGCATAGATATCGCAGTGATCAATTATCCTTACCACTGCTCTTTTTTTAGAACCGAATCTAGAAGAATGGTAAAAGGAAGATACAAAAAAGACCATCATCATAATTAATGAATAGGTATAAAAAGGAACCATGAATAAGAAGCTCTTCGAATTCAAAACGTGATAGCAAATGAAGAAAACTAAAGTGCCAATAGCGAAAAATAAGCCAATTAGATGAGTTATCGAATTAGCGACTTCTTCTTTAAAAGAATAAGTGGGAAGTCTTTTAACGTCTGCGGTCATCGTTTTTCTTCTCCTTTCACCAAACACTATAGATAAAACCAAATTAATTATCACTCTCTTGAAGCGAAATGCATTCTCTTAGTAAGAATTGACTTCTCCTAGCAAGAGAATTAATGTTAATTCTATGAACGAAAGTGAAATTAAAAACAACTTTGCAAAAAATGTCAGAGAGTTAAGAATTGACCGAAAATTGAATCAAATTCAACTCGGTGAAAAGCTTAACTATACCTCAAAAGCAGTTTCTAAATGGGAAAATGGTGATGTTATGCCCGACATCGTTACCCTAAAGATGATTGCTGATTTCTTTGATATAAGTGTTGATACTTTAATAAGCGATAAAAACGTCATTCGCAAATCGCATAAAAAGAAAAGAAGAATGCTCATCACCGCTGTTTCTTCCTTACTTTCATTCTTTGTTGCAAGCATCGTTTTTTACATTTTGATTTTGCTACAAATCAATAAATCTTGGCTATCGTTTATTGTCGCCATTCCTGTAAGTGGAATTGTTCTCATTGTCTTTTCGTCTCTCTGGTTTAAAAGAGCCTATCTTACAATGTCGATTATTTATACTTCTATAGGCATTGGTTTAACCGCGATGTTCTTCACTAATTTTTATCTTTGGTGGGTGACTTTAATAGCCGTCTCACTTTTCATTGTTTTAACGATAATATTCATCCCGATTATCATCACAAATAACCGCAAATAAAAAGTTAGCAAATCGCTAACATTTTTTTTATTTTAACGGGGTTTTACCACTGATTTTTAACTTTTTCAGCAAAGCCAGTAACATCTTCAAAATAGATTTGTTTGCCTTCTATAAGGACGTAACCGCTGAAGGTTCCAAAAACCTGATTTTGAATAGATTTTAGCACTAATAAATTTAGATTTGCGTGCCTATTAAGCACAGGTGTAAATGTGATATCTATATCTTTAGTTTCGCTTCTAAATTTCCATGGTTTTAAATAATCATCGCGGCCATGTTTATCAAGTGGAATATCGAAGCGAACGTCCTCTAATTTATAAGCTTTATCATCATAGAAAAACATATTTTCAGATGCACTTGATGTATCACCAAAACCATAACCTAAATTAAAACCGATTCTTTTGCCTTTATAGACTCCGTTAAGAGAAGACCAATACCAAGTGTTTTTATAGGTCCAAACACCTCTACCCCAATCTAAAACGCCATAGGTATCATCATTGAAATCATATACTTCTTTTCCAACTTTAACGTATCCTGCGCATTTAAGGAGATTGATCTTTTGGTTGTAATAGAAATGTTTATCTTTTTTAAATGGGGTGGCAATTACCATGCTACCTTCATTTGTCTCATCTAAATATAAATCTGCTCTTAAATCATCTTTCCCTTTAAATTTTAGAAAATTTACTTTGATGTGACGTTTGCCGTTTTCGTGTAAAAACTTAATTTGAATCTTTTTAGTGATATAACAAACATCACCTACTATAGAAGTAGATGGTAAAGATAGTTTTCCAAAGGAAAATAATTTAATTTTAGATTTAGTGACATCTTCTTTTTTAACAAAATCTAAAAAGGAAACAGAAACCATAGACATATAAGAATTATCAGCAATAGTTAGAGCAATACCATAATTCTTATTTCCAACATAATAATAATCCCATTCCTTGATGCGAGATTTTTTAGCTTTAATCATTTTGCGGTGATAATTTCTTAGCAAAGAAAAAGCATAACCTGCTTCATTTAGATTACCGCTTTCATTTAAAAGTTCACCACTATTTAGTTGTTTTTGCATGGGATTTTTCTTTATTTTTATGATTTTCGATTGCTTCTTGATAAATCTTTTGCAGCTTTTCAATATAGATATTGGAACTATATTCTAAGCCTTTAGTAACAGCAGCTTTCTTAAGATTATCAAGTTTATCTTCGTTTTCTAAAATATAGTGTAATTTAAATAAGAAATCTTTCTTTTTAGAAAAGGTGAATCCATTTTTACCATCTTCGATAACTCCATCGAGGACAGGATCTTTTTGCGCTAATACAACTCTTCCTGACGCCATAGCTTCAATATAAGTTAAGCCTTGCGTTTCCATTTTCGAGCCAGAAACAAAGACGCTAGCGAGATGATAAAAATCGGTTGTATCGCGGTTTAAAACTGGGCCTGAGAAAATAATTGAGTCTTGAAGTTTATGACGTTTAGCCCATTTCATAATATGGGTCGAATAGATGCCGGAACCAACAATTGCGACTCGTAAAGAATCGTCGTTTTTAAGGATCTTCTTCATATATCTAATGATTGTTAAGATACGTTTTTCACGAGATATTCTTCCTAAGAAGAGAATGACTTTTTTATTTTCAAAACGATATTGATAGCGAATTTGTTTAATCTTTTCTTTATTATCTTCCAAAAATGGTTCGACTTGAATTCCGCTTGGAAGAAGAATCGGTTCCTTGCGTGCATGTAAAACCTTCATCGCTCTTATATAAACTTTCATAGAAGGAACTGTATAAACATCAGAGTAATTAACTAGACGCTTAATATTGATGTGCTCGACATAGGCTGCGCTAAGTAAGCCTGGAAGCCAAACGGTTTTATACATGATATCTTTCCACAAGGAATGCCAAGTATAAACAAGAGGAATATTATTTCTTTTCGCGTAGGCTAAAGCCATTTTGGACATCGAATATTCACCATGAACATGAATGACATCAAATTTATATTTATCGAGGAATTCGAGGTTTTTCTTACGGTTAAAACAAAAGCTAGTGCAAAATCCATCACGGATGAATTTAAATGTTTTTATGCCTTTAAGCATGATGACTTGAGGATTATCTTTATTTTCTTTATAAACTCGCGGAACATTAAAGACTACAAGATAGACTTCATGACCCGCATCTTTTAAACGATGAAGCAAAGTTCTTAAAATCGGGTTGATCCCACAGATATATGGATAATAATTTTCAGCAAATAAAGCAATCTTCATTTTATTTACACTCCATCGCTTTCTTTAAAGCCGCAAATGTTTCATCACTTAAATCATGTTCGACGCGGCATGCATCTTTCCTTGCAGTTTTTTCATCGACTCCTAATGAAATGAAAAGTTTTGTAAGTAATAGATGTCTTTCATAAGTCTTAGAAGCGACTTCATAGCCGCTTTTGGTTAACCTAATGAGGCCTTTATCATCGATTTCAATATAGCCGTTTTCACGAAGCTTTTTCATCGCGACGGAAACAGATGGTTTACTAAAATGAAGGTCATTGACTACATCGATTGACCTTACTGAACCATTCTTATTAGTTAAAACTAATATCGATTCTAAATAATCTTCGCTAGACTCATAGAGTTTCATCTATTTATTCTCCTTGAGTTCTTTATTCTCTTTTTCGAGCTTTTTGATTTTCTTTGATTGCTCTTTGATATTTGTTTCATCGCTTAAAAAGCGAACATATGATTCAGCATTAGATGTGGTAACGATTTGACTCACTTCAACGATGGAAACCGCTAAAACGGATGTTAGAACTATCATGTTAGAAAGCGAAACGAGTAAAACTGTTCCAATTCCTAGGCCAATAATAATGACACTGGAGAGGAGTAAAAATATAATATTTTTAATATTTAATACTTTACGTAATTTAAGATGCTTAACGCCATGGAGCACCCAACCCTCAAGAAGTGATAAAACAAGCATACCAAGAATGATCAAAAGAACAAACCAAATGCCATTACTACCAAATGATTCATAGGCTTTTATGCCCAGATAAATTGCTAAGAGGACGATGATGACATCGACGATAGAAAATAAAATGGCCTGCCACCACTTACGATGAGTGATTTCACGTCTAATAAATGCTCTAGTGACGAAATATCCAACGATGATACCAGCAATCAAAATAAAGATAGCACCAATAATGTAACCAATAATTGTTATCGCACACTCAGTAGTTAACATCGCGATAGTTTGAACATCGATATCGATATTAGGATAGAGCTTATGAATGATTTCTTGGAAACTTGAAACGAGGAAATCTTGATTTAAAAATAAAAGTATCGTGCTTTCAGGTTGCGACCAATATAACGATAAGAAATGAGAATAAAATTCACCGCTGACTTGGTTCCAATCAAAGGTATATCCTTTTACTGTTGCGGCAATACTTTTCATCATTTCTTGCACTGCATTTAGTGCGCCATTAAAGAGCACGCTAAAAGCAATAATACAGAAAATAAGGATTATTCCGATTGGAGTAAATACCTGCTTAAGACCTTTGAAATAATTAGTGAATGATAATTTAAAAATTTTCATAAATGATGAATCATAACCGTTTTTGAGGAGGGAAATTAAATGGCTATGATACAACTATTATCGTATAAATTTTTATAAAAGTATATGATAAAAAGAAGCAAAAGCTTTGCTTTTTTGAAAAATCGATATTTTCATTTCTATTAATCTCTTTTTAAATCATCGAAGACTTGATCTGTACTCATCAACTTCCAAATGACTCGAATTAGCTTTCTAGTTG
>JAZLFJ010000054.1:0-53790 GCA_045615665.1 Bacilli bacterium
CCGTATGCCTGAGCATGAAGTTTGACAGTCAAAGCTGTACATAAATTAAGCAGGATAACGGCATATATTGATTATACTTGCTAGATAAAAATAAAATCTAACCAAGTACATGGCTAGATTACATTATTTGTTAAACAGATGTTTAAATTTTACTACTTTAAGTAGATATAAAGTATTCTTTCTTTTCCATTTATATCTTTGATAAAACCGTATTCACTTAGTGGGTGATATTTTTTAATCATGTTTTCAAGTGGGGTTCTGCAATTGATGCCAATTTCAAATACAGCGAGTAATCCATTTTTTTTGATAGCGTTTAAATTAGTAATAATCTTTTCGTAAATAGAGAAATTATTGTCTGCAAATAACGCGAGATGAGGTTCGTATTTTAAAACCGATTCATCGACTGGTTCACTTTTAAGAATATATGGGGGATTACTAATTAATAAATCAACTTTGATATTCTTAGAAATTACCTGGGTTAAGGCATCACCCTCGAAAATATCACCAGATACTTGATTCGCTTTTAAGTTTTCAGAACAAACATCAAGCGCATCCTTTGAAATATCACTAAAATATATATGCTCAGCATTTAATTGTTTTGCGAGAACTATTCCCATTGCTCCTGACCCGCAACAAACATCGAGAATAGATATATTTTTATTACCAAAAATTTCGTGTGATTTCTTAATTGCGAAATGTACGACTTCTTCACTTTCTTGACGAGGAATCAGAACTCTTTTATCAACCAAAATTTCACATCCAAGAAAAGCGGCTTTTCCTAAAATATATTGAACAGGTTCGCCATCTAAATAACGTTTAAAATATCCTTGAAATGTCGGCAAATCACGGATTTCTTCATCTTTTCGCAAATAAAAATCAGACATTGTTCTTAGTTGATTAACCTCACCTAGAAGGATGCGAATATTAATCTCTTCAACGTCTGGATTTTTGAGTGATTTTAATGATTGTTTGTATATGTCGAATAAAGTCATTTTTATTCTTGTTCGCCAAGCATTTTCGTCTCTTGGTCATAGTGAATTAACGCTTCTAAAATTTCGTCTAATTCACCTTCCATAACTCTATCTAATTTTTGAATTGTAAAACCTATTCTGTGATCGGTAACGCGGTTTTGAGGATAGTTATAAGTTCTAATCTTCTCACTTCTTTCACCAGTACCGACCTTCAAACGACGTTCAGAGCCAACTTTTGCCTCTTGTTCTTCTTGAAGTTTGGCATAAATCTTCGCTCTAAGCATCTGCATACAAATTTCTCTATTTTGAATTTGCGACTTTTCAGTCTGACAAGAAACAACAACACCAGTTGGTTTGTGCGTCATTCGAACAGCAGATTCTGTTTTATTAACATTTTGACCACCCGCACCTTGAGAGCGATAAGTGTCAACTTGGACATCAGCCATATTAATTTCAACTTCAATATCTTCCATCTCCGGCATAACTAAAACTGTTGCGGTCGAAGTGTGGATTCTTCCAGATGCCTCGGTTTTCGGAACGCGTTGTACACGATGTGCGCCTGATTCAAATTTAAGTTTTGAATAAACGCTATCACCTTTTATCATAAATGATACAAATGAATAGCCTCCAGCCTCACAGATGCTTTCATCAAGCATTTGAATTTTCCAACCTTGGTGTTCTGCATAGCGAACATACATCCTAAAGAGGTCGCCAGCAAAAATATTTCCTTCATCTCCACCGGCTGCGCCTCTAATTTCAACAATAATGTTCTTGTCGTCATTGGGATCTTTTGGAAGGAGAAGAACTTTGACATTTTCTACAAGTTTTTCTTCCTCTTCTAAAAGACGTTTGTGCTCATCGTGACCAAATTGAACTATATCCGTATCAGGATCGTTTATCATAGCTTCAGCATCTTTAATATTGGAAGAGATCTTTAGATATCGTTCATATTCGTTAACGATAGGTTCAAGATTGGCTCTTTCTTTAGAAAGTTCACGAAAACGTTTGATGTCTCTTGTGACACTTTCATCCATTAATTCTTGATCGATCTCACCAAGTCTAATCTTGGTTGCTTCGAGTCGTTTTAACATGCTGGTTTCCATAAGCGAGTGAGATTATAGCATATAAATATTTCTCTTCAAAGAGGAATGAACTTTACTTAATTTATAATTAAACCTTTAATTCAGGCTTCAAAAACTATATAATCTTTTTTGGAAATTATTTATGGCATATAAAGCGTTATATAGAACATATCGTCCTCAGACTTTTGATGAAGTGGCAGGACAAAAACACATCATAAAAACTTTAAAAAATGCTTTAGCAAACAATAAGATTGCTCACGCTTATCTTTTCTGTGGTCCTAGAGGAACAGGAAAAACAACGATGGCGAAACTATTTGCGAAAGCTTTAAACTGCGAAGAAGGAATTGGACATCAATGCAATAAATGCTCCAACTGTTTAGAGGTTATTGAAGGAAGCCACCCTGATGTAATCGAGATTGACGCTGCTAGTAATAACGGTGTTGAACAAGTTCGTGACTTGATCGATAAAGTTAACTATCTCCCAATCAAGGGAAGATACAAAGTTTACATCATTGACGAAGTTCATATGATGACAACAAGTGCGTTCAACGCCTTGCTTAAAACAATCGAAGAACCACCAGCTCATGTCATCTTCATTTTAGCCACTACCGAGCCACACAATATCATTCCTACAATTCTTTCCCGCTGCCAAAGGTATGATTTCACAAAAGTTAGCGATGGCGACATTCAAGAAAGAATGGCTGTCGTACTCGAAAAAGAAGGAATTAAATACGATAATGAAGCAGTCCAAGCCATCATCTCTTTAGCAGATGGTGGAATGCGTGACGCTTTGTCTATTCTTGATCAAATCCTTGCATATTCCGGAAATTCTTTGTCTGTCGAAGATGTTTATTCTCTTTTTGGATTAGCTTCTGAAGAAGAAAAAGTCTCTTTCATTAAAGATGTTAATTCGGGCAATATTTCCTCTGCTTTAGAAAAGATAAAAGCTTTCTCTGAAGGTGGCGTGGATTTGAAGAGACTAACATCTGACTTACTCGAAATTCTAAAAGACGTTTTGATTCTTAAAAAGACGAATGATGAAAATGAATTAACTGCTATAAGTGAAAAACATGCTGATGAATTATCATCGCTCATCTCTACTAGAAAATTAAACGAAATGATTGGCGCTCTTCTTCGAGTTCAAGCAGATTATAAAACCGCAAGTAACATCAAGACGATGTTTGAAGTAACAATCTTAAGGCTTGCAACCCTGGAAGAAAACGTTGAAACACCTGTCAAAGCTGTCGTTAAAGAAACCCCAAAAGTTGAAACTGCACCAAAAGTGGAAACAACACCAAAGGTTGAGGAAGTTAAAAAAGAAGAGGTCAAGGTCGAAAGCAAAGAAGAAGTAAAACCCGAACCTGTTCCAGAGCCGGTTAAAGAACCTAAGAAAATTGAAGAAGTTCCTGATTGGCTTTTAGATGAAGACAATGTTTCTTTGGTGGATGATGGCGACCGCTATGAATTTGAAGATGAAATGATTGTTAAATTTATGGTGCTTGGAGATAAGAATCTAAGAAAAGATTTGATGAATAAATGGTCTCAATTTGATGCTTTCTTATCCGATCCTAAGATTGGCGAATTAGTCGCCTTTGTAAAAGACTCTACTCCATTCATCGTTACAAAGGATGTAATTGTTTTACAATTCAACTTTGATAGACAAGTCAAAAAAGCAAATATAAAAGCAAATCAAAAAGCTATCGCGGATTTATTCCAAAATATGCTTGGAAAAGAAGTGTTTGTTTATTCAGTGTCCCGAGCGGATACAGTTCGTACCATCACTTCCTATCATAACTTAAGGCAAATTTCTCAATTGCCAAAACCAGATGAAATTGAAATTGATATAAAGGAGTTAACAAAATGAACATGCAACAAATGCTAATGCAAGCTCAAAAAATGCAGAGAGAATTGCAAAAAGCTCAAAATGAATTAAAAGAAAAAGAATTTACTGTATCCAAAGGAGGAGCGGTAACTGTTGTTGTGAAAGGCGATCACAAAATCAAATCAATTAGTGTTGAGGAAGATGCCTTTGATAAAGACAACAAAGACATGGTCGAGGAAATGATTGCTATGGCAGTTAACGAAGCAATTGACCAAATCGAAAAAGAATCCGAAGAAATCAATGAAAGAATTACCGGACGTTCCGGCGGTTTATTCTAATTTATGAAAGAACTCAAAAGCGTTACAAAATTAATCGAGTCATTTTCAAGACTTCCTGGAGTAGGACATAAATCTGCTGAAAAAATGGCCTATTCAGTTTTAGAAATGGCGGATGAAGATGTTGAAATGTTTTCTGAAGCGCTTATTGAGTTAAAAAGAAATGTTCATCATTGTCCTATTTGCGGGGCATACACCGAAGAAGAGATGTGTGAAATCTGCAATGACGAAAATCGAGATGAAACTAAAATTATTGTTGTTTCCTATCCAAAGGATGTCGCTTCGTTTGAAAGACTTGGTGTCTACAATGGAAGGTATCATGTTTTAGGAGGAGTCCTCAGTGCGGTAAATGGGGTAGGAATAAACGATTTAAATATCGATGGTTTAGAAAAAAGAATTAAAGAGGATAATGTTCAAGAAATTATCATCGCAACGAACCCAACCACCGAAGGTGAAACAACTGCGTTATATCTTGCAAGAATTTTAGAAAAAGATAATATAAATGTCACTCGTTTAGCGTATGGTCTCCCTATGGGAGGTCATCTTGAATACGCCGATTCATTAACACTTTCAAAAGCACTTGAAGGAAGAAAGAAAATTTAGAGGTAATAATTATGTTTGTAACAATAGAAGGCCCTGAAGGAAGCGGCAAATCATCAGTCACAAAAGAAGTAGTTAAACTTTTAGAAAAAGATGGCTATGAAGTTGTTTTGACTAGAGAACCTGGCGGTACTCCAATTGCTGAACAAATTAGAAATGTCATTTTAGATAAAGAAAACACCAAAATGGATTCTATGACTGAGGCTTTATTATACGCTGCAAGTCGTAGACAACATCTAGTTGAAAAAGTTTGGCCATTATCAAAGGCAGGAAAGATTATTATCTCTGATCGTTTTTTAGATTCTTCTTTAGCTTATCAAGGTGGCGCAAGAGGCTTAGGAATCGATAAAATTTTAGCGTTAAACCAATACGCTACCGATGGATATTATCCAGAATTAACTTTGTTATTTGATCTCGACCCAAGAATTGGCTTAGCAAGAATTGCTGCTAATAAAGGAAGAGAAGTAAATAGATTAGATTTAGAAAAAATAGATTTTCATGATTCGGTTAGACAAACCTTTTTAGATTTAGCGAAAAGGTTTTCTGATCGATATGTTGTTTTAGATGCTTCAAAACCGTTCGATGATGTTGTTGTAGATGCATATAAAGCAATCAAAGATAGATTAAGCCAATGCAAATAGAGCAATATTTAGAAAAATATCAGCCAGTTATTTATAAAACATTCGTAAATGCCAAAGAAAGCGAGAAACTTTCTCACGCTTATCTTTTAAGTGGTTCAACCGGAATGCCTTTAAAAGAAACAGCGATGTATTTAGCAAAATCTCTTATTTGTGATGAGCCCCACCCACTAGCATGTAACACTTGCATAACTTGTCTACGTGTAGACGAAGGAAATTATCCTGACGTAATTGTTTTTGATGGAGAAGATGGGCGAATCAAAAAAGAAGCGGTTCAAAAAATTATTAATAGCTTTGATCGCACCGCTTTAGAAGAAAAAGGAATCATGATTTACGTCATTCATCTTGTCGAAAAAATGACAACTCAAGCTGTGAACGCCTTACTTAAGTTTTTAGAAGAACCAGGACGAAACATTTTCGCTTTCCTTACAACTGAAAATGAAAGTAAAGTTTTACCCACCATTATTTCTAGATCACAAGTTCTGAGATTTAGAGAAATTGAAAGACAAGAAATCATAAATAATGCAGAATCTGCGGGAGTTTTAGATGAAGACGCCGAATTGTTAAGCGGTTTTTATAACGACTCTGATGCGATTAAAACTGTTTCTGAAAGCGAAGATTATAAGATCGCTAAACAGGCTCTTGATGATCAATTAAATTCGCTTCTTATTTCAAGCGATGATGCTGTTTTTACCTGTCAAAAATTAATCATTCCAGTAATTAAGACTTACGATATAGCTAGACTATACTTTAAGATGCTAGCAGAAGTATTTAAGGATCTACTAAATCTTTCTGTTGGTGGAGATATTGCTTTAAAGTGTTATGATAATATCTTGCACGAGCTTGTTGCTCATCTAGAACATATCGATAAGAGTTTATTAATTATCTTATCCGCTATAAATAGACTAGATATCAATGTGAATATACCTCTCTTACTTGATCACGTTGTTTATGAAATAACAAAGGAGGCAAAATGATGGAAATTACACATTATGCTGGTGTTAAATTTACTAACTCCGGCAAAGCATATTATTTTGGAACCGATATCGCTGATTTAAAAATTGGTGATAAAATTGTCGCCGAATCAATTAGAGGCTTACAAGTCGGAGAAATTGCTTCGTTACCAGTCCCTATCTCCAAATATAAATCTTCTTTGGAGCTAAAACCCATATTAAGACGTGCTACCGAAGATGATGTTTTACTTTTTGAAGAAAATATCAAACGTGCTAAAGAAGCAATGAAGATTTCGATGGAAGAAATCAATAAACTCAATTTAGAAATGCGTCCAATTGATGCTGAATACGCCTTAGATGGAAGCAAATTAACAATTGCGTATGTCGCTGATGATAGAGTTGATTTTAGAGAATTACTTAAAGTTCTTGCTTATACATTCCACTGCCGTATCGAATTAAGGCAAGTAGGAAGTAGAGATAAAGCGCGTATGGTTGGTGGAATTGGTCTATGCGGACTCCCACTATGCTGCAGTGCATTCCTTACCAACATGGAAGGCATCTCTATCAATAGAGCGAAAAATCAAATGTTATCATTAAATATTCCGAAATTAAGTGGCCACTGTGGAAAACTTATTTGCTGTCTTCTCTATGAAGATGATGCTTACACAGAAATGAAAAAAGATTTCCCAAGAATAGGCGAAATGTTCGCTGATGGAAATGAAACATTTAAAATCACAGGTCTTAATTTATTATCAAGAATCGTTAAATTAGAAAATGAAGAAGGCGTTCGTTTTGTTTCGTTAACCGAACTTAAAGACTATCGACCAATAAGAAAATGAGAGAATTAAATTTCGAATCTAAAAAACCACTTCTTTATCTTGTCGCGACCCCTATTGGAAATATGCAGGAAGTTTCTCCTCGTACAATTGAGACTCTTAAAGATGTTGATTTAGTTGCTTGTGAAGACACTAGGGTTGCTGGTAAGTTTTTAACAATGCTTGGAATTTCAAAACCTCTTGTTTCTTTAAGAGAACATAACGAAGTGTCTGCATCTAATGAAATAGTTGCAAAAATTCTTAACGGAACCAAGATTGCATATATGTCTGATGCCGGCTATCCATGCATCTCTGATCCCGGCTCAAGATTAGTTAAACTCGCGCTTCAAAATGATATCAATATTACCGCAATTTCTGGACCAAATGCTGCTTTAAACGCTCTTGTTGCCTCTGGACTTTGTGAAGATCATTTCTATTTTCACGGCTTTTTAGACGCTAAAGAAAGCGTCAAACTTGAAGTTTTAAGAAAGCTCGCAAATAGAGAAGAAACTCTCATCTTTTATGAGGCGCCGCACCGCATCCAAAAAACATTAAGTGCGATGTTTACAATCTTAGGAAATAGAAAAGCCTGCATTGCTAGAGAATTAACCAAAAAGCATGAAGAATATATCCGCGGATCGCTTGAAGAGCTATCACAAATTGATCCTGAAACGCTGAAAGGTGAGATGGTGATTATTGTGGAAGGCTCATTGGGCGAAATTAAACCAGATATTAATAACGACGAAATAATTCAAATGGTTAAGAACTTGGTCAATATAGGCTTAACAACTAAAGACGCAATAAAAAAGGTTGCTGAGACAACCAATATTAATAAGAATTATATCTATAAGATATATCACGTTAATTAATAGAAGTGAGAGGTTCGCCTCTATTTTCTTTACGTTTCTTCAATATGATTGGAGCGGCTGTTAAAGCTCCAACGCCTAAGAACGCTGCAAAACTAACCAAGGCCCATTTCACAAAATCCGGGGTGCGATAAGTAAGTTCATAACTGTATTCGCCCTTAGGAGCAACAAAGCCAGCAAATCCACCTTGAGAGTTATAAATCTTAGGATAGGAAACAGTTCCGTCTTTCGCGGTCGCTTTTAATTTCCAACCATTTGTGAAAGTAAGTTGAGTAACAAAGAATTTTTCGCTTTCGTAATTCGTGTTAAAAGTGAAAGTGTTAACATTCTTTTTCAAATTCATTATTCCGTTGTCCGCTGCTTTATCTATTAAAGCGTTAACTTCTTCATAAGGTTGATAATAAAGTGGTAAGTAACTGTTATTGTAAATAACAGAATCACCATTCATTGGACAAAGAATAATCTTGGAAACAGGAACTTTAGAATATAAAGCACGTCCCACAAAAGCTGTATCGGATTCAGTATTTCTAGCCTCATCAAAGGTGATAACTTGACCATTTTCATCTAGTAACCAAACGCAAGTGTTGTAATTATCACCTGTTGCTCTAATTGGGTAATCTAAAATGAAATATGTTCCATCTTCTCCGCAGGGGAAGGTTGTTCCTGTGGTAGGAATGTAGACCATCTGTAAAGCGTTAACCGGGATTGTTTTATCGTATAAATCGGTTACTTGGAATTCAGGTTTAAAGCCACCAGTAGGATCTTTAGGATTGATGAATTGATATTCTTTATATTTTTCACCACTTTCATTTGTCTTCCATTCAAATGGAACATATGTCGCAACGCGATAAGCATTTGTCTTAGGCATTTCTCTTTTTGGAGCTTCGTCATAGACGTTAAAAACCTTTGGATAAGCATTGTTTACCTCATCAAGATCGCTATCGTTTAAAATAACGCCTTTGAAAAGCATTTCTTCGTTTCGGATTAAGCGTTCCATCTTTGATACGTATTTAGAATATGGATCTGGATAGAATTGGTTATGAACTTCATCTCCTGAAACCTGGTGCTTATAGAAAAGAGAATCATAAGCTATTCCGAAATCGATGTGGTGGTTATTTTTATAAACCCTATAGCCATTGACTTCATCATAGTTATGTAAGGAATATCCAAGTGGAACGTTAGGTTCATAAACCTTATCAATAATTCCGTTTTCCCAATCCTTGTAATAGGTCGTGTCGCTATCGCGTGTGACGTAATATTTAACGCCTAAGAAAGATTCAAGATATTGATGTTTCATTAAATAATGCGATGACCACGATTCTTCCCAAGTCATCATATTCATCATATGAACAAAATCATCAACGTTGTTGTTATAGAAAGTATGGAATGTGGTCATACCGTTAAAGTTTTCAGCTGCAGGTATATTTACATGGCTTTCGTCCGCGACCGAAGAATACATTCTAAAAAATGAATTGTCTTCTTTATTTACTTTATCAATCAAGGCGACTTGATGAGACAAAGGTTCTAAACCAGTATTGACGTCATCTTCCATACTTTGTAGGTAATGCATATTCGCGACGACAGTACCCATAACAATAACTTCGCCAATAACAAATAAGCGAACGACAATATTTAGATATTTTTTCTTCCAAAATCCTGCGATAACAAATGTTTCAATTGAGCAAAGAATGGTTTCATACCAAACAACCGCGATTTGGTCATCGCTATCTAGAGCATATAAATATGATGACGATCTTATTTCGGGATCATAACCATAGTCTTCGATAAGTTTCACCGCTAAGAAATAGGTAGAAATCATGCAAGCTAAAGCAACTAAACCAGAAATTAAAATTACTATTCTTGGAATTTCGTTGCGGTGGTCGTAATTTAAAGCAATGTAGACAAGCCCCATGGTAGGAACGACGATTTCCCATCTTCCATAGTTGTTCGTAAATGCTCCAGACAAGAAATAAAAGAATGGAACAAACAAACAGAAGATGCATATTGCAATCGCTAGGAAATGGGAAACTTTTTTGTGTATGAACGAACGATATAAACAGCCACCAAACATAATGATGCAAGGTGTGAAGAAGAATATTGAACTTCCTGCATTTTCAAATGAAGAATAACCAACAATATTTACGTAACGGCAAGACAAAGTAGGATAAAAATATGAGGCGACAGGGAATGCGTAAGAGAAATAATAATCCTCTGGTTTCGTGTTGTATTTGACGATGTTTGGATGCCACCATTTGAACATTATTTCGAAAGCTTTGTCATAATCTTTGGCCTTAAATGCTTCCTTTAAAACATCAAGATATTTAGAGGATGTCGATGCTCTTGAAATGCCAAAAGAACCGACAACTGCGGGGAAAAGCACTACAGCAGCCATTAAATATCCAAGAGCAAAACCTGCTATTCCTAGGCCTAAAACAGCCAAGTGATCTTTATAATTCTTCCAACCGCCTCTCTCTTTGATAGTTTGGAAAAATCTAAAGCCAGCATATATGACTCCAAAAATACCAAATGTTAGAAGGAAGAAATAGTTACCAAGAGCCATTAAGAAGAAGCCTAATGACACGGCCCAAATTTGTTTTTGTTTAATAACTTTCTCAATTCCAAAAAGGATTAAAGGAAGGAAAGTTAAAACCTCCATAAAATTGTTAAACCATAAATAATAAGCAGTCCATCCCATAAAGGCATATGCAATTGAAAATATACGCGCGCTTGTTTCTGACGCACCCATGTATTTAAGGTAGATCCTAAAAAGAAGCGCACCAGTAACTAGTTTGGCTATGCTCATTAAAGCCATAGCCTGAGGGATAAAACTTCTCGGGAAAAATAGAATCGGGAAAGTAAATGGTGAGAATAAACCATAATAGGTATTGGAAATAATGTTGTCAGCACCTAAAAATGTATTCTCATCATAGAAAGGAAAATGGCCAGTCTTAAAGAATGTCCACCAATCATCATAAAAGTTATATTCAAAAGCGTAATATTGTTGAGCGAAATCGCCACTATATGGAGTGGTGAATTTTTCAGTCAATAAAGCGTAACCAAAAAAGCCCAAACCAACGAGTATTAGAATAATCACATAATAAAACAAGGAATGTTTGTTATATAAAAAGGCAAACTTCTCTTTAAATTTACTCTGTAAGAGATGCTTTTCATGAATAACGTTTTCCATTGTGTTTATTCTACCACAACTATTGTTGATGAAAAATAAAAAGCGAACACGTGACGTGCTCGCTTATAGAAAAATTGAAACAAGTTATTTCTTGTTATTTATAACAAAGTCATCGACAGGTAAAGTGAAAACGATGCCTTGACCTTTAGTGTCTAATCCTGCATCTTTATAAATTGCAGAGACGACTTCGTCTTTTATTGCCTTATCAATAACTATTAGAATAACTTCTTTATCTGGTGAAATACTGATGCCAAAGAATTTTTCAATATCAGGATTACCGGTTCCACGAGCATGAAATGTTGTTCCACCTCTTGCACCTGTTCTTCTAGCGGCATTCATTACTAAATCTGCATAACCGTTGTTGATGATGCAAACAATTAATTCTTTCTTATTACTTTCTGACATTTTTCTTCACCTTCTGAACCTTTCTTGAATTGGTTAAAAATTTATAGATTGAAACACCTGCAACTGAGGTGATTTTAATTGAGAACGCAAAACCTCTAGACGCCCTAGATAGCGCGAATCTTTCTTCTAATTTTCTTTTGACGAATTCAACTTTATCTTCACGAATAATAGTTAGGATTATCTGTTTTTTACTATCCATCATTCCGTGGTAATCGCCGACATAATTCTTAGCGATACCTTCACCGTTAAAAATGAAACTACAAGCGACATCAAACTCGTTCAATCTAGTAATAATCGAGTTAGCTTGACCATAAGGAACAATGATGAAAAACAGTTTCATCGCTCTAATTTGATATTCATCTTCAAAAGGCACAAAAGACGGTTTTTGTGGTTCTTTTTTATTAGATGTAACCTTTTTAGTCGCCATATTTCCCTCCTATTCAAAGTGAATGATTTGATCATCGAATTCTTCACGGATACGATGTCTTGCAATTCGATATTGGGCCCTGATTTTTAATGATGCACTTAAACCAATTAGCTGAATCATAATTAGTGGCATCAACGCAACGAGTGCAATTGTTCCAAAAGCATTTGACATAATAAATTCATCGCCGAGCATCACGTGGCAAGCCCCGATAGCGAACGGAAGAATAAATGTTGTGTTCATAGGACCAGAAACAACTCCGCCGGAGTCAAATGCCATAGCGGTATAAATATCTGGGACAGCAAACGATAAAGCAAACGCTAATATGTAACCAGGTACAACAATATAAAGAAGATTAAATTCGACTCCATAATAGATTCTTAAAACAGATAGGACGATTGCGATACCATTTCCTAGCGCTAAAGCAATCAAAACTGTAATTCGATTTATTGCGCCTTCGGTGATATCTTCCATTTGATGAGTTAAAACGTGAACAGCTGGTTCGGCAAAGACAGCCGCTATACCAAGGAATGCTGCGACAAGAACAAGTAACCATAATTCTCCAGTCGCAAGCTCTAAACCAAGTTTTTGACCAATAGGCAAGAATCCGGCATTTACTGCAGTCATGAAGAAAACTAAACCAAGATAGGCAACAACAACGCCTAAGACGATATTCAAAACCATCTTTCCGGATAGTCTAATAAAAATTAGTTCATAAACAATAAAGCATAAAATGATTGGAGATAGCGAAATAGTAACTGATAGAATCGATCCGTATTCAGAGCCGCGAGGAAGCATAGCGTAAACAAATGCATCCCAAATCCCAGTGTCAGGATCTTTAACTAAAAGCGTTTCTTCAAACGTGTATGATAAATTGTTTCTAAAAACTAACGCCAAAATAAGTACCATCAAGATTGGACCGATTGAAGAAAAAGCAACAAGACCGAATGAATCGTTATTGGATTTATTACCTGCACGAGACGTTGCGATACCAACACCAACAGCAAGGATAAATGGAACAGTGATTGGACCAGTGGTGACACCACCGCTATCCAATGATAGAGGAATGTAAGATTTATCAATCAAAAGACAAAGTCCGAACATTAAACCATAAAATCCTAAAAGCCAAACCTTTAAGCTTTTTTGGAATAGAATTCTAAGAGCACCAATGACAACAAAGGCACCGACACCAATTCCAATCATCGCAATGAGCAAGAATCTTGGAATGCTAGGAACTTGGCTAGCAAGAACGCTTAAGTCGGGTTCGGCTATAGTTATAAATAAGCCAAACAAAAATAAAATTACGATAAGAAGAACCATACTTTGGCGTTTAGTCAAAGATGAGCCAACTAATTCGCCCATCTTTTTCATCGAAGCTTCGACGCCTAAGTTAAATAACCACATTCCGATAACAACTAAAACAGCACAAATGGAAAAAACAACAATTTGATTTGTACTTAAATCGATTCCCATTCCGGGGATGAAATGTAACAAAAGAACTACTACTACAACCGGAAGAGTTGAGAGGAATGATTCTTTTAATTTAATTAACGAACGTAAAAACATACTTCAATATTATAGACAAAAATTAAAAGCGCATGCAAGGACACACGCACTTTTCGATCTTGACCATAATTTTATCTATGAAGCAATGTTTCGAATTCTTTAGGCATTGGAGCTTTAAATTCATAAAGCTTCTTACTTATTGGATGAGTGAATGAAAGAACATAGGCATGTAATCCTAAACGTTTTATCGGATTAGAAGGTTCACCGTATTTATCGTCACCGATCACATGATGATTTCTATGTCCTAATTGAACTCTAATTTGGTTTTTTCTTCCAGAGTCAATTTCAACATCTAAAAGAGAATAATATTTATTAGAATTCATTACTTTGTAATGTGTAACACATCTCTTGCCATTTTTTCGATCATTGGTCACATACATTAAATTTAGTGAATTCTCTTTTAAATAATCAATAAATGTATCTTCTTGTTTTTCCAATTGCCCTTCAACGATTGCAAAGTATCCGCGCTTGATGACAATGTCGTTCCAATTCTTTTGAAGAATATCTTTTGTTTTAGGGTTTTTGGCAAATACTAAAACGCCAGAAGTATCTTCATCTAATCTATGGACAACATAAATTCTATTGTGCTTGTCTTTTTGTTGAACATAATCATTAACCATGCGATAGGCAGTGCGACCTTTTTCTCGGTCAGACGCAATTGATAATAGACCGCTTGGTTTATTGATAACAATGAATTCGTCGTTTTCAAAAATGATTGGAAGATTTGCTCTAACTTTTTTTGCTATTCTTGTTTTTGAAACAATGACTGTATCCTCTTTTGTGAGGTGTAAATTATATTGAGAAACGGGCGCTCCATCCACACTGACTTGATGATTAGAAAGAAGAGATTTCACCGCATTTCTCGATAATTTTGGATATTTCAACAGCAAAAATTCAAGTAGTTCGCAGTCTTCGTGAACCTTGAATTCCTTGATAGAATTTGGATTTACTTTTCCAGTATGAAAATCTATTTTACGATCGTTTTTATTCATCTATTTCTTTAGCGTATGAAACCAAATCTTTATATGTTTCTGGGCGGCGATCTCTAAACACTCCCCAGGCAACTCTTTCTTTATCTATTTCTGCAAAATCAAATTCATGGATTCTAAAACCTTCTTCGGTTCTATTCATCTCTTCAACTACTTCGCCATGAGAATCGGCAATGAAAGAATAGCCTTGGAAAACCATACTAGATTTTCCGGCTTTTTCTTTACCGACTCTATTTGAAGCACAAACAGGAATGATGTTAGCAGCAGCATGACCACACATCGTATTTCTCCAATGTGGCATCGAATCTCTAACTAAAACTGGTTCTGAACCAATTGCGGTTGGGTACAAGATAATTTGGGCGCCTTTAAGAGCGAGCACTCTTGCAGTTTCTGGAAACCATTGATCCCAACATATCCCAATACCGACTCTTCCATATTTTGTGTTAAACACCTTGAACCCTGTATCACCAGGAGAAAAATAAAATTTTTCTTCGTAGCATTCTCCGGTAGGAATATGAGTCTTACGATATAAACCTAAATCTTTTCCGTCGGCGTCAATCATGACTAATGAATTGAAATAATTTGCTCCAGATTTTTCAAAGAAAGAAATAGGTAAAACGACTTTGTATTTTTTAGCAATCTCTTGGAAATGCTTGATGGTGACTGATTTAGATTTAACTTCTGCTAAAGTAAATTTTTCATAATCCTCAACTTGGCAAAAATATAGATTCTCAAACAATTCTTGTAAAAGAATAATTTGTGCACCTGCTTCGGCACATTTTTTAACCATTTCATCTGCTTTTTTAATGTTTTCTTCATAACTAGAAGAACAACTCATTTGGGTAATTGCAACTTTAGTTTTCATTTCTTTTTTTGAACTCCTCATTATATGGAATCTGCATTGTGATGCAGTGGATGTTTCCTCCGCCTAACAAGACTTCTCTTGTGTTGATTTGAATAATATCCTTGCTAGGATAAAGCTTTTTCAATTGAGCTTTTGCAAGTTTATCTTCGGGCGCTCCAAAAGCAGGTAATATAACGAATTTTTCACCTTGATAGAAATTGATATATGATGCAGCAAGTCGAGAACCTTCTGGTCTTGCTTTGGCGTCGTATCTTCCAAGTTTGATGCCCTTAGCTTCGCTCTTTGTCATATAAAGCGGTTTAGGAAGTTTAACTTTGATAATTTTTAGTTTTCTTCCTTTTGCGTCTACAGATGTAGATAAAACTTTATATGCAGATTGAGAGAACTTATATTGTGGATCATCTTTATCTTGTGGCCATGCTAAAGCAACAACTCCTGGTTCGATAAAACAAGCCATATTATCAACATGTTCATTTGTTTCATCTTCAAAGATGCCGTTTTCAAGCCAAATAACTTTGCTGACATTAAGATAAACTTTTAATGTTTCTTCAATTTCTAATTGATTAAGATTTGGATTTCTACCTTTTGATAGTAGGCATGCTTTTGTGACTAAACAGGTGCCCTCTCCATCAACATGAATCGAGCCTCCTTCTAAAATAAAGTCATCAAGATAATATCTTTCGACACCAAATTGCTTTGAAAGCTTCTTTGTCAAAACATCGTCATCTTTGTAATTAGAATAAAGACCATCAAAATCTCCACCCCAAGCATTAAATCTAAAATCAACCATTCTCATTTGGTCACCATTTGTTACAAAGATTGGACAATTATCTCTTGCCCAAGCATCATTATATTTAATCTTAAGAGGAATAACGTTTTTAAGATTTTCGTAATCACTAATAACCTTTTTATAAATAGATGGGTCAATTCCAACATAGACTGGTTCATATTTGGCAATTGAAGTAATAATTTTTCTAAAGCATTCAAGAGCTGGTTTAGCATTATTTCTCCATGTATCTTTTCGATATGGAAGTAAAATGATGGTGCCACTATGTTTATTTCCTTCAAACGGCATCGCAAAATCATCACCTCGAGGTGTTGTTAATCTCTTTTCAATATAATCGGTTAGTTTGTTTTTATATGTTCCGAATCTGGTCCAACTTTTGGTATCGATGACATTAACTTGTTCGGCTCCATAGTCTGAAAGAATTGTAACTCCTAATTTGTGATATTCGCTAATGCGTTGGATTAAGTCGTTTGTGAACACTTCACCTGGAACAATTAAAGGTATTCCTGGTGGATAAATCATAATCGATTCTTTCGAAATTTCGTTCACTGCTTTCTCAAGAGGAATTGTCTTACTTGGAGCTTGATAAGCTGCTCTTGGACGAGTAATTTGGAATGGGAAATCCATCCCGAATGCGTGACGTGGATATTCAAGTTTTTTATGGTAATGAGTTTTCGAAATATCCCGCAAAGCGCGGATAAACCTTGTCATTTGAGTCTTGTCAGAGCCAATTGCTAAAATGGCCATAATAACATAGGTTTCAGCGAGTTCAACTTGAATATTGTATTTTTCTTTTAATAGGTGATAGAGTTCAAAACCATTGATATCAAGGTGGTCCAATTTGATGACTAATTTTGTTTCATCATAATCAAAGCAACCTCTATCAATAAAGTGGTCTTTGTTACAAGGAATAAATCCATTGATCTTGGCGATTTGTTCACGAGCGTACTTACTAAGTTCGTGAACATTATCCATATTTTGTTGGCCCTTAGTTGCAACGTATTGACGCGCTGCATCAAGCGAAGCCATCAGCAGTGTAGATGGAGATGTTGTATTTAAAATATTGATTGCTTTTTGCACTGAGGCTCTATCAATAAATTTTGATTTAAGAAGAAGTACGCTTGATTGAGTTAAGCTACCTCCGGTCTTATGAAACGAAACAGAAGACATGTCTGCTCCTGCATCCATTGCGGAAATAGGGCCTTTTTTATCGAAATAGTAATGTGCGCCATGAGCTTCATCAACAAGGACAGCCATGCCTCGTGAGTGAGCTTCTTCGACAATACGTTTCAAATCTCCGACAGCGCCAAAATAAGTTGGATTGATAACAAATACTGCTTTAGCAGTTGGGTAACGGTGCATGGCAGTTATATAAGCATCAACGGTTGGTTGATTAGCGATTTCAAGTTCAGTATCTAATTTAGGCATAATGTAAACTGGCGAAGCACCAGAAAGAATTAATGCAGAGACGATAGATTTATGAACATTTCTTGGAATGATGATTTTTTGGTTGGCACGACAAACAGACATAATCATCGCTAAAATTCCGCTACTAGTGCCATTAATCAAAAAGAACGAATGATCGGCATGACAAAAATCTGCCATTAGTTGCTCGGCTTCCAATAGAACTCCGTGTGGATTGGCTAAATTATCCATTCCAATCGGAGCGTTGATATCACAGTGATAAACTTCATTGCCTATAAATGTTTTAAATTTATTAGCGACGTTGCCCATATGGTGTCCTGGAACATCTAGTGGAACAACATCTTCACTTACATACTTTTTTAAAGCGTCTAAGTATGGGGTTTTATTTTGATCTAACTTCTTCATAATTGAAAATTTTATTATATAAAATCTTATTTAGCAACTTTGGAATTATTTAAAAAGAATTCCACCATTCTGTTATTGCATTTTTTACCTTCTTCCATCTCGAAACAGAAATGGTTATAGACGTGCCCAATTTTCTTATTCGCGCTTGATTCGAATAGATAATCTAGAGGAATATCATATTTTTCACAATCTCTTCTAAGTCTCATGGTTTGACTATTGAAATAGTCATGATATGAAGTAGACGCAAATAATGGGGATGGTTTAAAGCCGTTTTTAAAATAATATCTCGGATCATTTTTCTTTATAAATTCGTCATCGATGTATCGTTTTGATAGCATCCATTTCACACTTCGCTTTGTTAGTATTTGCAACGCCTGTTTTCTAACGTATTCAAAATCATACATAGGGGAATTAAGCGCAAGACCTTTTATATCAATTTTTGGGAGTGAATTAATTTGATAAAAATTTTGAATTTCTTTGTTCTTAAAAAGTAAATCGATTAATAAACAAATGTGTCCACCAGCAGAATCACCAACTAAGAATAGATTTTTGGTATCAATGCCGTAGTGACGCTTATTCTCTTCAACGAATTTTAAAGCATCTAGTGCATCTCTTACTTGTTCCATAATTGAAATTGATCCATCTTTTTCTCCGAGACGATAATTTATCGCGACTACATCGAAACCTTGATCCACAAACCAAGATGTAAAGACGCGATGATGTTCTTTATAACCGTGAACATATCCGCCACCATGAATATAAAACAAAAGGATGCCGTTTCGCTTTTTTGGATTAGTCATAATATCAAGCATATGAGACTTCTCGCCATCACTAAGGTAGTTCAAATCCTTTTTAACATTAAAATCACCAAAGGTACGATGAGTGTTATTAAACTTTTCATCGCCCCTTCTCATTGAGCTAACCAAAATTCCTAAAGGTGCTTTTATAATAGACATACTCATAGAATATCATATTAATCATCTTTTTCGTAAAACGAATTAGACGATTATAATAAATTCTTCTTATAAGTAAATCGGTTTTATTTCTTAAATTTTAAAAATGTTTGTATTATACAAATATGAAAATTAATAAAAGTTGGAAAGATTTTATTCTCTTTAAAGATAAATCATTATTCCGAAAAGTTGTTGTTCTTTTATCGCTTTTAATAATTCTTTTAATATTACTTTTACTCAGGAATTACCGTGATTTTTGCGAGGGATACTCTAAAACTGTTGTTCAATTTTACGAGCTTGTTTTTGGCCATATCGCCTCGTTTTTCCCTTTTTCATTTTTTGAATTATTTGTGATTGGAACGATCATCTATGCGATAAGTTGGATTGTCTTTTTTATTCATAAAACAAAGCGAACTGGAATCAAAAAATCTTATCATATGATTTTACGATTGCTTGTAATTGTGATGTCGATTATCACATTATATCAGGCTACCGCTGGAATTGAATATTCGCGTTATCCAGTCGACATTCCGCAGCATCATGAGCTTTTAGAAAACCCTCAAGACTACAAAGAAATCTACATGTCCTTTGTCGATGATTTTAATTATTGCGCCTCAAAATTAACGTTCAATGAAGAAGGTTCGGTCGTCAAGCCATATTCAAATGAAGAATTAATCAAATATCTTGAACTGGAATATGAAAAATTGAATTCAGGTTACTTCTATAAATACTCTCCTAAAGCTAAGCCGATGTATTTCACCGGTTGGTTTTATCGAGCTATGTCAATTTCTGGAGTTAGTTTTGCGCCTACAGCCGAACCAAACTACAACATCTTAAATCCAGATGCGTATCAACCTTTCACAATCGCTCACGAAATGGCGCATTCAAAAGGTGCTATGCCAGAAGAAGATGCGAACTTAGTTGCGGCATATATTTGTCTGAATTCTGAAGACCCTTATATAAGATATTCAGGTTATGATGTTTGCTTTTGGTCGTTAGAGTCGTTTGTTATGGCAACCAATAATAAGCAAAACGTCGAAGAGTTCTATAATTCCATCGACGAAAATATTTATCGTAATAATAATTATGAATATGATTATTGGACCAATCATGCGACATTTGAAAAAATCGCTGACTGGGTCAACGATTTATATCTTAAGTTCAATAACGATGTCGGAACCATTTCTTATTACGATAACATCGATACCACACAAACAGAAACTGAATTTATTATTAATTCTTATTCAAGATATCAGGCTTTATTTATGTGGTTGTACTTCGACAAAAATTAATGAGATATCGATGCAATAAATTCGGTTTCGATTTTCACATCAAGACGTGGGAATAAAGGTTCACCACGAGTAACGATATTTCCTTCATAAATGCAAAAGTCATGAACGTGATCATATTTTTCTTGCTCTTTTGTTAAACCAAATAACGCAAATACTTTTGGAGTTGTTTCGACTAATGCTGGGGATAATAACTTAGTGCAAGTAACAATAGAATTTACCAAAACCGCCATAACATTTCCAAGCTCTTCATTGCGTCCTTCTTTTGATAAAACCCAAGGCTTAGATTCTTCAATATATTTATTTGTGGCGTTGAGTAATTCAATGACTTCATTAAAGGCTTCTGTAGGCTGTAAATCATCCATCAGAATTTCATATTTTTTGACTGTTTTCTCCGTTAAATCACGGATATTTTTCTCATTTTCACCTGGATTAGATAAAGTGGGAACCTTGCCTTCAAAATATTTATTTATCATCGCTGTGGTGCGGTTAACGAGATTACCGAAATTGTTCGCTAAATCAACATTGATCCTATCGGCGAATAATTCAGGCGAAAAGCGTCCGTCACTACCGAAAGAAAATTCTTTTGCAAGGAACCAGCGAACTGTGTCGACGCCATATCTTTCAATTAATGGAATAGGTGAAACAACATTGCCTTTTGATTTTGACATTTTTTCACCGTTTAAATCTAATAGGCCATGAACAAACACTCTGTCAGGAAGTCTAAGATTTAGGCCCTTTAAAAACATTGGCCAGTAGATAGTGTGGAAACGGGTAATATCCGCTCCAACAACATGGACAATTTCGCAATTCTCGTCAGCCCAAAACTTATTAAATAATTCTGGGTTCTTTGAATCATAGCCTAGAGCGGTAATGTAATTGCATAAAGCATCTAACCAAACATACATGACATGTTTAGGATTTTCTTTAACTTGGATGCCCCAATCAAACGTTGTACGAGAGACGCACAAATCTTCTAAACCATTTTTGATAAATGTGTTGAGCATCTCGTTCTTACGTGAAACTGGAGTGATGAACTTTTGATTTTCATCATAATATTTTAAAAGATTAGGAAGATACTTTTGGGTTTTGAAAAAATAACATTCTTCACTGTCTTTGTGGACTGGTCTACCACAATCTGGACAAAGATGTTCTTCGCCAACTTGAGTGTCGGTCCAAAATGATTCGCAAGGGGTACAATACCAACCTTCGTATTTACCTAAATAAATGTCTCCATTAGCATATAATTTGCTAAAAATATCTTGGACAACAGAGGTGTGCCTTTCCTCAGTTGTACGAATAAAATCATCATATGAAATTCGCATTTCCTTCCAAAGATTTTGGAATTTTGCCACGATTTCGTCGACATATTGTTGTGGGCTTACTCCTTTTTCGGCGGCCTTCTTTTGAATCTTTTCACCATGTTCATCAGTGCCGGTAAGGAAGTAAGTTTCCACTCCGCGCATTCTTTTATAACGCGCCAAAATGTCGCACATCGTTGTGCAGTATGCATGGCCAATATGAGCTTCAGCACTTGGGTAATAAATTGGTGTAGTGATATAGAACTTGTTTTTCATATGAGGTACTCCTTGTTCTTATTTCTAACTACATTCCACAAATTTGTTTTGTAGTCGAGTTAGTGCCACCCCAAATGCGACAAGCATATTCGGGATGATCAATAAATGGGTTTCTATTTAAATTAAATTGGTGATCGTAGGAAGTGACAACCCCATTAAGAATATCGTTTCTTAATTTTTCACGATCTTGAACTGCGTAATTAAGGTTCCATCTTAATAAATCAGACAATTTGCCCATCGTATTGTTTGATGTGGCATCACTTTCAGCATCAATTAATTTTAGATGGTCTTTTTCTTGGACAGCGCAGTAGAAGATTATTCTTGCACAATCGCCACGATAATTTTCGGTCATACCATCGGCTTTTGGATCCCAACCATCGTGTTCGGTAGCTTTTCCTTCGACATAGAAGGAGTTGCCACGGGCCGTGTTATCTGCTTTCAATGTAGGTCTAACCATGTGGGGATCACCTTCAATGTAACTGCCGCCTCGAGAATTTGGCCAAACATGTTCTTTGTTCATTTGATCGCGGGAACCAACTGTTCCTCTATAAAATGCAGTGATATCAGATGATGCTTTATGACCTTCCTTTGGAGAATATTCAGGATGAGTTACATCGGAATATAAAAGATAGTTATTCCAAATCGCGTCATAATTTGATTTAGCTTTAGCAGGATGAATTATTTCGTATAGCTTATTCTTAAGAGTGTCGCCCATCATCGAATCATCGATAGCGGCATAATAGTCACCAGAAGGATCGTCTTCAGAAGTGCTCGGCGAAAACGAAGAGTCGGAATCTCCGCCTCCAGAACTTCTATGCTTTTTGCCTCCACTTGATGGAGTGCAAGACGCTAATAAGAATCCGATGGATAAGATGGTGAGTGTTTTAACTAATTTCATATCGATACCCTCAATATTTAAATAATACCACTCTACCTTTATTAGATAAAGAGACAAGGGTATATTGAGTAAGAAAAAACCCACCTTTCAGTGGGTGATTCTTTATTACTTAAGACCGTATTTTTTATTGAAGCGGTCGACGCGTCCATCGGATTGAACGAATCTTTGTTTACCAGTATAAAATGGGTGGCAATTTGAACATGTATCAACGTGAATGTCTTTCTTGGTTGATGTTGTTTCAAATGTTGCACCGCAAGAAACACATGTAACTGTGACCTTATGGGTTGCTGGATGAATACCTTTTTTCATTTTTATAACTCCTTCCGCCTTAGGCCGCGTTTGGGTCCTAAAGAAAGTTTGCAAGTGAAATCTTATCAATGATAAAGAAGAAAATCAAGGACATATATTATTCGAATTGTAAGTTTTTTCTAAATAAATATTCAATTTATTTGCGAGTTTTGCAATAATATTTCCATGAATAAAAAAATTGCAGTCCTTACATCTGGTGGTGACGCCCCAGGCATGAATGCTTGCATTCGTGCAATTGTTCGTTCTGGTTTGAAGACTGGATGCGATATGTATGTTGTTTATGATGGTTATAAAGGTTTGGTTGAAGGCAAGATTGAACAAGTCGATCGAAACTTTGTTTCCGATATTATTAATCGTGGCGGAACAATCTTAAGAAGCGCCAGATTGCCAGAGTTTAAAGAAGAAGCTATCCAAAAGATGGCGATTAAACAATTAAAAGATTTCGGAATCGATTCTTTAATTGTCATCGGTGGCGATGGCACCTACCGTGGAGCGAGAGATTTATCTCACCGAGGAATTAATACAGTCGGTATTCCTGGTACAATCGATAACGATATCGCTTCGACCGAATATACGATTGGTTTTGATACTTGCTGCAACACCATCTGCGAATGCGTCGATAAAATTAGAGACACCACAACCTCACATCAAAGATGTACTTTCATTGAAGTTATGGGCAATAAGTGTGGCGATTTAGCCCTTTATTCAGGCGTTGCTGAAGGTGTTGAAATGATTATTACACCAGATGATCCAATTACAGATGAAAACGTCTTTAATAAATTAAAATCGCTAAAAGGCGGTAAAAAGAAACACTCTTTAGTTATCGTCAGTGAAAAGATTTATCCAAATATTTTTGAATTTGTGAAAAAAGTTACCCAAGAAACCGGCATTGAAACCAGAGCCGAAATCTTAGGTCACCTCCAAAGAGGTGGTTCACCTACAAGTAAAGATAGAATTGAAGCCACTAGATTTGGTATCGCTGCGGTAAAAGCAATCTTGGATGGCGAAACAAATATTTGTCTTGGTTTAAGAAATGGTCAAATTGTGCGCATCGGAATCGACGAAGCATTAGAGATGAAAAGAAAAACTCATCCAGAACTTCTCGATGCGATCAAATTGGTCAATAGATAGAAAGGAAATATTATGATTTCTAAAAAAGTTGCAATTGATGTTTTAAACGCCGGTTTAGAAACTGGTGCAGACTTTGCTGAAATATACATCGAAGAAAAAATCTCCAATGTAATTTCAATTGATAATGGAAAAGTTGAAAATTCATCAATTATTAAAACCTATGGTGCGGGTATACGACTTCTTAAGGGGTATCGTTCAGTTTATGGTTATACGAATGATATTTCCAAAAATGGCTTATTAAAATTAGCAAAATCTTTATCTAATTCATTTAAAGGAAAACAAGAAGTTACAGTCGCAAGCATCAAAACAAAGAAATTTAAATGTGTTACACCTGTTGAGATTCCGTATGAATCTGTCGAAAAAGAAGAATTTGTTAATTATCTTAAAAAAGGTGTAAAAGCCATGCAGGACTATGATAAGAGAATTATCAGAACTACTGCGATGATATCTTATAGTCACAAAGACTCAACGATTTTCAATTCAAATGGTATTGCCATTAATGACTCAATTGAAAGAGGAAGAATCGCTCTTCAATGCATCGCTAATGAAGGTCAAAAAATTGAAACTGGTTACGTTGCTCCTGGAGCAGCTTCTGGTTTTGAATTTTTCAAAAATAAAGTTAATGTTGTTGAACTTGGAAAGAAAGCTGCTGCTCAAGCAATTTTAATGTTAAGCGCTAAAGAATGTCCAAACGGAAAGATGCCGGTTGTTATTGGCAACGGATTCGGTGGAGTTTTGTTCCACGAAGCGTGCGGTCATCCTCTTGAAGCATCAGCGGTTAGTAAAAATTTATCTGTTTTCTCAGGAAAACTTGGTGAGCAAATTGCTTCACCTTTGGTGACCGCTATCGATGATGGCACTATCGAAAATGGTTGGGGATCAAATAACGTTGATGATGAAGGCAATAAAACCGAAAAAACTGTTTTAATCAAGAACGGAATTTTAACTAACTACTTAATAGATGACTTCAACGGCCGAAGAATGGAACGCAAAGGCAATGGCGCATGTCGTAGACAATCATACAGATACGAGCCGACTTCAAGAATGTCTAATACATATATTGATAATGGCACAACCCCTCCCGAAGAAATTATTAAGGCCACAAAACTTGGTTTATATGCAAAATCTTTAGGTGGTGGAAGCGTTAATCCTGCAACTGGTGAATTTAACTTTGCCTGTAGCGAAGCTTACATTATTCGTGATGGAAAAGTTTGTGAACCTGTACGTGGGGCATCGTTGATCGGCCAAGGAAAAGACATCCTCACCAAAATCGATATGGTTGGTAACGACTTAGAAAGATCACAAGGAATGTGTGGTGCTGCCAGCGGTCATATTCCTGTCGATGTGGGTCAACCAACCTTACGTATAAGTGAAATTACCGTCGGTGGAAATGGAGGAGAACTAAAATGAGGCTAAACGAAAAGAAGTTTTTTGAACTTGCAAAAGCAAATGGTTTTGAAGCAGCTGATCTCTGCTATTCTCACTCAATATCAACCTCTGTTTCAATCTTCCATAGCGAGATAGATTCTTACACAGAACACGAAACAATTAGCCTTGATGCAAGAGGCATTATTGACGGAAAATTCGGTTCTGCTTCAACCGAACAAATTGACAAAAATACTCCGCAATTCCTGGTTGATTCAATAAAAAAGACTGCCAAAATAATCGAAAAGGAAGAGCAAGGAATTATCTTCAAAGGCAGTAAAAAATATCATAAGAAAAATCTTTATAATAAAGCGGTCGCCGAGATGAAAGTTTCTGACGCAATTAATACTTGTTTAGAAATCGAAAAGAAACTCTATTCCTACGACAAGAGGATTAATGAAGTTGTTACTATTGGTTATGAAAATGAAGCAAGTGATTCATTCTTATCTAACACCTATGGATTAAAACTAAAATCAAAAGAAATCGCATATACCTTCTACGCTGAAGTCACCGCTAAAGTTGGTGATGAAATTAGAACAGGCTTTAAGGTTTTTGTTTCGCAAGATCCAAATGAATTTAAAGTCGATGAATTTGTTAAGGAAGTTGCCGAAGATGCTTTAAAGAAACTTGGTTCAGTTCAATGCAAATCAAAGAAATATCCAGTTGTCTTTAACCCAGAAACTTCATCGATTCTTCTTAAATTCTTTTTAGGACCTATCGATTACGAGGAAGTGAAAAAACAATCTTCGTATTTTATTGGTAAACTAAATACTCAAGTAGCTTCAAAGAAGCTAACTATTATTGAAAACGGATTAGCAAAAAATATATTCTTTAAGTATTTCGACGACGAAGGCGTTGCCATCGAAAAGAAAAATATTCTTAAAAAGGGTGTTTTAGAAACATATCTTTACACATTAGAAAACGCGAAAGAAGCAGGGGTTGAACCAACAGGAAACTCTGAAGTTGCGGGTGGTAAATCACACGCTAAACTAAATCAATTGTTTGTTAAACCTGGTCGTAAAAGTGAAGAAGAAATATTCTCCAAAATCAAAGAAGGTGTTTATATTACCGATCTGCAAGGTTTGCATGCTGGTATGAACCAAAGAAGTGGAAATTTCTCTCTTCAATCAGCCGGTTTTATGATTAGAGATGGAAAACTCGCCGAACCTCTCGCTTTAATTACTGTCGCTGATAACTTGTTGAATTTATTCAATAACATAAAAGAAGTAGCAAATAATTCAAAATTAATTATTCAAACCGCTACAACATGTCCATCCATCTATTTTAAAAAGATCTCCGTCACCGGGAAATAAATGACTTGGATTTAAAGAAAAGGCCGATTGGCCTTTTTTAATCTTTAATGAACAACAATCCAATTGTTCCAAAACCACAATGGGAAGCTATAACGCATCCCGCTGGTGTGGTGCGAATTATTTTTGGATCAACTAATTTTGATACTTCTTTTACAAAGTAATCCCTGATTTCGTCTTTCACGCCAGAATCAGTAATCATAATATTATCCATTTGAACATTTGGAAGTGCTTTTTTAAGTTCTTCGATTTGACCATCGATAGCAACTTTCATCGTTCCCCGTGGTTTTTTATAAATAATAAGTTTTCCGTCCTTAACAAGAATGTGTGGATGGATGTGGAGAAGATGTCCTAAAACTTTAGCGGTTCCGGAACAACGTCCACCTTTGTGTAAATAATCAAGTGTTTCAACACAGAATTGAGCGACAGTATTCGGGACATCCTTTTCAAGGATTTCACAAATTTCTTTTGGTGTTTTTCCTTCTTTGGCTAGTTTTGCAGCTTTCATTGCAAGTAAGCCAGAGGCACTAGATAAGTTCTTAGTGTCAAACAAATAAAGATGTTCACTTTCAATCGTGTTCTTTGCAATGTTCGCGCTTTGGAAAGTTGTTGATAAAGTGGAACCAATCCCCATATAAATAACATCGTAGCCTTTATCTAACCATTTTCTGAAAACTTCTTCGAACACTTGTGGGCCAGGTGCTGAAGTAGCGGGTAAGCTTTTGTATTTGATGACATCAGCATAGAGTTGATCTCTGCTAATTGTCACACCGTCTTTAAATGTTTCTTGTCCAAAAGTTACGTTTTGAGGAATAACTTCGAAATCGTATTTCTCATAAAGTTCATTTGAAAGGTCTACAGTTGAATCTACAACAATTTTGATTTTGTTCATAACAAATCTCCGATCGTTTTCATTATATACAAAATCTATTCTTAGTTTAATTTATTTTCAATTTGATTTATAATCACTCTTGGAGGTTATTTATTAAAATGGCAAAAGAAAAGAAAATGAAAAAGGCTAAAGGTTTTTTCCAAGAATTTAAAGAATTTATTAATCGTGGAAATGCCTTCATGTTAGCTGTTGGTGTTGTCATTGGTGGAGCTTTCTCTGCGATCGTCAATGCATTTGTTAACATGTTGATGAGCATAGCTACCTGGGCAGTCCCTGGTGGACTTAAAGGTTTAGTTACCGTTTTACCAGCTCTTAACGACGCACAAAAAGGTATTAACGAAAGCTGGGGTCTAGGCCAAAAATTTGATGCAAGTCAACTTCAAACATTAGCAACTAAGTATGCCGAAGAAGTTTATGGTTCTACCGATGCAATGGTTGTTGGTACTGCTAAAGCAGAAATTTTAGGCAAATACGACTTACACGGAACCGTCTATACCTACAAAATGTCCGCTGTTATCGACTGGGGCACATTAATCAACGCTGCTCTTTCGTTCATCATTATCGCTATTGTTTTATTCATCATTGTCAAGGTTGTAAATTCTTTACAAGCAAAGAAAGAAGCTGCACAAGCAAGAGCACGCGAAGAATATTACAAGAAGCATCCTGAAGAAAGACCTGCACCAGTTGAACCAGGCGTTCCTGCTCCTACAACCGAAGAATTGTTAACACAAATTCGCGATTTACTTGCAGAAAAGAAAAAATAAATAGTATATGACCGTTCTTGAAAAATTAGAATTTTTAGCGAAATCCTTTGGATTAACCGAGCACAAATTCCTTCAAAAATATCATACCCATTATGGGCTTATGAAGAGAATTCGTTTAGGTTATAAAACAGAGCCAAGAGATGTGAAGAAATTATGCAGAATCCTTGATTTTGATGTCGATGATTTCTTAGATGATACTTCAAGTGTCTCTACTGAACTTAAAGAAGGTGAGCACTTTGTAAAAAAAGCAACACCTCAGGTTCAACCCGCTCACGAGATATTCGAAGATTTCCCACCTGAAGATAATTCAAGATACGAAGAAAAAGACTAATAGGAAAAACATCACCAATCGTTATGAGCGGTGATGTTTTCTTTTACTTATTTAACTTCATTCTTCCAATCAGGGTGGGATGAATAAACTTTTTCAAGGGCTTCGTTAAATAATTGCTCTTCAATCTTAACCCTAGAAGCAAGGGTTCTCTTTAATGCTTTGTGGAGTCTTGATTTAGCGAATTCAACTTCTCCGTTTGAATCATCAAGAAGTCCAGCAATTAAAATGTATGCTCTTAGGGACTCCATCGATAAATCATTCGCAATGAATTTACGAGCGTTATCATCGATGCTTTCGTCGTAATATTTGCGAACTTCTTCCAAAGGAAATGTCATTATTTTTATATAAAGCTTTTGAGCAAGTAATCTGTTATAAGTTAAAGCGGATACTTTTGCTGGATCAACAACAATCATATCGATAAGTTCTTCTGCTTTAGCAAAATTTCCTTTGTGAAGTTCTTCGTAAACGGAGATTAAGTTGATGCTTGCAGTAAACTCAGTTATTTGAGAGAAAACTTTAATTTCGCCAACGTCTTCATTATTCATTTGAGCGGCTTCAATTCTCATTAATTCATTATAAGCTTCAATATTTTCTTTTTTTGAAAGAAGAATTAAACGATAGCCATCGTTCATCGAGTCTAATTTAAATGGTGCGAGATTATATAACGCAATCATCGATGAAATGATGATGAGGAAAATTGCAGCGACCGCCATCCAATGAAGCGAGCTTGTATAAACAAGGTTTTTGTCAGATGCCATAGTGTAAACAACAATGCATCCAACAAGTTCTAATGCATAGAAAAGAACTGGAAACCAAATGTATGGAGTGAGTTTTGATTTTTCATTTTTTGGTGCCACTTTTGTTTCACCAGTTAAGCCATCGAAATCTTTAAATTGGAATTTCCATTTACCAGCTTTCTTTTGCCAGCAAAATCCAAGCACGTTAAACGATAATATGGCATATTTGCCGAGTTTTGCACCGATAACGTGTCCAACTTCTAGCATAATAACATTGAGTAGTAGACCGCCTAAAATGACAACAATTGCAAAAACGTACGGCGATAAATTCAGATTGTAATGGGTTGTAAAAGCATCTCTAACAACAGTTAGACCAACAATAATAGCAACCGCTATCATAACCATGTAAATCATCAAGCTAAGGATATCTTCTTTTTTCATACTAGCCTCCTAAAGAATCGATTCCATTAATTTAAGAATCTCATCTTTTTTAAGTGGATTGATCGAGGAAGGACCAATCGTAAGTGCGCCACAATCCGTCATAAGATCCACTATTTTGGAAACATCATTTTGAGATATTTCTACTTCGCTCAATCTAATAGGCATTCCTATCGACCTAAAATATTCTCGCAATAATTGTATCCCTTTTAAAGAACATTTTTCTTTATCTTCATCTTTTATATCGAAAACGTATTTTCCGAAACGAGCAAATTTTTCGACGTCTTTCTCATAAGACGCCTCCATCCAAAGCGGAATTAAAATAGACAATCCCGCTCCATGGGCAATGCTAATATCGTATGCGCTTAGAGCGTGCTCCATTTTATGGATAGGCATTTGTTTATTCTTTCCTAAGGAGGTTAAACCATTATGGGAATATGCTCCAAGTAGCATTAAGGCCGCTCTTGCATCGTAGTTATTTGGTTCCTTAATAGCGACTTTTCCTGCTTCAATTGTGTCTTTAATAATTGATAAGGCAAGAGAATCCGAAATTTCAAACTTCTCACTAGGAGAAAAATATCTTTCTAATGAATGAGAAATAATATCAACGATTCCGCATCCTGTTTGGTATTTGTTCACAGAAAAAGTGAATTCAGGATTCATAATTGCGAACAATGGACGAACAACATCGGAATTAAACCCGGATTTAATCAAAGTCTTATCATCCATGACAACGCAAGAATCAGATAATTCCGAACCAGAAGCTGAAATAGTTAAAACTACACCTAAAGGCAGGGCATTTGTTGGCTGTACTTTGTGGAGATTTAAATCAAATGGTTCGCCATCGTAATAGAATGATGCGGCAATGGATTTTGCAGTATCTATTACAGAACCTCCACCAACAGCTAAAATCAAATCTATTCCATTTTGACGAACAATTTTAAGGCCTTCTTTTACCTTTGAAATTTCGGGATTAGGGCGAATCTCCGAAAGTTCAAAATATCGGACTTTTGCGGATTTTAATTGCTTAATCACTTCATCATAAACACCATTTTTCTTGATCGATGAAAAGCCATAAACCAGCAAAACTTTTGAGTACTTATTCTCAATCTCTTTTGAAAGATTTTGGATAGCGTTCCTTCCAAAATGTATTCTTGTTGGCGAAACAAAAGTGAAGTCTTTCATTAAAATCTATTCCTTCTCAAATCGCTTTGATATTGATTAACAAAATAAATGAAAATGGTGTTAAGTCTGCTTATTAATGCTGGAGCTTTTTCTTTGCGTTTTGTTCCAATCCAATAAACCAGTTCGTGAGACGATAATGTCGACATATAACGCGTAATTTCTATTCCGTCCACTCCATGATTTTTTAACAACATTCCAATTCTTGAATAAAAATAGGAAAACATAAATGAATATAGTTTTTCTTGAGAATAGCTTTTGTTAATCGCGGATACGAAGTTATAATTCGCATTTATGTAATTGATCATTTCTTTAAGAATAGGTTCATAATCAAGAAGTTTTTTGGCATAGCCAACCTTGGCTTTCAAGAAAATAGATTCGACAACATCAGAGATGTCGCGAAAATGATAATAAAATGTTTGCCTATTTGAGTTGCACTTATCGCAAAGCATAACGACGTTTATCTCGTCTAAAGGCTTTTCTTTAATTAGTTTTTTAAGGGCTTCTTGATAGACCGCTTCTATTTTCATAATTTAACTAATTCTTTTGCTATCTCGGATCCAAGAGCAGCATTATTTAAAACCAAACGAATATTTGATTCTAAAGAATCACCGCCAGTAAGTTCAACAATGGTCTTGAGTAAGAATGGTGTAATTTCTTTTCCTTTAACACCAGCATCATCCGCCATCTTAAGAGCTTTATCTATTGCGGTGTTGATGACTACCGGATCCATTGCGTATTCTTCTGGGATTGGATTTGCAACTAGTACGCCGCCATCCAATTTATTTATTCTCTTTGCTTTAATAATTTCGGCGACTTCTTTAGGAGAATTTACTACGTTCTCCATTTTGATACCTGAATGTCTTGTATAAAAATCGGCAAATTCATCAGTTCTATAACTTAATACTGGAACTCCTTTTGTCTCCAAAATTTCTAATGTTAAATTCAAATCAAGGATTGCTTTGACACCGGCTGAAACAACTGTGACATTGGTTTTACCAAGCTCTTCAAGATCAGCGGAAATATCAAAATTATTTTGTGCGCCTCGATGAGCACCTCCAACACCACCGGTTACAAATACTTCAATACCAGCTTGAGCAGCAAGAATCATCGTAGCAGCAACAGTTGTTGCGCCCCACATCTTTTTTGCATAGATAATTGGTAAATCTCTACGAGATGCTTTTGCGACTCCTTTTCTTTTACCAAATTGTTCGATTTCTTCTGGCGACATACCGATAACAGGTTCACCATCGATAATACCGATTGTGGCAGGAACTGCTCCGTGGTCGCGAATAACTTTTTCAACCCTTAGAGCGGTTTCAACGTTCTTTGGGTAAGGCATTCCATGCGAGATGATTGTTGATTCAAGAGCAACAACCGCTTTCTTATTTTTTAATGCTTCTTGTACTTCTTTTGAAATTTTCATTTTTGAGCCATCCTTTTTTCATGATTTTCTTTAATTTTTTTGTCATATAACCTGACAAACAAAGTTTCTACACCCATATATAATGGGACTGTAACTACAATAACAATAACCATAATCCACCAGTTGTTCGCAGTGATTAACGAATAATCAACGTTAAAGAATCCGGTATGGTTTGGTAGATGAGGATAGATAGAGTATCTATCTATTACAAAGAATATTGCTCCGATAACTAAAACTGCGCCAAATAAAGCGGCACGATAAATATCAAACGGCATGCAAATTCTAAAAAGAATTACATAACTAGCAACGCTAAATGTGATGACAGCCATAACTCTTGCTTCTTCAACAGAAATAAATCCTGGGTTCGCTAAGGCGATACCAAATAAAACGCAGCAAGCAATCACGATGCTTATTGCGGCAGGGACAGATCTAGTCATAATGTTTGCTAAAAAACCAACTTTAATCTTTTCGTTATTAGGTTGTAGTGATAAGAATAAAGACCCAATACCTATGGTAACGAGTTCCCAAACATACATGTTTTGTGGATTGAATGGGTAAATAAAACTTGCACCCGCATCACTCCAAACATAAATCAAAGAGACGAGGGTAAATAAAACCGCAAACATGGTTTTAACTAAGAATAACGAACATGTTCTTTGAAGATTATTAACGACTCTACGACCTTCAGAAACAACTTCTGGAAGAGTTGAGAAATTCGAATTCATCGAAACCAAATGAGCGACGTTTTTAGCGGCATCGGAACCTGACCCCATAGCAATAGAACAGTCAGCGACCTTAAGGGCTAAAATATCGTTAACTCCATCACCAGTCATAGCAACAACGTGTTTATTCTCTTTAAGAGATTCGATAATCGCTTGTTTTTGTTCAGGAGAAACACGACCGAAAACGACATAGTCGTTAGCAATCTTTTTTACATCCTCTACGCTCATTCCTTCAAGAGAGATGAACTTTTCTGAATTCTTCACTCCAACATTCGCAGCAATTGCGCTGACAGAAATTGGTGAATCACCTGAAATAATGCAAATCTTTACTCCGTTATCTTGGAACCATTTGATATTAGCAATAGCGTCATCGCGGATATGATCTTCTAAAACTAAGATTCCAATTATTTTACCTTCATCAAGCGCATGCTCTGGGGCAACTGCTCTAGGATATGTGCCGATAATAAGAACACGCAATCCTTTGGATTCAAGCTCTTCACATTTTTTATCAATCTTAGTGTCTTTGTGAGGAACGAATTCTCTAGCGCCTAAAACAATTGAACGTCCATCTTTGAGCATTACGGCCGATATTTTTCTTTCAGAATTAAATGGGAGCGCAGAATAATATGGGACTTCTTCTTTGTCTTCGTATGCAGTTTTAATTGCACTAGCGGTAACATTAGAATCACCAGTTGCCACCACTAATGTGCGAAGAATTGATTTTAATTTTTCTGGATCTTCACCAAAAGTGATTAGATCATTAACCCTCATTGATCCATCGGTAATGGTTCCGGTTTTATCTAAGCAAAGAACATCTGCTCTTGCCAACGATTCGATGCAATAAAGTTCTTGAACAAGCATTCCTCTATTTGCTAAACGAACAGCCCCAACAGCAAGAGTTAAAGAAGTTAAAAGATACATACCTGTTGGAATCATCGAGATTAAAGAGCCGGCGATATTACCAACAGCAGTAGTAAATTCAACATTGTTTTTAGGATCAAGATTTCCTCTTGCGATAGCCGTTATTACTAAAGCACTAGCAAATAAGATAACAACGCCACCAATAATTTTAAAAATAAAATTAAGAGTCCTTAAAATTTCTGATTTTGGTTTCTTAAAATATCGAGCAGACGCTTGTAATTTTTCAGCATAATTTGCTTTACCTAAATGATCGATTCGATATTTAGCTTTTCCTGAAGTTATATATGTTCCAGATAAAACTTGGCTACCCAATGTTTTCTTAACGCTTGCAGATTCTCCGGTCAAAATCGATTCATTGACTTCGACCATTCCATCCATAATTGTTCCGTCTGCAACGATTTGGTCGCCTAAAGATAAAATAACAATATCGGATAAAACTAGCTCGTTAGCAGGAATCTTTTTCTCGTCTCCGCCACGAAGAACAGTGACCATCGGGTAAGAAACAACTCTTAATTTATCAGTTAAGCGTCTCGCTTTAATATCTTGGAACAAACCGATTGTAATATTGATAAATAGAATGACTAAAAATGCATAACTCGTAATATTTACGTGAGCCACAATCATTAATGCGGCAATTGCGAATAAAAATAAGTTAAAGAAATTAACGATATTGTCATAAAAGATTTTCCAATAAGATTTGGAGACGTGCTTAGGGATTCGATTAACTAAGCCAGCATCCAGTCTTTCACGAACTTGTTCTTCGGATAAACCTATATTCAAATCAACTCGAAAATGTTCTACGTTTTCGATTTTTTTCTCAATTGAACTACTTTTTGCCATATACTCTAGTCTAAAAGTAAACTTTTCATATAAAGTATAGCAAAATTAATACAGTGTAAAGATTTTATTTATTACGTTTACTTTTAAAGTAAGACGAAATTAGTTTGGAGCATTCCTCTTTGAGGACGCCACCTAGTATCTCTGGATGATGATTTATATTTTTAGCATTGAACAATTCTAGCGAACTTTCGATTGCGCCGCCTTTAGGATCTAATGCTCCATAAACAATTCGACCGATTCGACATTGAAGAAGAGTTCCGGCGCACATTGAACAAGGTTCGATAGTCACGTAAATTGTTGCACCTTCAAGTCGCCACGAATTTAATTTCTTGCATGCTTTTCGAATTGCATTGATTTCAGCGTGGCTTGTTGGGTCGTTACTCTTCTCTCTTAAATTGTGTCCTTTTGAAAGAATTTTGCCGTCTTTTACAATGACCGCACCAACGGGAACTTCATCTAAAATAACCGCGTTTTGCGCTTCTTTTAGGGCAATTCGCATATATTTTTCATCAATATTGCTTTTCATAAATTAAACCATCGCACATAACTTAGATTACTTAAGGCTGCTATATTCCTATCCTGACCTGGTTCGTAGTAAATTATCGCGATGGCGTAATCATTATAACAAAAATAAACAAAAAAGCGACATCGCTGTCGCCTTAATGTTTTGAAGTAAATTTTATTTCTTAGGTTTAATGTATTCTAATCCACCCATCCAAGGTCTAAGAACTTCTGGAATCTTAACCGATCCATCAGCTTGTTGATATTGTTCAATGATGGCAGGAAAAACACGTGATGTTGCTAAACCTGAACCGTTGAGTGTATGGGCGAATTTAGTTTTGCCAGTAGCTTTGTCACGATATCGAATCATTCCGCGACGGGCTTGATAATCATGAGCGGTACTAACAGAACTAACTTCTTTATAGATGCCAACGCTTGGTAAATAAACTTCGATATCGTAAGTTCTAGCCATCGAAGCAGAAATATCTTCAGCAGCGAGTTTAGAAACGCGGAATGTAAGTCCGAGTTTTTGCATTAAAGAAATTGCTTTACTAACTAGTTCCTCGAAAGCTGGTTGATCGCCTTCTTCGGTGGTGTATTGGAACATTTCAATTTTATTGAATTGATAACCGCGGATCATACCTCTTTCTTCGGTACGATAAGCACCTGCTTCCTTGCGGTAGCAAGGAGTATAGGCGAAATATTTCTTAGGAAGTTCATCTTCACTTAGAATCTCGTTTCTATGGAAATTAACTAACGCTGTTTCGGCGGTTGGAAGAATGAATTTCTTTGGTTCGACGTCTTTAAGCGAGAAAACGTCATCAATAAATTTTGGGAATTGTCCCGCTACAAATCCTGATTCGTAATTAAGGATATGTGGTGGAAGCATGAATTGATAACCATCTTTTAAGTGTTCAGAAATGAAGAAGTTTAATAAAGCCCACTCAAGTTGAGCACCCAAACCGGTATAAACCCAAGTGCCATGTCCACTCATCTTTGCGCCTCTTGTGTAATCAATTAAACCCAAAGATTCACAAAGTGTAACGTGATCTTTTAAAGGAAAATCAAATTGTTGAGGTTTTCCAAATTCATGGATAACTTTATTGTTTTCTTTTCCTCCCGCAAGTAAATCGTCATCTGGAAGGTTTGGAAGAGGAAGAAGGAAGGTTTTTATTTCTTCTTCAACTTTTTCTAATTCCTTTTCATCAGCTTCTGATTTAGCGGAAATTTCTTTAACTTTAGCAAAGATAGACGAGACATCTCCCCCGGCCTTTTTCACTTGTGGAACGCTAGCGGAAAGTTTGTTTCTTTCACTTTTTGCATTTTCAACACTCACCAATAATTCTTTTCGTCGATCGCTTAATTTAAGCAAAGGAGCAAAATCTACGACACAACCTTTTTTAGCGAGTTTATCTGAAATTAATTTAGGATTTTCGATGATTTGTTTTATATCGAGCATAAATAATCCTCTTTTCTTTAATATATACGCGCGCGATAGATTTCAAATATCTACGCAAATCACGGATAAATTATTCTTCGCTCTTTTCTTGAACTTCTTCAGTGGCAGGAGCCTCTTCTTCGCCTTCAACTTCGTCTTCGTGTGGGACGACAGTGATGGAGGAAACTCTTTGTTTTTCGTCTTCTAAGCGGATAACTCTAACGCCTTGAGTGTTGCGGTCAGAAACTTTGACTTGTTCAAGTGGAATTCTAATGACTGTTCCGCCATTAGTAACCATCATTAAATCTTCATCTCCGTTGACTGCTCTCATCGCGACAAGTTTGCCATTTTTTGGAGTCGCATTAAGAGTGGTGACACCTTTAGCGCCACGTTTGGTTTGACGATATCTTTCGATCTCGGACATCTTACCATAACCTTTGGAAGTGATGACTAAGATATATTGACCTTCAAGCGATGTGGTCATACCGACAACATAGTTATTAGCTTCATCGTCTAAATCGATACCGATAACACCACTGGCGGTTCTACCAAGTGGACGAGCTTCGGTTTCAATAAATCTAACGAGTTTACCTTTGCTAGAAGCTAAACAAATCTCGGTATCACCATTGGTGTATTTAACATCGAGCAAGGAATCGCCTTCACGGAGTGAGATAGCGATTTTACCATTTCTTCTAATTGATTCATATTCTTTAACATCGGTACGTTTAACGATACCGTTTTTGGTTGCAAAGAATAAGTAGTGGCCATCACTATAATCATAAATTGGAATGATAGAGACAACTTTTTCGCCTTTTTCAAGGTTGAGCAAGTTTTGGATTGGAATGCCTTTAGAGATTCTGCTTCCTTCGGGAATCATATAGCCTCTTAAACGATAAACTCGACCAAACGAGGAGAAGAACATGACATCGATATGTGTTTTAGTGTGTAACATAATTGCGACATCATCATCTTCGTTAGTTGCCATACCTCTAACTCCGCGACCGCCTCTATTTTGAGTACGGAATGTTGATGATTCCATTCTCTTAACATAGTTGTTCTTGGTTAAAGTAATAACGATTTCTTTTTCTGGGATTAAAGCTTCATCTTCGATGGTTGCTGCTTCATCAGAAATATCAGTCTTACGTTCATCGCTATATTTTTCTTTGATTTCAAGGAGCTCCTCAACAACGACGTCGGTGATGTGTTCTCTTGATTCAAGAATATATTTGTATTTTGCGATGTTTTCTTCTAATTGTTTGCGTTCTTCTTCGAGTTTTCCTGATTCTAGACCAGTTAATCTACGGAGAGTCATCGCTAAAATAGCGGCGGTTTGTTCTTCACTAAATCCGAATTTCGCCATTAAGGCTTTGCTTGCATCATCTGGTGTAGCGGCGGCTTTGATAGTTTCAACGATTTCATCGATGTTACCAATAGCTTTTAACAAACCGACAACAATGTGATCGCGAGCTTCGTCTTTAGCGAGCAAGAATTTGGTTCTTCTTTCAACGACTTCGACTTGGAAATCCAAATAATGTTTAAGGATTTCGGTTATCGGAAGAATCTTTGGTGCGCCATCAACAAGACAGAGCATAATGATACCCATACTAGTTTGAAGTTGGGTCATCTTATAAAGTTGATTGAGAATAACCTCTGGAATGGAATCGTGACGAACATCAATAACGATGCGGACATTTCCTTTAGAAGATTCATCGCGGATATCGGTGATTCCTTCAATAACTTTATCTCTCACTAAGTGAGCGATTGATTCAATCATGTTCGCCTTATTGACTTGATAAGGAATTTCATGAACGATAATTTGTTTTCTACCTGTACGTTCATTTTCTTTAATTTCACATTTTGAACGAATGGTGATTGAACCAGTACCAGTTTCAAAATAATCTTTGATACCAGTTCTACCTAAAATTGTGGCACCTGTTGAAAAATCTGGACCATATAAATAGTTGGCCATAATTTCAAGTGGAGTAATTTCAGGATTTCTTGCCACTGCAACAACAGCGTCGATAGTTTCACCTAAGTTGTGGGTTGGAATATAAGTTGCCATACCAACAGCGATACCGTTACTACCATTGACGAGTAAGTTCGGGAATCTAGCGGGTAAAACAGATGGTTCTTGTTCGGTACCATCATAGTTATCGACCATATCGACTGTATTGCAGTTTAAATCGCGGACCATTTCGGTCGCTAATTTGGTCATTCTGGCTTCGGTATAACGCATAGCCGCTGGTTCATCACCATCGACAGAACCGAAGTTACCGTGACCATCGACAAGGGTGTAACGCATGGCCCATGGTTGAGCTAAACGAGCAAGGGTGCTATAAATCGCTTGGTCGCCGTGTGGGTGAAATTTACCCATGACATCACCAACGATACGAGCGGATTTCTTGTAAGGAGTGCCTGGAACCATTCCGGATATGTGCATACCATAGATAACTCTACGGTGAACTGGTTTACAACCATCGCGGACATCAGGAATAGCACGAGCAACGATGACGGACATCGCATAATCAAGGAACGAGTTCTTAACTTCGCTAGCGAGGTCAGTGTCTCTTAATCCTGGAACGATACCTTCTTCGATTTCGCTTAATTTGGCTTCGTCGACTTCTTCTTCTTTAACTTCGTCGACAATTTCTTCTTTTTTGATTTCGTCTGCCATAATTATTATCTCCTTCCCATTAGATATCTAAGTTCTTAACGAACTTAGCGTATTTGTGAATGAATTCTTTTCTCGGTAAGACTTCATCACCCATAAGATCAGTGAAAATCTTATCGGCTTCAATTGCGTCTGACATTGTGACACGAAGCATCTTACGAGCTTTTGGATCCATTGTGGTTTCCCAAAGTTGTTCAGCATCCATTTCGCCAAGACCTTTGTAGCGTTGGAATGGATAACCTGGTTTGAGATTAAGTTGTTTCTTAATGACCTCTAATTGATCGTCATTGTAGGCATAATATTGCTTACCATGATATTCGACTTTATATAGAGGTGGTTGAGCGATATAAATGTAACCGCCATCGATGAGTTCTCTCATAAATCTAAAGAAGAATGTTAATAAGAGAATACGAATGTGGCTACCATCAACGTCAGCATCGGTCATGATGACGATTTTGTGATATCTAATCTTTTCAACATGGAATTCTGGATCGATACCAGCACCGATAGCGACAATCATGTTGCCGATTTCGGCGTTTTCGAATGCCTTTTCTTGAGTTGCTTTTTCAACGTTTAAGATTTTTCCACGAAGTGGGAGGATGGCTTGTGTCTCACGATCACGGCCGTTTTTAGCACTACCACCAGCGGAGTTACCTTCAACAATGTATAATTCACATTTTTCTGGATCTTTGCTGGAGCAATCAGCGAGTTTACCAGGAAGAGTTGTGACATCTAATCCGGTTTTACGACGGACGCTTTCTTGCGCGGCTCTTGCCGCCATACGAGCGGTCGCAGCAGTTCTTAATTTAGTAACAATCGTTTCGGCGATTTTAGGATTTTCAAGGAGGAATCTTTCGAGTTGTTCGCCGACAACTTGTGAAACAATCTTACGAACTTCGCTGTTACCTAATTTGGTTTTGGTTTGTCCTTCGTATTGTGGGTTTGGATGCTTAATCGAAATAATAGCAGTTAAGCCTTCCAAAATATCAGATGTTTCAAGGTCGTCTTGACCATCCTTTAATAATTTAGCTTTTCTAGCATAATCATTCATTACGCGACGCATAGCCATTCTGAAACCTTCTTCGTGGGTTCCGCCTTCGTGAGTGTGAATGTTATTACAGAACGAGAAGATGGTTGGGTTATAGCTTTCGTTATATTGCATAGCAACTTCGCAATAGATATGACCTTTATCTTCTCCACCAAAAATATATTTTCCTCTACCTTCACAATAGATGACTTCTTGCATGATTGGTTGTTTGTTGAAATTGATTGCTTCGACGTATTCTTTAATACCGCCTTCGTAGCAGTATTCTTCGGTCTTTTCGACATCGCCACGAGCATCTTTTACAACGATTCTGATCCCTTTGTTTAAATAGGCCATTTGTTTTAAGTGATCACAGATTACGTCGTAATCGTAAACTGTTGTTTCAGTAAAGATTGTGTCATCTGGTTTAAATGTGACCGTTGTACCACTTTCTTCAACTGGGCAATCACCAATACGTTTTAAGTGATCGAGTGGTTTTCCACCTCTACCGAACTTAATGTAATAGATGCCACCATTTTTCTTAACGGTAACTTCTAACCATTCGGATAAGGCGTTAACAACAGATGCACCGACACCATGTAGACCACCAGAAACCTTGTAGCCACCAGTTTCACCGAATTTTCCACCTGCGTGAAGAATAGTGAAGACGGTTTCAACACCTGATAATCCTGATTTGGCGACGATGTCGACAGGAACACCACGTCCATTATCGACAACAGTGATTGTGTCTCCTTTGTTAATTGTGACGATAATCTTGTCACAGAATCCCGCTAAGGCTTCATCGATTGAGTTATCGACAATTTCCCACACTAAGTGGTGTAAACCTGCGGATGCAGTTGTACCAATGTACATGCCTGGGCGTTTACGAACCGCCTCAAGGCCTTCGAGAACTTGAAGATCTTTTGCACTATAATCGGCATCTGGGCGATCTTCGTTAGCTTCGTCGACATTTAATTCGACTTGTTCATTTAGTTCTTCCATTAAGCTTTCCTCCTTGTGATATTTGCTTTTTAACTTCATACACTGAAGCGTTTTTAACTGTTAGTTTTGTAGAAGTTATAAATACTTGTTCTAACTTCTCTAGGAATTTGAGCAATCGTTCCTGATGAATCTTGTCTAGTTCGGACATCGCATCATCAAGGACAATGATTGGCTTTTTGTTCTTATCTTCAATTAAGAAGTAAGGACAGAGTTTTAAGGCGATTACCGCGATGCGATTTTCACCTTGTGAACCGTGAGTCGAGATATCTTTTCCGTTTAAGATCATCTTCATATCTTCACGATGGATTCCGAGCTGAGTGACTTTGTGTCTGATGTCACTTTCTTTATTGCGCTCGTACGCGCGTGTAGCGCGATTTTTAAACTCACCATCAATTTTCACAAACGGATAATATTCGAGGTGAGCTTCTTCTTTGGTGCCTTTAATATTAACGATTATCTTTGATAATATGTTGTTAATTTCGCTAACATAGGCTTGTCGATATTTACAAAGAGTTTCCTCTACATCGATCAGTTGATTCGTAACGACATCTAACTGAGTCAAATCGACATTTTCTTCTTTTAAGAGACTATTTCTCTCTTTGAGAAGTTTGTCAAACGACATCAAATTCTCTAAATAAACTGGAGATTTTTTAGATAAGTTAATGTCTAAGAAATTCCTTCTCACCAAAGGTGAGTCACTAAACATCAAAGCATCCTTAGGTTCGAATACGATGACGTTTATGAGATTTGATAACTCCGAAATCTTTCTAACTGGCTTCTTGTTACAGGTGATTTTCTTGCTAGAAGGGGTTATTACAGCAACGATATCTTTGTGGATGGTATCTTCTTCCACCCTGGCCTCAATTGTCGCAAATTGGCGCTCATATTTGATTAATTCGCTTGTTTCTGATGTTCTGAATGAGCGAGCTAATGACAAAAAATGAATCGCTTCGACTATATTTGTCTTCCCTGAAGCATTGTCTCCGACTATAACATTTAGCTTTGGATCAAATCTAACCTCCAATCTTTCGTAGTTACGGAAATTTCTAAGAATAAGTTTTGTGACAATCATTTGATCAAATAACTTTTTCCTTCAATTTCAATCACGTCGTTCGGGCGTAGTTTACGACCACGTCTATTATCGTCTTCTCCGTTAATAACAACTTTGTACGACGCTAGAAATTGTTTTGCTTCACCACCCGATTGAATGATGTCTGCAAATTTGAGAAATTGACCCAATGTTATGAATTCGGAATCGATTTTGATTTCGGTGGTTTTTTTATTCATAAAAAGTCCAATTCTTACTCTTGTGATACATTTTATCATATATAAAATAAAAAGGGAATAATAAATTCCCTTATAAATCAATATGTTCTAAAATGTCAAAATTTGAGGTTTATGAACGCAATGGTGTGACCAACATATCGATGGTGTCATCTTTGCTATTCTTGACAACAAATGGCTTCATTTCGCCTATAAATGCGATAGTGACATCTTCGCTCTTGCAAGCCTTAATAGCGTCTGCAACAAAAGACGAGCGGAAGCTGATTTCCAAACGTTCTCCAGAGAATTGGAAAACATTCAATTTTTCGTTTGCCGATCCAACTAGCGATGAACGCGAAATGATTTCCACTTCATCTTCGGTCATAATGACTTTAACAACTCCGTCATGTTCGGCAGAAAGTAAGGAAACACGTTCCATCGCTTTCAAAAATTCGGCAGAATTGACTTCTAAGAAATAATTAAAATTCTTCGGAACAATATTCTTTGTATTTGGGTATTCGCCGTTTGTTAAACGGGTTGAAATAACGGTGTTATCGGAAGAGAAAATTGCCTTCTTATCGCTTACAGCGATTTGAACCATTTCGGCTTCTTCGAAACTGCGAACGATATCAGCCATTTTCTTTGCAGAAATATTCGCAACAAATCTAACATCACTTTCGGTATCAACCGATTTTCTAGCAAGCCTTGCAGTATCGGTAGCTGTAGCGGTTAGCAAATTGTCGTGAGCTTCAAGATTGATAGCGGTGAGGATAGGTCTTGTTTCCTTCGTAGAGGCTGCGAAAACAGTCGAATCGACGAGGGTCATTAAATCCTTCGTCTTGATCTCTAATGTGGCTCCAGATGGGTTTAAATCGATTTGAGGATATTCTTCAGCTTTTATCGAATTCAATTTGAAGTTTGATTTACTATCTTCGATGCTAAGAACTGAACTATCGATTAATTCGAAGGTGATATATTCTTCTTCGATATGTCTAACGACTTCGATAAGAATTTTGGCAGCGATCAAAGTTTCGCCATTTTGGCTATTTCTAATAATTTCTTTTTCTCCAATCATATAAGGAATAGTTGTTTTGATAGTGATGCTGTTATCACTTCCTAAAATTTCTAATCCTTTTTCAGTTAAAGAAAGTTTGGTATTTTGGAAAATTGGTAATTCGGCTTTTGGAGGAACTGCTTTTGATACTAAAGTTAATCCTTTAAGTAGCAACTCTCTTTCGATAGTAAATCTCATATATTTATTTCTCCTTAAATAATTAATAGTAATAATGTCTGTGGATAGTGTGGAAAACCTGTCTTTTTTTATATTTTAGATAAAATCATTTTAACATAAGATTTTTCACGCGCACACATAATTTTTATAAAATTACGATTTGAGTTTTGATCTAATGTCGGAAACAGCAGTTTGGAGGTTCGTATTAGTTTTCAACGATTTCTCCACTTTGTTTACACCAGACATAACGGTCGAATGATCCTTGCCTCCGAACGTATAACCTATTTTTGTGAACGGTACATCAAGCATTGTTCTAATAAGATACATCGCTATATGTCTTGCGAGAGTGTAATTACTTTCTCTTGATGGTCCCGTTATTTGTGATGGGGTCAAATGATAATAATCTGCAACGACATCAATAATCTTTTGCTCAGATAATTTTTGGTTAGCGTCTTTAACGTTGATTAAGTTTTGGAGAGCTTCCATCGCGATGGTCATGTCAATATATTTGGTTGGTCTAAAGTTAGTAACATACCAGATGATACGATTGAGTGCGGAGTCAATTTCCCTGACATTTTTCGAGAATTTTGATCCAATGAAGTCCAAAACAGCTGGATCGAATGAATTGATATCCAATGGACTGTTTTCAATTTTTGATTTCAAAATAGCAACACATGTAGGAACTTCTGGCTGGGCGATAACGACCATTAATCCGGAAGCAAATCTCGTCTTCAATCTGTCTTCGAATCCTTTTAATTCAGAAGGAGCTTTATCACAAGTGATAACGATTTGTTTTCCTGACGCCATTAACCTATTAAAAATATCAAAGAAGAATACTAAAGTTTGGTCTTTATTTGCTAATAATTGGATATCGTCAACAAGAAGAGCATCGTACGAGCAAATATATTTTTTAAGTGCCTCGATTTGTTTGGCTCCAGAAGCCATCTCAATAAACTCTTGTAAAAGATCTCCAGATTCGCAATATAATGCCTTTTTGCCGGGCATTTTTTCACGAATGAAGTTTAAAATACCTTGCAAAAGATGGGTTTTTCCAAGACCAGGATTTGAATAAATAAATAAAGGATTAAAGCTCGCGCCAGGATTGGATGCGATATACATAGCAGCTTGTTTTGCTTCCAAGTTGCTAGGTCCGGTGACAAAGTTGTCAAAAGTCAAGTTAGGGTTAACAACTGAGTTTTTAAAATACAATGGTTTATCTTCAGCTGGAGCAGTCGATTTCAAATTTTCTGCAACGTCAAATTTTAGTTTGACTGAAGTGCCAACTATTGATTTGACCGCTTCTTGTAACGCTCCAATGTATTTGGTGGAGAGAATCGTAGCGGCTAATTTAGAGTTAACACAAACAACCATTTGATTTCCTTCGTATGAATGGATGTAGGATTCGGATAAGAAAACATCGAAAAAGCGCACATCTTCAATGCTGTCTCTTAATTTTGTGGTGATCCCAGACCACAAGTTTTTGAGTTCGGTAATTGTTTCAGGCATAAATTCACCTTCCTTCGGTCGTTTACAAGTATACTATTAATAAGATTAATATCAAACACAATTTTTAAAGATTCAATTTTTTCCACAGAAATAGCAATAAATTAGTATCGAATTCATCGAAACTTTCAGAGTTTTCCACAATTTGTATGATGTTTTGAAATTGCGGTGTGGATTTTGTGGATTACTTCAAAAAATAGTTTTCAACAATGCGACCGTTATTCACAATTAAAAATTCTCAAAAAACTTCGAATCAATCGAAACAAAACTGAGTTATTAACAATTCACAAATACTTGTTATCAACACCATGTGGAATCCACAACTTTTTATAATGTAAACGCTTACATTTTGACAACAATTATTGGTGTAATTGTGGATAAAATCTATTCTCACCACACTTTAGTATATTAAAGAAGTCGCATACCCGCACACCTGCATATTTTATCTTTGACTTTTCACACACACGCTTATATAATTTTCTCGCGTGTTAAAAACACAAGGAGATTTACCTTATGAAAAGAACTTATCAACCAAGCAAGAAACACAGACGTAATGTTCATGGTTTCCGTAACAGAATGTCCACAGCAAGTGGCCGTAAAGTTTTAGCTGCAAGACGTAGAAAAGGAAGAGCAACTTTAACAGCTTAATTTTTCATGAAAGTTTTAAATCGCATTAAAAAGAATGTTGAATTTAACAAAGTGATCGATGAAGGCCAAATCATTAAGGCAGATTCGGTCACAATATACTTTCAAGAAAATGCATTAGGTTATACTCGAATCGGAATTTCAATTCCAAAAAAGAGTGGAACCGCGGTCGTTCGTAACAAGATAAAACGACAAATAAGAGCGATAATTGCTAGCGACATATCTTTAGATAAAAGTGTCGATGCCGTGATTATTGCTCGCAAGAATTACGATATCTCCAATTTTTTAAAAACAAAAGAAGATATCAAAGAATTATTTAAAAAAGTAGGATAAACGCGTGAAAAGAGTACACAAAATTGGATTAATTTCTGCCGGTTTATTGGCAATTACTTTTGTGGCATCTGCTTGTACAGCAAGTTTTTGTACTACAAAAGATAAAAGTAGAATACTTTTCGCAGTTGAACCAGGGGTCTCGACCTATTACAACACAGAAGCTGATGCTGATGCAGCGTTAGCGACATTAGATAGTCGCTCGTTCAAACAACAAGTCGAAGGGTCGAATGTCTGGCGTGTTGTTGGAAAAGATTCCGAGAACAACTTTGCCATGTACGATTACAATCAAGGGCAATTTGTTAAACTCACCCAACTCGAAGGTATCATAAAAAATGCTGCAAACAACGGTGCATATCGTCCTTCAGATAAATATTTTGCTGCTATGGACCAAAAAGTTTTGGTAAAAGCTTTTGAAACCGCCGGAAAATCTTTAACAGAAACAAATGTTGAAGAAGTCAGATCGATATTATCTGATTATGGTTATGTTAAGTATTATGGTGAAAACAATCTTTGGGAAAACTATGATGCTTTAAATAACCAATTAGCTCAAGAATTACCTTTTGGTTATGATGAATGTGCATCCGCAGGTTTTATTAGTGTTTACAAGAGCAATATGGATTCTGTTGCGAATGCAAATAGATCTTGTATTACAGTAATCGAAGGTAGTTACGGTAACTACGGACAATTCCACGAAACTGTTCATCTCGAAAAAGTTACATGGGGTGACGCCTGGCACAAAGGCGGCGCAGTCATTGAAGGTTTGATTGTCTATCCAGTTGCATGGATGGTTGACCAACTCGCATACATGATTGCAGGTGGAGCATCTGCTGGGGCAGACGCAATTAATAATGCATATCAAAGGGGTGTTCCACAATTACTATCATTGTTGATAGTAACAGTTGTTGTTAGATTGTTTATTTTCTTAGTTTCATTCAGATCAACATTGTCGCAACAAAAGATGCAACAACTTCAACCTGAAATGGCTAAGATTCAACAAAAATATCCAAACGCGAATACCAATGCTGCCCAAAAGCAAAGACTCGCTGAGGAACAAATGAAACTTTATAAGAAGCATCATATTAATCCATTCTCTCAATTACTCGTGCTTATTATTCAATTCCCAATCTTTATTGGTGTTTGGGGCGCTATGACTGGATCTGCTGTTTTATCGACAGGTTCCGTTTTAAACCTCAATCTCTCTGCTTCTATTTGGAATACACTCACATATACTGATGGTTTACCATCTAATATGCATGGTTGGTGGACAGCTCTTACATTAATTATATTAATGTCTGTCGCCCAATTCCTTGCTATGAAGATTCCACAATGGCTTACTAAGAGAAGAACAAAGAAGATTGCTCGTTTAAGCAAGAATCCTGCTCAAACACAACAAACTCGTACTGCTAACATCATTAGTTATGTAATGCTAATCATGATTATTGTCATGGGCTTTACTCTACCAGCAGCTATGGGTGTTTATTGGTTGATTGGTGCTCTCGTTTCATTAGCACAATCGTTGATTATCCAATTTATCTTTGCTAAAAAAGGTAACAAAATCAAAAAATAATAGGAGCATAAAATGAAATCATATACTGCAAAAACAATTGAAGAAGCAGTTAAATTAGCATCTGAAGAACTCGGCATCCCTGAAGACGACTTAGTTTTCAAAGTAACCGAAGAAAAGAAAGGCATTCTTTCTAAAAAAGCTGTTATTGAAGTTTTTGAGTTAACAGATGTTATCAAATTTGCTGAATCATACATCAAAGATGTAATTGAATCATTAGGAGTTTCTGGTGTCACAACCAAAGCATCCTTAGAAGACGATATTATTCATATCGAAATTGATTCCGATCACAACCCAATATTAATTGGTAAAAACGGCGTAACCTTACAAGCCCTCAACGAAATAGTTCGTTTAGCGGTCTCTGGTAAGTTCCGTCGTAGATTCCGTGTCTTACTAGACATTGGTGATTATAAGAATGCTAAATATTCTAGAGTTGCTTCAATTGCTAGAAGAACAGCAAAAGAAGTTCAAAAGACTAAAGTTGATGTTACTCTTGATCCGATGCCATCGGATGAGAGAAGGATTGTTCACAATGTCTTAACTAACTTCTCTAACATCAAAACCGAATCTTCTGGCGAAGGACATAGAAGAGCGGTCACAATTAAATATGTTGAATAATAGAGAGTTCACTCTCTATTTTCATTAATAAATATGTTTGAGACAATCGTCGCATTAGCTACACCTCCATTAAAATCAGCCTTAGCGATTATTCGCTTATCGGGCGATGATTGTTTTAAGATTGTTTCAAAAGTTTTTTCTAAAGAGATAAAACCAAATCAAAACAAAGAAATTCATTACGGTTTTATTCACGACGAAAGTAAACAAATCGATCAAGTTGTTGTTTTATCTTATGTTAATCCTCATTCATTTACTGGCGAGGACAGTGTTGAAATAATTTGTCACGGATCTACTTTAATCGCGAAGGAGATAGTATCGCTTTTAATCAAAAATGGAGCAAGAATGGCGACGAATGGAGAATTCTCATCGAGAGCCTATTTGAACGGAAAAATAGATTTAGTTCAAGCTGAAGCGATAAACGACATCATAAACGCTACAACAATTGAAAGTAGAGATTTATCGATGCTATCTTTGAAAGGCGAAACCTCGAATTTATTTAGACCTATCAAAGAAAAAATTGCTGAAATTTTAAGTCAAATAGAAGTCAATATCGATTATCCAGAATATGAAGATATTGAGGTTGTCACAAAAAGCAAGATAATCGATGTTTGCGGTGATATTTGCAAAGAAATCGACAATTTAATAGATGAAGGTGAACACGCTAGAATTTATCGTGAAGGATTGAAAATTGCTATCGTTGGAAAACCAAATGTTGGTAAATCATCTATTCTCAATCGACTCATTAAAAGCGATAAAGCAATCGTTACTGATATAGCGGGTACTACAAGAGATATAGTTGAAGGTGATTTCAATTTAAACGGTGTTCCTTGTCATCTTTTCGATACAGCTGGATTAAGAGATTCGGATGATTTTATTGAACGAATTGGTATTGATAAATCCAAAGACGCGATTGAACAATCTGACCTAGTTATTTTTGTTATTGATGAGACCGGCTTAGATAATGAGTTATACGATCTAGTGAAGAATAAAAAGCATATCGTTGTCACAAACAAAGCTGATCTTGTTAAAGACAAAAACAACAAGAACATTTATATTTCAGCCAAAGAAAACGATGTTGAACCATTAATCAATGAAATCAAAAAAGTTATGGATATTGGCGAACTTAGCGTTAAACCATCATTTAATAACACTAGACAATTAGGGCTATTAAAGAACATTTCTTCTTCACTAAAAACTGCAATTGAAGATGCAAAAAACGACCAACCTATTGATTTAGTTTCGGTTTCGACCATGGTTGCATATAATGCTGCTCTTGATTTGATTGGTGAGAACAATAAAAACGATTTAACTGATGAAATTTTTTCAAGATTTTGTGTAGGAAAATAATATGATTGATTCACATTGTCACATTAATGATAAAGCCTTCGTATCCAAAGAATCGCAATACGTCAAAGACGCTATTGATAGTGGTGTTAATACACTTTTAGTAGTAGGTTGTGACTTTTTAAGTTCTCTTAAAGCCGCCGAAATAGCCTTTGTTCACAAAGAATGCTATGCTGCAGTTGGCATTCATCCGACAGATTCTAAATATGCAGATGAAAAAGATTTAGAACGCATTGAATTTTTGTTACAAAAAGAACACAAAGTCATCGCGGTAGGCGAAATCGGCTTAGATTATTATTGGGAAAAAGAAGAATCAATCAAAGAACACCAAAAAGACATATTTATTAAACAAATAGATTTGGCTAATAAATACAATCTTCCAATCTCTATTCATTGTAGAGACGCTTATGAAGACTGTTTAAATATACTAAAAAAGCACCCTGTTAAAAGAGGTGGCATTATGCACTGCTATGGCGGTTCCAAAGAAATGATGGCGGAATTCATTAAACTTGGATTCTATATTGGTATCGGCGGAACAGTCACTTTTAAAAACGCAGTTAAGATTAAAGAAGTTGCTCAAACTGTTCCTTCGGATAGATATTTATTAGAAACAGACGCTCCTTATTTGGCACCAACTCCTCATAGAGGAGAAGAGAACCATTCAAAATACCTGTTCTTAATTCGGGACCAGATTGCTCTATTAAGAAATATTAGTCCTGAACAAGTAGACGAAGAAACGACAAAAAACTTTAGAACATTATTTGGCTTATGAAAATAGATGGTTTGATTGTGGTGGAAGGCAAAAGCGATGTAGCGTTTCTTTCCAGTTTCATTGATGCTGAATTTATGACAACAAACGGCTCCGAAATATCTAGAGATACAATAAGTTATATTAAGAAAGTAGCTGAAACTAAACCTGTCTACGTATTGACTGATCCAGATTATCCAGGAGAAAGAATACGTAAAATCCTAGACGAGAATGTTAAAAATCTAAACCATTGCTTTGTTAAAAAAGAAAATTCAATCAAACACGGAAAGGTCGGAGTGGCAGAATCAACAAAAGAAGAAATTGAATCTGCTTTAAAAAACGTTGTGAACACAGGCCATAAACAAATTGGTTCATTAACAACAAATGACTTACTTGAATTAGGATTAGTTGGTAATGACAATTCAAGCAAGAAAAGAGACCAAGTTTGTGAGGCGCTTCACCTAGGCCACTGTACCGCCAAAACATTTCTAAAAAGACTAAATTACTGCAATATTAAAATTGAAGATTTAAAGAAGATATTATGAACCAAGAAGCATATTTTGAAAAAATCAAATCTTATAAATATTTAGCCAACAAATCACTAGGGCAAAATTTTCTAATTAATCCGGAAACTGCTGGGAAAATAGCTGAAAAGTTGAATCTTTATGAAGGCGAAACAGTTCTCGAAATTGGCGCAGGACTCGGGTCATTATCTTTCTTTTTAGTCGATTCAAAATGTAGCATTGATCTTATTGATATTGATGAAAGAATGCTGTCGTTTCTAAATGATAGTTTTAGTGGCCGAAATAACGTCACAATTAGGAGGCAAAATATCTTAAAACAGGATCTTTCAAATTATGACAAAATCATTGGAAATCTTCCTTACTACATTACCTCTGGAATAATTGAGCATATTTTAATAAGCGCAAAAAATGCAAAAAGAATCGTTTTGATGACTCAAAAAGAAGTTTATCCAAAGCTTCTAAAAGATTTTAAGAGTCCGCTTTCGCTTTTATTAAACTATGTTTGTGAGATTTCTTCGCTTTTAAGTGTTTCTCGAAATAATTTTACTCCCGTTCCACATGTTGACTCGGTCGTGTTCACTTTAGTCCCAAACGAGAATATTAAAAAGGATGAAAACAAAGAATTGCTGAAGCTAATGAAACAATTATTTCTTTATAGAAGAAAAACTATTCTTAATTGTTTACAAAACATTACAAAAGACAAAGCCGTTGCAGAAAAAATATTAAAAGAAATGAATGTTAATCCGCTTCTTAGGCCCGAACAACTTGACATCGATTTTTATATTTCTTTGTTAAAAGTGTTGAAGTCCATTGACTTCAATAATAGAATTTAATCGAGATATGTTTGTAAAAGCTTATGCAAAAATAAATCTATTCCTAGACGTTTTAGGAAAAAGAGAAGATGGGTATCACGATTTAAATATGGTCATGATTCCTTTGGAACTTCATGATTCAATTGAGATCGAGACATCTCACACTCTTTCTGATTCCTTTATTACAACTGACCATATCGATTTACAAGTCACTAAATACAACCTGATTAACTCCACTTTAAGAGAAATGAAAAAACGTTATGGTTTGAAGCAAAACTTCATTATTAACGTTCATAAAGAAATCCCTATTTCCGCCGGTCTTGGCGGTGGTTCATCTAACGCTGCAGCGGTTATTAAAGCTGTTAAATATTTAACCAAGTTAAAACTTGATAAAGAAGAGGAAATTAATTTAGGTGCTTCTTTAGGCGCGGATGTTCCATTTTGTTTAGCAAACACTCCGGCACATGTCGAAGGTATTGGCGAAAAAGTGACTCCTATCAAAATGAAAAAGAAATACGATGTCATTTTAATTAAACCTGCTGAAGGCTTATCAACAAAACGCGTCTTCGAATTAGGCGATACATTAATTCTTGATCATGGCGATATTTCCGGTGTCATTAAAGGCCTAGAAACAGGCGATGAGGATTTACTTGAGAAATACATGTTCAACGCCTTAGAAAAACCATCTATTTCTCTTGTTCCTGAGATTCAAAAAATTAAAGATGAATTAAAGGAAGCCGGCTTCAAATTGGTAATGATGTCTGGCTCTGGTAGCTGCGTATTCGCTTTAACCACAAATCACAAATTTGCTTTTGCAAAATATCACGAATTCGAGAAAAAAGGTTACGAAATATATCTAACTAGGACTTTGTAAGATGTTATTTATCGAATGTTTTGGTAAAAACGTATATATCGATGACGAATTGGTAGGTTATATTTCTCCAGACGGAGATATGTTCGCAAATGGTCATAAATTTGGAACCTTGACACATGACGGTGATATTTATATTCAAGGCGAATATCTAGGCTATATCGAGGATAATTATGACATTTATATTAGAGAAGAATTGGCGGGCTATGTAACGCCATCTCACGATATAAAATTCGATAGCAAAGCCTTGATGAATGCAAAATATTAATTGAAGAAAAAGGGGCTGTTAAGAAATTAAAATCTTTAACGCCCTTTTTGTTTTACACTTTTTTTAGAAACAACTATGTTGTTAAGAAATTATTTTTTAGATCTTTTATACGATTTTCTTAACGTTTCATTTTTGCCTTTTCTTACTTTT
>JAZLFJ010000055.1:0-2223 GCA_045615665.1 Bacilli bacterium
TCAATGATAAAACCGCTGTTTTAGAAAACACATCAAAACTTAACAGAATTCTTCATGACAACGGAATTCCTGAAAAATTGCGCAGTCAATTTGTCGGAACTTGTCTTCTTGCTTTAAAAAACGATTTGGTTTACAACGATTTGGATACCGTTCAAATTATTGCCGGTATAAAGAAAAAATTGGGAACTCTTCTTCAAGAGAGCATGGACAAGGCTAAAAAGCTCACAGTCCTCCAAACCAAGGTTCTTGAAAATCAAAGTGTGGAGGCAATTGCTCCAGAAAGTTTCCAGAACATTCTTGATTATATTAAATCAAGTATTCTTCCATACATAAACGAAACCAGTTTTGAAGGTCAGGATATTCTCAGCTACTTCTTTACGACATTCAATAAATACGTTGCACGTGAAGATAAGAATCAAGCGTTTACACCAAACCACATTTGTCATTTTATGAGTAAAGTGGCAGGAATCGACCGATCAACGCGAGTACTGGATCCAACATGTGGATCAGGAACATTTTTGGTCCAAGCAATGACAATGGAACTAGCTCAATGCCAAACGGAAGCAGAACGATATCAAGTAAAAACAGAACAAATCTTTGGTATCGAGTTCGACGAAAGTGTATTTGGTTTGTCAACAACAAACATGTTAATTCATGGTGACGGAAATTCAAACATCAGGTGCGGATCGTGTTTTGAGAACGACGCTTGGATAAAAAAATCGAACATTGACGTGGTTTTGATGAATCCTCCCTATAACGCGTCAAAAAGTCAAATGCCAAAGGCTTTTTCATCAAAATTTGGTAAAAGTGCAACCGATCCATCGAAAGGTCTCTATTTTGTCAATCACATTCTTGAATGCGTTCGTTCACAAAAAGGACGTTTACTCGCTCTACTTCCTATGTCTTGCGCAATAACAACCAATGGTGTGATTAGAGATATAAAGGCGAAAATCCTTGAGCACAATACTCTTGACGCCGTATTTTCTTTTCCTGATGAAATGTTCTACCCAGGAGCCAGTGCTGTAGCTTGCTGTATGGTCTTTAATGTCGGAAAGCCGCATCCTGCAGATTTTGAAACGTTTTTTGGATATTTCAAAAATGACGGATTCGAAAAAAGGAAGAGTGTTGGTAGAGTCGATGTTAGAAACAAATGGAATTCCATTGAGAAAGAATGGTTGAACCTTTATCATCACCGTAGTACAATTGCAGGGAAGTCCATAACAAGGGCTGTTAAAGCAGAGGATGAATGGTGTGCAGAAGCTTTTATGGAAACAGATTACAGCACACTTTGCGAAGAAGACTTTATCAAAAAAATGCGAGATTACGCAGCGTTCCTTGTTCAAAATGAGAAATTTTAATGAATACATCTAATTGGCAACCTTTTCATTACGATGATCTCTTTGAAATAAGAAAGGGAAAGCGTTTAACCAAGGCGGATATGGAGGAGGGGACCATTCCCTACATTGGCGCTATAGATTCTAATAACGGTATTTCTGCCTTCATTTCAAATGATACATGGTTACACGATGCAAATACAATTTCTGTATCGTACAATGGCTCTATAGCAGAAGCATTTTATCAAGACACCCGATTTTGGGCGACTGATGATGTTAATGTACTTTATCCAAAATTTGATTTAAACAGAAATCGAGCAATATTTCTGACAACCATAATCAATAAGGAAAAGTATCGTTATAACTATGGACGAAAATGGGATAAGGAAATTATGGAAAAATCCATAATTAAACTTCCCTCAGATAAAACTGGAAATCCTGATTGGAATTGGATTGATAACTACGTTGCCAAAGTTCTTATTCCAAATCTTCCGCCTATGGCTGCATTAATATGGAATAAAACCTTCAGGGCAGATTCTGCGTCTAATAAAAAAATTGTATTAGACATTCAAAAATGGAGATGGTTTGAATTAGGAAAACTTTTCCCAATAATCTACAAGGCTGTCGCTCATAATGCTCAAGATCTCATAGTAGCGAACTCTTCTCTAAAAGGCTCTATTCCCCATGTGACAAGAACCGATGTAAACAACGGTGTAAAGGATTTTGTCCAGGAAGAATCCGATTTCAAAAAAGAAAATGGAAATGCAATCTCAATTGGAGATACGACTGCAACAATCTTTTACCAAGAACAAGAATTTATTTGCGGCGACCATATGGTGATTTTAAGGAGTCCAAAACTCAACAAGTATAACGGACTTTTCTTGACAAC
>JAZLFJ010000056.1:0-9276 GCA_045615665.1 Bacilli bacterium
ATTTCAATGACTTAACGGCTGAAATAAGCTTTAATAACCCTTGTTTTAACAAGAAATTGCCCATTTTTTAGAGAATTTATTGATTAAAATCAATTTTCATGGGTTGGGGTTACCAGAAGCTAATTTCATGCGTTTCGCGTACTAATCTTCCATGATTTGTTTTATTTTCTTGGACGATTAGTTTAGATAATCTTGAAGATATATTTGTTAGTTCGGCATCAAAATCATCTTTAATTATTCCACCTAATCCATTTTCATCTTCTCGTTTTATATTTATAACAAATCCATATCCTAGTTCATTACATAACTTTGTTATATATTGATTAGCACCTATTGCATCAATGCTGACAATTAATTTATTTCTAGGATGCAAACGGTGATATTTTCTTAGTAAACATTCTATTGCGCCTTGTTCCCCGCCTTTCTTATTTTTGCCGTTAGCGACTTTCTTAGAAATTAATGGAACTTTATTAACAACATCATAGATTGTAACTATATCTTGAGCGGATGTTGTTTCTTTTGATGAATCTCTTGTAGCTTTGATATATTTTCCATCAAGAGAAACTATTGTGGGTAAATCAATTAGATTCATAATTCTTTTGAGTAAAATGCTTTCTAATTCTGAATGTCGAATTCTATGAACAATTCTCTCAAGCGTATCATGAGAAGGAATACCATTTTTTAATCCAAAAAGGCCTTTTAATTTATTCTCGTATTTTTTAGCAAAACTCACATATTCCCTAAAAATATTACATCCAGATAAAGATGCTAGAATCACAATAATTAAACAGTCACTTAACTTATGTTTTATCTTTCCTTTAACTCTTGGGTCATACAAATTTTCTAACGATTCATAAAAACGTTTAAAACGATGTGATTTAATCATTCGCTTAGTACTTATCATAAGTTTTTCTCCTCTTATAAGTACATTATATATTATTTCTATTGAAATAATATATTTTCATGCGTTTGATGTTATAAACACTTTAAAATTTACTTCCCAAAACAACCAAAAAAGACCACCCTTGCTGAAGTGATCAATTTTGTTAACCTTAAAAATTATTTTCGTGCGTTTGCCCTATTAGCCCGAGGATGATGAGCAATAAACTGAGATTTCATCGCTTCCTCTGTGACGTGAGTGTAAACCTGAGTGGCATCAAGCGAAGCGTGGCCTAATAATTCTTGTATGACGCGAAGGTCCGCTCCACCTTCAAGAAGATGGGTGGCAATTGAATGTCTAAAGATATGTGGATGTAAGCCATAATTACAGCCAGTTAATATTTCAATATTTTTTAATACGTATTCAAGTCCGCGAGTCGTCATTTGCTTGCCTTGGTCATTTAAAATTAGGTAATCGCTATTGAATGACATTTTGTTTTTTGCAAGCAAAGTTGGGCGACAGTTTTTTATATATTCTTCAAGCGTTTTCGCTGCACTTCTCGAATATAATACGATTCTTTCCTTACTTCCTTTACCTAAAATTCGAATCGATCTTTGACGAGGATTGATGTCGTGAAGCTTGATATTTACAAATTCAGAAGCACGTACACCGGTGGCATATAAAAGTTCGAGAATGATTTGATCACGAAGCATGAGATGATCGCTTCTTTCTCTATTTCTTTCAAACAAAGTATCGATTTGTTCTATATATAAAGCATTTGGGTAACGAATTTCTTTTTTAGGAGAGTTAACAAAGATAAAGCTATTCTCATGAATATATCCTTTATTAACTAAGAAAGAAAAATAATGTCGAAAGCAAGATAGCCTACGACAAAGCGTTCTTTTCGAAATACCATTTGAGAGTTGCACTGATAAATAATTACGAATGATAGGCAAATCAACATCATCAATATCGACACCTTCTGCAAAGATAAATAAATAAAAACTCTCAATATCTCTTTCATACGAAACAATGGTTTTGTCTGAATAATTGAGATTATATTTTAGGTAATCTTTAAATTCTTGGATTTCCTTAATTTGCATATTTCATCCATTCATCAATTAATTGTATAGATTTTATAGCGCATTCTTCATGATTATATTTATTCGCTCCATAAAGAATTCCATAATTCGCGTTCATTGGAGAGAAGTTTTTCACGTCCCCGTGAATTATATAATTATGAAGTGAGCCAAGCATGGTGTTTATTGGTAGATCAGGTAATTTCTTATTATTTGAATAAGCATCAAGATAAATCGCTGCTAAAATACCCATCGCAGCGGATTCAACATAACCTTCTACACCAGTGAGTTGTCCCGCTAAAAATAGATTCTTTTTATTCTTGAAACACATGTTTTCGTTTAGTGCCAAAGGCGAACAAATATAAGTATTCCTATGCATCAAACCATAACGGACAAATTCGGCACGTTCAAGCCCTGGGATCATTCTAAAAACTCGCTTTTGTTCATTGTAAGTTAAGTTAGTTTGAAAACCGACTATGTTATATAAATCGCCATGGAGATTATCTTGTCTTAATTGAATGACCGCGTGAAACTTTTCTCTTCCTTCAACTTGGAGCCCTTTTGGTTTCATCGGGCCATATCTTAAAGTATCTTTCCCACGTTTCGCCATAACCTCAATTGGCATGCAACCTTCAAAATAAGCTTTATCAAATTCGTGAACTTTCGCTACTTCCGCATTAATTAAAGCGTCATAAAATTTATCGTATTGTTCAACCGAGAATGGACAATTGATGTAACTATCGTCACCTTGATCGTAACGAGCTTTGTTGTAAGCGATGCTCATATCAATTGAATCTTTTTTTACGATAGGTGCGCTAGCGTCGAAAAAGAAAAGAGATTCTTTACCAACTAATGAAGCTAAATATTTTGCTAAAGGTTCACTAGTTAAAGGTCCAGTAGCAACAATAGTTGGCTCATCATTAAGTGTTTCAACATCTTCTTCATGAATTATTAAATTAGGAAAATCTTTGAGAATTGCGGTTATTTTCTTAGCAAATTCATCTCGATCAACGCTTAAAGCATTACCGCTTGGAACGCTTGTTTCACTAGCGACTTTCATCGTTAATGAGTCCATGTGCCTCATCTCTTCTTTAAGTAAACCGCAAGCATTGTCTAAGCGATTTGATTTTAAAGAATTAGAACAAACCAGTTCTCCAAAATAAGGAGTAATGTGAGCGGGCGTCATCTTCAAAGGCCGCTTTTCATAAAGGTGAACTTCATATCCTTTTTTAAGCAAAAAATAGCAAGCTTCAACACCTGCTAAACCACCACCGATGACATTTACCTTTTTCATGTGTGATAAGTATAACAAAAAAGTAAGCGGTATGCTTACTCATTTGTCTATTTTTTTCGAATCGGTTCAATGTGATGACATTTTGGGTAATTTGAACATCCTAGGAATGTCTTTTTGCCATGTCGTCTTTCGACAAGTTCACCACCGCACTCTGGACAAATTAATCCAGAATGTTTATGTTCAACCTTGACTTCTTCGCCGTTTCTAACATAATCGCATTTTGGATAACCTGAACAAGCGATGAATTTTTTATGTTTCTTATTTACTCTATAGACTAACGGTCTACCACATTTTGGACAACGTTCACCAGTAAGTTCAAGTTCTTCTTTTTCACGATAATCACATTCTGGATAGTTTGAACAACCAACGAATTCTCCATAGCGTGATTTCTTTTTAACTAATGGTGCACCACAGATCGGACAATTTCTTCCAACTTCTTCGTCTTCGTCTGTGTACATTATTTTGTATGCATCATCAACTTCTTTCATGAATTTTTCATAAAATTCATTAAGAGTTTTGATTCTTGAAATTTCGCCTTCTTGAATCTTGTCTAACTCATTTTCCATTTGAGCGGTGTATTTAACATCAACGAAATTAGGAAAATATTTGTTTAAGACAAAGGCGGTTCGTTTTCCAACCTCAGTCGATATGATTGAACCTTTAACGGATTCGACATATTTTCTTTTTAATAAAGTTGAAATAGTCGATGCGTATGTCGATGGGCGACCAATCTTCTTTTCTTCCATAAGCTTAACGATTCTAGCTTCGGTATAGTAAGCAGGTGGCTCAGTCATTTTCTTTTCACTATTGACTTTTGAAACATCAAGTTCGTCACCTTCATTTAAAATTGGAAGTGAAAATTCTTCACTGGTTTCACTCTTGTTTAATCTAGTATAACCATCAAATATAGTTGAATGACCTTCGCATTTAAAAACAACTCCACCACAATCAAACAAAACAGTTTGAACAGTTTCTTTCTTTGGAGCCATTAATGATCCGACCGCTCTTTCATAAATTAACTTATATAGTTTATAAAGGTCTGGACTGACATAAGGTCTAATAGATTCAGGAGTTGTGTGGTTGCTTGTAGGACGAATGGCTTCGTGAGCGTTTTGCGCACCAGCGACTTTAACAACTTTTCGCTTTCCACAATATTCTTTACCAAATTTTTCTTCGATAAAAGCTTCGGCACGAGCAACGAAAGTATCTGATAAATAAGTTGAATCAGTACGGATATAGGTGATTAAACCTGTATGTTCACCTTTAATTTGAACGCCTTCATATAACTCCTGCGCTAAACGCGATGTCTTGGAAGTTGAAAAATGATAAACATTGTATGCTTCTTGTTGAAGAGTCGATGTTATAAAGGCCGGTTTTGATTCAATTAATTTATGAGTTTTTTTCACCGAAATAACTTTGGCTTTATCGCGTAAAGAAGAGATGATTTTATTCACATTTTCTTCATCATCAAGTTTCTTTATATCACCAAAATAATCGAAGTTTGCAGTGATTTTTCTTTTATTTATTATTAATTCAATATTAATAGTCCAATATGGAGTAGGAATGAAATTAGCGATTTCTTCATCATGTTCGGTAATAAGTTTTAAAGTCGCGGATTGAACGCGTCCAGCCGATCTAGACTTGATTGTTTTTTGAATGATGTTTGAAAGTTTAAAACCGATGATACGATCGATAATTCTTCTTGTTTCTTGAGAGTTAACGAGATTCATATCGATGGTTCTAGGTTTTTTCATCGCTTCTGAAATCGATACACGTGTGATTTCATGGAATTCAAGGCGTTTAGTTGTCTCAACTGGTAGATCTAAAATCTGCGTTAAATGCCAGGCGATAGCTTCTCCTTCACGATCAGGGTCGGTTGCGAGATAGATGTCGCTCGCTTTACGAGCGGCTTCTTTAAGTTCGCCGACAACTTTGCGCTTATTATTCACAACAACATACGATGGTTTAAAGTCATTTTTTAGGTCAACGCCAAAACCTCCCTTTCCACTTGTGGAAAGGTCACGAACGTGCCCAACTGTAGCGAGGACTTCGTATCCCTGGCCGAGATAGCGAGAGATTGTGTGACATTTATTTGGAGATTCGACGATTACCAGCTTCATAAACTGCAACATACTATAGACACATAGACTAGCCTTGTCAAAGCCGTTTTTTTCTTAAAGATATTCTTTAACTTTTTTTCACATTTCGAAAATTGGTTTGCTTTTCTTTAAACCTAAGTATTCAAGGATGTCATCACCGCTTTCTACAATCTCAGCACCATCTTTAATCAACTCATTGCAAAACGAATAATTTCCGATTTGATGAGGTATGGTGAAGACTGGTTTATTTACTGATAAAGCACAGTTGACCGTTATTGAAGTACCTGAACGCGCAAACGCCTCTGTTACGAGCACACCACGTGATAAAGCATTGATTAATCTATTTCGAAAAGGAAAGTTTGTTTGTGATGGGACGCTTTTATCAGGGTATTCGGAAACAATTAATCCTTTCTCTTTTATATAGTCATAGATTTTTTGATTGTCTTCAGGATAACAATAATTGATTCCAGAACCCAAAACAGCGATTGTCTTTCCTCTATCATTTAAGCACTGCATATGGGCTATAGCGTCTATTCCTCTTGCTAAACCAGAAACGATGATCATATCTTTATCGATTTCTTTAACTAATTTCTTAGTTGCCTCAATTCCATATGTGGTCGGCTTTCGAGTTCCAATCACCGCTATCGCTTTCGCTAATTCTTTGAGTAGCGATATATTTCCATGATAGAAAAGAACAATCGGTGGGCACCAACAATTCTTTAATTCATCAGGATAATCCTCATCGAGTATGGTGAGGACTTTAGAATTAAAGTTTGGTAGCTTTGGATCACTTTCTCCAAATTCTTCTTCAATTGTTTTGTGGTCAGAAAGAAAATCTCGCATCAAATGGTAGTCGCCATTAAATCTAAGGGCGATGTAAATTAACATTTCTCTAGCATTCATAGTTTTGCCTCCACAAACTTAATACTGAGAAAAATTGAAAAAAGTGTGAAAATTTTTAAAAAAAATGGTTGCCCATCTATTCAATATCGAACAAAGACATCTGGGAAGCCCGGTAAACGGGCTTATATGAGAAACGATGCACATCTTTTATTGGACCATATTTTTTAATTGCGTCCATGTGCTTCTTAGTTCCATAACCCTTGTGTTCATCAAAACCATATTCAGGATATTTCTTCGCTAAATCGTTCATCATATGGTCTCGAGTGACTTTAGCTATTATCGATGAGGCGGCGATTGGCAGTGCCTTAGCGTCACCTTTAATAATATCTATTACCATCGTTTTTTGATTTTCTAATTTCATCGTATCGGTGAGAATAAGGTCAAAATCATGATTTAAATTCTTGATCGCTTCTTTCATTGCGACTTTAGTTGCTTCATAGATGTTTATCTCATCGATTGTTTTAGCGTCCACGATTCCAACGCCTATCGCAAGAGCGTTCTCTTTTATGACTTTGTAAAGTTCTTCTCGTTTCTTTTCACTTATTTGTTTCGAATCATTTATTTCTTTATTTTTATACGTGCGCGCGAAAATTACGGCTGCGGCTACAACTGGTCCAGCGAGTGGTCCGCGTCCTGCTTCATCCACTCCAACAATCAGTTTTACTTTGTCTGAGTAGAATTGTTCTTGATACGATAAACCGTTAGATTGTTTCAAAACTAATTTGTCCTAAAATACCGTTTTTTAATTCATTTAAGAAGACTTTGTGGGCTTTATTGATATCTAAACCATCCTTGCTAAAATAGCCTCTTCTTTTCGCTATAAGAGAGAAGTTTTCGTCGTTAGAAAGAATTAAATTCAGATAATCAAATCTTCGACACAAATTGTCTTTATAATTTTCTTTTAAATAATTAAAAGAGTAGTTAGCAATTTCGTCTAAAGGAAGAATTTCTTCATTGATTGAGCCAACAAGTGCAAGATTCAAAGCGACATTTTTGTCTTCGTAGTTAGATGGTAAAATTCCCGGAGTATCTAAAAGTTGGAAGCGATCGCTAACTTTGATCCATTGTTGTGCTTTGGTGTGGCCTGGCTTATTTTGAACACTGGCCGCGTTTCGTTTTGCAATCTTATTAATCAAAGTTGATTTCCCAACATTAGGAATACCTATTATCATGGCGCGAATAGGTTGCGATTTCATGCCTTTAGCAACTAATTTATTATTCTTTTCTTCGCCAAGTTTTTCGGCGGATTTAATGATATTTTTAATATCTTTATCTTTGTTTAAATCTGCAAATATTGCTTCAAATCCCTCATTTTCAAAATGAGATATCCATTTTTCAGTAATTTTTGGATCTGCCAAATCGTTCTTGGTAAGCACCACTAATCGCTTTTTATTTTGTGAGAGTTTAAAAAGAAGAGGATTGCGACTTGAAAAAGGAATCCTTGCATCGAGAAGCTCAATAACTAAATCAACTATTTTGATTCTTTCCTCGATATCGTTTTGGGCCTTTTTCATATGACCTGGATACCAATGAATCTGTTTCATTAGAAAAACCTCGGCCAGGAATAATTAACATCAGTTGGGACATATTTACCTTCGCTGACATTATAAACGATTTTACATTTAGCAACTAACGCTATTGTTTTAGCTTCAATATTAGATTTGGTGATTGGACCATTTTGTCTTGAATCACTCGAATTAGCGCGGTTATCGCCCATCACAAAATACTCATTTTCATTAAGGGTTGTTGGTTGACTATAAATAGCAGGATAATTTCCCACACTAATATTAGTAAATGACTGTTCGATTATTTCATAATCATTTGTGTTTGAGTTTAATATGTGGAGAACACCGTTTCCTTCATTACCAAAACCTGTGGTGTCGATATAAAAAGTTTCGCCAGGCAAAACGATGACACGTTTAATCTTATCGGAATAATCAGAATCACTATATTTACAAACAACAATATCAAAACGCTTAATGCTATCGATTGCATTTTGATGACAATCACCAATGACAAAGTCAACTCCAGTAGCACCATCGAGCGCTCTTTTCTCTTTGTTGAATGGAATTCCTCGGGCGTCTCTAGCGTCAGCATTTAAAGTTGGCCACATTGATTGGCCGTTAACCCAATAAGCTGAAAAATAAGTTTTTTGGAACCAAATAAATGTTGAAAAACAAACCGCTAAAATCAAAGCAATAACATATAAAGCGAAAACAAACTTGTCTAGAAAAGCTCTAAAAGGCGTTGTAGGTTTTTTAGTATTAACTTCGCTCATATACACAATTATAGTAGAAAAGTTTCAAAACTAAAGTTTTATTTCCGTTCTAGGTAAGTAAAGAAAAAACCCACCATGTGGGTTTAATCTTTCTAAGTATCTCTTATTAAAGAATTTCTTTAATACGAGCGGCTTTGCCAGAACGTTTGCGTAAATAGGTAATTCTACTACGACGAACTTTACCACGTTTCACGAGTTCGATCTTAGAGATGACTGGTGAATGGACTGGGAAAGTTCTTTCAACACCGACACCTGAAGAAATTTTTCTAACAGTGAAGGTTTCGCTGACACCGGAGCCGCGGCGTTGCATAACGACGCCTTGGAAGACTTGGATACGTTCTTTGTTGTTTTCGATAATTCTGACGTAAACTTTGACAGTATCACCAGAAGAGAATTCTGGGACATCTTTCTTAAGTTGACGAGCAGTAACTTCGTTAACGATATTTGTGTTCATGTCTTTTCCTCCTTCTTACAAGTATTTACTCGGTACGTTCATATCATGACTTGAAAGCGGGACGTCCTGAGCGAGTTATTAAACTCGCATGAAAGATATTAACAAATCTATATTATAGGTGCAAGAAAATTATTTTAGGTGGTGTTAAGTGGGCGAAACGCATGAAAATGTAAATTAGCCAATAAAAAATTGGGAAGAACCGGTAATCCGATTTCGGAGAGCTGGTTTTTTCTTATAATTCATACTGTCAAAGTGTGTAGTATTTTTTTGAAACGCATGAAATTTCATT
>JAZLFJ010000057.1:0-2117 GCA_045615665.1 Bacilli bacterium
GGACTTCTTGGCCATGCTCCAATCATGGCGATAAGACGCCAGTCCCCAAAGACCTTCATCGATAGAGGCGGACAGATCCCTGCACCTCTTAATTCGCTTAAAAACTAATCATTTGTTGATGATAAAGGTCTCTTGAAAAAGAGGCCTTTTTATGTTTGTAATTTATTGATTCAAGTATTTCGGTAAAGCGAAATGATTTAGTTTAATATTTCGCCATAGCGATATATAATTACGAAAAGGGTTGATGCAAAATGAGTATAATTGAAGCGCTTGAAAAGAAAAATATGACACAATACCGTTTGGCAAAACTAAGTGGTGTGTCAAACGCTACTTTAAGCGAAATCATTAATGGAAAAACAAAAATAGAAAAATGTTCAGGAGAAACCCTTTACAAAATAAGCACAGTTCTTGGTGTTTCTATTGAGTCACTTATCGAAAGCAGCATAGAAAAATCAGCAATTGAACGTTCTTGGGAACATGGCTTACCAAAATATTTGCAAGACGATTTAGATGCATATAAAAAGGGCTTAAGAGAAAAATCATCTTTGCTAGACTGCTTATGGGGCGAACTTTACGGAAGTATAAACATAGCAGAAATAAGTGAAGGCAGCATAACTAGCGAACATGCCCAATATTTAAGAGATAAGTACCTTTGAGGAAAAAATAGATGGATTTTACGAACTGCAAAAGAATTTTTGATAAAGCATATAATGGCGCGAACGGAAAGAAGATTTCCATTGAATGGAACGATAAGATATACATGCTTAAGTTTCCGCCATCTGGAAATAACAAACCAACAGAATTGTCCTACACAAATAGTTGTTTTTCTGAACATTTAGGAAGCAGCATTTTTAATGCTTGCGGAATTGAGGCCCAAAAAACATTTTTGGGCACTTATGAAATTAATGGAAAGGTAAAAGTTGTGTGCGCCTGCGAAGATTTTGCTACCAATGGGAAGACACTTTATGATTTTTGCTCGATTAAAAATACAATAATTGATTCAGAGCATGAGGGCACTGGAACTGAACTAGACGATTTGTTGGAAACGATAGAAAAGCAGCAATTTGTCAATGAAAAAGAACTTTTGGAACATTTTTGGAATGTTTTTATAATTGATGCTTTGCTTGGAAATTTTGATCGTCACAATGGTAATTGGGGATTTTTGTATGATCATTCAACGGGGAGCTGCAAAATCGCGCCTGTTTTTGATTGTGGAAGTTGCTTATTGCCACAGGCCGATGGAAAGACAATGGAAAGCATTTTGGAAGACCAAGATGAGCTAAATGCAAGAATTTACCGCTTCCCAACCTCAGCAATCAAAAAAGAAGGGAAGAAAATTAATTATTGTGACTTTATCTCTTCCTTGAAAAATGATGATTGCAATAAAGCATTATTAAGAATGATCCCTAAAATTGATGTCGATAATATTAGCAAAATCATTGATGACGAATCGTTTTTGACAACAAGACAAAAAATTTTTTACAAATATTATATTAACCAGCGTTATGAAAAGATTCTCCTCCATTCATATAGAGAATTATTAAAACAATCCAGAGATCGTTAACGTTACAATCTAGATATTGTTTAACATTGGCTGGAACTAGATACGACGGAGAATACCAAAAGATAACCAAAGAATATACGGACTCGCTTTTCCGAGAAACAAAAGAAAAATCATCTGGAAAATACTGCGAAAACAAAACAAAAAACTAGAATTAAGCCCAAAACAGGGCTTTTTTCATATAAGTTGCTATACTATTTCTCGTGGAAAATTTTGTTACTGTTTTAATTAACGTCGCAATCATGATGCTATATGCCATTCCAGGTGTTCTTTTAGTCAGATTCAAGTTATTGAAATCAGAACACGCTAAAGCAATCGCAACCATCCTTTTATATGTTTGCTCGCCATTATTAACGCTCTATTCATTCCAGAAACTTTCATATTCAAACGAAACATCAATCGACCTCTTAGTTGCCTTTATTTTTGGCCTTGTCACAATGCTAGGAATGACTCTTTTGATGTATCTGATTTTCAAAAAGAAAAATGAGGATATCCGTTATCGAGTAGCGGCAGTTTGCTGTGCTTTTGGTAACGAAGCATTCCTAGGCGTCCCAAT
>JAZLFJ010000058.1:0-6133 GCA_045615665.1 Bacilli bacterium
TTTGGTCATTTCGTCCAATTTATCCAATGATCTGGAATACCAGACATTACTTTCTTTGTTTTCTTCTGCCCTATCTGCCGTGTAAGTACATCCGCTCAATTTCTCCAATTGTGTCTTGATTTCTTTTGTTAGCTCAGACAAGAACTCTTTGCTAACTTTGGTCTCGTCCCCCTCAATGCGGCTTAACACTTTCATGCAAGTTATTTCGTCCAAGGCACGGGCGAGCAGCCATCCGTGTTGCACATCCTTGCCGTCTTTGTCCTTGTTATATGGAAGATTGTTTACCACATACAGCAGGAACTCGTTTCGTGTACGATAGGCAACCTTGAAGGGTGTCTTTTCCAAGTGCTGATTAACGGCGTTCAAATAAGTAATAGCAGTATCGCAGTCTGCTTTATAGGCATTATACACATCGCAACCTTCCACGGCTGTACCGATTAAGTGGGATTTGTCTAATTTTCCAATTGTCTCATGTCGTTTGTCGAGTCCACATGTCAAATTCACCTCGTTCATTTCAATTGTCATAGCGCGGTCAAGCACTTTGCGCGAGAAGGAGAACGTGGTCTCGTCCATATTGACCGTACCCACCACGATAAGATTTTGAGGAATGCAGATACCATCTACTAAGAATTGTTCACGCAAAGCGTCGTTCATAGTCAGTTCTGCGGTGAGTATACGATACCAATCTTCTTTGTTTTTTGGCAGAATCGGGTCGGTCTTTATAACTCCATCTTCGGCTTTTCTGCTCTCTACAACACTTAGATATTCTGCGAAGTATTGCTCTACGGGGGCGAGGTTCATTTCATCCAGACAGAGGAAATAGGGAATATCGGGATTCTCCCATGCCTTAGCCACGAACTTAAGGAATGGACCAGCGACATATACTGGCTCACCACTTACACGGCTGACATAGCCAATCAGCTCTGATGAGTCATGCCAATTCGGTTTGACTTGTACCATCTCGAAGTTAGATGGCTTGTGCGCTTTGTATTCCTCAGAGCCAACCTCCCAACATGCACGTGCTAATTCACGTACAATACGGCTCTTACCTGTGCCTGATATACCTGCAAGCAATAGGAACGGCTTCGACTTAATGGCAGTGATGTAAGGGCGATAATCAGAATTAATTTGAAGTTGTATCAGTTTATAAATGGTTTGTGAACCTTTTTGTTCAATTTCAATTTTATATTTTCCTTTGAAAACATCATTTACAGCATCCTTGAATCGTTCTATGTCACGAGCATCAAAACCGGCATTCAAGAATGAGCCATCATATATTTGGATTGACTCGATTTCCTTGATATCAGATTTTCCTATTTGAGCAACATAGCACTCATTAATCCTGATATAATTACCAATAGAACCTCCTAAACTTTTATATTTTGATGTGAATAATTGCTTTAAGTCTTGCTTGTCACTAAACAATTTGATACAAGACCACACAAATTTAGTTGGGTCATCGGAGGAGATTAGTTCAATAGATTGGTCATCAATTTTTCCTGTAGATATAGATTCTTTGATTTCATTTTGAATAGGAGGAAAAGTGTATTTACCTGCACGAAGGTTTAGCCATGCGTTTATTCCACCACTAAAATAAGCTTCACTACCAGAGTTAAAACCAGCATCAAGAAGCAACTGCCCATAATTATTTTTATAATACTTGGTTATAGCTTCACCATGAGTAAAACCAAAGAACATACAAAAATCATTCTTCGAAATGATTCTGTTAGTGTAATCTTGAAATCCTTTTTTTGCCAATTCAACAAGTTCTGTCTTTGAGTTGGCGGTCTCTTTAAATGGTATCATAATTGTTGGAATTGAATAGATGTTTCGCAAATATTTTTACACATTCGACATTGACAGCATTCCCAAATTGCTTATATGCTTGGGCTTCTTTTGTATCGGAGATAAATGTATCAGGAAAACTCTGTAATCGCGCACACTCTATTGGCGTTAAATATCGTTTTCTTGAGCCAATAATAGAGGTTTGAACGATTGCCACTAATGCGGGAAAATATGTATTAACTTTTACTCGAATACCGGATGGTCTTAACTGAAAAATTTGATTCCATATATTTGGTATATCAACTTGTCCTGCTTGCCATTCCAATTTTGCTTTAGCACCAAAGAAAAGAGGGTTTTGTTTTGCTCTCACTAACCAATCATCAATAAATTTACGATTGGAATTATAAAGAGCAAAGTTTTTTAAGATAAAATTTTGTTTCCATTCAGGATATTGTGATAAATCTTCTTGAGAATCTAAATCACAAAGTCTATCAGACCAAATAGGAAACCCTGGCAGTTTCTCAACTTTAATATTTTGTAAAAATTCATTCCATAAATCAATCAAAGCCACCATATCGTTAGATATACGATAACTTTCAACATTTGGAATATCATTATCATCAAGAAGAATTCGTTCAATAGAAGTTGGCGAGATACCTTCCTTATTAAAACAAAAAGGAGGTATATTTCCAATGTCTTTACGAACACACATAATAAACACACGTTCTCGGTGCTGAGGAATACCTATATAGTGAGGACTAAATATTACAGGCTCATCAATTACATTGTAACCTGCTTCCAAAAGAGAATTACGAATAACACGCCATGTGTTACCATGGTCGTGACTAGCAAGGTTTCTAACATTTTCTAGCAGCGCATATTTAGGATGGTGGTATTCCAAAATACGCATAATATCAAAAAAAAGTGTCCCCTTTGTCTCATCTGCAAATCCAAGGCGTTTACCAGCCTTCGAGAATGCTTGACAAGGGAATCCACCACAAAGAACATCATGTGCAGGAATATCTTTTGCCTCTATTTTGGTGATATCACCTTCTGGTTTGATGTGATAATTACGTTCATAGGTTTTGCGGCAATCTGCATCAATATCACTTGCAAAAACACAAGTTCCTCCGAGTTCGGCCATTGCTTGGTGGAAGCCCCCAATACCACAAAACAAATCTATAAATGTAAATTTCTCCATTCTCTTTATCTTCACAATAATTTTACCCTAAAAATATATTTTCTCTATGCCAAGCCAGAAAATCGCGATTAGGCAGATGTTCTATAGGCATTGTCAATTTTTGTCCGCTTATTGCACGGAAATGTTATTTTTATGTCTACTCACTAATGCGTTCAATAACAATATTTGTGCTATGTGCTCTCCTGATTTCCAAATTTTTCGGGAAAAACAAATTAGCAGAATGTGTTAGCAACTCATAACCAATTTGTTTCTTGTTTACCGTATATTTCAAAGGGAATCTGAATAATTCGGAATATGCATACAATTCTCTTATTTGAGGAACATCATCATAGGAAAGAACCCAATTAAAACGAGCATCATTTTGAAGAACACGAGCTAGTTCTTCATGATCCTTTCTTATATAATGGTTCATATATAAACTTTTCCCTTTAACATAATATGGTGGATCAAGGTATACGAATGCATTATTGTCTATATGTTGCAAAAAAGATAACGCGTCTTCATTATAAACTCTTATTCTATCCCCATAAGCAGCAATGTTTTCCAGTCGGTGAAGCAGTTCTTGTTTATTGAAGCGACAATCAATTTTATATTTTGCTGTTCTTTGTTTATCTTCTGTTGAGCCTCCAATCGCACCTCCATAAAGAACACCCGAACGATTAGTCCTTGACATAAAAAAAGTAGCAAATCCCAATTCAAATGAAGGTTTATTTAATTTCAACAATACATCTCTTTGTTTGTACCATTCTGATAATGTCACTGGAACATCCTCAACTGCTTGAACAAATCTATCTGATTCATTAACAAGTGCATTCCAAAAAGAATAAACACCCATGTTTGCATCGTTAATTACAATCTCTTGGACATGACCATTCAGAAGAAGATTGATAGCCGCGCCTGCACCACCTGCATAAGGTTCTACATATATAACATTTTGCAAACCATTTATACGAAACAAATCGACGAAAAAGTTAGTCATTAGCGATTTGCCTCCTGGATATCGAAGTGGGCTACTATTCATTTTGTGTACTATTATCCTTTATATCAAGTAAAACGCAAAACAGCGGAAATAAGAAATCCCAAAAACGATTTAGAAATTGCTTGTCCAAATACGCTGTATCTTTACTATGTTGGTATCCGTTTAGAACATCTAAACTGAATTCATTTTCGTCATTTACCAATTTAACAATGATTGAATTTGCCTTAGGGTGTTTCGTTCTCAATTTCTCTGCGATGAAATTAAGTCGATTATGCAAGGTAACATCTTTTATGTTTTTTTTCTTTTGAGCCTGCAGTTCTTTTACTAAATCTTCTGTTTGAAGCCAATTGAGAACAGCTAAATCTAGAAAAATACGGATTGACGCAGCCACAGCGTTCTTATATCTCGTGATGGATAATTTCTTGAGTTCATCAAAGACCCCTTTGATCCTATAATCAGATGTTTGTATTTCGTATATTGGTAAAATTAATTTTGAACGATTAGGATCACCTTTGAAAAACACTTTGTTTCCCCTGTGTACAGTCTCATTATTGTCCGTTTGATTGTTGTCTTGCACTTCTTCTCGCTTATTGTCAACTACACATGGATCTGCAATTGTCAAGTCAACATTTGGGAGATATTCCAAAATCCCTTCTAAATTCGAAGTAATAGTTCGGGTATCTATTTTAATGTTTGGATTATCGTCAACAATATTCTTTATTAATTCTGCATATGCCACAAGAAACCCCTTTCTATTCTTTAAGCTAACCTCAGATCCTTCAAATTCAATTCCCCATTTTTCTTTCACCAATTTATTGCTAAAGAAACGCTCCAGAATGGTAATTGGAAATTTATAAGAAGTTGCATCTTTATATTGTTGCTCCGAAAGAATTTCTTTAACTTCTGGCGTTTTTATTAAATCAATCAAACGTAAATTTCGGATAGCCGTTTCCAATTCACCTTGAGACATGGACGATTTAGAAGACAGCAATGTCATATTATCACCATATTTCTTATACAAAGATTCAATCCATCTTTGTTGCTGAATTCTCGACCAAGGACGTTGTAAGGTAGAAACACTATTTCGTTGATTTATGTACCATTCTGCTTCTTCAAAAGAGGGGGCAACATTAACTTTGATTTTATCAATTAGTGTTTTATCTTTAGATAAACTTCTGACATAAGCTCTAATACTCTTTGGAGCCTTATTAGGGTCTTTTAACAATTTTAAAGCAAGTACACGCCGATTGCCCTCTGCTACATAAAATTTTTGAGACTCATCATCTTTCCATACTATAATCGGGTCTGCTGGAATATATTCAGCTGCTATAGATTTCAGCAAATCAAAAAAATGCATTTTTTCATTTTCGTCCACAATTAGATCCTCTGTAAAATCCGCTAAAGTGATATGCTTTTCATCTGGGTTTAGACGAGGATTTTCATTCCATAGTTTTAATTGGTCTATGGATCTAGGTGTTTTTTTCTCTAACCATTCATATTTGTTTTCCATAATGCTTTTTTATTTACATGAACTCATAAGTTTCTTTTGCATCTTTATCAAAATCTACACCAGCAATCACATCAATACCGACTTGACGTAGTCCGCAAGTCATATCTCCTCCTCCGCAGAAGAAATCTATTGCTTTAAATTGTCCGTTCATAAAAAATCAAATTTTCGCGCAAAGTTACTAAAAATATCTCATATCTACAAATTTACAGTTATTTTTCCACCTAAAATCTTTGTTTTTTAGCACCAATTGCCAATTTGAAATATTTTCGGTACGATTCTTAAGGCATTTTTGACTATTTATGCACGCCTTAGGAAACAAAGAGATTCCAATCTATTTTGGGTTACAGAGATACGAAAAAAAATGATTTATGCAAATTTTTCGGGAACTTTTTATGATTTTACTTGGGAACTTTTGACAATTTTACTTGGGAACTTTTGGAAAATCCACTCGGAAACTTTTGGGCATTTCACCCTACTCCTCTACCCCTCTACTCCCCTACTCCCAATATCTAATCAAATAAAGAACTTCAACATCAACAGCGCGGTGAGGATGAGCATCGGCCAAGAGAGTTTCTTAAAACCGGAAGTGAAGAGGTTAATCACGCAATAACTCAACAAACCGAAGATGATACCATTTGCTATGGAGAACGTGAAGGGG
>JAZLFJ010000059.1:0-53560 GCA_045615665.1 Bacilli bacterium
TAATAATAATCCACCGGACAATCCGGTGGTTTTTCATTGACGGGCAGAAATTAGCCCTCGATTACTAGCCGCCTGCATCACAGGCGAATGCGGACCACCGCTTGCTTTTGTCCTTAGCTACCCGTTAAACGGGTCACCGTCGAAATCCATTGTCAATTGGACAACGGCTTCGTCTTCTTTCAGTTGATTCCTGATGTATTCGGCTATTTTGGCTTTATTCTTGCCAACCGTATCCACGTAATAGCCTCTACACCAAAACTCTCTGTTTCTGTATTTGAATTTCAAATTTGCATACCTCTGATATATCATCAAGGATGATTTCCCTTTCAAATACCCCACAAAACCAGAAACAGACATTTTTGGGGGAATCTCCACAAGCATGTGAATGTGATCTGGGCATACTTCAGCCTCAATGATATTAACATTTTTGAATTCGCAAAGTTTTCTCAAAATCTTTCCGATTTCCATTCTTTTTTCACCAAAGAACGCTTGTCTTCGGTACTTTGGAGCAAATACAATGTGGTACTTACAGTTCCACACGGTATGTGCTAAACTATATTCGTCTTTAGACATATATCTCCTTTCATATTAATGCGTTGGTCCGCATTAATATTGTAAGGAGATTTTCTTTTAAGGGCAAAACTATAAGTTTTACCTCCACCCCAGACTATCTGGGGGTTTTGGCTCGCTCATCGTTCGCACGATGGCTCAGACAAAAAAGGAAGGCTTAATCAACGCCTTCCCTTCATTTTACTTAAGCAATAGTAATATTAATTGAACCTGTATCAGTTCTTAATCTACAAACACCTTTAGTGGAATCGCTTTCAGGAACATGAACGCTTCCTGTATCGCTTTTTGCATCAAATTGCTTTGAAGTTAATAATGTACCCTTAATGCTTCCTGTATCTGTTTCTGCATAAATATTAGTTGCATCGGCTTGATCAAAATTTATTGAGCCGGTGTTTGTTTCAAGGTTGAAGTCGCCAGTAACAGTTGTTTTTTTAATATGAAGTGAGCCTGTGCTGCACTTTGCATTTAAACTTGCGCCAGTAACATCAGTAAGATATGTGCTACCTGTGCTTGTCTTGGTAATAATTTGACTAGCAATAGATGCATTAGAAATTTTAAGTGAACCCGTGGCTGTAGATGCATCTAATGAACCATAGGTTCCTTTTTCAATCGTTACAGTACCTGTGTCATTAGATAATTTTATACTTTGTGAGACATTTGCATTCCAGTTAATAGAGCCTGTGTCATTATCCACTGTTGCAGTTGTAAATGAGAATTCTTCACCCATAGTAATGGAACCTGTGTCATTACTAATTGTGGCGGTTTCTATTGATGTTATTGGTAAATAGATTGTTGTGGTAACACCACTATAATTAAATCCAAAGCCCCACTTCTCATAAAATTTTCTGCTATCTTTAGCGGTTACATATAATGTATTATCTTTAATTTCAACTGTGTGAGACACTTTTTCGAGTTCGTTGCATTCCACTTTACATGTGCCATCTGTTGTGGCTACGAATGTCAAATTTCCCACTACTTCTTGAATGTTAATGTTTTCAAAGACTGGAGACTCAACATCATATGTTTTTTCTTCAACTTTATAGTTTCCAAATCCAGTCCATTTAAACCCTGAAGTTGCAAGGCCAACAAGTGAAACTGTTAAGCCTACCCCAACAAAAATTGATCCGACAATAATTAAACCTTTAATTCCTCTGTTCATTATTGTTTCTCCTTCCCAACAAGTGATTTCTTGATACCAAGAACAATCGTTTTTATTAATTTAACAATTAATTTAGCTAATCCAATACATGCTAAGAGCATGAATACCGATAAACCTATTAAGATTAAGCCGGCGCCTATTGTTGTAATTCCACTTGAAGTTTGTCCGTTAACAAATTGGTTTATTGCAACTCCAAAGCTTGCAAGTCCACCAATGCCGACAGCGATGTCACCACCGAATAAGCCAAAAATTACACCCCACAATGCTGCAAATAAGGAAATCGTCACAACAAACACAGCAATTATTAATGCTAACCATAATGGTGAACCGATGATGATGAGAGCAATTTCCCATCCTCTTAATGTTCTTTTAGGTTTAACTTTTTGCTTAATAATCTTAACTAAAGAAACATCTGATAATATTTCTTTTAAGACTTCTTCAGGAGTGCCAATTTGCGCTACCGCTTCTTCTTCTGGTATTCCTTCTTCGATTCTGTCGTCTATCATATCACTATAGAAGGAAACTCTTTCGTTAATGTCTGTCTCAGGCAAACCATTAAGTCCCTTTCTAAGTTCTTGTAAAAACTCTATTTTTTTCATATCTTCTTTTCTCCGCTTAATATAAATTCATAGATTGACACCACTTCTTTCCACTCTTCTTTAAAGGTTTCAATCCTCTTTAATCCCTCCGATTGAATGTGATAGTACTTTCGAAGCCTTCCGTCATGCTCCACATTTCTAACTGTAAGCATGTTTTGTCCTTCCAATCTCTTCAAAATTGTATATAAGGTAGATTCCGACATTTCCATAATTGGTTTGAGACTTTTTATTATCTCGTACCCATATGTATCATTATCTTTAATCGTGGCTAATACACATACATCTAACATGCCACGTTTAAGTTGAATATCCATGCAATACCTCCTTTAACGCTATACATCATATCACGAGGTATGCAGTTTTTGTTAATAAAAATTTGATATTTAGGAAAATAACTTAGTTAAATTCGGTAATAAGCTTTCAAAATGCAAATTCAATAAAAACAAAAAAAACTCGATTTTAGATACAAATCGAGCATTTTTTCAAAATGGAAAAGAGCTATAGAAATAATACAAATGTATACGCTCTTGGAAAAACGTATACACTGCTTTTTTTCAAGATTTTTATTCAACTTCCTCATAATAATAGGAAGTATCGATGCCTTTCATGAATAATTCTCTATTATTGATATCATTTGTTAATGCAGTATAGAGAAGTTCTTTAATCTTACAATCATTAATATAGCTTTCTTTCATTGCGGCAAAATAATCATTTTTATCAATAAGTGACCAATCAACACACTTTTTCATATTCTTGATGAAAATTAGATCTAACCAGATACGTGTTGCTCTTCCATTTCCTTCCATAAAAGGATGCGCAATATTCATTTCTACATATTTTTCAACAATATGATCAAATGTATCCTCTGGCATTTTATCAATAGTAGGTAGTATTTTAGGTAAAAATTCACCATTTGCAAACACAAATCCACCTTTTGAGATAGTCAATGTTCTTATTTGTCCCGCAAAAGGATAAAGGCCCTCAAATAAAAAGGCATGTATTTTTTGTAAAGAAACAGTTTTTCCAATCTCATCATCAGAAATCAATTTAGTTTCATATAGTTGGTATGCTTTCTTTTTGCTTTGTTCATCAATAGGATCAAGCATTCCTTGAATCCAATCTTGAATTTCTTTTTTATATTTTGAAGGGATAATTGTTGTTAGCAATCTAACCCCATTTTCATTAATGACATCAGAAAGATATTTCTTACCATCGGAAGCATATAACTTCAGTTGTCCACAAAATTGAGACAACTCAGGATTTCTTACTTTAACATTATTCCAGTATCTGCGAGGAGAATTTGGATTAGTTAAAACGCGAATAAAATCAATAGCTGAATACCACCAAATCGATTTATCATTATCCCAAACAGCTCTGATTTCTTGGTTATTAAAATATCTAATTGAGTGTTTTATCATAATTGTATGATAGCAGATAGTATTTCAGTTGTCCACAAAATTAGGACAACCGAAATCGATACATTAATTATTGAACCAATAAGCATACTTTTCTATTATCTTCAAAATGTATTAATATACATTCATTAAAAAAGCACCGATAGTATCGATGCTGTCGTTATCATATGTGTTAGTTAATATGTAATATACATAATAACTGATTTTTTATTTTTCCGGATGGAAATTTATACTGAAAGTATACTTCCCAAACATACATCTTGTCAATGTATAATTCATGTTAACTATGCCGAGTGACCCCTGCCAGAATCGAAACCTACAAATACTAATTTGTGTAGAATCGAAATCGATATCTATATCTCTTCCAACACCTTGAAGACCTTCGAGTCCCATCAATCTAAATTGCTCAGTAACAGACATTTTTCTAACGACCTCTTTGTCTTTATGAGATTCAATAACTCTTAAAGAGTTATGTTCTGGGAGTGTTATAGTAATTGAATAACCATCATATTTAATCTTTTTGTTATAAATATCTAAACATAAAGCTGTATTAACATAGAAACTAGGAATATTATGTTTAACTTTTAAATGCTCAATCTGTTTTTTTGAAAGATATAACTCCTTTGGCACGCATCCTTCAGGATCGAGAAAATCAGCCATTTTTAAATCATTTTTTTGTTGAGGAGGAACCATTGAAAAACCTTTAGGAAGTCCACCAAGTCTTGCAAACATCCACACACGTTCTCTATTTTGAGGAACTCCATAATCTTTGGAGTTAAGAACCGCCATGGCTAAAGGGGATTCATTCGGATCATCAGGATTAGAAACATACCCCATTTCTCTAAGCATCTTGCACATTTGTTCTCTAGTCTCGTCGAATTTCTTTGATAAAATGCCTTTAACATTTTCCATTAAAATGTATCTAGGTTTTTTAACAGCGCATATTCTCATAATATGTTGGAACAAAGTTCCCCTACCATAAGGATCATCTATACCTTTTTGCATACCAGCCGTTGAAAAAGGCTGACATGGGAAACCACCAGTAAACAAGTCAAAATCAGGAAAATCTTTTTCTTCAGGATTAATAAGAGTAATATCAGGGTAATTCTTTATGGGTTTACCATTAGATTGTTTGTGGTTGGCATCAAATAATTCACTTGCCCATTTATCTATTTCTGAATAAGCAACGACTTTATAATTAAACTTTTTATGCCTACTTTTAACTCTTTTTAAAGCAAAGCTTCCTCCGCCATATCCTGCAAATCCTTCAAATACTCTTAATATCTTTTTGTTTGTTTCCATACGTATGTACCTGCACAAGTTACAACTATATTATTATACAGTTGTTTTCAGTTGTTTATCATAACACAAGTAACATCTTTTCACTACAAATTATCACTTTTATATGTCGAAATTGTTGATTATTATAAGTTCGATTCTGCCAGCGTGTCCATTTTGAACCAATTTTTCGATTCTGGCAGGAGACGTCTAAATTTGAAGGTTAATTAAGGTATTTTGTTTTCTTTATTACTATGTAATAACTATTTTGTCGCGTTTTTCAAAATCCAGTCAATTGAGACATTAAATATCACTGAAAATCGATAAATCACGTCTAAAGTTGGTAATTTTATGCCTTTGATATATCGGTTTAAAGTATTTCTATCGATTCCTAATCGCTTAGCGAGCTCAACTTTTCTTATCTTTTCTCGAAAAATAATATATTCCATAATCTTTCCCACTCTAGCGGGATCAATTGGCTTAAATAACATGTCATTATCAGAAAAGAAAATCATCAGCCACTTCTCGTACGCTGATGATATGTTTTTCTCAAAATTATCTGGTTTAGTTCTATGTTCACTATAGCCATAATAGTCCACCGCTTCTTTTTCTTCTTTAGTTAAGATTGAGCGGAAACTATTATCTAATTCTTTGATTTTGATGGCATCTAAGATGCCTTCAAGTTCTTCTTGGTCTAGTGATTGGTTTGTTTCAAACTTATATTTAATAATAAAACTTTGAATATATCCGTCTTGCCAAGAGACATATCTTTTAAAACCCGCTAATGTTCTACAAATTGTTGTACCTAGTTTTGTTCTCATAAATATCCATCACCCTATTAGATATATGGGCGTCATTTAGGATATCTGCAAGTCTTGTATAAACAATTTGAGGATATTCTATATGCATAGTTTCAAATACTTCATCTCTATAGAATCTACAAAAAGAAGTTAATAAAGCGTTATAAAAAACTTTCTTATCAAAATCGACATATTTAGAATTAACAATTAATTCTAGGATTTCTGTAATTTTACCTGAATCTCCACTTAATATATTTTTGGCTTCTAAAACTTGAATATTTCCAATGTTTTTATTGCCTTTAGTAAGTGGGCTTTTAATCGTGGTAATTGTAGGAGGATAAGTACATAACTTATTTAAATAAATAAGTGACTCTCCAGCATACATGCCAGAAAACATATAAGAACTCTTTAGATAATGATTAACAATTCTAGATTCATCATCTTCACCAGTTTCACCAATTAGGTAGACTCCTTTTGATACTTGTCTTAAAGTTCCACTAGCAACAAAGCGAGTGACGTACTTTCTTAAATTAGCAACAGGGATTTCTTTAAAAACAGTGCTGCTTAAATAATTAAGATCAAATACTCCGCCTTTATTATTTTCGCAATAATTGCGAACTAGTTCCGTATCTCTCATGTGTTTTCCTCCTATTTTCCTTAATTTTAGCAGAAAAACGCGACAAAGTCACGTTATTTTTAGAGGGTTGATATTACCTTTTATATATTTTAATATATAAAAAAAGAAAAAAGACATCCCGATGCTATCGAAATGTCGCGTTTTTCCAAGTGGTGCCTCCACGCAGAATCGAACTACGAATTAATCCTTACCATGGATCCGTTATACCACTTAACTATGGAGGCAACGTGTAAATTATATATATTGAAGTCTAACTAATCAATATTAACTTTGCTAATAAATTCACCAAATAAATCATAGACAAAAGCGTTGGTGATTTTAACTTTGACGATATCTCCTATTTCAAGTTTATCTTTGGATACAAAAGATATCTTTCCATCTATATCATCTGGAGCGTTCCAGTATGACCTTAATTCATAGGTATTGCTCGATGAATTATAGGAGGTGACAATACCTTCCATAACTTCGCCAATTCTCTTCTTATTGTTTTGATATGAAATTTTCTTCTGGACTTCCATTATTTTAGCAAGTCTAAGCTCTTTTATACCTTCTTTAATTTGGTTAGGCATCTTATAGCCAGCAGTACCATCTTCTTTTGAATATTTGAACGCTCCCATGTGATCAAAGTGATTAAGTTTAGTGAAATTCACCAATTGATTGAAGTCTTCATCATCTTCAGAAGCAAAACCGACAATATACATTGTTCTTATAACCGCATGAGGAATCTTTTCTCTAATCTTATTAATAAGATTTTGATATTCATTAGCTGTGCCTCGACGATACATATTTTTAAGTACCTTGTTAGAAGCGTGTTGAAATGGAATATCGAAATACGGTTTCACTGCTTTTGAGTTAGCAATACAATCAATTAGTTCATCGCTTATTTCATCTGGATAAAGATATAAAAGTCTAATCGAATAGAAACCAATATCTTCTAATGCTTTAAGCAAAGAGACGATATCTTTCTTTTCTTTTAAATCGCTTCCATATCTAGTGGTGTCTTGACTAATTACAGCGATTTCTTTAATCCCTTTGTTTTTTAAATCTTTTGCTTCGATAAGAATATCTTCAAATGGACGCGATTTAAATTTTCCGCGGATGAGTGGGATTGCGCAATACGCACAGCAATTATTACAGCCTTCACTAATGCGAAGATAGGCCATATATTTTGGAGTTGACAAAAGTCTCACAAAAGGATTGAATTGTTCGATATCATTTGCATTTAATAATTGTTCTAATTTCTCATTTAAATGAGAATATTCTCTAATTGGCGCCCATAGGTCCACTTCAGGAATCGATTGTTTTAACTCTTCTAAATAGCGTTCCACTAAGCAGCCGGTGACCACCACTTTCTTACCATATTTAATGACATCTAAAATGTTTTCAATTGATTCAGCTTTAGCGTCTTCAATAAAACCGCACGTATTAACGATGATGACATCGCTTTCTTCGATGGTGTTCACACACTTAAATTTAGAAGCATTGAGCATTCCTAAAATAATCTCGCTATCGACGAGATTCTTAGAGCAACCTAAGGAAATAAGACCTACTTTTATCATCATCAAAAAGTCTAATTCGTTTTTACACTTATTGCAAGAAAAAAGCCTTCTTAATGAAGGCTCTTATTTAGCTTATTCTAATGAGAAGCATCTTCTCATAAGATGAGGATAATCGACGAATGGATTGCGGTTACCTTGAATTGGTTGAACCGTATCATTGCGAAGTTTCTCAGTCTCAGAAGGTGGATCGATTTCGTTCCAACGAATTAATTGATCATATACTTCGTATTCGCTGTCGGTTGGACGTCCAATGACATCTTTGATAGCGAAGTTACCTAGGTAATCGCCCCATGCTTCTAGTCCATAAGTATCGATTCTAGCAAAGTGAACGTAGACGTAAGCGATGATACGAGCGACATCGCCTTTAAATTCATCGGCTGGTTCACTATATTGTGAGAAGGTTGTTGAGTCACAAAGAAGAGCATATGAGCCACCATCGGTTGCTTGAATGAGGTTGGCTTTTTCTTCTTCTTTAAATTCGATGAATCGAGAGTCACCACGAGCGGTGTTAACGCTGCTGGTACATGGTCTTACGTGATAAAGGTCGGAACCACCACCAACATAGTTGGTGTTATCGACGTGATATTTTTCATCTGAATAATTTGAGTGCACCCACATACCACCTGATTTAGCGCATGGCCAAACGTGTTCACGGGTCATGGATGTAGAGAATGCAGTTTGTTTACCAGTGTAGAAGAATTCGTTCTTGTTGGTATTAGCATCAACTTGGTCGATCGAATGAGGTTGAGTTGTGGTTTGTTTAATATAATTTGAGAATTGAGCGTATCTCACTTGTTTAGTGTGAGTATCGAGCATCAATCTATGAAGTTCTTTAACAAGATTCTTTTTCGAATAATCGTTTAATTTATATTCATTTACATCATAATAACCGTGATCACCAGTTTTAATTTCAACTTCTGGATAAGCTTCTGATGTAGATGGGATAGTGGTTTTCTTTCCACCCCCGCCTCCGCCACCGCTACCGCCGCCTGTGTTACAGCCGGTTAATAGCATAGCGCATAGAGGAACAAAGAATAATTTTTTTAATTTCATAAATTATCCTCCTTCTTAACCTAATTATATTTATATATCGTTTGTTTTTCAATCAAAAGGTTAGTGAAGTGTTTATACAAACAAATTTTTAATTATGCGAAAAATAGTTGACAATCAGGGGGTTTTTACATAACTTATATACAAATATTTTTATATTTGAGAAAGGAGATTAAGCAAATATGAAAACTAAAAAAGTATTGTTGATATCTTTGCTTAGCGCTGCACTAGTTGCGACAAGTGCATGTAATCCTAGTAGCGGAGAAAAGAAGAAAAAATCAAGTTCTACCTCTACTTCTACATCACAAGTCGAACCAGTCGACGATAAGATTTCACGTATCAAAGTAGACTCAAAAGAACAAGTTGTAGTCGGAGATGAGTTAGATTTAGATCCAATGGTTCATCTTTTTGATATGGACAACAAGGAAATATCTTCTAAGGACTATGAAATTGAGGTGCCACAAGCTTCTCAACAATTAGTGTCTGTTAATGGACACAAGCTCACATTCTTAAAAGAAGGTAGCGTTAACTTAAATGTTAAAGCAGGCGATAAATCCGCTAAATTTGCGACAAACTGTGTTTCAAAAATCAAAAAAGATTTAACTGATGCAGTTGCCCCAATTTCAACAAGATTCGGATTCATGTCTATCGAATATGATGAAGACACTCAACAAGAATATCTTGTCACTGGTGCAATTCACGATAGTGACTACACTGCATTCTCTTATTGGGCAGATGCACCAGATGGCACTGCTTTACCTGGCGGATTTTTAAAAACAAAAGTGTCTGGAACCACTTATAACTATGCTCTCGATACTAATTGGGAAAACATTGATGTTGATCCATCGCCATATGGCACATTTGAAAACTATTTTGTCAATATGCCATTAAATGTTGACCCAACAATTTTTGAAACAAGGACTCGTAAGGACAGCCAAGGTAATGATTATGATTATCTTTATGTTGGCGGAGACGTTGCTTCTCCATCATATTCATCCTATTTCGATTCTTATATTGAAGAATTCTGCATTTGCGCTCTTGCGTTAAGCTTAAATGCTGCATATGGCTTCGATTCAATGGAAATTTATCCAGAATACATTTCTGAAGGTGTTGAAAGATTCTTATTCACAGTCAACATCGCTCAAAAATCTACCGGTACTGTCGTAGGTGCATGGTATAACTTCCTTATCTATGATACCGATACACAATATTATGGTGTTGATGCCGTTAGAGAATATATCGATTCTGGCATGGAGCCACAATCACAAGACTTCACCGCTTTAAAACAAAAATTCGTCGAAATCGGCGCGGCCAAAAACTACACCGTCGATATTACTTCCTCTGAAGTCTACATGGATGATAACTTTGAGACTATTACTGAAACTGCTTATTCCTATTCAGAACAAATTTTAGCAAATGAAACTCAATATCAAGATGTCATCGTTAATACTGGTGAAACTACACCACAAGCTGGTGAAGGTTTAGTTGAACATGAAGGCTCATTATATTCCTACAAATATAGCAATGGATCATATCCAGCAACTTTAGTTGGCGCTGGACAAAAGGTCTACGTTGAAGGTCTTGATAGCACCTTATCTCGTATTGTTGCAGAAACATATTGGACCGACTTCTATGTTGCACAAGTTGAGGCCACTGCTACATCTATAGCTTACAAGCTATCAACAACTAAATCGGATGCATTCTTAAAAGGATTCTTAGGAGTTACATATGCTGGTTCGGTTATTCTTAATACGGTCGACCAATACAAGACACTATATGACGTTAACTTCTTAGGTGACTCATATGCTACATGTATCATCACCACAACTGAAAGCACAGTGAACCTCAATTTAGTTATTGAAGTTGCATTCAGCGATGCTAATGTCAGATGGAGTTATGATGCTACATTTAAGAATATTGGTTCAACCGCCGCTATTACAACTGATATTGTTTATCCAAACTAAGAATTAGCGATTTAAACAATAAGGGCTTACCAAGTGGTAAGTCCTTTTTTATATCTTTATTTTTTTTCATAACAAAGTTTTGATAATTCTTTGCTTTAAGCCGGATTCTAAATGGATTTGATTCGCCAAAGGTTCAAGGTTGTTTTTAATAATTCGCTTCTGTTCTTCCACGATTAAATGGGCTTCTTCCTTTGTTAAATCAAAATAAGCATGTAAGGATTCGAGATGTTCAAGATTATTCTCACCACTACTAGCTATAGGAAGAGTGAGATGAGATGGGAACAATGTCATATTGACATCGAAACAAGGCGCTAAATAGTAGCCGTTTTTGCCTAAAAGCATACCGATATTACGAAGATGGTCATCGCAGTTATGCACAAGTAGATAAAAACTTATTCTTCTAAATAATTGTTGAAGATCTTTTTTGGTTTGACATCCAACTCTTTTAATCGCTTCTGCTACTTCAAGATATGAAGAAGTGTTAGATTTACCTTCCTCAACATTTAAGATAGTCATAAAAGATGCATAGTGAATTCTTTCAATACCGTTTCGATCAAAGCGTTTAGTAAGGAAAATGCTGCGTTTCTCATCTATTTCAATTAATTTTGATTCAGAAATATCGATACCGCATTTCGTTGCTAATAAATACGTAAGATATTCAACTTTACTAACATCATAGTCATCGTTTTTATGAGTAAATTTAGCGATGTATAATTCGTTTTCGCCGTCATAAACCGAACATTTTGGTCTAGAACCACCTAAAGAAGAACCTGGAGATAACAAAATTTTCCAAGTATCATCTTCTGATAATTCATCATAAAAATATGCAGCTTTTTCAAGGGTTTTTATATTTTTAAGAGGAGGAACATCATTATCATCTAATGCAAACTTTTCCTCTTTATTTAGTTTTATTCTAATCGCGCCTTCTCTAGAAATATCCGATACATTTACTAGATAATCTGAAAAATTTAAAGTTTTATCATTGTTTTTACGCTTTATGAGGTTTTTGCCCCAACGATCAGGAGATAAATCTGAAAGAAAACGATATGGTTGAGAAGATTCTATTTTGAATTGTCGACCTAAACTAGGCAATATTTCAGGATCAATAATCAAATTGGTGAGATTGTTTTTTAACGCAAATTCCGAATATTCAAAAGAATAGACCTCTTTTCCGCGAAGAAAATCAACATAGACAGTTCCAATGAATTTTTTTTCATCTTTGAAATATAGATATAAGGTCTTCATATTTCTTATTTAATCCTTTTCTTTGTGGTCAACTTTAGATCTTGGAATGTACGACCAGTAACGTCATCTCTAGCAATTAAGGTTAAATCCTTATCCATTCCGCCTAAAGCGTGTAAAACAGCGCAATATGCGCCCATAGAGACGGCAGAACTACCTTTTTCTATTTGCCATAAGGTGGCACGAGAAACACCCGCTCTTTCGCAAACGATGTTCATACTTAAAGATCTACGTAATCTCGCTAGTTTGATTTGTTCCCCCATTATTTCGATGTTCTTTTCCATTCCTGGATACATCAGTTGAGTTTTCTTTGCCATATTTCTTTCCTAACGTTTAATATAGTAAACATATTTGTTATATTTGTCAATTTTATAAAACGTTATCCAACATTTGTTTTCATTAGAACATGCTGAAAAGCAAAATAAAAGCCCACCACAACGTGATGGGCAATTGAGGATGATTAATTAATATTAATAAGCGTCCTTAGTGACTTCGATTTTAGCTTCGTAGCCGAATTCAGCACTTTCAGTGATTGAAACAACTTTAATTGCATAATTGAAAGTGATATTAGTGTCGATCGTATAAGTTTGAGTTTGGGCATCTTTCCAACCAGTGATGGTTTTAGCCTTATTCCATAAGTTAGAACCACTTGGCATGAAAGTTTCGGCCCAACCACTACCCTCTTTTAGATTGAATCTAGCACCTTGTCTAAATAAGGAATTATTTGAAGCGTTGAAGGTACGGGATGTAGTTGAATTTTGAGTCTTATCGAAATTAGATTCGATAATTGAAAATTGTGGCATGCATCCTTTAGTGCCATCTTCCCTTGGGAAATAGTCGGAATCGACTTTGATACCTGAACGTCCCATGTAGGAGTTATCAAGTCTAACGTCGATACCTTTTTGAGGATTATCAGTTAACGGGACATCGTGACCAGTTACACCAGAATAAGCACGAGCGTCAACATGGGTGATTCTAATACCTGGTTGAGAGAAGCCAGTTGTGCTTTCATAACCATTCTTATAATCACGTTCTGCGAGGCCGACTGGCGCCATAAGTTCAAGCATAATATATTCGTCAAAGGCGGTATTATTATAGCCTGGTGAAGGTAAGATGAAACAATCACCTGTAGTCGTTCCTGGATGAAGGGTAATTAGCGCATCATCATTAACGACGAGAGGTTCGGTCCAACCTAAGGAGAATTTCGAATACATCGCATGATCTCCTAAGTTATTATCCATGAAGTCGACACGACCCATTCTTGACCAAGTATTATTATAGTCATAATAATCGTCTAAACCGAAAGTGTGACCAGTTTCGTGAATAAATGTATGGGAATCATAGCCTCCGAAACCTTTTGCCATCCAGTCGATTGAAGCCCAACCGAGGGTTTTAACCGTTGGTGAAGAAACATCAGCAGGATTACTTGTATAGGTAACATAAGCCCACCAATCGGTGCTTGGATCAACTGTTGGAGCGCTATAAACGACCCAGACGAGATCTAAGAAGCCATCACCATCGCTATCAAAATAGGTAAGAGGTTCAGCGTCTGCTCCTAAAGCACCATGATTTGCTTTATCGTATTCAGTTTTATACCAATCTCTCGCATATTCTGCAGCGGCTGGTCCACCACCAGAGAAAGAGGTGTGAGCTTTATTATAAACGCACCAAGTTGGAAGCATTTTACCAGCGAATTTAGTGCGACCATAACTTGAATTATTATAGAAGCTTGCTAAAGACTGCCATCCACCTAATGGTTTAAGTTCTTCTTCTGTGCCAAAGAATGTTTTGTTAATCTTATCAAGATTAGCTTGAGTTTGAACGCTAGTTAAATCAGTGAAACCAAAAGGAATAACCATGACGTGAGATTCTTTAGAAACAGGGTCTAAGTGTGGAGCGTTTTGGTTACGATATAAGGTGTTTCTATTAAGAGGTTTTTCAACTCCACCTTCCACGTAACTAACTTTTGCTTTTTCAAAATCTTTGTTGGTTTTACCACTCCAAGGTATTTCTCCTGAAGAGCTGGTGATGCTTGAATCGCTACCACCAGAGGTTGAGGATTTTTTCTTCTTTCCTCCACCACTGTTCATACAACCGGTTAGTAGCAAAGCTACTATAGGTAAGATAAATAATTGTTTTTTCATAAGGTTAATCTCCTTTTAAACAATTTGGCTGTAATAGATAATCATTACTATTAAGCCAGCAACTAGATAGGGGGCGGCTCCTAATAGTAAGAAGAGATTTGAATCTTTCTTCTGACCGTGTTTAAGCTCGCGGTATTCCCTATAAGTCTTCGGTAATTTGGTTTCCTTTATGGAACGATAGAAGGTGTTATACCATACTAATTTAAAGGAATAAGCCAAAATATCGAGCGCTCCTTCTCTTGTTAATAAATTTAACAAATAGAATAGAAGCATGACGACACTTGATAAACTCAAGGCGTCGATCCATCCGACATACACTACTTCTTTAGTGAGTTCACTATGTGAAGTAAATGAGATGAGGATGATTAGACCCATGATAATCCCCGTCACGACGAAGGATACAATGGATCCAATTATAAAACCCTTTAGATCGAGAGATTTCTCTTCGTTAACGGGATTTATACTCATTTAGTTCCTTTCTTAGCCTTCTTTACATCCTTTGCTTTTGCAAGTTCTTTAAGATAGGCTTGTTCCTCTTTATCATTACATCTGACGAAATGTCCTGGATAAACTTCTCTAAGGGATGGAGATTGTTCACTATAATCGTGATCTTTCATAGGATTATAGGTCACTCTTTTACGTCCCTTTTCGATATTTGGATCTGGATGTGGAACTGCTGATAAGAGGGATTTGGTGTAAGGATGGAATGGATGAGCGAACAACTCTTCGCTTGTCGCAAGTTCCATGAGCTTACCATAATACATAACTGCGATTCTATCGCAGAAATATTTAACAACACTTAAGTTGTGGGCGATAAACAGAATTGTTAAACCAAGATTTTCTCTTAAATCGTTTAAGAGGTTGATAACTTGGGCCTGAATTGAAACATCAAGAGCAGAGACCGGTTCATCGGCGATGATGAGTTCTGGATTCATGATAATCGCTCTAGCGATACCGATACGTTGACGTTGTCCACCGCTGAATTCGTGAGGATAACGGTTGGCGTGCTCCGGGAGTAAGCCAACGAGTTCAAGAACTCGTTTAACTTCATCATCAATAAACTTCTTATCCTTGACGCCCTTAATTATTAAACCTTCGGCAATGATGTTACGAACAGTCATACGAGGGTTAAGTGAGGCGATTGGATCTTGGAAAATCATCTGCATCTTACGAGTGATGGAAGCTTGTTTTGCTTCTTTAAGATCTCTTTGGTAATTTTCGAATTCTTTAAGAGTCTTTTCGTAAAGAGGATTTTCTTTATCCTTAAGGATAGCTTGATGTTCTTCGTCATCTAGATAAGCATATTTTTCTTTGACACGAGCGATTTCTTTTTCTCTCATATCATCGTTGCAGTGCTTATCATCATGTTTAGCGAGTTTAATTCTCTCTCTTTCATGAGCGATGATCTTTTTAGCTTCTTCGATCTTAGCGGTGCGTTCCGCTTCACGTTTTGTTTTAATTTCATTAATCTTAGCGACATCACCATTCGCTGCTTGGATTTCTTTCTTTTCTTCTTCACGTGATTTCTTTAAGAATGCAGCTAATCTTTTACGGGTGAATTTAATTTCTTTTTCATTCCATCTAGTACCTGCTGCAATACGGACACCTTTAAACCAAACATCACCGCTTGTTAAATGATAAAGTTTGATGATGGAACGGCCTGTTGTGGTTTTACCACAACCAGACTCACCAACAAGACCGAATACTTCTCCTTTATAAACATCGAAGGAGACATCGTTAACGGCTTTAGTGTATTTATATTGGCCATGTCCAAATTGGAAAAATTGTTTGAGGTGTTTGACCGATAAAATAACTTTGCCATTTCCATAATCGAAACCTTTATGAGGATTTAAAAGTTTAATAGGTTCGATTTCTAAGATTTCTTCGTCTTTAGTTTTCTTTGCCATTACTTTTTACCTCCTAAAGATTCCAAAATGGAGTTCTTTTTAAGTTCGTAAACAGGTTTATTAGATTTATTCCTTGCTAATGATTTTTCAATACGTTCCACCACTGTTTTTGGCGCTTTAACGTTTGGTGCGTCTTTATGAGCAAGCCAAGTCTTAACCTTATGAGTTTCACTTACAGTGAAGAAAGGTGGTTCTTGCCTGTAATCTAAAGCGACAGCATAAGCATTACGCGCGGCAAAGGCATCTCCTTTTGGAGGAAGAAGCATATTTGGTGGCGTACCAGGAATAGCGTCTAATTTACCTTTTGTTTCTAAATCAGGCATCGAACCTAATAGAGCCCATGTATATGGATGACGTGGGTCATAGAAGATATCATAAACACTTCCATATTCGACGATCTTACCAGCGTACATAACCGCGATGTCATCCGCCATATTAGCAACGACACCAAGGTCATGGGTGATAAAGATGATCGAAAGGTTCTTTTCTTCTTTTAATCTATTGATTAATTCGAGGATTTGAGCCTGAATAGTAACGTCGAGAGCAGTTGTTGGCTCATCGCAGATAAGCACTTCAGGATTTCCACTTAAAGCGATGGCGATAACAATTCTTTGTCTCATACCACCAGAGAATTCAAATGGATATTGATAATAGCGTTTTTCTGGATTCGGAATACCAACTTCTGTCATGAGTTCGATTGCTCTTTGTTTAGTCTCAGAGCGGCTCATTTTATGGGCTTTTTGAGCAGCCATCTTCGCACATTGAGCGATTAAGGAATCGAGCATCTTTTCATTTGGACTTGAATATTGTTCAATGAGGTCTTCAATGTGTTTAATTAACTTAATAGTTAATTTCTTCATCACTTTCACATATGATTCAGGAGTGTTGATGACTTCTCTTTGTTTGGTTCTTAAAGATGGTTTTAAATCATAGACTGATTCAACACCTTCCTTTTTAAGAAGTTCAGCAAACTTCTTTTCAAGTTTGATGGATTGAAGATATAGGGCAATCTTGGATTGCATCAATGAAACATAGACATCTAAGACATCATCTGCTTCAAATGAAAGGATATTTTTGCATGGTTTTAAGGCTGTTTTAATCTTAGAAAGTTCTCTTTTACAAGTTTTTGGAGAGAATTCTTTATCAAAGACAGTCTCATTAAATGAATTTATAACGCCTAAAGCGTTAGCTAGGTTTTGACAATAAATTTCACTTATTTCATTTAAAGCAAGTTCAAAGGATTTACGAATCTTGCTTAGATATTCTAAGATTGCGTCTTTATCTTTTAATAAATAGGCTTCTTTAAAATAAGCGGATGAATCAATGCGAGGATCGCCATGTTCTTTTAAAGCATAAGTGACGCTCTTTAGGTATTTAGAGCTTTCTTTTCTTAAAGATTTAGCTTCAAGATACATCGCTTCGGTAAGTTGTTTACCGACCTTCATGATTGGGTTTAAAGCAGAAAGTGGGTCTTGGAAGATCATGGAGATCTTAACACCACGAACTTTGTTAAATTTGTGTTCTGGTAAGGTGAGTAAATCTTTACCATCATAGATGATTTCGCCATCTTCAATAATTCTATTATTGGCGAGAATACCTAAGATCGCTTTAGAAGTAACTGATTTACCTGAACCTGATTCACCGACGATCGCTAAAGTACGACCTTTATAAAGGGTGAAATCAATACCTCTAACGGCTTTAACAGTGCCGGTATTTGTCTTAAAGGAAATACGGAGGTTTTTAACATCTAAAATCTTTTCAGCCATAGATTAACCCTCACTTCCTCTAAGCGTTGTATTAAATGCATCTCTTAAACCATTACCAAATAGGTTAAATGAGATCATTAATAACGTAATTAATAAAGCTGGGAAAAGTAAGACATGTGGATTAGTCGCTATACCAGCCGCTTGACCTTCATTAAGAAGGACACCAACTGAGCTAATACCACTTGTGGAGAAGTCGATAATGCCTAAATAAGATAAGCTTGATTCAGAGAAGATGATTCCAGGAATCATAAGTACCGACGATGTTACAAGTGTACCAGCCGCGTTAGGCAAGATGTGTTTAAAGATAAGTCGTCTATCTTTCGCACCTAAAGTACGCGAAGCAAGGACATATTCTTGACCTTTAAACCTATAGAACTGCATACGTGTCGTTCCAGCGACACCAACCCAACCGTTATAGACGAAGGCAATTAATATTGCCACTATAATCGTTCCAGCCGAGCCTAGAGCAGTTTTTAGACCAATATTATTCGTTAATTGAATTTGAGCGATCGTCATGATGATGATCGTTGGAATATTAGCGATGATATCGGTAACACGTTCCATGATTAAGTCGGCTCTTCCACCATAATAGCCAGAAACAGCACCCCAAATTAAACCGATAATAAAGTTAATTAATGAAATACCGATACCGAGCAATAAGGAGAAGCGAGCACCGATAGCAAGGCGGAGGAAGATATCCTCACCTTGTGTGTTAGCACCGAAGACATAATTAACTTGGAAACCATATTTGAATTCACAAAAGACGTTATAGTCAACTCTTACTTTGTAAGTAGAAGCAAGTTTTTCATAGAAAACAAGTTTACCACCATCTCTAATATAAAGATCTTGTGGTTCACCTTTTGCGTCTAAAAGTGGTTCAAATTGAGTATCGCTATAGGCTCCAGTTCTAACAGCGGTTGGAACGAGTTTATAGTAATAATGAGCGTTATTGTTATAAGCGATAAGTAATTTATCTTGAATCGACTCAATTGAGGTTTCAGGAACTTTTCTAGCGATGAGCCAATCTCTTAGTTCACCTTCGACATAGCTTTGATAATCGACCGCTGGTTTAATGATGGATTTGCGGGCATTTTCTTTGGAATAGACGATATCTCTATCCTTTTCGAACTGTTGTAAATCCTTCCATTCATCAGGAGTAAGGTCGACAACTTTAGTACCTAAAGCATATGAGTCCATACGAACTTTGTAGTTACGAATGATTTGTGAACCGATTTTTTCTTCACTGGCTAAGACAGCGTTGTCTTTATCGAAGAAATCGTCGTTCGCATCGTTAAACATACGAAGTTTATATGTTGATTCAGCGATGATTTGCTCTTTGGTTCCATCCCAGAAACCACTGCCCTTGAAGGCTCTGATTCTAGGAAGAACAGTTGCATAGTTATTATCTCTAAAGCCACCAGTAATGTTTACTCTAGCTTTTGGAGAAGCAAGTGGAACAATCACGCTAAAGAGCATGATGATAAAAATGATGATTGCTCCAACAACGGAAGCCTTGTTGCGTGCGAATCTACGTACTGAGTCTTCTAACCAACCTATTGGTCTAGTTTCGAATTTTGTATCGTGGAGGCTTTCATCCTGATGAACAAGCTTAAATTCTCCTTTAGGAATGGAGGAATCAGCCGTATATTTCTTTTCTTCTATAGCCATTAGCTCTTACCTCCTCCCATACGAATACGTGGATCGACGATACCATAAGAGATATCGACAACAAGTCCACCGATTAAACCAATCAAAATGTAGAACATAGCGACGAATTGGAAGACGTCGTAGTCTCTAGTTTGAATGGATTGTAAAAATAATGAACCAACACCGTTAACAGCGAAGATTGATTCAATAATGATTGAACCTGATAAGACAGACAAGATTTCACCAAGTAACATTGGGAAAATTGGAACTAATGAATTCCTAAATGCGTGTCTAACCGTCGCTTGACCTCTGGAAAGGCCTTTGGTGCGGGCTAAAAGCATAAAATCACTTGTTAAAACTTCAGTTAATTCCGCACGGGTATATCTAGCATAGCCAGCGATTGAACCAAATGACATCGAAATGACTGGTAAAATCATCGATGTAAACATTTCAGCGGTAAACCAACTACCGTTAAAGTCTGCTCGAATTGGCGGTAACCAACCGAGTTTATAGGCAAAGATATATTGTAGTAAGAAGGAATCGACAAAGCTTGGAACGGAAATAAGTAGCATGATAACGATACCTAAGACGTTATCTTGCCATTTATCTTTCTTTAGAGCCATGAAGATACCTAAGCCTAAACCAAGTGGAACAGATAAAATGATGGAATAAACATTGATGAGGACTGTTGGTGGAAATCGACCAAATAAGATTTTATCTGGTGATGCAAGCCAAGAGATCGACCAAGAATAACCCCATCTAGAAGCAGTATGGATTGCACCATTTGCTTCATAAGTTGGCGGAACGATCAAGTTCTTAATAAAGACAAATAATTGTTCGAGAACTGGGGTTTGATAATATTTACCATCATCGCCTTTCCTCATTCTGCCAAGAGCTTCTTGCATCATGAAGAAGGTTTTAGAATCTTTACCAGGACCACTGGCGTTATTTAAAGGTAAAAGTCTAATTAAGATGAAGCATAAAACAAATATGATTAAAAATGTAAAAACCATTAAAAGTAACCTTTTAATGATGTAAATCAATAATTCCTTTGTATTACGCATATAAATACCTATAAACAGTAACCAGAGAGAAAGTCAATCCTCCCCGATTACTGTTTGAAAAATTTAAATAAGAGTTTAATTAAGCCTTGTAGAGGTCGACTAAACGATCTTTGTTTTGGGCTAAGAATTGTTCCCATTCAGCGTTGGTGTAGTTGAAGGTCATATGACGAACTCCACCATAACCGATAAGGTTGATATAGGTTGATGAACCGTTTTCAATCTTGTAGGAGTTGATCGCACTTGTTGCACGAGCATAGACTGGAACAGCTTCGTAACGGTTTAAGATACCAGCTTCAAGTCCTGCTAAGACAGTGAGAATGTAATTGTGTTGTTTCTTATATTCTTCACTGGTCTTGTCACCGCTTTCAACAATATTGTTGATTTCGGTCCACCAAGAGTTGAATGATTTGGTTTCTAAGACGCCATCGCCATCGGTATCGAGGCTTAATGGTGTTTCGTTTTGTTTACCTTTGAAACCATATTCACAGCAGTTATCAAATGTAGAATCGCAATAGACTTGCATTAAGCCGATTGGAGCAATAGCTGCGCCACCCCAAGTAGAGAAGATCATTTCGGTCTCACCTTTACGGCAAGTTGTGTAATAGTCTTCATCTTTTTGAGATTGAATTTCAATGGTAACGCTTGTGCCAGCGAGTTCATTTGCTTTAGCAACAACCTTTTCAAATGAATCACGTAAGAAGGCTAACATCTTCTTAGTTGTATCTGATTGATCATCATAAACCGGGAAGTAGAGTGAAATCTTAGAATTTGCAACTAAGTGACCTTCTTGACTATCAGCGATTTCTTCTTGGAAAGCTTGAGCAACGCATTGAGCAGCTAAATCAAAGTTATAACCGCATTCACTTTCAGGAAGTGCACCACCACCTGGGCCAAGTTCACCATAGACAGCATTGTAGACGCCTTTACCTTGAGCGGTATTGCGGTACATTTCACCAGCTTCAACATCTGTTAAATAAAGGCTATTAAGTAATCCGGTGAAACCTTTAGAACCAGCAGTTGTTTGTGATGCAAACAAGTTACGGTTAAGGGCCAAGGATAAACCTTTACGGAAGTTAATGTTAGCTAAGACTGTCTTATTGACATCTCCAGCAGATTTTTGACGGCTGAGGAGTTTAGCACGGTCTGAGTTAAACGAAATCTTGGTTGTGTAAGATTCATAGGTTTGGGTAAGTCTTGAAGAGTTACCATAATCTCTCATATCATCGGCATTTAAGTCGAAGTCATCTAAGTTACCAATCAAGAATTCTTGTTTAGCAGTTTGATGTTCTTGGATGATACGAGTATAGATGCTATCCATTTGGTATTGACCAACGTGCTTGCCATCGGTGTAACCATACCATTTATCGTTCTTAACGATATTGAAGGATTTACCATCTTCGTAGGCCACAAGTTTATATGGACCAAAGGAAGAATAACCTCCAACACCACCAGTTGGGGTAGCGTAAGTTGTGGACTTAAGACCACCGCTAGTTGTTTTGGTTAATGCATCATATTTTTCGATATCGACGATCCAGTTTCCGGTTAAGGAGAACTTAAGATCTAATGCGGTAATTGGTTTTGATAAGAATAATTTGATAGTGTAATCATCTTTCTTAGCGATACCAACATTATCGAAGCCGACTTTGTCGTTATTGAAATAGTGGGCAAATAATGGAGCTTTCCATCTCCAATCTTTACTTGCTAAACCGCTAGAAACTTCAGCAACAACTTTTTTGATATCAGACTTTAACATTTCTTGAGTGTAAAGTTCAGAATCTGTTTCTTGGGTAACAGGATTATCAACTGTTTTACGAGCATAAGTTGGTTTTGATGGATCATCGAAGTTATCTAAATTGATATCAAAGTTGATCATCTCTTTGTCAACTTTAGTCGCAAGATCCTTGTATTCGGTGACTTTTTCAGTCCATTTTTGTTGAACTTCTGCGTTTTTATCGCAGTATTTCCATACGTAGTAGGAAACACCATCGAGAATTCTCCTGGATGCTAATTTTCCAGCAGCGGAGAATTCGAATCTATCGATAATGTCATAGAAGCCCCAATCTACATCCCCACCAACAGCTGTTTCAAATGAAGAGAAAGCAGCGAGGTTGATGAACCAATATCCATCTGGACAGAAGTTATCATCGGTGGAAGCACCAGTATTCTTGTCGAGATACTTGTACGCTTCTTCCATCGTATTACGTCCTTGTTTAAAGTATCTTTCAGCATTAGCTAGGACTAAGCTACCTGCATAATAGCTATCAGCACGGAAGTTGACCATTTCTGGATCGAGTTGTCTTTTCATAGACTCGATGTAAGTATCAGCGTTAATAACTTTGCCGTCTTCCCAAACAGCAGCTTTGTTTAACGCAATTTCCCAGACGTAACCTTCGTCAGGGTTTCCAGAATAGCCATACTTCGCAAATTCTGCATCAATAAGACTACTTGTAACGTCAACAGGCATGGCCGCAGCCATTTCGGTTATTATCTCATAACCAGTCTTGTCCGCATTGAATTGGAGATCATAAAGACCCATTTCAGTGAATGCTGGTACGTATGACTCATCACTTGTTTCCCAGTTATGAACATTCCAAGTCTTTGGGTTGGTTGAGAGATATGTGTTGTAAGTGTAATTGTATTCACTACTCTTGCCACCGCCGCTGCCGCAGCCGGAGCAACCTACTGCAGAGAATGCTGCAAGTAAGACAGAGAGAGTAATTGGCAATATACTTCTTTTCATAACCTTTCCTCCTTTTAAATTGCATATATTATATATATCACTGATTTTTATCGCAACAAATAAATTATTTATTTCAAATTTATTGACTTTTTTTGCAAAAAGAAAAGAACCTTTAACGGTTCATTTCTAGAATAATTTTTGAATATTTTTGGCGATTTTTTCGTTTCGTCTTTTCTTATATCTTTTGCACGTGAGCGCCTCTTTGAGCGCAATGTGGTCATCTGCCAGACTAACGATTCGAGCTTCTTTGGTTCTTGGAAATTCCCTGAAATTAATCGGCCACATATGAGCCTGGATAATTTTTTGAACTTCTTCGGTTACATCGAAATCTGCTTTGGCGTTTTTAGCAGCGATATATGGATGATTCTTCCCGTGCCTTTTTAGTTTATTTCTATCTTTTCTCCAGTCATAAAGATAATAATCATGAAGGATAGAACCGATGAGAATAGATTTTAGATTAACTCGTCTATGTCTTAGCCCACGTTTTATAGCAACTTTGGCAACTAGAAAAGAATGGTTAAAAGTATTTGACCCACGATGCATGGGAATATCCTTCATTTTCTGGATTTTTTCATCATTAAAAAAGAAGGAATAAATTTCTTCTAATTCGCGCCTTTCAGTTTCAGTAATTTTCATATAAATATCCAAGATTTGCGGAAATTTTAAACCTTTAAATCTCCTTCTTTAATTAGGCCAAAATGGCGGAAAAGTAAATCGAGCGCAAACACTAAAACTGCCGGAGCAACAATTTGCAAAACAAAGATGGAAACCCAGGCTTGCCATGAACCTATTCCCATCGAAGAAATGGTACCAATTTGACCCACTAAACCAGCCGTTCCCATACCTGCACTACTACCAATACAAATAGTCTTTAAAAGGCAGGTAGAAATTGGTCCAAGAATAGCGGATGCGATTATTGTAGGTAACCAAACAATTGGTTTTTTAAGAATATTTTTAAATTGAAGCATCGAGGTGCCTATTCCAATTGAAATAACCATACCGATATTGTTATCTTTTCGCGATTGAATGGCAAAGCCAACCATTTGAGTTGAGCAACCAACAACAGCGGCACCAGAAGCGATTAATAGACCGCTATAAGCAGGATCGGCTAAAGCCTGAGCAATAGTGATATCGCCAGGAATAACGAATATCATTGCTGCAATAGCAGCACTTGAGATAGGAGCTGTTAAAGCCATGCCCATTAGCACCGCTACAACTAAGCCCATTACAAACGGAACAGCATTTGTTCCAGAATTGACTAACCATTGAATAGCGAATGTGACATAAATTGCAGGATATCGCAAAAGTAATGATGCTGTTAAACCCACTGCAGCACCAAATAATGGGATAAGCAAAATATCGACTGGCGTTTTCTTAGTTAAAACGTATTTTATTGCTAGAGCAGTACCGATGCAAACAAGATATATTGTTAAAGGATCGCCAACTTTGAATGCATCAGCAGTTGGGAAAGTTCCGTCGGTAACAAATTTTGTAGTTAAAGAAAAATAAGCTGCAACTTCACCAACGGCAGCTAAAGTAACAGTTTTAAGTGGATCCATCTTTAACGCTAAAGCTATACCGACTCCAATGCCCGCGCCTGTCAATATTTGAAGAACGTAAGAAAGACCGCCTTTCCCATTTCCGATGATTTTGGCCATGAAATCACAGAAAGCATTTCCTTCTCCATATTTGAATAATCCACCGATAGTCGCAAATATGGTTCCGATTATTAAAGTAGCAAAAAGGCCATAGGCCATGCCGTTAAGAGTTTTAATTAGGAAATCTTGAATTGGTCTATTCTTTTCTTCCATATGGTATATATTTAACCATTATTCAAGAATAAATAAAGTTATTTAATTACTTTGTTGTTTGAGGATTTGATTGATTTGCTTGAGATTATAAACGGGTATCTTCTTGCTTTTAAAGTCCTTGGTGTTACTAGTGATAACGGCGTCTAATAGGAGTCTATCCGCTGCTTCAATTTGAAGCCCATCTTCATAATCAGAATATTCTCCATCATCATTGAACAAAGCATTGATAGCATCATCGGCAGTTATATCAATTACTTTTGAACTAAGTTCATATGTTGAAAATTGCGCACGATTCGCAAGTTTCTTATCATGAACTTTATGATGAACAACATAACCGATATCTCTAATAGACATGCTGGTAACAAAGATTTGATTCTTTCTTAATCTAGATAAGACAAAGAATTCTTTTGCATCCTGAAAATTATCTCGGGATAAAAGGTAATCAAGAAAAACATTTGTATCTACTAAGTATTTCATCTAGTTTCAATAGCTTCTAAAAGAGCGTCTTCATCACTAATTTCATCGACATTTTTAATTTCATCCCTAAGTTTTAAGAAATTGAGCAACGCCTTATCTTTTGGGTTGGTTAACATAGTTAAAACATTACCATTTTTTGTAACGATAACATCTTCTGTTAATGATAACTCCATATATTTCATAAGATTATTTTTTAATTCAGTAGCTGTTATATAACACATCCCCTTATTTCCCCTATCAAAAGATAGCATTATCGTACGATTTTTGCAATATGTTTCGTACGTTTAGTTAAAATAAAAAAAATGTATCTTATGATACACTTCTTATATTATTCGACTATTTCTTTTCGATCTTGAGTATTGGCTTAGCAGATGTGACTCTTGAATTCTCTGGAATGCTTTCGGTTATGAAAACTCCACCACCGATGACGGAATTTTCACCAACTGTAATATCACCTAACAATGTCGCATTAGCGTATATAACAACTTTATCTTTGATGCTTGGGTGTCTTTTTACACCTTTGATGCTTTGACCTTGCTTTGGAGAAAGCGCACCTAATGTAACACCTTGATAAAGTCTTACATTTTTACCAATGATAGTTGTTTCGCCGATGACGATACCTGTTCCGTGGTCAATAAAAAATGGATATCCGATATCAGCACCTGGATTTATATCGATGCCGGTTATCGTGTGAGCAAGTTCACTAACAATACGGGCTTCAATTTTTTGATCTTTTTTATAAAGAATATGAGCAATTCTATAAAATAGAATAGCCTTAAAACCAGGATAAGTTAATTTAATTTCTTCAATCGAGTTAGCGGCAGGATCGCATTCATAAAAGAATTTCGCGTCTTCCTCGATAATTTTTGTTAAACATTCAAGCTCTTCTTTTTTTAGAAGCTTAAAATGGCAACCTTTACCAGTGGCAAGGTAGTTTTCAATCTTCAAAGCATCTTTAAAAATTCTATTGCGACTAATCATTCGTGAATATTCTAAAACAAGAGATAAAAATAATCTATTGTAAAGATAGACTATTTAAAAGCAGGACAGACCTTTTTACCTTCTTCTCGCATTAAACCTCGTTTATCTAAAGTGATACATTAGCTGATATACAAATCAGTCTTCCGAAGCAAAAAGTCTATAGCGTTTAAATGAGTAATGCCATCACGAGACATATCCACTCGATCTAGAGAAATAACATATTTCGGAGATCCATCTTTAATTGGACTAAAGGCATTAAATTCTCTATCTATTGTTTCTTGTTGCTCCATTGTCAATACCACTTGTATGAAACATTTTTTGCCGTTTTTAGAAGCTACAAAATCAACTTCTCCTTTGTATGTTTTACCTACGAATACTTCATAATCTCTAGAAAGAAGTTCTAGCAAGATAACATTTTCAAGAAATTTACCTCTATCATAATTATTTCCATTGGAACATATATATCTCATGCCATTATCTATTGCGTAATACTTTGGATTGGATTTGAGCATGGTTTTTCCTGCGATGTTATATCTATAGATTGGCTTAATAAGAAAACTCTTCTCCATCTTTTCTAAATAATTATAAATAGAACTTAAAGCACAATATTCCTTACCGCCATTTTCAGTTTTTAAATAGTTATATATCTTTTCCGGATTGAAATCACATCCAGCGTTTAATAAAACGTATTTTGCAATTTTAATGAACTTATTCTTTTCAATTTCGGAATCTCTAACAAAGATATCTTTTTGACAAATATTGTCAAATAATTCATTTAAATAGTCTCTTTCAGCCTTTTCGTTATTTATTTCTAATCTTAATGGATATCCACCTAATCGGAGATAATTATTGAAATCAATCTCACTACGCTTATTTAATCTTAAATATTCGTTTGATTCATTAAATGTAAACGGATAAATATTAAACTCAATGATTCTACCAGTTAACAACGTGGAAATTTCAGAAGATAGCATTTTTGAATTAGATCCTGTGATAAAAATAGAGCAATCAAAAGAAACTCGAAATGAATTGATGGCTTTTTCAAAAGAAGCAACGTGTTGAATTTCATCAAAGAACAAGTATTGCTTACCATTTCCCTTATGTTTCAATACGAAGTCATTTAGTTTTTTATAGTCATCAATTTCTTCATATTTCAAATCCTCGAAATTGACATAAATAATATCTTCCTCTTTTACTCCTGAGTCTTTTAGTTCTTTAATAATTAATTCGATAACTTTAGATTTTCCCGCTCTTCTTGAACCAGTTAAAATCTTAATGATATCCGCTTTATAAAATGGTCGTATTCGCGATAAGCAATTTTCTCGTTTTAATAACATATTAAATACCTCGACTATATTATTACATCATCTTGGAAAAATTACAAATATTTTAAGTTTTTCTAAGTTTATTATTCTCTCTTCTATCCTTTTTAAGCAATTTTTCAGCGCTTTTTTATACTAATCCTGCATTGCCTATCTTTATAAATAAAACGACATTCCGTATATTTTACAAAATGTCGACTTTTTGTGATTGGTAGCTGAGGAGGGATTTGAACCCCCGACGCGCCGGGTATGAGCCGACTGCTCTAACCAACTGAGCTACTCAGCCATTTAAACCGCATTCAGCGGATTATATGTAAATTGGTGGATCTGAAGAGGATCGAACTCTCTACCTCCTGAATGCAAATCAGGCGCTCTCCCAGATGAGCTACAGACCCAGGTAAGTTTGAGGCTTACGAGTAGATATTATACATAAATATAATAAGTTAACAACAAGATTTTTATTAAAAGATCGCATATTCGAAACAATGCTTTTATAGCCCAAAGATGAAAGGAAGGAAAAGAACGCAAATATCTCCGCAACTCACGGTTATTTAAAACGATTTTCGATTTCATTAAGATATTTTGCAAATATTAATTATGAGTTTATATTACCAAGTGATTATATATTATTGCTTTTTATATACTTAGTATATTTTATAGAATACTCAGCAATCGTTATCTAATATGGTTTTTTGCTTATTTTTAAAAATTTTGACTCTGATTTTCTTATCTTTGAAAAGAAAAAACTTTCTCGTATAATTATTACGATATCAAGGAGGATTAACTATGGCAATCAGATGTCCAAAGTGCGGTAAATTCTTATCCAAAGACGATAAAGCATGTCCAAATTGTGGAGAAGCTATTTCTGGATCCAAATCATTTAGAGTGAGCGAACCAAAACCCGCTCCTGCTCCAAAGAAAGTTGTTAAGAAACCTGTCGTTAATCTTGAAGGTGATGTAAAAGTTGAAAAGGCGCCAGATGTAATTAGAAAAGGTGCTGATCCAGTCATTATCACCAGATATGAAACTGTTTATGTTGAAGAACCGCTTGGTTTTGATTCAGTTTCTTATTTCGATGGAAAACTCCATCAATACATTGGTTGGAATCTCCTTGGAGCGTTAGTTACTCTTGTCACTCTCGGTATTTGTTTCCCATTATGGTATGGATGGCTTGTTAAATGGGAATGTAAACATACGGTCATCCGTGGATATAGAGAATATTTCGATGGAAAACCATCTTCTCTTATTCCGAGATGGATATTATGGTCATTCCTCACCCTTATCACCTTAACCATTTATGGTTGGTGGACTCCAATTAGACTTCGCAAATGGAAAGTCAACCGCATTAGACTAGTTAAAGATAAGAAAAGAAAATAAGTCGTTAATATATCTTTGATTAATACGCATTTCTAACTTGTTAGATATATTTTGTAGTGTTATAATCTATCGCGCTGGTTCCCTAGCCAAGTGGTAAGGCAATTGACTGCAACTCAATGAGCGTCGGTTCAACTCCGACGGGAACCTCCATGATTGATTATAAAGTGCTTGAAATCTCTCTTAATGGTTATTAAGATATAAAAGCGCTTCAATCAATGCGCCTGTAGCTCAACTGGATAGAGTATCAGACTACGAATCTGAGGGTTGCATGTTCGATTCATGTCAGGCGCGCCATTAAAATTCGGGATGTAGCGTAGCTTGGTATCGCGTCTGCTTTGGGAGCAGAAGGCCGCTGGTTCAAATCCAGTCATCCCGACCATTAAGCAATAATACACCTACTTGTAGGTGTTTTTATTTATTTACATTTAAGGTATCTTTATAAGATAATAGTAATATGAAGATATTGTTCGTTTTAAATAATTTCTACACCAAAGGTAACGGTTTAGTTGCTTCTGCCCAAAGAACAGTTAAAAAGTTAATTGAAGCTGGTGAAGAAGTTAAAGTTTTATCTGCTCCTAATAAAGATCGTAATGGTCCTCAACCTGATTTTGTTCTTGAAGATCTCCACTATCCTATTATAGATGGACTTGTTCAGAAACAAGGCTATTCTTTTTCAGCCGCAGATAAAAACGTCATCACTGAAGCGGTTAAATGGGCCGATGTTGTTCATCTTGATGAACCATTTCCGGTGCAAGCCGCTACCGCCAAAATTGCTAAGAAAATGCATAAACCAATAACCGGAACTTATCATTTGCATCCAGAAAATATGCTCGCTTCTATTGGTTTAGGAAAAGAAATTATTATAAATTGGGTCTTCTTTACGATATGGAAGAAAACCGTATTTGATAAATGCGATATCGTTCAATGTCCAACTCAAAATGTTTTTGAAAGACTAAAAAGGCATCATTTAAAAGCCGAACTAAGAGTTATTTCTAATGGCTTAGTTTTAGAAGATTTGATGCGAAAAGACGACTCTAAAGGCATTAAAAAGATTTCCGATGCTAAATATAACATTATCACCATCGGAAGATATTCAAATGAAAAGAATCTTAAAACATTGCTTGAGGCAATGAGATACTCCAAATACTCGCAAGATATTCAACTTATCATCGCTGGACAAGGCCCAAAAGAAAAATCTTTACGTAAAAGAGCAGATAAGATGCTTAAAAATGGATATATCAAATATGAGCCTAAATTTGGTTTTTATAAATTAGAAGAACTGCAAAAATTTTCTTCCACCGCTGATTTATATGTCCACTGCGCATATATCGAAGTTGAAGGCTTATCCTGTATGGAAGCAATACAAATCGGTTTAGTGCCAATTATCGCTAAAGGTAAATATACCGCTACAAGTCAATTTGCCTTATCCGATAAAAGTGTTTATCAGCAGCGAGATCCAAAAGATTTAGCAAATAAAATCGATTATTGGTTCGACCATGATGAAGAAAGAATAAAGGAAGCTAAAAAATATATTGGAATCGGTGAAAAATATAACATTGATTATTCAATAACACAGTTAAGAAAAATGTTCTTAGATGCTTATAATAAGCATCATAAGACAAAATAAAAACTCGGGATTACCGAGTTTTTATTCTAAAGAATAAGTTATTTCTTCGCGAATTCGTAGCGGATATAGTGGCAGAATTCTTCACTACGGCACAAATAATGTTCTTTGTTTTGACTTAGTTGAGGCTCGATAGCGACACCGCGACGAGTCTTTTCTTTAGAATTGTCAGCTTCAAATTTGGCATCAAAATTATCAGAATAGACAATAACTGAATCAAAATCGGTATAGACATTTAGTTTATATTTCTTGCTTTCAAGAACAACTTGAGGTGTCTCTTTATCAACGTTATCCAAGATAAAGGAGTGATCATAACCTTTTAGTTTTCCGCCATTAATGAATGAATCATCGATATCTTTAAGGATTGGTTTAGATTTTCTAAAGTCGAGACACTCTGGAACTTTCTTAGCGTCCCCTACCACTAAAGTTTCTTTAGAAATATCTAAGTAATTAGAAGCATTGATTTTAAGTGAGAGATTCTTGAGATTTTCTTCACCAAGAGAGAAGAAAGTGTGAACTGTCATCGATACAGGAGTCTTTTCATTAACGTAACTAAGAAGCTTTGCTTTGCAACTTGGAACATCGTTCATAATTGTGTAATGAACTTCAAAAAGTCCGTTGCCTGGGAAACCTGCTTCGCCTGCTAAAGAATAATAAGTGTAAACGACATGAACGTGGTCGGTAGTGTTAAACACTCTAAGTGAGAATTTACGGCTCGATATAGCGCCTTTTCCTCCATGGAGAACAGTCTTACCTTCATTAGGGCAAAGTTTATAAACTTTCTTATCGACTTTTAATTCGCCGTTTGGAATGCGACCAGCAACACGTCCTAAGACTTTGCCGTTATAAACGTCTTCTCTTAAGAAATCTTCAATATTTTTAGCTTGGTAAGTCATTAACTCACCTTGATATTTGATGGAATAAATTGATCCGCCTAAGTTACAAAAAGTAACGGTTAAACCGACATTATTGGTAACTTCGACAAACTCAAGTCCATCTTTTTTATAATTATTAATCATTGGTATTAAATCGCTTTTCATAATAAATCTCCGAAATTATTATAACACTTCTAGAAGAAAAGCACACCAAACGGTGTGCCTTTAATTAATGTGATTGCGAATACTTTTGTCTAAGCTTCTTACTAATTACTTTTCTCGAAACGATATAGGCTACAGCGAATAATAATAATGCACCTTCTAATGCAAAGAGAATTATGGCCCAAACTGGAAGAGGGTTTGTACGAACGGACTGCCACATATCGAGCACTTTTTCGTTATTTTTCCCATAATCATCCATCACACACAATCTAGTTAATTGTTCGACGGTTGGGAATTGGGCTTTAAGCATTCTAGCTTGAACCGCATAACTCACATCGACATCTTCACCATTAATTCTTTCAGAATAGGTTTCTTCAGTTTCAGGAGTCCAAGCATGAAGAATAGCGTCATCGATATCATAAGTTTCAAGGCAATCTTCAAAGAAATAACGAATATCATATTCTTCATATTGTTCGTCTGGATAATATTCTTCCTCAGATTGAACTTCTAATCTAACATCGTATGAAGCGTAGACATATTCAAGCACTTCATCGCTAGCGGTAGCGGATGTGTATCCGACATAATCCATATTCGCGATGGCTTGTTCTGGCTCAGACATAAATTCGATGAAATCTAACGCAAAAACTGGATTATTTGCAACAGTTGGTATGCACCAGGCATCGAACCAAATATTGCTTCCTTCTTCAGGAACCTGGAAAGCGATTTCAACATCACTTTCAGTTTGCGCTTCATAAATTGCCCATGCCGCATCACCACTCCAAGCGAGGTTTGCGCCAATTTTATCACCAGCGACCATGTCAGTTTTACCAGAGTCAACTTCAAAACCAAAAGCATTATCTTTTAGTTTGAGCATATCTTCTTTAACTCTTGCAATCGTTTTCTCGTCACAAGAATTGAAGATTTTGGTGAGTTCGTTTTTAAATGAAACTGGATCAGGTTCTTCAATATTAAGATATTGTTCTTCTAAGGCTTTAATTTCATCTTTGAAGGCATGAAGTATGCTTACAGCATAAACATCGCGAACACTGTCTTTAATTGAAAATGAATTTTTAGCGAAATCATTGTAGAGAACTTCCCAGCTAGAGAAAGCAGCATCCACCGCTTCTTTACTAGCGTCATAGAAACTATAATTGTACATAATTCCAACAGTTCCCCACATATAAGGAACGCCATAATCTGCTAAGCATTTGTTATAATCATAGGGATCAGCATCATCTGCATAATCTTTTAGTTTTGCGTGGATATTATTAAATATCGCATCGCTTTCTATATCTTCTTCAAGACTATTTTCGTCTTCCCAGAGGAATTTAGAGACGTATGAGCCGATATTTTCACGGTCCTTTTCAATGATACGTTCACGAGATTTTTCTTCGATTCGATCATCTTTAACTTCAAATAGAGGTTGAATTAAATCGTGTGTCATCATCTTTTGAACCATATAATCTGAGACATTGATGACATCGTAATTTGATTTTCCGGTCATTAATTCGTTATAACATGTTTCAGGAGTATCAAAAGTATCATAGATATAATCGAATTTAAGACCTTGATCAGCATACTTTTCATCCATGAATTTAACGAATTGGGCCATCATATCCGAATCATAGTAGGCTTCGTTACCGTTTTCATCGTAATAAGTTTCATCTTCTTCACTATAAGTGAGTGATTCAAATGGAACGTATTTATCGGTTGCTTCGACATACCAGCCTTCTTCATCTGCTTCATAAATGTAGTCAGCAGAATTTAAAACTCGGATGATGATTTTATCTTTCGCTTTTGAACAACCAGATGCAGAGAAAGTTGCTAAAAGAAAGACGGCAGGTAATAAAAACTTATTTTTCATTTAGATTGCCCTCCTTTTCTCTGCTTTTTTCGCTTGGCTATTACGGTAAATAGTAATGCCGATAACGATTGCTAGAATTGTTAAGAAAATGATTAAGGTTAATGGTCTAAGTTCAGCTGGAACAGTGTGTTTTTTAAGAGAAGTTTGAATATAAGTTGAAAGAGTTTCAATCGCTGCATCTCCACTTAATAAACCGGCGCCTCTTGTAAATTCAGTGACGATATAATCGTCAAGTGATAAAGTTATCGAGAGGAGGAAGCCGGAGAATACACCTGGCATAATTTGAGGAATAATAATTTTTCTTAAGCCTTGAGATGGGGTCGCACCTAAATCTAATGCTGCCTCATATAAATTTGGATCCATCTGCTGTAATTTTGGTTTAACAGAAAGATAAACGAATGGGATCGCTAAAACGACGTGACCAATAAGGAGCGTCCAATATGAAAATAGATGCGCGCCTCTAAAGATATAAGTCCCAATAAAGACGAACATGACAGTTAAACTTAAGGCGATAACAATCTCTGCGTTTACAATTGGGATTTGAGTTAAAATCTCAACCGCTTTCTTGCTTCTTTTCTTTAAATAGAAGGTACCGATTGCACCTAAAGTACCAAGTACGACAGCAACTAAAGCACTGGTAACAGCGACGATAAGGGTGTTACCAACCGCTACCCAGATATCATGAGCAACCTTTGTATTTGAGAATAGATTTACATAGAGTTGGAAGCCAAAATTGAAGTCTCCACTAAATGAAACAACATCGTTTGTGGAAACCGAAAATGCTATAAGCATTAAGATTGGTAAATACATCAATAATAGAATCAAATAGATGTAAACATTGGCGAGTATTTTCTTTACCATAAGTTATCTCTACTTTCTTCCGCTTTATCCTTGATTAAGAACATTGAGAATATAACTAAAATCAATAAGACAAAAGCCATGAAGGAACCGTTGTTCCATTGATTGTTAGCGAAGTTGATGTAAATAAAGTTACCAATCAAAGTGATATTTCCTTCACTTAAGGCATCTGAAATGACATAGCTAGACATAACTGGAACTAGAGTCATCGTAATAGCGGAGATGACGCCAGGAAGTGATTGAGGGAAAATGGAATGAATGAAAACTTGGAAAGGATTTGCTCCTAAATCCGCAGCGGCTTCAATCTGCGAACGATCAAGTTTTAACATCGTGGTGTATAAAGGAAGAATAACGAATGGTAAGTAGTTATAAACCATACCAATAGATGTTGCTAAATAAGGTAAATTGCCACCATTGATTCCAATGGCAAATAAGATATCTCTTGTCGCGGTTGTTCTAAGAACAAAGTTAATCCACATTGGCATGATAAATAGCATGATTAACACTGCGTTTTTATTGTAATTTTTATTCGCTAAGAAATAGGCGATTGGATAGCCGATAATTAAACAAATAATCGTAGTTTGGACCGCTAAAAATAGCGAGACTAAAATAACGTTTAAATTGCTTACATCAGAAAAGAACTTAGCGCCAGCAGCTATCGAAGGTTGTCCATTCGCATCCGTAAAGGCATAGAAGATGATTAGAAGGATTGGAACAAGGACAAACAAAGATAAGAAGATGACGTAAGGAATCGAGAAATACTTTCTTTGAAATCTAAATTTCATAGTCCTCGATATCTCCTTTTAAGCGAATTTTAATATCTTCCTTTTTAATATCGAGACGAACTTGGTCGCCTAAATTGTTTTCATAATCAGTGACGACAATGAATTCTTCATCATCTTCACTTCTAACGATGATTCGATAATGGTCTCCAATATATAAAGATGAAACGATTTCACCAGAAATTTGACCACTTTCAGTATCATCATAGATATCGATTTTATCTAAAGGTATTTCTAAAGTTAATTTAGCGCCTGTTAAATCGTATTTTTTATTTCCAGCGACTAAATAGCCGTCTTCATCAACTTTTGAGTCTTTAACAAGCTGAGTTAAGTCGATTTCAAGTTCACCATCTGCGAGTTCAACATTATTATTTTTGAGAACCTCACAATTAGTGAAGATGTTTTGAAGGTTTTCTTTCGCCATAATATGAATGCCATCTGGTTTGACATCGATTGAAACTGGGCCTTCAGCAAAGTTTTCAGTCGATTTAGCGATGAGTTCATTTTTGCCAATCATGATGACATATTCATAATGAACACCTTTGAAAACTTTGGAGACGATTTGACCATCGACTTTACCTTTTTTAGGTTTACCTAAAATTACATCTTCTGGACGAACGACAACATCGACTCTTTCATCGACAGCGAAATCGTCGACACATTTAAATTCAGCGCCCAAGAATCTAACCACTTTTTTCTTGGTCATAACTGCGTTATAAATATTGGATTCACCGATGAAGTCTGCAACGAAGGCATTAGCAGGTTCGTTATAGATTTCTTCCGGAGTACCAACTTGTTGAATAACACCATGATTCATGACAACGATAACGTCCGACATCGTCAAAGCTTCTTCTTGGTCATGAGTAACATATATAAATGTTATTCCGAGTTTCTTATGCATCTCTTTTAATTCGATCTGCATATCTTTTCTCATTTTTAAATCAAGTGCGCCTAAAGGTTCATCGAGTAAAAGGATTTCAGGCGTATTGACGATGCAACGCGCAATCGCTACTCTTTGTTGTTGACCACCACTAAGAGTCGAAATATCACGATCTTCAAGTTCTTCTAAACCAACGATCTTAAGAGCTTTTTTAACCATTTCGGTAATTTGCTCCATCTTGTAATGTTTCATCTTGGTGACTTTTTCACCATTAGCTTTGGTAACAACAACTGGAACTTTTTTGAGTTTTAGACCAAATGCGACGTTATCAAAAACATTTAAGTGTGGGAACAATGCATAACGTTGAAAAACGGTATTGATTGGTCTTTTATAAGGCGGAAGTTTTGTAATGTCAGAATTATTTAACAAAATTGTTCCACCGGTTGGAAGTTCGAAACCTCCAATCATTCTTAAGGTTGTGGTCTTTCCACAGCCTGATGGGCCAAGAATCGTAACGAATTGACCCTTCTTAATGTCGAGGCTGATGTGGTCGACAGCAAAAAAATCACCGAATGATTTCTCGACATTATTTAAAGAAATAATTACTTCTTCGGATGCCATAAGCTACCCTCCATAACTGAATCAATAAATAAGAAGAATTTCACTTAAATAATTTTAAGTCAAAAAATAATATAAAGATTATACGAAATATATGCAATAATTTTTGCAGTTTTTGTAACACGAAAAAAGGGCTGTAATATCTAGGGGGTTGCTAACCCCCATCTATATTGTGAGTAAATTCCTTGCGAAAAGTAATGAGCAATTTATAATAATATTAGTATGAAGAAAAAGTTATTAATTTTGCCCCTATCTTTAATCTCGCTTTCTTTAATCAATTTAGCGGGTTGTTCAAATAACTCAAAAATTCATCTAGTTTTTGGTGATTTAACCACAAATGAAGTGACCACCATTTCATTTAATAAACTAAAAGAAAAAGTAGATTCGGAAGAAACATTCCTTCTTGCGGTTCAATATAGCGATCATTGCGCCTGTTGGCAAAACGAAGCTAAGCCTGTCATTGAAAAATATATTTCTGAAAAACACGTCATTTGTTACCACATTAAACTCGAGGAATTAGAAGCAAACAACAATACCTTTGGTATTAAAATTGTAACTGGTAATTCTTCGTTTGCGGTTTTTGAAAATGGCCAAGTAAAAAATACGGTTACCACCAAAGATGATAATACTTTAAAAAATTATTCTTCTTTTGAATCTTATATGAACGCTTTGGCAGTTCTTCCAAAATTCTATTATGTTTCAAAAGATTATGTTGATGAACTTTATAAAAAAGATGAGAAAAATGTCATCTATTATTCTCGCAGCGAATGTGGCGATTGTGGTTATTTAGACAGCCACTATTTAAAGGAATGGAGCAAAAATAATCCAGATTTTGCCAAGAATATTTATGTTTTAGACTGTGATCAGCCTGGCATAAGAAAAGATGAGAATAACCAAGTTAATCAAGAACAATGGCAAAAATTTAAAGATGATTACGGACTCTCCACTGTCAATAATCCAACCTATGGTTATGACACTGGTTATGTTCCAACTTTCCTTTTGATTCAAGGCTCAAATGAAGGCGTTAAATATCTTTCAGGCGCGGTTGCCTTTAACGATAAAATCGAATTACAAGATTCTAAATATGTTGTTACTAATTCATATTACACTTCTGAACGTTTAGGAAATCTTCAATATGTTGATATCTCCGTAGATATGAAAGTTCTTAAAGGAATGGAATTATCTAGTAATGATGTTAATGACAATGGAAAATTTGTGATGTGGAAGCATGAAAGCGCTGAAAAATATCACAACGTCTTTGTTGAAAGATTCTTAAAATATTCACTTAATTAATAAAAAAGATGCTTCAGCATCTTCTTTAGTTAAGGATTAGCTATTGGGCTAATTCTTTTTTCTTATTTTCTAAATCCTCTTTAGTTATTAAACCTTGCTCATAGAGTTTTTCGTATTCATGGATGATGCCTTCATATTTTCCATATGTAGGTCCAATAGGTTTAACGTCCACGATATCTGGAGTACCAGAAGGTTTACTGTTCCAGCTTCTAGCTTGAAAATCTCTAGTCGCGTCCATTCTTTCGATCATAATCTTCGCCATGGTGGCTCTACGACGGAAAACAACCTTGGATAAAATAATTAAAACGATACCAGCAGTAACAAAGCTGCTCATCAAATCAGCAAGAAGATTTTGTAAGGTATATTCTAGAGTCAAAAAGTCAGGAATAAGCAAAACATCAATTTTTGAAGCATAAAGCGCAATAAAAGTTGTAAAAAGAGCTGTGGCTACGCCAAAACATACCATCGAGATGATAAAAAGAATCTTTTCGACTTTTAGAGCCTTAGCTCTTATTTGTTCTAATTGTTGTTTCGTATACATATTTAACCTCTTAACCTATTGGTTATTTCTTGCGCTTTCTTATAAATCTTGTTGACGTCTTCGTTGATATAGAATTTGTGATCAAAATAAAGAATTTTACCGTTTATCATCGTCATTTTAACGATATCTTTTGATCCGGCATAAACGATATTTTTAGCAATATTGTTTAGTGGCTGCATGCTCGGTGATTTCAAATCGATCATGATAATATCGGCGTATTTTCCTTCTTTAAGGACATCACATTCATTTAAATCAAGAACTCTAGCGGAACCAACAGTCGCCATTTTTAGGACTTCAAAACCATCCATTATAGCGGCGTCCTTGTGCGATAATTTCTGTAGAACAGAAACTAGATACATTTCCTTAAACATGTCGAGCGAATTATTTGAACCCGCACCATCGGTACCCACTCCAATTGTTAAGCCGTTTTCAACGTATTTTGAAACAGGACAAATTCCACTTGCAAGTTTAGCGTTTGAAGCTGGACAGGTGACTATTTTAATTCCTTTTTCTCTACAAATCTTGATTTCTTCGTCAGTGAAATAATTAGCGTGATAAGCAACTCCACCATAATTAAATAAACCTAGAGAATCTAAGAATTTAACAGGAGTAGTTCCGTATCTATCGATGCAGCCTTGCACTTCGTGTTCGGTTTCACCGATGTGAAGAGCGACAGGTGCTTTTAATTCATTTGCAAGTTTAGCGATATCAATAATTCTTTCCTTGGGTGTTGTATATTCAGCGTGAATACCGACCATGTAGGAGATTAATGAACCTTTTTTATTTAAAGTGAGGTAATTATTTCGAATTGATTCGATTGGCTCACTAAGTTTGGTAGCAACGATAACATTTCTAATTCCAAGTTCTTCACTGGCTTTTACTATCTCTGGAACTTCAAAATACATATCGCTTGTGGCAGTTATTCCACCAGAGATATATTCAAGGATTCCACATTTAGTAAGATGATATATATCATCTTTAATGAATTTTTCTTCCATAGGGAAGATGCAATCAAAAAGCCAATTACGGAGTGGCAAATCATCGGATGCGCTACGAGCGAAAACCATCGCTGTGTGAGCGTGGGCATTTTTAAATCCCGGCATGAGAAGATTGCCTTCGCAGTCGATGGTTTTATCAGGCTTTTCTCCTTGATAATGTTCACCGATAAAAGCGATGCGCTCATCTTTGACTAAAAGTTCACCAAAGATGATTTTATCATCTTGCATGCTTAAAATTCTTGCGTTTTTAAAAAGAGTCAACATCTTAAATTACTTTTCTTCGTCAGGATTATCGATTTTGACTAACATTTCGTGTGGAGCGCCACAAATTGGGCAGCTTCCATCAGCAGCTGGGACGACGACTTGTCCACAAATTTGGCAGCGATATTTCTCGACCATAATTTTATCTCTCCTTATTGCAATTTGTTGATGTCGATTTTACCAACGAATGTATGTGGTAATTTATCGACGATAACAATCTCTTTTGGTTTGGCATAAATACCTAAATCACGAACTATTTTATCTTCAATAGCTCTAACGGCATCTTCAACGTTTCCCTTATATTCACGGTGAAGCACGACAAATAATTTAATCATGTGCCCGTGCTTTTGATCAGGCACGCCTATTGCAGCGCATTCATAAACGAAAGAATAATCCGATGTTGAATCTTCAACCATGGATGGGAAAACAGGTATTCCTGATACTTTAATGATTCTTTTTAAACGTTGTTTAAAGGTTACATAATTATCTTCGTCTAACGCCACAAAGTCTCCAGTGCGAAGCCACCTTGTTCCTTCCTTATCGGTGAAGAAAGCATGTTGATTTGCTTTTGGATCAGAAGCGTAAACATAACCATTCATGAGAGTTTCACCAGCGATGCAAAGTTCACCTTCTTTATTAAAGCCCAAATCTTCCATCGTTGTCGGATCAATAACTTTGAATCTAACATTTGGAAGTGCCATTCCAGAAGTGCCGGCTTTATGATGTTTGTGAGTGTTAACAGAGCAAACACAAACAGTTTCAGTTAATCCATAACCTTCTCTAAGACGGCATCTCGATTTATTTTCAATCATTAATTCATTGAAGTTCTTAAGTAAATTAGATGGAACGGAATCTCCTCCCACAAAGGCGATGTTTAAATTTCGTAGCATTTTGCCATTAAAATTCTTTTTAGTAAGCAAGGCTTCGTAAATTATTGGAATGCCAATCATGATTTGAATTTGGCCTTTTTTAATATATTTAATGGTTTGATCACGATTGAATTTTGGCATCAAAACCGAAACTGCTCCGAAGGAGAGCATGATGTGAACACCCATTTCTAAGCCAAAGCCATGGAACATTGGTAATACTGCAAACATTCCAACATCTTTTCCATCTTTAACATCGATGATCCATGGACCATAATGTGCAAGCGCGTTCATCGCAAAAGAAGATAAAGCTATTATTTTAGCTTTGCCTGATGTACCACCGCTATTGAGTAAAACAGCATCATCGTTGTAGCGGGTATTGTAATCAGTTTCTCTTTTACTGAAATAAAATTTCAAACAGGTTTTATCGTGCTCGATACGTCCGATTTTGCCACGATTTTGATATTTGTAAACTAAAGCCTCAATAAGATTTAATTCATTAGCAGGTGAACAAGAAAAGACTTTAACCCCTCTTTTCTCAAGAGGTTTGAACATTTGGTAAGAAAGATCTAAACAAAACAAAATCCTTGAACCTGTAATATTTAGATTCTCCTCCATTTGAGTGTAATTATAGGAAGGGTGGACAATATTAGATATTGCTCCAATTTGGTTTATCGCATAAAGAAGATAAACAGCATCAGGAATGTTTGGTAAACAAACTGTAATAATATCGCCTCTACCATAACCCATTTCTTTTAGACTATAAGCAAATTGATTAATGCGTTTTAAAAGATAGTCATATTTGAATTTATGACCCATGTATATCAAAGCGGTATTTCTTGGCCAACGAGTAGTAGAATCAAGAATGGTTTGATAGATGGATTGTTCTTTTTTACAGCCTAATTCAACATTCATAATACTATTTTGGCGCCCATTAATAAGGCTATGCCACCTAAAATGATAATATAAATTACTTGATGTGATAAGTAAAACCACAATGAAAATTGTCCAGGTATTGTTACTAACTTAGTGTTTCGATTAAGAGATTCGTTAAATCTACCAAAAATTGATTTGCGATTTCGATACACTGTTTGACCAATAAAACCACCTAAGAACATATATCCTAAACCCGGGAATAAACCCATCCAATCACTACCAAAATATTTGGTCCCTAAAAGGACTCCCCAGATGTTTTCGCCTAAATCTTTGTATCTTATGATTGGAATCGAATAGGCATAACCATTGTAATAGAACCAGAAATTGGACGTATCTCGAGCATTGTTATATGAAACAAATCCCCAGACGATTAAAATCGCCACAGCAATCCCAAGCGTAAAGGCTTCATGCAGTTGGGGATGTTTTTTAAATGGAAGAGCAAATAATCCATAGATCAGCATGCAGATACCAATACCACCGATTGCACCAACAATAACAAGGTCTTCCATCGAACCGGTGACTTTTGCAACAATAAGGAAAGCAACCGACATTAATGCCCCGGCTCCAATGACAATCAAACTTCTTCTGATTGGATTTCTTGAAAATTGGGTTGATATGCCCGAAACAAGAAACAAAAAGAAAATACCAATGAACCTAAATGTAACGCGAACAGGATGAACCCAATATAAGTTAGCAAATGCACCAATATCTAGGTAAAACTGCGGTAAATTTGAAAAATTATATGATGTAAACAATCCTTCAAAATCAAAGAAAAAGTGGTCAATTAACATGCCAATGATAACAAGGCCTCGAACAAAATCTAATTCCCAGATTCTAATTCGATTATGGTAATTAGCTTTATTATTCTTTTCAACTTTTTTCGCTAATGATTTGTCGAGTTGTTTTTCTTTCTTTTCAAGGCGAGTTTTAACTTCGTCATCGCTATATTGTTTTTTTAATTCAGCTTCATAAACACACAAAAATGCTTTGTTATAAAGCTTCTTCGCTTCAATCTTCGAATTTTGCTTTTCAACAAAACTTTTAGTTTTAGCCATACAAAAATAATATCAAACAATTCCCTTTCTTAAAAGAAAAGTTTTAAGTGCCATAAGTGAGCTTGTGTTCTATAATACTCATATGTCGTTTTTGGCCAAAATCTTAATAATCACAATAAGTTCGCTCATCGGACTATTCTTAATCTTTTTTATCTCAAACGGTATCATTTTTACTCGCTTATCATTTTCAAGAAGAAAAGGCGATAAAGATTTCGCAAAAAATGAAGATCCTAGAGCCAAGAAAGATCCAGATCGAATCTGGTATTTCTCAAATGAAATCGAAGAAATTAACTTGCAAAGTTATGATAAGCTGAATCTTAAGGGATATTTTTTAAATAATCATTCTAATAAACTTGTAATAATGGTGCACGGATATCATGGACGATATTACTCTTTAACTTCCCAATCCCATATCTTTTTTGACAACGGATTCGATGTACTTTCGATCAACAATCGCTGCCACGATACAAGCGATGGCAAATTGATTACGATGGGGAAAAGAGAAAGTAGAGACTTAGAAGACTGGATTGAATTAATGATTAAAAGAAATCCCAACTATCAAATAGCTCTTTATGGTATCTCGATGGGTGGTCATATCGTGATGCACACAGGTTCAAAACCTAACGTCAATGAAAAAGTAAAATGTATCATCGAAGATTGCGGGTTTAATTCGCTTAAAAATGAGCTTATCTTAATGGTGAAGCAAAGCCCTGCTCCATTTCCAAAATTAACGGTAAAACTTGCAGAATTATATTCGATTATCTTCCACCATTTTTCCTATTCGAATTCCATTGATAAAGCTTTCAAAACACTGAAATTACCTATTTTATTGATTCATGGTTCCCAAGATAATTACGTTCCAACTGAGAATATTTATTTAAATGAAAAAGCAGTTCCAAAAGAAGTTTATTATGAAACGCATGTATTTGAAGGATCTGGACACACCAAAAGCGTAGTCGATTCAAGAAAAAAATATACCAAAATTGTCAATGATTTTGTGAATAAGTTTATAAAATGAAAATTAATTTAAATAAAGAAGAATATTCAAGATGTGCGGAGATTTTAGATGTTAAAGAACACAATATCGTCTCCGCAGAGATTTACATTGAATATTTAAATAATCATTATAACGATATCGATTTTGCAAAAGACGAAAAATCATATTGCAAAGAATTTTTAAACTGTTTAGAAATTGATGAAAATGACAACGAATTTAAAACTGTCAACAAAGATACAAAGATATCAAAAATTGAAAAATTGGATCCTTTAAAATATGAAAATGATGATTATTATAGTCTTATTGTAAACACCAAAGCGAAGGATAAAGACTGGACATTAACAAATCTTTGCTATAGAGCTTATGAAGGATTTGTTTATAACGAACTTGAAATCGATGATAAGACTTTTGCAGAACATACACCATTTGGTTATTTTGATAAGGATTTTACCTATCCTGCATTAATTCAAAACGGTCAAATTTGGATGTCAATCATACCTCATGAAATTGAAACGATGAAAGAGCCCATCAAAACTGCCCATGGTCGCGTTCTAGTGCTTGGTCTTGGACTTGGCTATTATCTTTATCACATTTCTAAAAAAGAGGATGTTAGAGAAATTGATGTTGTTGAACTAGATCAAAATGTAATTGATTTATTTAAGAAACATTTATTTAACAAATTCACAAATAGAAACAAGATAAATATTATTCATGAAGATGCCCTAAAATATCTTTCTAACAATAAAAAGCATTATGATTATGTCTTTGCTGATATTTGGCATAATGTCGGCGATGGTGAGATGCTTTATCTTAAGATAAAACCATTTGAAAAGATTTATGAAAAAACTCAATTCGATTATTGGATTGAAACATCGATGCTTGCAATGCTTAGAAGACAAACTCTAAGCGTCTATCAAGAGCAATTAGATGGTTTAAAAGAAGAAGAATATCTAAAAGCAAGAAACGATAACGATGAAATCATTAATCGCATTTATTTCTATTTAAAAAGCACCGAAATTAATTCTTTCGATGCCCTTCATAATTTATTAACTGAATCATCTCTTAAAGAGATGGCTAAACATTTATTTAAATTACAATTTGAATATTTCTAGGCCAATCTCCACCATTTTTTCCATTTCTTCTAAAACAGCAAATTCGTAGCGGCCATGGTGATTATAAGAACCGGTTCCTAAATTTGGACAAGGAACTCCTTTAAATGAGAAGGTTGCTCCGTCGGTTCCGCCTCTAATTGGATTATATTCAAATTTATAACCGAGTCTTTGATAAACTTTTTCAATATGATTTTTAACTTCTGGATTCTTATCGATAATTTCTTTCATATTTTTATATTGATCCGTAATTTGCAGTGAAATTTCGCATCCAGAGTATTTTTTAACTAGTTCGTTTTTGATGTTTTTAAAATCATTAACTTGCTTATCTAAAATGCTAGAATCGTGGTTTCTAAGAATATAATGAGCTTTAGCAAATTCAACATTTCCTTCAATAGAAACAACATGGTTGAATCCTTCACGTTTTTCGGTTTTTGCAGGAATCATGTCTTTTGGTAAAGAATTCATGAAATCCGCTAAAACAAGCGAAGCGTTTATCATGACACCCTTAGCAGAGCCGGGGTGAATAGATTTGCCTTTGATTTCAATTTCAATAGCTTTAGCGTTAAAGTTTTCAATTTCGATATATTTAGGATCATCTCCATCGATTGTGTAGGCAAATTCGCATCCATATTGTTTTGAATCAAAATGTTCTGGTCCTCGACCAATTTCTTCATCAGGAGTAAATAGAATTGAAGATCCTCTTCTTTTCGATTTGTCTATCTTAAGATAGTTTTCTAAAATCGTCATAATGATCGCGACACCTGCTTTATCATCTCCGCCTAACAAAGTGGTTCCATCGGTAGTAATTATAGTTTTACCTTTAAGTTCATTTAATTTAGCAAACTCTTTTGGCGATAAAACTAATCCGCTTGAACCTAATTTAATGTCGCTTAAATCATAGTTTTTGATGATTTGAGGTTTAACATCTTTGCCCGAACATTCAAGCGCGGTATCGACGTGAGAACATAAACCAATATTTGAATAAGCAGGATTACCTTCCGCTTTCGCGTAAAGACGTCCATATTGGTCCAAAAGTACTTTGACGCCTAATTCCTCTAACTCTTGCTTTAAAAGATTAAGTAAATCATATTGTTTTAAGCTTGAAGGAGTCGATAAGGACTCCTCATCAGATTGAGTATCGATTTTAATGTATCTAATAAATCTATCTAAAAGCATATTGTTCTCCTTATCAAAATAAAAGTCTGGTATTAACCAGACTATAAAATAAACTTAGTTTATTTGCTTTCGGCTTGTTTGGTTTTAAGGCCTTTGCGTTTACGATATTTAACTAAATCGTAGACGAACACTCCAAGAGCCCAAACACCAACAACAATGGCAAACATTGAGACACCAACGGTGGCAATTTCATGAAGCATTTCCATCGTGCCTTCAGCGGTTTCAGTAGCGGTCAAGAAAGGTGGAAAAGGCACCACTTCTCCATGAAGCATATGCTCTGCAGCAAGAACGAACGATCCAGCGAATAAACCAGTTTTAAGATAAGCGAGCTTTGTGCTCCATTTTGTATCCGAACCAAATTTATCAACTTCAGGGGTTCTACCTGCAAGTTCTAATTTATTTTCATGATGTTTAACAATGTGACGAGCAACTCCAACGCCGACTGCGCCAATTAAACTAACTGTGAAACATGCCATAATGTCTACCTTCTTTCGTATAAAATTCTATTTTATTTGACTTTCTAAAGCAATTATTATCATCAAATGATGCACGAAATTGTCATCTTGTCTGAACCGACGTAATTGAATTTGACCGTCCAATCGAAATCTTTACCATTGTTGAGTTTGTTCTTTTGATCGAACTGGGTTTGATATTTGCTCAAAGAGAATGAATCACCGGTTAGGAATAAATCACTAGCACCAAAAACGTATTTATTGTTGTATTCAGTTTTGACGTTATTACGAATTAATTGGTTAAGGTTATATGAATATTTTCCACCATAATTCTTGGCTCTATCACCACTAGAGGTATTATTTGTCGCGTTTATGTATTTATGTCCTTCAACAATTGAAGTTGTTAAATAGGCAGATTTTTCGTCAGTTACATCGACAAGTCGAGAATCAACATGCCAAATTCTAACACCGCTTGCTTTAGGACCGATTGGATATTTATTTCCATAGCGATATGCGCTATCTCTGACATTTAAAATGGTTGGTGTATATAATTCGAGAATTATATATTCATCAAATGGTGAACCAGAAAAAGAATTGGATAAAATAACGATTTCACCACTTGATTCAACTGGTTTAACATCGAAGGTTGAAGACTCCGTTGGTACCAAGGCCTTAGCCCATCCTAATGAAAAACGGGAGAAGGGATCGTGGGAGCCAACATTCATATCTTGCATGGAATAGCCACCAGCTGGAAGATAACCATCTTCAGCGTAATCATAATAATCTTCTAGACCAAATAAATGACCCATTTCGTGGATATATGTATGAGTGTCGATTAATAAGCCATTTGCATTATAACCACCACCGAAATTGGTTAATTCCGTCTTCTTAAGGGAGGTTTCACTATCGTACATAAAGTCGTAACTAGCCCAGAAGAAAGCGTTCGCTACTGGGGATTCAACATTTCCTGATAATCTTGTCCAATAGCAGTAAGCCCATAAATTATCTTGATCAATCTTTAAAGATTGGTGATTTGGAGCAGCATAGATTAAAACAACCCCATCAAGATAACCATCTTTATCCTTATCAAAGTCTTTCATATCGACGGTTGGATTATTGATTTTGTACCAATTAACAGCCTCTAAAACTAATTTGGCTGTTTTATCATTTTTTTCTTCGTAGTAATAAGTTGAAAGTTTATCGCAATCATACCAGGCTGAAACTTCACCACTTATAGTGGCTTTGTTAAAGGAATCTTTCTTGTAGAAGGTTGAAACGCTTTCCCAACCGATATCTTCTTCATAACCAAAATAGGCTTTGCGAATATCTTCTCTAATGACACTACGTCTTTCAGGTTTAATATAAGTCGAAGAATCGTTAAACCAAACCGGAATAACTAAAAGTTTAGATTCTCCAACGTTTGGGGTGGCGGATTTCTTAATTGGATAGCTATTGATGAGCTGCTTGTAATTATATTTAGCGTAACTAGTATCTGGTTCTATATTTGGTGGTAAAGAAGCACAGCCACTTAAAAGTAGAGATGTTACAAATAATGAAATTAATGTTTTAATCGTCTTCATTTTATCGACCTTAACAAATATTAAAAGAAAAAACAGTCGCAATAGCAACTGTTTATTTATAAATATCTAAATAATTAAGCTTTATGATTGAGAAGCTGAATCTCTCTCGCGCTTAATTTATCTTCTAAAGCCGCAATGAATTCAACGACGTTCTTTTCAGAATAATTTTCAAATTTGGCTCTAAAGATGATTTCGATTAATCCGGTTTCAGTGCTTTCTTCAGTTTGAATTGACAAATCATGAATTGAGCAATCAAATTTTTTAGCGGTATCAAGAATATCTTTTAAAGTAGGTTTATTCGATTCGACGATAACCGAAATATAAGGATCTTTTCCATTGATTTTTGATTCAATTTTCCTAAAGGAAACAAGAACGATCATAATAATGATAGTGCCGATTGAAGCTAAGATGAAATTAAATGAACCGCAAGCGATACCGATCGCCATTGAAATCCAAATTGTTCCAGCGGTCGTTAAACCACGTGTTCCACCATTTTTATAGATAATAACTCCAGCGCCAAGGAAACCAACACCAGCGACAACTTGAGCAGCTAAACGTGCGACATCGCGGTGATCAACAAATATGGCTGGGAATCCATAAATGGATATGATCATGATAATACATGAACCAACACCGACTAAAAGGTGAGTTCTTAGACCAGCGGTACGTCCTCTTTTTTCTCTTTCAAGTCCGATTGCGCCGCAGAGGAACAATGACAAGATTAAAGCAATTGCGCACAAAAGAAGATTACCGAAAGGCCAGCCATTAAATTCTAATGATTGACTGATAAATTCAGCGATTTTTTGATCGATTGTAATCATAATAAACCTCGCTTTCTTGTTTATGCTATTTTACCGATATAAGAGAATAAATGCAACTTTTTTTATATTATAAAATCACCCCATTTAAATAATAGCGAGTTCGCCTATTCTTAAGTGAAAAAAGTAAGAGAGAAGAATTCGCTCTTACCTTTTCTGGTTCTGTTAAATTAATTATGTTATTAAATTTCGAAGAGCACACAATATTTAACAGAATTATATACTCTTAATAAAGAATAAGACCTTATAGATAAGGTCTTTTCATATAGATTTTAGCACATTATTAAATCGTTTTGGGATTTCTTCTGATAATTTTATAAATCAGGAAAATGAACCAAATTTGGTTCTTATTTTGTAAATGGCATGGAGCGGTGAAAATGATACAAATGTATACGCGTATCAATTTGTTAATTTATATAGACCTATTTGTTTACGGTTTTAATCGGAATCCAAATTTGCGTATGGTAATCAGGATCGGTTTTTTCACCATAAACGCAATCGTACCATTCAATATTACCATCACCTCTTAATTCAAACTCTTTATTAAGCGGTAACCATTCTTTAAATATTTTTGTGTTAAGTTCTTGTAATTTTTCAGGACAAGGTCCAACGCAATCAAAGATTGCCCATTTTCCGGCAGGAAATTCATAAAGCATCATTCCTTCTGGGACCTTTCCTCCTGAATATCTTCCGGCAATTAAATATTTGAATTTTGTGCCTTTACAATCAATGCAAACCCCAAATTCACCAATGCAGTTATCCACTATTGCTTGTTCGTAATCGTTTTCTGCTGGTAAACCTCTATAAATATGTGGATAACAATATTTTTCGCATATTTCATCCCAAAACAATGGGATTTCCTTATAAGAAGTTTCCATATCAAATTCTTTAATAAAACCAATTAATTTAATTGGAAACATGTCTGTTACCTTGTAGTTCATATCTTTTATAATTCCTCCTTTAATATGAATATCAATTGTCAGAGGATCAAATCTTTTGATTTTATTATTTTTAATTTGGGAGGGATTAAAACCATGGAATCTTTTAAAGGCCTTGGTAAAAGATTCAGGAGTCTCATAACCATATTCAAAAGCAACATCAATTATTTTAGAGCCTTTTTGAATGTCTAAAGCCGCTAAATAGAGTTTTCTGTTTCTAATATATTCGCCAATTGAATAACCAGTCATAATATTAAAACCTACTTGAAGATAATAACTAGAAACAAAAGAATTATTCGCGACATCATCAATATTAATATTTTCCTTAATATGATTTTCTATGTAATCAATTGATGATTTTATGCATGTTAACCACTCCATATTTGCCTCCTGACGTTATTATAATAAGATTATGATATTTTTTAATCTTGGTAGATAATAAAATGATTTGTCTAACTAATATTTGCCAATTGATTTTATCAAATAAAAACAGAACTAGTTGTATCAGTTCTGTTGTTTTCTAATGTCTTAATGTAATGACGTTAATAGCAAATTGCAACGAGTGAAATGACATTACACTAAGTGTAGAGTTAGTTTGATAAAAAACTACGCTTTAATAACTTTTCTTATAATAAGCGTACGAATAATGAATAAAGTTCTATATAATAGTAAAAAGCCTCTTCTCTCGCTAACGGTCAATTAGGTCGATGAGACGGGGCTTTTTATAAACCGATAAACGGCCACGGTCACCTAGCTGTTCATAATTACTAGGCTTAGGCTTACTTTTGGTAAGTCACAAACTTTCATGGCGGCGTATGAACACGCTCTTAATAACCACTAGGGTGAAAGGAGACCATGATTATTTGTCCGAACATAGTAGCTCCCTCACTCTACTTAAAGAGTGGATGCATCGGATTACTACCATGTTAGAGGTTGATTTTCCTCCTATATAGGCTCTTATTTATAAAAAGCCCATATAGCAAGAAGGAACCCCTAGTATCCCTAAGGGTTCCAATTGTTATAGATTATTAATTCTCTTTACGCTTACGTAAGAAGAAGTAACCACCAATAGCAGTAACTGAAATTATTGAAATGACAACGATTATCGCAACGGTATTTCCGTTTTGCATAATGTTATTTAGAATTACTCTATTGCTCGCTTGAGGAACAGGATCTCTGCCTGTTCCAGCATCAGTATTAAGGAAGTCCCCACAATTAGAGTAATGGCCGACAATCCGGTCATACTTAGCAAGCATGTGTTGCAATTCGTCAGCGGAAGCAGTGACATTGCGATCAACAGAACTTGCATTAGCAAACAAAGCTTTAGCATGTGCTTTTTCTTCACTTGTTAAAGATTTTCCAGTATTGGTAAACCAGCTAGTGTATTGAGTTGCTAAATTATCCCATGCATCTTTTAAGTTAGAGGCATCGGTTGAGCCATAAGCAATGCAAATTCCTTCTAATGTGTCATTAAAATCTTTAGCGTAGTCAATGACAGCTTTTTGAGCTGAATGCATTCCGACTGCATTTGCAATATTGCTTTCTGCACCAGTTGTAACATAGTTAACAACTACAGATTTGAAGTAAATACCTTTATATTCAGCTTTGCTTCTTTCAGCTCTAATAACAACTGCACCAGTACCACTGCCAGTAAATGTATAGTTAGCTTGTCCTCCTAATGTAGCGGTTGCACTACCAGAACAATGGAATGATTCGCCACCAACTGTAACAGTTAATGAAGCGGTGTTGCCTTCTGATTGTGCATCAGAAGCATTAACAACAACGCTCTTAATCACGTCATTTTCACCAGAGGCAACATTGCTTGATGATAATTGAACATATTTAACTTTTGCAGAGGAGGTTGTACCAAAGTGAATACCTCTTGCTTCTTCATATGTTGATTCATTCGCATCAGATGTAACGGTGTATGTTGATTTATCATCAGCTGTTCCACTACCTCCTGCTTGAGCAGTGAATGTTAATGTAGAAGCATGTGGAGTTTCACTGGCGGCCATAACTGTATTTAAACTATCGACAATTGTAAATGAAACAGAACGAGTATTTGATGGATCACCACTATCAGTTGCAGTAATTGTTAATGTTCCAACAGACGTAATAGTAGCTGAATAACTACTATTATCACCAGAAGCATCTGAAACAGAACCAGCAGTAACACTCCAATTGATATTTCCTGCTAGATTTGATTCAGTTACATCAATTTCAATAATGCCACCTTTATAGCCATAGTCAGTGCCTGTATCAGTATAGGCGTCTAAAACCATATAGTAGGATGGAGCGTCCTCAACTGAGATTTGATATGCATCAGTCCACTTATAGGTGACACCACTATCTTCAGAATATCCGACTCTTACATAAACACCATTATGTGTTGCATGTGAAAGAGCTGCGCCGACAGTAATTTCTGTTCCAGAACTATCGGCATTGAAGCTTGATGTTGCACCATATTTAAATTTAGATGGTGAAACCGTAGCATCAGCCTTACCTTGAGTGTAATGGGCAGTTAATGTACCACCATAAGAGAATGTGTCTCCGTATTCAAATGTGGTTTTTTGTCCTGAGGTAGTAACGCTACTAAGAACAGGTGCTGCTTTCAATGTAATAAAAATCGATTGAACACCAACTTGGTTTCTAGATGTTGAACTATCATTCATTGCTACAACGAATTTAGTACCACCAACATTAGTTGCGCTAATTGTGTTCTTGGTACCGACAACACCACTATCTAATGCAGTGCCGGTTGCAGAATCACCCTTAAACAATTTCATTGTTGGTGTCTTTATTGTCCATTGAGCAAATGTGACGGAAACATTTCCAAGTTCATAACCAGATTCAGTCAATTCAAATGAAATATGGATTACATCGCCACTAGCTTGGTCAGCAACTACTGGCATTGTTGTGATGTTTGAAGTTTGTTTTGACGCATATGGTAATGTAACAGTTGCAGCATAGTCACCATCTAAGTTTGTCTTTCCGTTAAGTGTCTGTGAAGCATAACCACTCCATGAACTTGCATATGAACTAAATTTTGTAACGAAATTATATGTAGTTTCTAATGGAACTTCTTCAACTGTAACAGTGCAAGTCATATTTGCAGATGGATAATCATCAGAAGTAACTGTGATATCAACTGTTCCTTCGCTAACACCAGTGACAACGCCAGCAGCGCTAACAGTCGCAATATCATCATCATCCGAAGACCATGAAACAGCATTTGAATAAATGCCAGTAGCAGTAACTGTGATGGTAGATCCTAAATTCAAGGTTTTACCAATATAAACAGAATTAGATGTAGCTAAACCAGTAATAGTTACACTTGAAGCAGTAACACTAACCGAGACGGAAGC
>JAZLFJ010000060.1:0-2324 GCA_045615665.1 Bacilli bacterium
AATCTTTACCAAGCTGGCTATGCCAATTCTTTGGTAAAGGATTATTCTCGTAGAGACATTAAAGCTAGCAAATGGCGCATTAAGGAGTGGGACTACTACTATGTAGGAAACTCTAAATATGGTGTCGCTTTAACAATTGCAGATAACTCATATATGTCTTTGTGTTCACTTTCATTTTTAGATTTTGAAAACAAAGTCGATAACACCAAATCAGTTATTAACTTTTTTAGCTTTGGAAAGCTTAAATTGCCAAGTTCTTCTAAAGAAGGAGATGTTCATTATAAGACTAAAAATGTTGAAATGGATTTTGTCCATTTTCTAGGAAAAAGGCATTTAACATGTTCTTGGAAGAAATTTACCAAAGACAAAAAAGATATTCGTTTAGATTTGTATCTAGAGGAAACAAATAAAGATTCAATTGTTGTGGCTACACCATTTGAAAAAGATAAACATTTCTATTACAACCAAAAAATTAATTGCCTAAAAGCTAATGGTTACGTTAAAGTTGGCGAACATATTTATAGTTTTAATGACAACACATGGGGTGTATTAGACTGGGGCAGAGGTGTCTGGACCTATAAAAACACTTGGTTTTGGTCCTCTATGAGTGGAGAATTTGAAGGTAAACGCATTGGCTTTAACCTTGGTTATGGCTTTGGCGATAACACTACACATAGTGAAAATATCTTCTTCTATGGTGATAAGTCATATAAACTCGAAGATGTACACTTTGATATTCCAATTTCTAAGTCTGGAAAAGATTCATTTCTAGAACCTTGGAAATTTAGATCAATCACTGGTGATGTTAGTTTAACATTCACACCTATAATGAATAGACACGCAAATATGAACGTTGGAGTTATTCAATCACTTCAAAATCAAGTATTTGGAACATTTTCTGGATACATTCTTATAGAAGGTGTTGAATATTTCTTCACAGACATGCCAGGTTTTGCAGAGAAGGTGAAAAACAAATGGTAGACGAATTAACAGGTGAAGCAGCAAAGGTTTTAAGAAAAGCCATAGGCAAGCTTCCAAAAGTAGATCAAGAGCTTAAAGGCGGAATGATGAATGAGGCCTTTATTGTTTCAGGTGGCCGTAAAAAAGGACAAAGATACGTTTTATACGTACCAACAGCACAAGCAAATGAAATGGTAGACCGCAAATTAGAGCGCAATATCCACAAAATCGCATACAAATTAGGGATCTCTAATAAAAACGTCTATTTCAACGTTAAAACAGGCTTTAAAGTAAATGAATTCATTGAAGGATATTCCATCAATGCTAAAAGTGAACCAGAAGATTTCAAAAATGTTGCAAAACTACTTCTCACTTACCATAACTCTAAAAAGATGTCTGGTGTCTATTATGACCCACTTGGTAGACTTGAAAACTATAGAAAAGAAGCTGAAACCCACACCAAAGAATTTGATAAAGAATTCTATGAATTATGGGATTTAGTTATGTCACATAGAGAGTTTTTACTTTCTCAAAAAAGAACTTTGGCCCACAACGATGCTCAAAGAAGTAATATTGTTAGAAGAGCAAGTGATGATAAGTATCTACTTATTGACTACGAATTTGCTGCAGACAATGATCCACTTTATGACATTGCAACATTTGGAAACAATGATGTCCAAGATGGCGTTAAAGTTTTAGAAGAATATGAAAAGCTTACAGTAGTCACTGATGGATTAAAACGTTATGCCTTGTGGCGTATCGATGTATCACTTCAATGGTACCTTGTTGCAATTATTAAACACTATAGGGGTGAAGGAGCAGTTCATGGATTTAACTTCCTTGATGTTGCTCATAACTTCCTTTTAAACGCACTTGAAGCTAGAAAACTATTAGAAGATTAATTTAAATATGTCGCTCCTTAAAGTAGATAATTTAATGTTTAATTACTCCGATAAGGAGCTTTTTAATGGCGTTTCATTTCAATTAAATCAAGGTGAGCACGCAGTACTCGTTGGTCAAAATGGTTGTGGTAAAACCACAATCTTTGACTTAATTACTAAAAAGTTAACACCAGATAAAGGCACTATTGAGTGGATTCCAGGCGTTACTTATAGCTATTTAGATCAACATTATAAAGTGAATGATGACTTTACAGTTATTGAGTTCCTTGAGCAAATCTATAAAGACCTTTTTGATAAAGAAGCGCGCATGAACGCGCTATTTGAAAAAGGCGCTAATCCAGATGATCCAAATTACTTAAAATATCTAGACCAAGCATCACTTATCAATGATGAATTAATTCGTGATGATTTTTACTCAATCAAAGAGAAGATTGATAAAGTGATAGTTGGTCTAGGTATTCC
>JAZLFJ010000061.1:0-2403 GCA_045615665.1 Bacilli bacterium
CCGCCCCTGCCTTTTGCGAAATCGTGTTTAGTTAAATCATAACCTCTTCCTACAATATGCATTGAGTATTGAGTAACAACTTGTTGCCATGGATGAGCATCTCTCATTAGAGGCACTGGATTTTGAATAGATTCAAAGTCAAAGAAAACAAGATAATCAATGTCATCGTTTAAATAATCTCTATGAAGGATTGAATTCATTAAATCCATATGGATAACATATTCAAATCCTTTTCCTAACCATTCGGTTTGGAATTTGATTTGATTTCTAGCGTTTCCATACTTAATAACGCCGTCTTTTTCGCTTTCTTCTTTGTATTCGTTCACTACTGAGGTTGGAATATCACTAATGTGTTCAATTCCAGCTTCAATAAGTTTCTTTGAACGAGACCAAGAACCACCATAGCTTCCCCATCTAGAGAGTTTGAATATGGAATTTGGGTCATCTGCATCCTCAAAACACGAAAGTAAGAAAGGACATTTTCCACCTTTGCAGCATTCATAATGTTTTTCAGGATTAATTTCAAACTTTGTTCCGATAAACCTAATGTCTGCAATAATTTCTTCTATTGGAGTAATTTTTGGATTTCCTTCTTTGTCTATCTTTTGATATGCATCTGAATCAAAATAAGTAATTATTGGAACAATTTCAGTTTCTTCTTTGTTAATTTTCAAATTAAGGTCAAAAGATAATCTAAAAAGATTATTAACGTCTTCGTCACTCAAATTTGGGTAATTAACATCATTAGAAGAGAATTTAAATTCTCTATTTAGGTGTAAATAGCCCAATCTAGCGATGTTAAGGCCTTCTTTGATATAAATGTAGTACTGGAATAAAAGGTCGTATAAATACGGTACTTTGATCCCGGTATCAATTTCTTTATCTTTGCCTGAATGAGTGAAAGGAGAATTTGAACCTTTGGCCTCGATGAGGGTAAAGGTTCCATTATCTTCTTTCACGAGTACATCAAATCTTGCTCTTAAATCGTTATGTTCAACTTGTCCTTCAAAGATTACTTTGACTGTTGGATCTTTAAGATATTGTTTGGTTTTCTCAACAATGTATTTTTGGTTAGTGGTTTCCACTCCAAAATCATTAATGTCGCATCTACGACAATTTTCTGCACCATAAATAAGTTCAATGTATCTTCTAGATAACCTTGCAGTTACCTGAGTATCTTCGTATTTCTTAAGTAATCCATAAAGAGGATTTTCTTGTTGATGCTTAATGATGAGTTTTTCAATATCTTCACGAAGATATGGATAATCTTTCATGATTTCGATGATATCAAATGTCTTTTCAAGATTTGGATCATCGCCATCATCAGTAGCATCATCACCCATAGCTTCTTCTAAATCCTCTTTAGAGCCAAATTCTAAATAAGACTCAATGAGTCTAAGAAGAGTATTGTCATCTAAAGATGCCTTAGCAAGATAAGGGCATCTTCTCGCAACATAATCTTTAATTATGCTTTTTGTTATCATAATTTAAATCGATAGTTTCGATTCCTTCTTGAACTGGATAAAGTTTGTCATCTTTGACTTCTTCATGGTATTCAAGTTGAGGTTTAATAACGTCAAGGATTAAGCAGGAATCTTCTGGTTTAATTTCATTATATTCACCTGAAGAAGCCATAATGACTTCAAGAAGGCGTTTGACACATACGTAGAAACTTTCAAGTGTGTCACCACTTACGTATTTGTGTAAGTTTAACTTAGATGAGAAGTCTTTGATGTTGTCACCAATTGCTTCGTAAACCATTCCAAGTGCAGCATAAGCTTCTTCTCTTGTTCCGCTTGTAAATGACATCCAATTGAAATGAGGAAGCTTAGCTTCAATCATATGTGGAAGAGAATCGTGAATAGCGATTCCTTCAACAATTTCAATTCGCTCATCAATGAGTTTTCCATCATTGATAGCGAGCTGGAGAACAGAATATTGAAGAAGAATATCGAAAGACTTTAATGAATATTCTTTGAAATATTCTGTGTTGCCTCTAAAAGCTTCCCCTTCATTAAATAATGAAAAGACATGCTCATTCATGAATTTAACGAGGTTATCGTATTCACTTTTTGCGACTGTAAAAAATGTTGTAAAGTGATCACTTAAATCTTCTTTTTGATCGTATACTTCTTCTAAATTTTTGTTCTCTTCCATAAGTATAACTCCAGATTTGTTAACTTAAATTTTATCAAATATTTAAGTTTCCCTCAATATAAAAAAAGCCGTTGAGAATTTATCTCAATCGGCTCGAATTTAAGTAAGATGCGCTATTTAGTAGCAACATTATTTTTTGGCTTTTTCTAGCATTACAAATTCGGTAATGTTTTTAACACCTTTATTTACAGGATTAATTCTTGTATCGCCATCTTTTAGACAATACAAGTTATAAATATTAGCAGC
>JAZLFJ010000062.1:0-24865 GCA_045615665.1 Bacilli bacterium
TCATATAGCCTTTAACGGCTTTAAGTCTTTCGGCATCAGTGTAATATCTGTGACCATATCCCATAAAAAATCACCTCCTATATGGAGATGATATTTCTTTGCCTGCATATAAGTAAGAGTGGATATCTTTTACTTATACAAGAATAAAAGAAAAAGAGACAACTTATTGTCTCATAGATATCTTAATGGCGCCCCAAGAAGGAATCGAACCCTCAACCCTCAGATTCGAAGTCTGATACTCTATCCAGTTGCGCTATTGGGGCGGCTAATATACAAGTATATCAATATCCAAAATCTAAATAAATTGTTAAGTTATTCTTTACTTATAAAAAGACTCAGCAATGTTGTTTCACAGAGTCTTTAATTAGTCAGTAAAGTCGCTATCCTGTACGACATAAAAGTCGTAATTAGGATATTTTTCTTTAAGTTCTTTTGTGATTGACGCGATTACTTCTTTTGGATTTTCGCATTCGAATTCAAACACCAAATCAAAGGTAATCAATTGTTTTTCATCGTCGACATAAAAACCGTGAATTTGTTTGATGAATTTATTCTCATCAACTCGCTTCATAACTAACGACTTAATCTTTTTAATTTCATCGTTAGCTTCGTTTTTAGCGTAAACTCCAACGGTAATAATAGTTCCGGTAGCGGTAAAAACTTTTTCAGAAATTTGTCTAGATAAATGATGAATGTCTCTAGCGGTTAAAGAATCATCAACTTCAATATGCACTGAAGCGATGGCTCTTCCATTACCATAATTATTAATAATTAAATCATAAGCACCTTGAACTTCGTTATAGGAGCAGACGATTTTTTTAATATTGTTGACTGTTTCTTGATCTGCTCTTTCACCGATAATTAAAGAAGCTCCATCACGAATTATTTCAATCGCACTTCGAATGATGAATAAGCCGATTAAAATACCGATGTAGCCTTCAATATTAACATTCCAAACGAGAGTTGTGACAATACCTATAATAGTTGCTACTGAAAGTAGGGCATCAAATAGGGCGTCTTTGCCAGATGCTTTTAGTGGTTCGGAATTTGTTTTCTTTCCAACAATTTGGAAATAAATACCTAAACCAATTTTTACCACTATCGCTGATGAAATGATGATGATCGAGGTGATATCATAACGTGCTTGAGTTTTATTAATAAGAGTCATGATTGACTCATAAATGGCAGTTATACCTGCCACTAAAACAAGAATACCGATAATTAAACTAGTTAAATATTCGATACGACCATGACCAAATGGATGTTTTTTATCAGGTTTCTTTCCAGATAGTTTGGTGCCGATGATTGTAATTGTGCTTGATAAAGCATCAGATAAGTTATTTAAAGCATCAGTGATAATTGAAATAGAATTCGCCAGAAAACCAATGAAAGCTTTCGCGGCGACAAGCAAAACGTTACCGATGACTCCGATAATGCTAGTTTGAATAATTTTCTTTTCTCGATTCATATTTAGAATGTGTTGTCGATAGCGTGTGCTGCTTTAAAAGCGACGACATCGTTAATTAATGATGAAACAAAACCAACTATCAACATTAGCGGAGCGTTAACTACAAAGATGAATAATGCTTGTTGCCAACTTAACGGATCAGTTCCTTGAACTGCAGGAATCACAAAAGCATTAATGATCGTTAAAACTGGCGAAATAATGCTAAAGAAGATAAATGAAATTATAAGAGTCGCTAATAAACGATATTTAATATTGTTTTTGTATGTATCATTTGACACACCAAATAATGCAGTGAACCATCTTCCGATTGCGGTTAATGGAATAAAGTTTGAAATTAGAAGCGATAATATGAGGGCAATAACAAAGTTAGTAGCCATATTAAGCCAATCAATTGTGACAAAAGAAATAGTCAAAACTCCTGAATTAAAGTCTGATTGTGCAGAGATAGCAGATGCTAAGCACAAAAAGAACGAGACAGGGATATCGCAAATTAAACTATAAACAAGTAATGAAAGTCTAAATTTCATAGGACTCAATTATAGAATTTAAAAAATTCTTTGCAAGAATTATTTTGTTGAATATAGGGCAGATGCGAAGGCCCAGGTCAAATTATATCCGCCACAAGGACCATCAATATCGATTACTTCACCAATGAAAAATACACTCTTTTCTTTTTTTGATTCTAAGGTTGGTTTTAATTCATTGATGTTGAGGCCTCCAACACTAATTTGCGAAAACTCAAAATCATAAAAATCTTGGAAAGTAAATTCGAGCTTTTTGACTGCTGCAATTAATCTATTATCAGTAATAAATCTATTCCTAAGATATTCTCCTAGTTTAGGATTAAAAAATCCCTGCAAAAATCCATTAACTGAGTGCAATTTGCAGAAATTTCCAATCTCATTTTGAGTAATATTCGGTAATAAATCTAGGACAATTTTATCGACTTTTTTGTTAGCGCTGGCAATGACTCTAGACGCATTAAAAATGACAATTCCAGAAAGACCGTTTTTCTTAAATAAGACCTCGCCATTTTCATCAAAAATAATCTTTCCGTTTTGATATATTTTTACGTTAGATTTATTTCTAATGCCATCGACCAATTTTGTGTTTTCATTAACTTTGATTGGACAGAGTGCTGGATAAATCTTTTTTATTTGATAACCGTGCTTTTCTAAAATCGAAAGAATACTTCCATCGCTTCCGAGATTAGGAGATGATTTTAAAGCGGTGGCGATATAAAGACGATCAATAAGATATTTTGATTTTGAGGTGGTAACTTCAATTTTTTCACCAACTTTGTAATCTAATAATTTTTCTTCTAATTTAATATCCACGCCTAAATGTGCTGCTTCTTTTAACAAAGCATTTTTAACAGTTAAAGCTGATTCGCTATATGGATAAACTAAACCATCGATTACTTTTGTTTTAACGGAAATCGTTTCAAAGAAACTTTCATAGTTATATTCTTGTAGAATATTTTTAACAAAGCCTGCGTTTGAATAATTATTTATGTCTAAATTAGCATTTCCTAGATTGCATCTTCCGTTACCGGTCGCTAATAGTTTTTTAAGAGGTTTATCAAGATGCTCAATAATTAAAACATCATCATTTATATGATTTCTTTTATAATTAATTGCCGCAACTATTCCTGAAGCTCCGGCACCAACAATCATTATTTTCATCGCAACAATTCTATCATAACAAATTACAACAATTCCATTTCCTTTGTTATTGCCTTGATCAATTAATTATTGCCTGTAGGTGACATACTAGCTCCCCACCACTTAAAGTTGATGATTTAGTGAAAAAATCGACTTAGAAGTTAAAAGCCGATAATTAAACAGATTGAATAACTACTTATAATTGCGACAAATAGGCATATCCCAAGAATTAAAAACACATTCTTCGCGGAGTGTCTATTTTTTATTAGCACCATCATGCCTAAACCAGAATTAACAAGTAAACCACCCACTAAAGCACCAAATGATAAATTACCTTCAACAAATAATTCACTTAAAAGCAAACTAGAAGCGCAATTAGGAATAAGCCCAACGACGCATGAATATAGAGGTGTCAAATATCGATTTGAATCAAGAAATGATTTAAATGTATCTTCACCAATAAAACCAATAACAAAGCCAAGAATTAAATTAATCACTAAAACATAGGCAAATATTTCCACACTATGAAGGAGAGGATGAATTAAATGCTGATGCAAATCAGTATTCTCTTTATCGTGAACATGGCAGGTATGATGTTCGAGTTCTTTTTCTGCTTTAGCGATCTCTTGCTTTCGATAGATTAAGTCGATAATAATTCCTACAACTAAGCCAACTAAAAACTTAACCCCAATAAGAGGAAGAATCATGATTGTTTTATCGCTTCCTGAGGTGAGAATAGCTATGAAAGCTTCGTCGCTACAAGAAAGGAAAATAGCAACTAAAGTTCCTAAACTTATATATTTACCAATATATAAATCTGCACCTATAACGCTTGTCCCGCATTGAGGAACCAAACCAAAAAGCGAACCGAACAATGGTCCTGTTTTTCTTCTTTTAACTAAGAAGTTTGATAAATTATTTTCAAAATAAGAAATGATGAGATGAACCAAAAATACAAAGACGAAAACAAGGAGCGAATCCCTAAGAGCATCGATGATAATTTCTTCAACTTGATTAATACTCATCAATTACGAATTTTAACCTCTTTATACAAATTAATTGCATATAAATTGGTCGTTTCACTATCGACATCATAGGTTGTGAAACGATCTGCTTGAACATTATACATGAATAAACCAGCAACATTTGATGTTGATTCCATCAAACAATATCCATCGCGGTAATAAATATCCCAATGAATATTGCCGGTTTTATATATAAAGGTAACTTTAGATGTATTCGTAGTAGCCAAATAATAGCCATCTTCATTTTCTAAAGTCCAATTTTCGTTGCTTCCATCTAAAAGAAATTTTTCAGCTTGAGAAGATAGATTAGTTATTTTTGAACCGTCGCTATTAAAAGTGGAACTTGCGGAATGCAGATACATTCCAGTATTTTCTTTTGTCGCGACTTTGCCTTCTTGATAGCAACCCATAATTAAAATATCGCCAGGTGCTAAAGATTCTTCTGAAGTGACTTTTTGATATTCAATCGTGTAAGCGCCGCTAGAAGAGACAACATAAATCGCACAGCTAGCTTTTCTTAAACCCAAGACAGTTGTTGCAGTAATTACAGTTTGACCTAAATTAACTCCAGTAACGCGTCCATATTGGTCAATAGTAGCGATATTTTCATTTGAAGAGGTCCAAACGACATCTTTGTTGACGCTCGTATCGCTAGGATCAACGAGGTTATAATTAACCGTTATAGAGTTACTACGTTTGCCTTTAACGACATCGAGTTCTCTAACATTTAAAGAAATTGAAATAATTGGACAATCTTCGGGAGGTGTTTCTTCACTAGATGAACTAGTTGGGATATATGAAGAGCCTCCGCTTGTTAAGCCGCTTTGGCCACTTGAAAGTGAACTGCCTCCTTTGGAGGAGTCTTTACTTGTGCTACTTACTTCACTAGATGATGTGCCTCTTTTTTTAGAGCCGCTTTGATTATTCGTGCATCCTGAAAGAAGGACAGGTAAAAATATAGACAAAACTGGAATTATTTTTTTCATTTAAATTAAACTACTTTAACGTCTTTAATCATGAAGTCACGACCAGTTACTAAATAGGTGTGACCACCTTTACATTTAGGACAGGTCTTGCCAAATTCAACGGTCGGATAAGTTTCTTTACAATCTTCGCAATATGAGAAGGCTTTAGTCATGACAAAGTTAAGTTTGCATTCCTTCATGTACTCAGTCTTCTTTTTGGACCATTCAAAGGCGTCGATAAAATATTCTTTAACAACGCCTGAAACTTCGCCTACTTCTAAAGTTAGTTCAACAACTTTGTTGACCTTATTTTCTTTAGCGAGTTCTTCGATTTGTTTAATGACGTGAACAACTAATCCTAGCTCATGCATAGGTATCGTCACCTAATTCCTTGTTGGCGGGAACTTTGTTACCGGTATATGGTTGGCTCTTTTTAACCTTCTTATATTCACGGTTAAATTCGTGACGTTTCTTTCTCATCATGCGAGCTTCTTTGGAACCGCTATGGAAAGCGATCTTAGCAGCACGTTTAAGTTGATAAGAAAGTAAACCGGTAACTTTATCTTCGGCGAATCTCATCGTTGAGCATTTTGGATGGTCTCTGACGAGATGGATAGCGTCGAATCTACATTTTGTGGTACAAATACCACAACCGATACATTTATTTGGATCGACAACAGCAGCACCGCAAGATAAGCAGCGGCTGGTTTCGATATGAACTTGTTCTTCACTTAGTGTTCTATGAGCATCTTTGAAGGAGTTCTTATAATCGATGGATTCATCCATACCTTCTTCTTGTCTTGGAGAAACATCGTAACCTGGTAAAGAAATGTTATCTTTGTCAAGTTGGAAGAATCTTCTTTGATTGAAGGCGATGGTTGGGTGAGCATCTGGACGAGCATGACGGGCTAAGGCATCAGCGACTTGATGTCCGGCTGCGATAGCATCGATAATGAATTTAGGACCAGAGAAGACATCTCCACCAACGAAGATATCTGGATCAGCGGTTTGATAAGTAATGGAGTTAGCGATTGGATAATTACCATGCCAGAAAGTAACTTTTGTACCTTCAAGTAATTTGCCCCATTCAATCTTTTGGCCGATAGCAAAGATGACTTTGTCAGCCTTGACTTCAATGGTGTCATTCTCATCATATAATGGTGAGAATTTATATGTTTCTGGGTCAAATGTTCTTAAGCATTTCTTAAAGATAACGGTTGTAACTTCACCTTTTTCATTAACGACGAGTTCTTTTGGACCATAGCAGTTAACGATTTCAATATTTTCTTCAAGGGTTTCTTTAACTTCTTCTTTAGAAGCTGGCATTGATTCACGGTCTTCAAGACAAACCATTGAAACTTTTTTAGCGCCTAAGCGATGAGCGGTGCGAGCACAGTCGACTGCGACGTTACCACCACCGACAACGACGACTTCGCCTTCGAATCTTTGCTTCTTGCCAAGAGCTTCTCTTAAGTAAGAGACGGCAATCTCGGTTCCTTTGGCAGTGTCATTGCTGACGCCTGGACGAGCGCCACCTTGACAACCAATAGCGATATAGAAGGCTTTATAACCTTGTTTCTTAAGTTCTTCGATGGTGACATCTTTACCAACTTCAACACCGCACTTAAATTCGACACCGAGTTTTTCGATGATTTCGATTTCTTTAGCGATGACATCTTTTTCAAGTTTGTAAGATGGAATACCGTATGTGAGCATACCACCAGGTTTTTCATTCTTTTCAAAGACGGTTGGTCTAAAGCCAGCGACCGCTAAATAATAAGCAGCGCTTAAACCAGCTGGGCCAGCACCGATAATAGCGATCTTTTCAGAGAATTCGCCATGAACATTTGGAATGATTTTCTCAGGAATATATGGATGCTCTGATTTTAAGTCAAAATCAGCAACGAATTTCTTGACTGCGTCAATTGAGACTGGAGCATCAACTGTTCCGCGGGTACACGCCATTTCGCAGCGCTTGTTACAAACGCGTCCGCAAACAGCGGGAAGTGGGTTTTGAGTTTTGATTAAAGCTAAAGCTTCTTGATATTTTCCTTCCTTAGCAAGTTTTAAATAGCCTTGGACTGGAACGTGAGCAGGACACGCCACTTTACAAGGAGCGGTACCAGAATCATATGTATCTTGGGCTCTAGCTGTGGAACGATAGTTTTCATCCCAAGCGTATTTGCCCCATTTAATCTTATCTGGAAGTGGGTGTTTTGGATAAACGACTTCGCTTCCATCTTTCTTACAAAGTTTTTGACCAAGTTTAACTGCACCAGCTGGACAATTTTCAACGCATTGACCACAGGCAACGCAGTTATCTTTTGTAACTTGAGCGGTATATGCACTACGTGAAAGATATGGAGTGTTAAATAACATCGAGGTACGTAAAGCATTACAAATCTTAACGTCACAGTTACAGATATCAAAGATATGGTCTTCACCATCGATATTGGTGATTTGATGGACGAAACCATTCTTTTCCGATAATTCGATGATGCGAAGAGCTTCTTCTTTTGTGATGTAGTGAGCGCGACCAGTTTCAACGGTATAATCCGCCATATCACCAAGTTGGATACACCAGTCGTTAACATCGTCGATACAGCCATCGCCTAACACAGCGCGTGAAGCACGGCACGAACATATACCAGCGGAGATATGTCCTTCGTATTTCTTTAACCAGTGAGAAATCTTTTCGACATCGATAGCTTCGGAGTTACCTTCGATAGCTTTTTCAACTGGAATAGTATGCATGCCAACACCATTTCCTCCTGGAGCGAGCATCTCGGTTACGCCAGCGAGAGGAATGAAGGTCATTCTTTCAAAGAAAGAAGCGACGGCTGGATTTTTGGCAATTCTATCAACAGAAGAGTTCATGAGTTCGGCTGAACCAGGAACAAAATAAGACATGCGGTAACGTTTGATCTTTGGCGCATCTTCAATTGGCGCTTCGTGAGCATAATTGTCACCATAGTCGTATTCGATAAAGCCAATGTAAGCTAATTGATCAACAAGTTCGACGACCTTAGTCGGTTCGTGTTCCTTGTTCATCTTGATGAGGTCTTCAATCGAATACCATTTGCGTTGCTTCATTTTATTGAGCACGCGAACTTGATCGATATTGAGAACTTCTCTTAAACCCCAATATTCTGGATCGTTTGTTTTTACTCCCAATAACTTATGAGAGACGACGTCGGTAATCTTCTTACCGAGTTTTTGATACTCTTTAGCGTATTCGTGGTCCAACTCATTTTGGAACTTGGAAATAATCTTTTTGTTTTGTTCCATTTTAACACTCCTTAAAATCTACAATTTTCTTTAAGAAATATTTGGCTACTTCATCGATTCCTTCTCCTGTCTTAGCAGAGATTGGAATGATTGTAGCGTTTTTATTTCTCGCTTTAATATAAGAGATGCATTTTTTTAAATCAAAATTGAAATATTTAAGTGCATCAATTTTATTGATGATGACTAAATCAGATTTCTCAAACACCAAAGGGTATTTAAGTGGTTTATCATCACCTTCTGGGACGCTTAGGATCATCACGTCTAAACTTGCTCCTGTGTCAAATTCAGCAGGGCAAACTAAGTTACCGACATTTTCTAGGAAGACGATATCTAAATTAGAAATATCAATCTCGTCTAGACCAGTCTTAGTCATTCCTGCATCTAAATGACACATTCCACCCGTATGTAATTGGATGGATTTGACACCAGTTCTTTCAGCAATCCTTATGGCGTCGACATCGCTATCGATATCGGCTTCCATTACACCAACTCTCACTTTATCTTTGATTTTGTTAATCAAAGCAGTTAAGGTTGTTGTCTTGCCAGCTCCTGGTGAAGACATCAAGTTGACAACAAAAACTCCTCTATCTTTTAGATATGCTCTTAATAAATCAGCTTCTTTGTCATTATTAGCATATACCGAGCGATGGAGGAGTATAGTCCTAACTTGTTCCATGTTGATATTATAAAGTAGCATTCTACTTTTTCATAACATTTTTTCTTTCATCACTCTGTGATATGATTTTTACGGAGAAAAATATGGGATTTGAAGTTGTTAAAGTCAAAGAAGATATCTTAATTGAGAACTCTAAAAAGGCTGACGAATTAAGAAAAGTCTTAAAAGAAAAAGGAATCTATTTCATCAATGTCATGGCCTCTCCTGGAGCAGGTAAGACCACTCTTTTAGTCAATCTTATTAATAAATTAAAAGCAGATTTTAATATCGGAGTTATGGAGGCGGATATAGATGGAGACGTTGATGCCGCTCGTATCGTAAAAGAAACGGGAGTTAAAACGATTCAAATCCATACCTCTGGAGCGTGTCACTTAACTGCTCAAATGGTTAATGACGCTATCAAACAATTTGATGTTAATGGCTTAAATCTATTATTTTTAGAAAACGTTGGTAATCTAGTTTGCCCTGCTGAATTTGATACTGGAGCAAACATTAACATGATGCTTCTTAGCGTTCCAGAAGGTGACGATAAACCACTTAAATATCCACTCATGTTTGAAGTGAGTAAAATCGCGGTAATTACCAAAATTGAAACCGCTGAGATTTTTGATTTTGATTTTCAAAAATGCCAGCAAAACATCCATAAACGAAATCAAAACGCGAAGATTTTTAAAGTTTCAGCGCTAGAAGATAAAGGCACTTCAGAATTAGCGAATTATTTAAAAGAGACTATTCAAGGATGAAGGACTGTCGTTATTTCACTTCGACCCTCAAACAAAAACATTCGAATTAAGTCAAAACCATCCGCTGGATATGCGTGGATTTAATAGCGTGACGATGTAGCCATAGATGAGCAAAAAGAAATGAGCTCACCAAGACAGCTTTTATTTTGGCCACACGAATGTAGAATTAAGATTCATCTCACCATTATCGATCAAGATATCTTGACCAGACATCGATTTATTTTTAATAGCAAGGAAATAAAACCAATCTGAAACTTCATCTAAACTCATCCATTTCTTAAGTGGAGTGACGTCCATAATCTTCTTCCAAAGCTTTTCGTCCTCCATGACTGGTTTATTTGAATCAGTTAATACTCCTCCTAAGGATATTGAATTAGCGGTTGCCTGATATTTAGCGAGTCTAATCGCAACATTTTTCATATAGGAAACCACCCCACCTTTAGAAGCGACATAATTTGGAAATTCTTGTCCACTTCTAGAAGAAGCTGAAGCGTTAAAGATGACTGCTTTAATTTCCTTTTGAAAAGCGTATTTTTCAGTGACATTAATTGAGCCGATTAGATTAACTTCAATATCGTTTTGATTTTGCACTCCGGCGTTATTAATTAAGATGTTGATATCTTCGATATCAGGAAGACTTTCCATTTTTGAAACATCAGCGAGATAATGATGATATTTTTTATCTTTAAAGTTAGAAGGTAGAATATCAATTCCAAATACTTCATGACCTTCGTTAATGAAGCGTTTTACTAACGCTAAACCGATCCCTTTTGATGAACCTGTGATCAATATTTTCATCTTTTTACCTCCCCTACTAAATCAAAATAATTTCGTCCAATATCATTCTTTTCCCAGTTTTTAGTGATCTTGTAGCCGATTGGTGAAAAGAAGATTTCCATCGCTAGTTCAAGCATCGCTCCTAAGATTGAACAGGTGACACATTGAATAAAGGTCCAACTAAAGCCATCCCAAAATATTGGAGCAAACACCATAAAACAAAGCACTGCAAAGATTAAATTATCAAAGAATTGACCAATGAAAGTTGAAACATAGCTTCTAGTGATAAAAGCTAATTTACCATTTGGGTTCTTTTTGAATAAACGTCCAGTGCCATAATTTAAAAAATTATTGATAATTGCCGAGCAAATGAAGGCCACCGTTGAAGAAAGAAGAATAAACCATGTTCCTCCAATGATTGAATTAAACGTAGCATAATCCGTTGAAGTTGGGATGATGCTAACAAGATAAAAGATAAGGCATGTTAATAAATTAACAAGCACTGCAAATATCGACATTCTGGTCGAAGCTTTTGGGCCGAAATGTTTAGTGACCACATCCATTGAAAGAAATGAAAGCCAAGAAACTAAGATACCTCCATCGATAGCGAGAAATTCGCTTTGATAGATGGTTTTGTTAGCGAGGATGTTCATCGTGATAACTGAGACAACGAAAAGCGCCACTACTGGCGAAGGGATACTTCTAAGTAAAACGATGTTTTCCTTCAAAGCCGTCTTGGCTTTAAAGAATATAGATTTCATAAAAAAATTCTCCTTGGTTTTAATTTATATAGCGAAGGATTTAGAGGCCGAACTCCGCCACTAAAAGTATAGCAAAATTTGCCGAATAGAAAAGAGATAATAAAAGAGATGACTAAGTCATCTCAATTTATTGTTTATATTTTTATGTATCCGCTTAAGTCAATAGGCTTAATTGGAGAAGATAATGGTTTAATCGAAGCTTCAGCTTTTATTGTTCCTTCACCACTCAATGTGTCTCCGGGTTGCAATTTAATTAAATCTACAGAGATATATTCCTCTTTGGTTGCCGTTAATGAAACAGTCGCTTTTATATCAACATTTGCTCTTTCTTTACCATTAGTAAGATTTAAACTAATTTTTCCATTTAAATGAAGAAGACATTCATCGAAAGGTAAATCGTAGGAAATTTCAGGAACAAATTCATTAATAACAGCATAGATATCAGCATAGCTAATTGTTGTGTCTTTCATCTCAATTACATAAGCATTACCAGCAATTGAAAATGAAAAATTTTTGATCAAGCATCTCTAATAATTTAGAGTTTTCACTAACTTTCTTAATATACGGATCAAAATCAAAACTCGTAATTTGTTTATTGATATACTTAATAGCGTCTTCAAAAGAAGGTATTTCACTAACTAGAGAATATGTCTTTTCATTGGCATCGCCTTTGACAAAGCCCTCGCTCGATTGCTGGGCAAAGAAAGTTTGACTTGTGCTTTTTTCTTCACCATCAGTTGTTTCTTTAGATTTCAATTCAACACGTAGAGTTTTATTTTCAATATCTAAGCCAGCATTTACACTTCCTTCCATTTTGGTTGGATCTAAAGTAGTTTTAGTGCCTGAAACAATAACATAGGTATTAGAAGCTACTTCATATTTAGCAAAAACTTCTTTAGAAGAATTTAGACCTTCACCTTTAAAGATGTCGTTTTCTTTAGCGGCACTCGCTAATTTAGTAACAAAATCTTTAGAAGAAACTTTTGCTTTTGGTTTATGACTTGAAGAGCCACTACAGCTCATTAATAAAAACGGCACAGACAAAACAACTAAAAAACTAATTTTTTTCATATTTTAGCCTACCTCTAGGAATATTTTATAACAAAGTAGGCAAATAAAAAAGACGGAACAAGTCCGTCTAATTTATGTTAAGAATTGCTTATTTCTTTTCGACAACAACGACAGTGTCTGGCATCTTAACAAATGTCGCGAGTAATTGAAGCGCTCCGACGAGAGTAACGATAACACCGAAGACGATCAATTGAACATTAGCTTTGATGACTGGATCATCACCAATGCAAAGAGCACCGATAACGATAGAAACTGTGGCGACAACAAAGCTAGCGATGACACCAACTAAGACAGCGCCAACCTTTTTAGTTTTAATAGCGCGCACTAAAGTGAAGCAAGCATCCAAGAAGATGACTGCACCGACGGCAATTAAAATATAAGGGACGACTGCGATTAGTAAAGAAATCAAAGCGAAGGCATATTTAACAACCACAAGCGAAACACCAACAGCGAGCATGCCAGCTCCTGGAAGAGCGACTCCTGCAAATCCTTTACCTTTGGTAAGGGCGATGGTGAGGAATGCTAAAATTAAGGATAAAGAGCCAACGACAATCATGGTGATACCAAGAGTTAACGAAATAGCATTAACGACATCATCTGCCGCCATAGCATTTTCCCAGGCATTACCACCGAATTTAACCCCAGCGACGATGCAGAGAATACCAATGACGATGATGATCGCAGCTTGAATCCATTTGCCTAATCTTTCTTTAATAAATTCCATTATTAAACTCCTTTCGCTTATATATTTTATCTGAAAAGAGGATGTGTCAAGCATCCTTTTTTCTTATTTTTTCCAGTCAGCAGGCTTTTCAATAGTTTTGAGTTTTTCCATCGTGTGATTAGTATACTCATATTTATCGACTTCCATGCCTTCGATTGTTTCGTATTTTTTACTCGATACGTTTTTTAGTGTAATTGAATCATTAACAATCCCTAACAAGTATTCAGGTTTCGATGAACTATATAAGCAAGAAAGCACCAAAGCGTTACGGAAATATTTACTGTTTTTGGATAAGAAACCAATATTAATATGTAATCCGGCTTTCTTGATAAGAAAATATAGCATTGCAGCAGTTGTTCTAGTATTTCCTTCTCTAAACGGATGGATATGCCAAAATTCAGAAACAAAGTAACAAATTTTGTTAATCTTTTCTTTTGGTTCTAACTTATCCCACTCAACTATCGCAAATTCTTTTTGGAGATCATTTATGGCTTGATCTATATAAGAGGCAAAAACATAATCAATTGACTTTCCGCCTAAAACAGATTCGCCTTTATAAATATCTATGGTTCTTGGCGTGCCAGCCCACAAATATATGGATGAAAAAAGCATTTTATGAATCAGTAAACAATCGCGAATTGAATTAAACTGAAAAGAAACTTTCATCAAATGGCTCATTGCTAAACCAGCCATCGCGGATTCCGCCTTGTCTAAAACGGCATGATCTTTAATATTGAGTCTGTTAACGAGGATATTAGTCCCTTCATAAACATATGGGTCTTTCATGCTTGTTTATACATCCTTTCAATCGCAAATTGAGCTGTTTCATAATCGATGTCGCCTTTACAATAAAGGCGAATAATCTTTTGCGCTTCCATAGAAGGAGCGACACCATCAACGGTCACAATAGATGCGATAGTTGCTAAATCATCATCTTCCTCAACCGGTGCTTTTAATTCAAAAGGTAAACCGCTATTGTTAACAGACGCTGTTAAGAACAGCATAATTGCTTGGCTTGTTGTTAATCCTAACTTTGAAAAAATAGCTTCAGCTTGTTCTTTGATTTCAGGGGTTACTCTCGTATGAATGGTTTCTGTTTTTGTCATGTTTTTATCCCTGATAATATTGTATCACTTTTGCGATACATTACAATTCTTTATTATATAAATTCTTTCGTTTATGATTTAAATAAAAACCATCGAAATCAATCGATGGTCTTACTCGTTTTATGGATTCACGCTTAAGCGTGGGTGCCTTTATTCACACAGAAGCTTCTCCAAGTTGTGAATCTAGTTTCACTAGTGGTGTAATAAGTTGAAACATCACTATACTGCGTGCTATTTGGCCAATACATACATAAGCCCTTAGAGACGCCTGCACCTTTTTGAGCGAGGTTATAGGCGACTAAGTTAGCGTGAGCGTTCTTAACGGCAGTTGTATAACTTGAATCGATTCTAAATGATGAGAAGGCTGAGCTACTTGCGAGCTTATCAACAAAGTCCCAAGCATCGAAAGTACAGAAGTAATCGTAATCACTATCACCATAATGTTTAACATTAGATGTAATTGCGCTGTTAAATGAGGACTTGTTCGATGAGGTAACTTTGTTATTGAGTTGAGCAGCCATATTTTCCCAAGCAGTCTTATATGCAGCGGCATATGAGAGGTTAAGGTAAGATAAGGTTTGGTCTCCACTATTAGAGCTTGCACCACCGTTATCAGCAATAAAGCCATCTACGATTGCTTTAAGGATTGTGGTTGTGGTCTTCTTTGAATATAAATCATCGACCCAAGTATCATAGTCCCAACCATAACCAGCTTCACTTTCTTCAGAAGCGATCATGTAATTGAAATAATCACTATTAGTTTCAGCGATATCTTGAACCGCCATTAAGCAAGCGTCATAGCCAACCCATTCGAGTTTTTGACCAGACATTCCACAGTTAGATAAAGCACCCGAAACAGCTGATCTAATTTCACTGTTCTTTAGAACATCGTCGTTCTTTTTCTCGTCATAGCAAACGCCACGCATACCACCACCATGGTTCCAGAAGACTAAACCAACTCGATCGGCTGGATAGTTATTTAAACCATATTCGATGAAGCTTTGAAGTGTTGAGGTTAAGCCCATTGAAGCATAAGTTAAAGAGTTATCTTTTACAAGCGATCTATTTTCGACATGCCATCTTTCAAGATTCGTTGAAGAAATTCCGTATGTGGAAGCCCAAGATTTTGCACCGCCAGTTTCGATGACGATATTGACATCATCTGGTTGTCCAGAAACTTTCAAGATTTCTTGAATATCGCCTGTGGCGAGTTGGCTCTTAGATTCAAGGTCTGCACCACACATGTAAATTAAGACTGTGTGATCATCTTTAGATTGTCCAATAACACTGATTGAACATGTCTTTGAAATAGATGGAATATTAGTTAATTTAGCGGTAATTGTTGCACTTTGTCCGGCCGTAGCAGTCGATTTAACGGAGACTAAGCCGTCACTACTAACAGTTGCAACATTAGTGTTGCTACTGGTCCAAGTTATTTGTTTATTTTGATTAGCGTTAGATGGAACATAGCTAACAGAGAGTTGTTTAGTTCCATTTGGCGTTAGTTCAACACTGGTTGGTGAAAGGATGATATCGGTTGGATCAGTTGGAGTTGGAGTACCAGTTACAACTGTGATCGATGAACAATATGCAGCACCTGAAGCAGTACGAGCAACTTTAAAGTAAGAATAGCCGCTTAAATCGTAAACATCATTATTACCGCTAATTTCGGTTGTAAATGATCCAGCAGTATTACTGCCGTAAACTGTTAATTCGTTAGATTCACGGTCATTGATTGTTAATGATTGAAGTTCTAGGTCTTCAGTGTTTTGTAAGTAACCACCGGAAGCTTTAAACTGCATCTTGGATGAATATCCACCAGCACAGTTATAGGCTTGGAACTTAATTCCAGAATCGGCAGTATAAACTGTGTCGGTTGTTGAATATGCACTTGGTAAATCAGCATATGTAATTGTAAATGTTTCTTCTCCGCCAGAAGCTTGAACGACAACTGTACATGTCGCGGTCTTACTACCATCTACAGTTCTAACTGTGATTGTGGCAGTACCAGCAGCAACACCAGTGACTGTTCCACCACTAACTGTAGCGATACTTGTATTGCTACTTGTCCAGGTAACATTCTTGTTTGTCGCATTAGATGGACTAATAGTAGGAGTTAATGTAACAGTCTTACCAACTTTGATTGTTTCGGAGTTAGAACTTAATGAAACAGATGTAACTGCAATTGGAGTTACTGTGATAGTTGTTGTCGCTTGAACAGTTGTGCTATTGGCAGCTTCTGCTTTAGCAGTAATTGTGGCACTACCTTGAGCAATACCAGTAACTAAACCAGTATTTGATACTGTAGCAACGCTTTCATTGCTTGATGTATAAGTAACATTTTTAACGTTAGTGTCACTTGGAGTGTAACCAACAGTGAGTTGAGTTGTCGCTCCAATTGAAATTGAAGATGATTCCGCACTCAAAGAGATTGAGGTTGGATAAGTTGGAGCAGCTGGAGTTGATCCGCTACCGTTCCATTCGAATGTGATGCTATTCAAATAAAGTGCACCATCAGCGGAACGAACACCAACATAAGTATAATCGCCACTGATTGTTAGTTCAGTACTAGAACCACTTACAATTGTGCCAACCGAGGTTCCGGATGAAGCTCCATATAAATCAGATGGCGAGGAATAAGCAGACGTCTTAGCATAAACATTTAAGGTTCGACCGCTTGTAGTATTATTGTTCCAGTCAACGATTACTTTAGTAATTGTTCCACCCGATGCGGTTGTAATAATACCTGAATTACTATTTTTGCTTCTTAATTGAATTGAATTATTATCACCGGCTGATTGGCCAGCGTAAACAGCTCCAGATTCGCCGTTTTTACCACTCCAATCAGAATAAGTAGTTGATCCGCTAGAAACACCAGTTGTTGCACGTGTTAAAGTATCGGTCTTTTTGGTCACGACTGGGGCAGCAGAAACTGTAATGGTACATGAACCATAAACTCCACTACCGTCTTGAGCGGTTGCGGTAATTGTGGTTCCGCCGACAGCGACTGCGGTAACTAAACCGGATTCAGAAACAGTTGCAACGCTTTCATCTAAAGATGCCCAGACGTAATCTTGGTTAGTTGCATTAGATGGAGTAACTGTGGCATTTAATAGAAGCGTTTCGCCAACATAAAGCGATGCACTTGCTTGTGACATTGCGATATTCGTAACTGGAATTGCTTCAACAGTTAATGAGATGTTGTAGTACATGTTTTCATCAATAAGGTTGTAAACCTTGAGTGTCCATATACCAGCTGTACCAAACGGGTTGGTAATCGTGTATGAAATACCTTTTGGATTGAGAAGTTTAATTCCGATTCCATAAGTAGCGAATTCACTATAAGCGATTGCTTCGCCAGTTGTGTTATTAGAGAATTCGAGGTTAGCAGTTAACTTACCTTCTAAATCATTACTTAAAACATCAGCGGTTGTAAATAACACTTTTGTCATTGCTGCAGTGACGTCTGTAATGTATACGTATTCACCGACATTAAGGGTGATTTCTTGTGGGATATAATTGCTATATGACACTACTAAGGTGTAGACACCTTCAGCAGGGAATTTAGCAGTTGGATCAATATTTTGATTATATGCATCCTTGATGACATAACTATATTGATCTGGATTTAGGGTTGTCTTGGTCGAGTCGGATTTAACACTTTCAACGACTAATCCGTTTTCATTAGCGAATATTGAATTGGTTGTGTATTTATCCTTATTAGCATCAGAGGCACTAAATCCTACTTCGTAGGCTGTTGGAGTGTCTGGTTCTCCCGGTTCGACTTTTCCACCATAATTGAGTGATAATCCACAAAGGTAAGCTTGATTACCATGTGTTTCAATCTTAATAGATTCGAGAGTGCCATTAACATTAACGCTTCCGCCCGCACTTGGAGTAATAGTTGTGTAAGAAGAAGAACCATTAATGTAAACATAAAAAACAGAACTTTTTGTGGTGTATTGAGCGGTGGCGATATCGATGGTTGTAATATCGTTTTCAATAGTAGAAGAAGTGAAATTAAAAATCAAACTTCCTTCAGCTTTATTGGAAGCGAATTTTATTCCTTTGATTCCAGCGTAGACTTTGGTAAGTGAAGATACAGAAGCGATATAATCGCTACCGGATGTAACTTGATCCCAGAAAGTAATATTTGTTAAATCAGTACCGCTATCTTGATCTCCGCCATTTGCTTTAAATGTAATGTTATACGAACCACTTGTATCGTGTGATTCGGCATCTGGATTAGTAACACAAGTAAATTCATATATAGCAGATGTAAGGGTGATTGAACCACCATCGGCTTTGAGTTCTAAGTAATATGGATTAGAGTCGGTTTCGACTCTAGAGCCACTTACTAAAGTGAAATAATCACTCCAAGTGCCTACTTTGTAGGCTAAACGAGCTTTGAGGGTTCCACTTCCCGAATAAGTAGCGGTTATAGCGCTTAAAGAAGTGATTTGATCTTTGTTTACTAAAGTACCACCACTATTTAATGTAGCGTGACCACTTGTTGAATTAGCAATATTTGTATATGTAAAAGCAACATTGCTACCTCTAGCGGTCTTTTGGATGTGATCACCAGCGGATGTAACCTTATTTGAACTATTTAAAGTAATTGAGTAATCTGCACTGGATTTAGATGCTATTCCAGCAAGAACATTATTTCCGATGTTAAGACGGCTCGCAAATATACTTACTAAGAGAGAGAGAGAGAAGAAAGCTGCTAATGCAGCATAGATTATAAATCTTCTTTTATTTTTTGTTTGGTTTTTCATATTGACTAATTATAATTAATTTCTTTTTTAATTCCTTCTTAAAGGAATAAGGCATTGTCGTTTATATTTATAAAATAGTCAAGGAAATTCCAACGAAGTCATTTCAGTTAGTTATGACTATTACCTTATATAAGGTATTATTTGCAAAAATTAGTTGAATTATTATTCACAATTAGCCCAAGTGAGATACAATTTTAAATATGAGTAGAAAAGAAAGTTGGAAAGCATTTGGTAAAAACACCGGTAACGCTTTTAAAAACTTCGGTAAAGCGATGGCCACAACAATGAAAGTCGCCTTCACCGATGAAAAGAATGATGTCGAAGAAAACGGTCAATCTAAGCTTAGAAATGCCTGGAGCAAAACTGGTAAAGGTTTTGGTAAAGCAGGTAAATCGCTTGGAGATGCCGCTAAAACGACCGTGACAGGCGACAAAAAAGACGAAGAAAACAAGCAAGAAGTTATCGATGTTCATAGCGAAATGAAAAAAGAAGGTTAATCCTTCTTTTCTCTATTAAGATTAATTATTCCTAGGATCGCTCCTACAGAAGTTAATTCCGTTCCACTTAGGAAACCAAAGACTATTGTCGTAACTAGTAGTTTTTTGTTTGGTGCTTTTAAGCATTTGAAACCTAGGATTCCGTTGACAACTGCAAATGAGGCAAGGACAAGGAAGATGACGCAGGTTGAAATAGAGAAACTTAGCCAGACCGCAACAGCAACATCTGGATTAGGATTACCAGATATTCGACCACTACTAACGCCTTCTCTAATGACATCTAAGAAGAATGGAAGGGAAAGGATTAAGAATGTTACTCCACATAATAGAAATATACCTGCTAAGACGAGTGACACTATCGCGCCCACTCTAAGAAATATACGTGATGTTCTTTTCATGAAATTACCTTATTTAAATTATAACTTTTTTTGCCGCATATAAAAACCTTCACAACGAAAAACTTTCTTTTCTTATGCTATTTACGCTTTCAACATATTAATTGGTACAATAAAGACATCGTCTTTTATCTGGGCATCGCCACTTGCTACAACGACCATTTTGAACGATGGCATTTTTTGATTATTTTCTTTAATTTTTTCTTCTATTGATTTTAGGTTAGATATTCCTTCGTTAATAAGTGTTTCTCCGCCTAATTTAATTTCTATCAATGAATATTCGCCATTAGGAAGATGTATGACAGCATCACATTCTAAACCATTCCCATCTCTAAAATGTCTAATCTCACCGCCATAATTACTCGCGTAGATAGATAATTCTTTGACAGCAAAATCTTCAAACATAAAGCCGAAAGTCTTTGGATCGTTAATTAAGTCATTTGGAGACATATTCAAAGAATATGCAGCAACAGATGTATCAACAAAATGTCTTGTGGGTGATGTGATTATAACTGTTTTGCTTCGGAAATTCGGATTCCACGCTTCAATATCTTTAACAATATACAAGTCATTTAAGGCCTCAATATACTGATCGAAAGTATCTTCATCAAGCTTCCGATCATCGTGTTTGTTAATATCATTAATTAAGAGTAACTTCCTTGCTTCAGTAGACACATTTCTTGCGTAACTTCTAAGAATCATTCTAAAGATATCTGGCTTCTTGTTACGAAATTTTGAATTTTTAGAATTTTCGAATTCAAATAATGTTGAACAATAATTTCTAGTAATTCTTAATGCTTTCTCCCTATCACTAATGATTGAAAGAGGCCATCCACCACGGCAAATATAGAAAGCTGTATCGAGCAAATTATATCCATCGTTTAAAACAAATAATTCTTTTTTGCCACCAAACAATTCCTTTATGGAAACAAGTCCTTTCGAATCACCTGATTCATATAAAGACATTGTTCTCATTCTAATGGTAACAATTCTTCCGGAACCTGAATGGTAAATCTTTTCTTTCTCGGCCGGGGTTGAACTTCCGGTAAAAATGAATTGACCAAATTTATTACTACGATGATCAATTTCACTTCTAACATAGTTCCATAAGTCTGGAACATTTTGCCATTCATCAATAAGACGTGGGTTATCGCCAATTAATATTGCTTCCGGATTTGCTTCCACCATCTTGATTTTTTGCAATGTATCTAATGAATATTTGCTTCTAGCAAAAAGTTCGCAAGTTGTTGTTTTGCCACAAAACTTTGGGCCAGCCACAACTACAACCCCAGATGTTTCTAATGCTTCTCTTATTTGTTCTTCAATATATCTTTTTAAATATGTCATAATGTCTGCCTCGATGAAATTATAAATAATTACACAATAATAATCAAGTATTTTCCCCCACTTTCTTTTATATGTTTTCCCACTGTTTCTTTTAGACAAAAATGCGTTGTTTCTTTTACCATTTGATGCAGTATTCGTTCTAATCTTTCTTGATATCTAATCGATATTTTGATTAAATAATCTCACTAGCATAATTGCTAGGTTGTCTGCGGTTGCGGAGTTTCAAGACTTCTCGCAGTAATACGTGGACTTTTTTATTTATCTATTAATTAATAACATCTATATTGCTTTAATATATTTGGTCGATTTCAGAGAGCTATTAAGTATCTCGTGCGATAAGGACATCCATAGAATCGATTTTTATTTCTAACTATTGACATTCCAAATACAATTTCATTTAATATAAATGATGATGTAATTTATTTAGCTGGGCTTAATGTCTTCATGCTTGACATCATCTTTTTTTATACTTTTTTTCAAATAACTTTTTATTTTTAGTTCATCTTCAATCGATAATCTATAGTCTTTGTATAAGAATCCCCTTACACCTTTTTTATCTTTTCTAGTATATTTACGGACAAACGTTTTGTTTCCTGTCTTAGCATACGGATGAGGATCATTTATTTTAATATAAGAAAGATGTTTTGGTTTCGAATGTGACATAGGCATGTTGTGCCATTTTGTTTTATCCTTTTGTCTGATTGAAATTGACGGATGACGAGTTTTCTTATTTCTATATATTTTTAGAGGCATTCTTGTTCTATCCTTTCTATCTTTCTACTTAGTAAAGAATCGACCTTCTTATTTGTTCATTGACAGATATAGAAGATGTTGGTTAAATAATCTCACTAACGCAAGTTAGGTTGTCTACGGTTGCGGAGCTTCAAGACTTCTCGCAGTAATACGTGGACTTTTTTATTTTTTCTTTAACTTATTTTTAATGTATTCTTTAATGTTAGTTTCATCGATGCTAGATAATGAATAATCATCCATGATGTTTCCAAACATCTTTTTGTTGTCATATTCGATTTTTCTTCTTAGGTATGTTTTTTTATTGATCCTTTTTACCTTTCACAAATCGTGGGTTATAAATCAATTCTAGATTATTGTGTCTTTTTCCTTTCTTTTTAGCAGAAGTTAACCCATATAACCGAATTCATCATTATATTCATCTACGATCAGTTTAGGATGTTTTACTCTTAGGTTTCCTTGTTTCTTTTTGTATCTACGAAATTTAAATAAGTTAGACATACAGTTACTTCCTTTCACTAAATATATACTGATGAATTTTGAAAAAAGTTTGAAAATTCTTTAAATTTTTAAAAATCCTCTATTGAAGGACATATCTATATAATATTTATTTATATATGAAGAAAAAGGACCTTAAGATCTAAGATCCTAAAGTCCTTATATTAATGATTAATATCTTGGATTAGATATTTTCTTTACGTTTACGTAAGAAGAAATATCCTCCAATAGCGGTTAATGAGACCACTGAAGTGATAACAACAATCGCGATTACATTAACATCGGATTTTGCACCAATGATACTGATAGGAGAGATTCTTATCGCACTGACTAAATCCATGTTGCTATCTAGTGTCTCTCCATTAGCAGCTGCCCAAGCAATTAGTCTCGCCTCACCTGCGGAAGAGATGGCGACTTTTTCATACTCGCCCATAGCGGCCCAAACGGGTTTGAGCTTACTATAGTAAGCATGTTCTTCATCAGCACACCAACCTTTATTTTCGGTGTAGTCCGACATATGGAGCCAATTTTCTTCAAATGATGCTGCAACAACTTCTTCAGAATAAGAAGTAACAGCAAATATTATTGCTTTATCCAACGATGAGCTAGATTGATACTGAGAGAACCAGCTAGAGCCACTATTCCAGCGGAATTCTGGTCTAGATAAGTTGCCTTTGTTAGTCATATTAACTTCGCCACTTGAAATTGAGATAGTATATCTACAATTATCGGAAAGTGTATCGGTTCTAGTAAGGTAATTATTAGAAGTGTTTGATGCTTCTAAATAATATCCACCATTTTGGAACGAATAATAAGTAACGCCATCAATTTGTTCTCTATGAACAGTGTATGGTGTCTTATGTTCCAAATCATCAACACATAAACCTTTGGTTGCATGAACCGTGGCAGTTTGAGAACCTAATTGATTACCTCCAGCATGGGCAATGTTTACTTTAGAACCATCGCTAGCACCAAAGTAAATTTGTTGACCATCCCATAAATCTGTTACAGATGTAACTTGCGTCGCATAAGTTTTGTCCGAAACAGAAATTGTATAATTGATATGCAAATCACCAGTTCCGATTTCTAATTCAGCAATTACCGAAGTAACTGTTCCAATATCACTATCGACAAATTCATATCCAATAGCAGGGTCAAATGTTAATGCGCCCAAATTGCCATTGGCTTTTGAATATACAACAGTTGTTGGAGCCGCATCGAATGTTGCGGTAACAACTAACGAACCAACATCGAATAAATCGCCAACCTTAAATGTAGTTGCATCTGAAGCTGTTGTAATGGTTAAAGTTAGCAAGTTTCTAACTTCTGTAACAGTAACTGTTACATCAACCGAAGCTGACTTGCCTCCTCCTGTACCAGTAATCGTAAATACTGTAGCACCAGTTGTACTGCCAGTTGTAAATGTAGCAGTATGTGGAGTGACTGAAGTATTGAATGCAACAGCGCTGGCACTTAAAGATGATCCACTCTTAACAACTGCTGTATAGCCAGTAGGCGTGAAGTAATCATATGTCAAATCAATGCTTTGATTACTTGTATTAACAGCCGCTTCAACACTAGTAGAACTTGCATGAAGTTCTGGTGTGAAATTAGCATAATTAATTGTAATTGATGATAAATAGAATGCCCCTGAAGCAGTTGATGCTAAAGTAACCTTATTGCTCTTTTCACTTGCTAAATAATCATCAAATGTAAGTGTACCTACTGCAATGTTTTGAGTTTCAGTAGATGCACCTTCAGCTGAACTTGTGACTTTTAAGCTTGTGCTAATAGCAGTCGCAACAACAACTTCTACTGATGTGATGTAAGAAGTGCTCGGAATTGTAAATGAAATTTTAGCAGCAGCAGAGCCAGAACCACATTTTAATTGAGATGATGAATTACCATAAATCTTAGAGAAATCACCAGCAACAACGTCACTATCAACACTTTCATATGTGTCGTGATATGCTTTGTCTGTTTTGATTTCGGTCGGACTAGTGGTCTTGGTAGAACCATAAGTCATTGAATATAAGAGCGGCTGTTCGCTGACAGTAACTGAACATGTTGCTGTTGCACTTGGATAATCAACCGAGGTTACACTAATATGTGCTGTTCCTTCGCTAACACCAGTGACAACACCGGTGGCTTCGTTAACAGTCGCAATACCATCATCATCCGAAGACCATGTAACAGCATTTGAATAAATGCCAGTAGCAGTAACTGTGATGGTAGATCCTAAATTCAAGGTTTTACCAATATAAACAGAATTAGATGTAGCTAAACCAGTAATAGTTACACTTGAAGCAGTAACACTAACCGAGACGGAAGC